>JAFEFT010000026.1 GCA_018240435.1 Pseudomonadota bacterium
TCCCGACTCCCGACTCCCGACTGCCGATTCCCGATTCCCGGATTTCCCATGATCGAAGCCTGCAATCTGCACAAGACCTTCGCCAGCAAGGCCGGCCCGGTGGTCGCGGTCGACGACGTCAGTTTCGTCGCCGGTGACGGCCAGATCACCGGCCTGCTCGGGCCCAACGGCGCCGGCAAGACCACCACCTTGCGCATGCTCTACACGCTGATGAAACCCGAGCCGGGGCAGGTGCGCGTCGATGGCTTCGATTCGGTGCGCGATGCCGAGGCGGTGCGCCGGCGGCTGGGCGTGCTGCCGGATGCGCGCGGCGTCTACAAGCGCCTGACCGCACGCGAGAACATCGCCTACTTCGGCCGCCTGCAGCAGATGCGCGAGGACGAGATCACCCGCCGCATCGCCTTGCTGTCGGCGGCGCTGGAAATGGACGACTTCCTCGATCGCCGCAGCGAGGGTTTCTCGCAGGGCCAGCGCACCAAGACCGCGATCGCGCGCGCACTGGTGCACGATCCGAAGAACGTCATCCTCGACGAACCCACCAACGGCCTGGACGTGATGACCACCCGCGGCCTGCGCGAATTCCTGCGCCGGCTGCGCGGCGAGGGACGCTGCGTGATTTTCTCCAGTCACATCATGCAGGAGGTCGCCGCGTTGTGCGATCGCATCGTGGTGATCGCGCGCGGCCGGGTGGTGGCGCAGGGCAGCGCCGATGAGCTGCGTGCGCAGACCGGGCAGGACAACCTCGAAGACGCCTTCGTCAAGGCGATCGGATCCGAAGAGGGCCTGCACGCATGAACGCCAACGGCTTTGCCGCCCTGCTCGTGGTGATGGGCAAGGAATTGCGCGATCTGTTTCGCGACAGGCGCACCATCCGCATCACCCTGGTGATGAGTCTGTTCACGCCGCTGCTGATGCTGGGCATCATCGCCCTGACCGAGAACCGCGTCAGCACGCAACTGGAAAAACCGCTGCAACTGCCGGTGGTCGGCGCCCAGTACGCGCCCAATCTGGTGGCGTGGCTGGGCGGGCAGAACGTCGCCATCAAGCCATCGCCCGCCGATCCGGATGCGGCGATCCGCAACCAGGATGAAGATGTCATCCTGGCGATCGACAAGGACTACCCGGCCGACTGGCGCGCCGGCCGGCCGGCGCGGGTAGCGATCATCCACGACAGTTCGCGCCAGGATTCGCAGATCCCGGTCAAGCGCCTGCAAGCCCTGCTCGATGCGTATGGGCGTACCGTCGGTTCGTTGCGCCTGCTGGTGCGCGGCATCAGCCCGGTCGTGACCGCGCCCTTGCAAGTGGCGCAACGCGATCTGGCGACGCCGGAAAGCAAGCGCGGGCTGGCGCTGTCGTTCCTGCCCTACCTGCTGATCCTCGGCGCCTTCCTCGGCAGCGCCTCGCTGGTGATCGACGCCACCGCCGGCGAGCGCGAGCGGCAGTCGCTGGAGCCGCTGCTGGCGACACCGGCTGCGCGCGGGGCGATCATGAGCGGCAAGATCGCCGCCGCCTGCGTGTTCGGCATGCTCAGCGTGATCCTGACCCTGGTCGTGTTCAAACTGGCGTTCTCGTTCGGGCCGAACATCGGCATCACCTTCGACGTGTCGCTGCCGACCATGCTCAAGATGCTGCTGGTATTGCTGCCGATGGTGTTGCTCGGTGCCTGCCTGCTGACCTTGATCTCGGCCGCGGCCAAGAGCGTGAAGGAAGCGCAGAGTTACATGAGCGTGCTGATGCTGCTGCCGATCGTGCCCACCGTGATGCTGATGGTGAACCCGATCAAGGATCAGCTCTGGCAGTTCGCGGTGCCGTTCCTGGCGCAGAACCAGCTCATCATGAAGCTGCTGCGGATGGAGGCGATCGGCGCCGACGCGTGGGGCGTGTATCTGCTGTGCGGATTGGGGCTGGGCGCGCTGCTGTGGGCGATCGCGGCTCGCTTGTACCACCGCGAGAAGCTCGCCATCTCGGCCTGAGCGGGGAGGCGTTTTTCAGCCGCGCAGGTCGGCCACGGATGCCCGGCAGATCATTGGCCCGGGACGCGGGAACCATCGCCGACTCCGGGCGCATCGCCACCGTGGCGTCGACCCGCAATGAACGAAGCCGGCTGGTGCCGGCTTCGTTCGTCCCACGTGCTGCTCGCGCCGCCGGCGATCAGTTGCCGGGATTGAACACGAAGGTGCGGGTGCCGGTGACCGCCTCGCCGGGCGCTTCGAACTTCCACTTGCGGATCGCGTCGAGCGCCGCACCATCGAACACGCGCCTGGGATTGGAACGCACCACCGATGCGCCGGTGACGCTGCCATCGGCGCTGACGGTGAACGACACCGTCACTTCGCCGGCCAGATTGTCGCGCAAGGCCGCGCGCGGATACTCCGGCTGCACGCTGCTGACCACCGGCGGCAGCGACCCCGGCGCCCGGGTCGGCTTGGGCGGCGGTGGCGGCGGCGTCACGTGCTCGGGCGACGCGGCCGCGGCCGGCGGCGGCGTTGCCGGCGACGCGGCCGGATGGGTCTGCGCCGATTGCGCCGGATGGGCCGCCGGCGACGACGTCGTCGCGACGTGCTCGGGCGAGGCGGCTGTTTGCTGCTGTTGCTGCTGTTGCTGCTGCTGCTGGAGTTTGGCGGCCTGTGCGGCCTTGTCGGCGGCGGCTTTCTTTTCCAGATCGTCCTGCGCCTTCTTTGCCGCGGCCTGTTGTTGCTGGAGTTCGGCGGCGGCCTCCTTTTGCATCATCGCGCGCAGACGCGGCAACGACGGTGCATTGGCATCGACGCGTTCGAGCAGGGCGAAGATGCGTGCGGCTTCCTGGCGACCGGCTTCATCGCCTTTCTTCAGATTCTGCTCGGTGGCGATCATCGCGTACGGGAACAGGTCGGTCAGTGCCGACTTCACGCTCTCGTCATTGGGATTGCGGGCGCGCAGTTGCAGGTAGTACTCGATGGCGTTGTTGCCCGCCGGCGCATACAGGCGCTTTTCGTTTTCGGCGGTCTTGGCCTTGGTCAGCAAGTCGGCGTCGGTGTCGACATGCTCGGCCGGTGCGGTCGCCGCGGTCGCCGCCGATGGCGCAGCCGCGCCCGAGGCCGCCGGCGCTTCCGGTGTCTTCTTGTGACAGCCGGCGATACCCATGGCAGCGATGATCGCGGCGGCCAGCGCCGCATGTTTCCAGCCAGCCTTGAATCCGACTTGCGTCATGGAACCCTCCATCGCGATTGGGCGGATGACCGAGTTTAACCAGATTTTTCGTCGATGGTGTGCTCGATTTCACGGGATGGCGAACCGGCGGCCGGATCGACACCGCGAGCCGCGCTCCCTGACTGCGGGCGCTGGCCGCCGCGGCAACGCCCCCGATGGCCGCGCCTGCGCCCTTGCCGCTGCGTCACTTGCCGATGCAGAAGCCGGCGAAGATGGCGCCGAGCAGCGCATCGCTGTCGACGACGCCGGTGATTTCATCCAGTGCACGCTGTGCCAGCCGCAGCTCCTCGGCCGCCAGTTCGCCCGCGCGGTCGATCCGCAGGCGGATGGCGGCCTGCCGAAGCTGTTCGCCGACCCGGCGCAGCGCCTCGACGTGGCGGGCGCGGGCGCTGAAGTCGCCGGCGCCAGCGCCGGCGCCGGCGCCGCCGGCTGCCACGTGCAAGCGCCGGCGCAACTCGTCCAGGCCGCTGCCGTCGCGCACGCTGATCCACAGGCCGTCGGGCGCAGCCAGTTCGGCAACGGGCAAGCGCCGATCGTCGGGCACCAGGTCGGCCTTGTTGTACAGCCACCAGACCGCCTTGGCCTCGGCCAATTCGGCGATCAGACTCGCCGGCACCGGCGCGCTGCCATCGACGACCGCCAGCACGAGGTCGGCTGCCTGCCATTCGGCGCGAGCGCGGCGCACCCCTTCGCGTTCGATGGCATCGACCGATGCGCGCAGGCCGGCAGTATCGGCCAAGGTCAGCTCGACGCCATCGACGACGATCGCCTCGCGCAGCACATCGCGGGTAGTGCCGGCCTGGGCGGTGACGATGGCGCGCTCGAAACCGGCCAGAGCGTTGAGCAGGCTCGACTTGCCGGCGTTGGGCGCGCCGACGATGGCCACGTGCAGGCCATCGCGCAGGCGGCGGCCGCGCGCGGCGTCGAGCAACAAGGCATCGTGTTCGGCGATCACCGCATCGAGCCGGCGCATCAATTCGGCATCGGCGAGAAAGTCGATTTCCTCCTCGGGGAAGTCGATGGCCGCTTCGACATGCACGCGCAGCGCCGTCAGCGCCGCCTGCAAGGCGGTCACGCGGCGCGAGAAGACGCCGTCCAGCGCGCGTCGGGCCGCACGCGCGGCCGCTTCGCTGCCGGCGGCGATGAGGTCGGCCACCGCCTCGGCCTGAGCCAGGTCGAGGCGGCCGTTGCGATAGGCCCGTTCGGTGAATTCACCGGGCCGTGCCGACCGCGCACCGGCCTGAAGACAGCACCGCAGCAGCCATGCCAGCAACACCGGGTTGCCGTGGGCTTGCAGTTCGACGACATCCTCGCCGGTATACGAATGCGGCGCTGGAAACGCCAACACGATGCCATCGTCGATGATCTCACGGCGATCATCGCGAAAAATGACATGGCTAGCGTAGCGCGGCCGCAGCCGCCGGCCGCTGAGGGCGGCGCCGATCGCCAACGCCTGCGGGCCGGACAGACGCACCACTCCGATGCCACCGCGACCATTGGCGGTGGCGATCGCGGCGATGGTGTCGCTGCCGGTATGGTCGGTCATGCGCGGGCGCCCGCAGCCCGGTTCAGGCCTTCTTTGCCGCCACCCCGGGGGCGCCGTGCTTGCGCATCAGCCACCATTGCTGGAGCAGGCCGAGCGAGCCGTTGACCACCCAGTACAACACCAGGCCGGCCGGGAAGAACACGAACATCACGCCGAACACCAGCGGCATCGCCTGCATCATCTTCTTCTGGGTCGGATCCATGCCCGGCGTCGGTGTCAGCTTCTGGGTGGCGAACATCACCGCCAGGTAGATCACCGGCAACACGAAATACGGATCGGGATCGGACAGGCTGTGGATCCAGCCCGCCCACGGTGCATGGCGCAGCTCGACGCTGTACAGCAGCACCCGATACAACGCCAGGAAGATCGGAATCTGGATCAGCATCGGCAGGCAGCCGCCGGCCGGGTTGACCTTCTCCTTCTTGTACAACTCCAGCATCGCCATCTGGAACTGCTGCTTGTCATCGCCGTAGCGCTCCTTGAGCGCCTCCAGCCGCGGTTGCAGCGCGCGCATCTTCGCCATCGAGCGGTATTGCGCATCGGACAGCTTGTACATCGCCAGCTTGATCAGCAGCACCAGCAGCACGATCGACCAGCCCCAGTTGCCGATCAGCAGGTGAATTTTCGCCAGCAGCCAGTAGATCGGACCGGCGAACAGGGTGAACCAGCCGTAGTCGACGGTCAGCTGCAGGCCCGGCGCCACGTTCGGCAGCACGTCCTGCAAGGCCGGGCCGACGTACAGGCGCGAGCTGCTGACGTGACTGCCGCCAGCCGGGATCTGCATGCCGGGGCCCTGGCCGATGATGCTGTAGTACGTTTGCCCGCCGGCGTTGGTGCTGGCGATCGACAGCTTCATCGGCTCTTTCGGATCGGGTATCCAGGCGGCAAGGAAGTAATGCTGGACCATCGCCATCCAGCCACCGGTGACGGTCTTGTCCAGCGCCGGCTCGAACTTCGACAGCGCCCGGGTTTCGTACTTGTCCTCCGGGCTCCACCACGAGGCGCCGACGAAGGCATAGGCCTCGGGATTGGTCAGGCTGCCGCCGGCGGTTTTCTTCATCACCGGCGGTGCCCGCCGCAGCCAGCGGTAGTCGTTGCCCGTCCATGTACCGGCGCTGCCGTTGCGGATTTCCTCGCGCAAGTCGATGACGTAGCTGCCGCGGTGCAAGGTCCAGGTCTTGCGCACGCTCAGGCCGCTGGGATCGGTCCAGACGAACGTGCGCGACACCGATGGGGCGCCGGCGGCCAGATCGATGCGGCTCGGCCCTTCGACCTGGTACGGCGCACTGTGGCTGGGCGCATGGCCGCTGGCGCTGACCAGGCCCGATTCGGCGACGAACAGGCTCGCCGGACGATCGTCGAGCAGTTCGATCGGCGGGCTGTTGTGCGCCTCGGTCTGCTGGTAACGCAACAGGTCGGCGCCGACGAGGTTGGCGCCGAGCGGGTCGATGCGCAGGCGCAGCACATCGTTGCCCAGCTCGACCGGCGCCGCGGCATGGGCGGGCGTCGACGGCGCGGGTGGGATGGCCGCCGCGGGATGGGTCTGGGTCGGGCCGGGAATGGCGGGCAGCGCGCTTGCGCTGGCCGCTGCCGGGCTGGCGGCGGCACTGGCGGCGGGCGCGGCGGGCGGCGGCGCGTGATCTTGCTCCCACGCCTGCCAGCACAGCACGGCCAGCATCACCCAGGCGATCATCAGGAAGGTGCGGGTCTGGTTCATGGCTCGTCAATCGTCCTGCGGGTTCGGCGGGCGGTCGCGCGCCGTTGCCGGCCGCGAATCGGTCCGGGCATCTTCGCGAGCAATGGTGGGAGATCTGGCCTGGCCGGCAAGCGCCGGTCGATGCCTGGAGTCGCGCATTGTGGGGGTGGCGTCGGCCGGCTTCAACGTGGCCGCTCGCCGCCACAGGCCGGCCAAGGCGTCACGCAACGCGGGCGCCGGAGCGGCGGCGGCCGCGCGCTGTGCCACCAGTACGTAATCAACCGCCGCCAGTTGCCCGCGGCGGTGGCGGAAATCCTCGCGGACGATGCGACGGATGCGGTTGCGCTCGACGGCACTGGCGGCGACGCGCTTGGGGACGGCGATACCCAGCCGTGGCACCGGCGCCCTGCGATCGGCCGCGTCTGCGACCATTGCCGCGTTGGCGGCGTCGCGAACGTGCAGCCGGAACATCGTGCCGTTCAGGCGCTGGCCGCCCGCGAATACGTTCTCGAATTGCGCCGGGCGCAGCAACCGCGCCGTACGCGGAAACCGACCGCCCGCGCAGGCGTGCGCTGCCGTCACGGCATCGACCGGCGTTGCCGCAGCCGGACGCAACGCGCCGGATCAGACGGCGAGGCGGGCGCGGCCCTTGGCGCGGCGACGGGCCAGCACCTTGCGGCCATCGGCGGTTTTCATGCGGGCGCGAAAGCCGTGGTCGCGCTTGCGCTTGATGTTGCTGGGCTGGTAGGTACGTTTGGTGGCCATGGCGAACCGCTCGGCTTTGTGAAGTCAAGACTGCGAACTATAGCGTGCGCGCAAGCATCCCGCAAGATGATGCTTGGAACCGTCGGCGAGCGGCGCTAGACTCACCACTCCCCACCGTTCGGCCCGCGGTCGGCCTCCACGCCGCCCGACGGCAACGTCGTTCCGCCGTCGCACCCTCCGATGCATCGCATGCCCCAAGAGCCTGCCCCCGTTGCGATGCCTGCCGTCTGGCCGCGCTGCCTGGAACGCCTGCAGGCCGAGCTGACGGCCGAGGTCGTCTATACCCTGATCATGACCTTGCAAGGCGACGAGCGCGACGGGCGCCTGACCTTGTACGCGCCCAACGCCTACGTGGTCGAGGAATTGCGGCCACACGTGCCGCGCATCAGCGAATTGGCGACCCATTTCGCTGGCGCGCCGATGGCGGTCCGGCTGGATGTCGGCACCGCACCGCGGGCCGCGGCGGCCGCGGCGACGGCGGCGACAATCGCCAGCGACGACGAGGATCTGGCGGACGCCGCCGAGGCCTTGCCGTCCACGCTCGATCCCCACTACACGTTCGAAAACTTCGTCGAGGGGCGCTCCAACCAGCTGGCCAAGGACGCCGCCCGGCAAGCGGCCATGCGTCCAGGCGACAGGGTTCACAATCCGCTGCTGCTGTATGGCGGCACCGGCCTTGGCAAGACCCACCTGATGATCGCCGCCGGCAACGCCTTGTGCGCAAGCCGGGTCGGCGCGCGCGTGCTCTACCTGCGATCGGAGCAGTTTTCCAACGCCTTCCGCAAGGCGCTGTGGGATCGTCGTGGCGGCGGCATCGACGCCTTCAAGCAGCAGTTCAAGGGTGTCGACGCCTTGTTGATCGACGATATCCAGTTCTTCGCCGGCAAGGATCGCACCCAGGAGGAATTCTTCCACACCTTCAACGCCCTGATCGAAGGCCGACAGCAGATCATCCTGACCTGCGACCGCTATCCGCGCGAAGTCGAAGGCCTGGAAGCGCGGCTGAAATCGCGTCTGGGCTGGGGGTTGGCGGTGGCGATCGATCCGCCCGACTTCGAGACGCGGGCGGCGATCGTGCTGGCCAAGGCGCGCGATCGCGGCCTGCACATCCCCGAGGATGCCGCACTGCTGATGGCGCGGCGGCTGCGCTCGAACGTGCGCGACCTGGAAGGCGCGCTCAACACCCTGGCCGCGCGCGCCAATTTCACCGGCCGCGCGATCACCGTCGAGTTCGTGCAGGATGCCTTGCGCGATACCTTGCGCGCGCAGCGCCAGGCGATCTCGATCGATAACATCAAGAAGACCGTGGCAAACTACTTCGGTTTGCAGCTCAAGAGCATGGACTCCAAGCAGCGCGCGCGCTCGATCGCCCGGCCGCGGCAGTTCGCGATGGCGCTGGCGCGGGAATTGACCGAACACAGCCTGCCGGAAATCGGCGAGGCCTTCGATGGGCGCGACCACACGACCGTGCTGTACGCTTGTGACCGCATCCGCGGGCTGGTCGAGCAGGACGCCAAGGCACGCGAGGACTGGGACAAACTGATCCGCAAGCTCAACGAGTGAACTGGCTGTGGAAAATCTGGGGACGGACGTCGGAAACGAAAACGATCCACAGCTTTCCCACCACCGACCCGGCGCCGATCCACAATCTTGCCGAATGAAAATTTCGTTTCAAATCAAATAGTTGAACACCATTCCCGCAACAATGACCGGTCACCACGACCACCATTGATTTCAATATTCAACAAAAGAACAGGATCGGCCCATGCGGTTTTCTCTCCAGCGCGAAGCCCTGCTCAAGCCACTCCAGCAAGTGGTGAATGTCGTGGAACGGCGACACACGATGCCGGTGCTGGCCAATTTCCTGTTCGTGGTCAATGGCGGCACGCTGGCGGTGACGGCGACCGACCTGGAAGTGGAAATGATCGCCCGCAATGCGATCGAGGACGCGCGCGACGGCGAAGCCACCGTGCCGGCGCGCAAGCTGTTCGAGATCGTGCGTGCCTTGCCTGATGGCAGCCGGATCACCCTGACCCAGACCGATGGCAAGGTCACCGTGCAGACCGGGCGCAGCCGTTTCACGCTGGCCACGCTGCCGGCGACCGACTTCCCGGCGGTCGAGGACATCGATCTGCTCGAACGCGTGCGCGTGCCGGAAGCGGCGCTGAAGGATCTGATCGAGCGTACCGCCTTCGCCATGGCGCAGCAGGACGTGCGCTATTACCTCAACGGGCTGCTGCTGGATTTGCGCGAGAGCGCCCTGCGCTGCGTGGCCACCGACGGGCATCGTCTTGCGTTATGCGAAATGCCGCTGCCAAGCGGAGCGCAGACGCGCAAGCAGATCATCCTGCCCCGCAAGGGCGTGCTCGAGCTGCAAAGGCTGCTGGAGACGGCCGATCGCGACATCGAACTGGAGATCGGTCGCAGCCATATCCGCCTGCGTCGCGACGACTTGACCTTCACTTCCAAGCTGATCGACGGGCGATTCCCTGACTACGAGGCGGTGATCCCGATCGGCGCCGACAAGGAAATCCGGGTCGATCGCGAATCCCTGCGCGCGGCCTTGCAGCGCGCGGCGATCTTGTCCAACGAGAAGTATCGCGGCGTCAAGGTCGACGTCAGCCCCGGCCTGCTGCGCCTGGTTGCGCACAATCCGGAACAGGAAGAGGCGCAGGAAGAAATCGAGGTCGATACCCGTGTCGACGGCCTGTCGGTGGGTTTCAACGTCACCTACCTGCTCGATGCGCTCAGTGCATTGACGGGCGAGACCATCGTCGTCGCCTTGCGCGATGCCAATTCCAGTGCGCTGCTGCGGGAGGCCGACAGCGATCGTTGCCGGCACGTGGTGATGCCGCTGCGGTTGTGAAAGCGGGTCGGCCCGACACCGTCCTGGCGGCAGCATGCAGCTCGAACGCCTGACCCTGGATCGATTCCGCTGTTTTTCGTCAGTGCAATGGCAGCCTGAACCCGGCATCAACCTGATCGTCGGCGACAATGGCGTCGGCAAGACCAGCCTGCTGGAAGCGGCGCATCTGCTGGCCAACGGTCGATCCTTTCGCGGTCGCGTTCGCGATGGCTTGGTCCGCCATGGCGACGAATCGCTGGAAATCTTTGCGCAATGGCGCGAAGGCGAGAGTCGGAATCGGCGTGCCGGTTTGCGCCACAGCGGGCGCGATTGGCAGGCGCGGCTGGATGGGCAGGTCGTCGCCAGCCTGGCCGAGTTGTGCACCGCGCTGGCAGTGTTGAGTTTCGAGCCGGGCAGCCATGCGCTGGTGTCCGGGGGTTCGGAGGCACGCCGCCGCTGCATCGACTGGGCACTGTTCCACGTGGAACCAGAGTTTTTGTCGGTGTGGCGGCGTTGCGCGCGCGCCATCAAGCAGCGCAACGCCCTGCTCAAGGCACGTCCGCGCGCGGCGGACCTCGACCCTTGGGATCACGAACTGGCCGTCGCAGGCGAGGCGATCACGCGGATGCGCGCCTTGTATCTGGCGAAGCTGGAGCCCTTCCTGGCGGACAACCTGACCCGTTTCGTTCCGGAGTTGGGCCCATTTGCGCTTGAATTTCTCCCTGGCTGGAAGCGGGACAGCCAACCCTTGCTGTCGGCGTTGGCGCAGGCGCGCGAGCGAGATCTGGCGCTCGGTCATGGCTCCGTCGGCCCGCATCGCGCCGACTGGCGTCTGGCGTTCGAGCGATTGCCGGATTGGTCGGTCGTCTCCCGTGGTCAAGAGAAGCTGGTGGCGCTGTCCTGCGTGCTGGCACAGGCCCGCTGTCATGCTGCGTCACGCGGCGAATGGCCGGTCATCGCGTTCGACGACCTGGGATCGGAGCTCGACGGCGAGCACCAATCGCGGGTGTTGCAGGACCTGGCTACATCGGGCGCGCAGGTTCTCGTTACCGGCACCGCGATTCCGTCGACCATGACAGCCGCGAATGCGACCGTGTTCCACGTGGAACATGGCCAGATCCGGCGACGCAACTGACACGAACAGGATCGCCCCGGTAGCAGCGATCGGACGGCACCCCGAGGTACTGGCACCTCGCGCACGGCATGGCCGGCAGGCTGTCGAAGATCGCTGCCAACGGTCGCTGCAAAGGATCGCCCGGATGTGGGCTGCTGCGCTGATATAATCGGCTGTTGCCCTGCGCGATGGCGATCGCGCATCACCCGCCGCATTGCCGAGCCTCCATGATCGACGAACCCGCGTCCGAAGAAGCCCGCCCGAACGACACCTACGATTCGTCCCGCATCACCGTCCTGCGCGGCCTCGAGGCCGTCCGCAAACGGCCGGGCATGTACATCGGCGACGTCCACGACGGCACCGGCCTGCATCACATGGTCTTCGAAGTCGTCGACAATGCCATCGACGAAGCGCTGGCCGGATGGTGCGATCGTGTCGAGGTGGTGCTGCACGCCGATGGCTCGGTTTCGGTGGCCGACAACGGCCGCGGCATCCCGACCGATATCCACAAGGAAGAAGGTGTTTCCGCCGCCGAGGTCATCATGACCGTGCTGCACGCCGGCGGAAAGTTCGACGACAACAGCTACAAGGTGTCCGGCGGCCTGCATGGCGTCGGCGTCTCGGTGGTCAACGCCCTGTCCGAGCATCTGTGGATGGACATCTGGCGCGACGGCCGCCACCACCAGCAGGAATATGCGCTGGGCGAGCCGTTGTATGCCTTGCGCGACGTCGACGCCTCGTCGCGACGCGGCACGCGAGTGCGCTTCAAGCCGGCGGTGAGCATCTTCACCGACACCGAATTCCACTACGACATCCTCGCCAAGCGCCTGCGCGAACTGTCGTTCCTGAACTCGGGCGTGCGCATCGAGCTCACCGATGAACGCGGCGATGGCCGCCACGACGTGTTCCAGTACGCCGGCGGCATCCGCAGTTTCGTCGAGCACCTCGCCCAGCTCAAGACGCCGCTGCATCCGTCGGTGATTGCCGCCAGCGGCGAACAAAGCGGCATCACGGTCGACATCGCCCTGCAATGGACCGACGCCTACCAGGAAACGATGTTCTGCTTCACCAACAACATCCCGCAAAAGGATGGCGGCACCCACCTGGCCGGCTACCGTGCGGCGTTGACGCGCACGCTCAACGCCTACATCGAACAGTCCGGCATCGCCAAACAGGCCAAGATCGCGCTGGCCGGCGATGACATGCGCGAGGGCATGATCGCCGTGTTGTCGGTCAAGGTGCCCGATCCGGCGTTCTCGTCGCAGACCAAGGAAAAGCTCGTATCTTCCGAAGTGAAACCGGTAGTTGAAGCGATCGTCGCCGAAAAGCTGGGTAACTTCCTGCAAGAGCACCCGGTCGAGGCGCGTGCCATCGCCGAGAAGGTGGTCGACGCCGCCCGTGCCCGCGAGGCGGCGCGCAAGGCGCGCGAGCTGACGCGCCGCAAAGGCGCGCTCGACATCGCCGGCCTGCCCGGCAAGTTGGCCGATTGCCAGGAAAAGGATCCGGCCCTGTCCGAGTTGTTCATCGTCGAGGGCGATTCGGCCGGCGGCTCGGCCAAGCAGGGCCGCAACCGCAAGACCCAGGCCATCCTGCCGCTCAAGGGCAAGATCCTCAACGTCGAGCGCGCGCGCTTCGACAAGATGCTCGGCAGCGCCGAGGTCGGCACCTTGATCACCGCGCTCGGCTGCGGCATCGGCAAGGACGAGTACAACCCCGACAAGCTGCGCTATCACCGCATCATCCTGATGACCGACGCCGACGTCGACGGCTCGCACATCCGCACCCTGCTGCTGACCTTCTTCTACCGGCAGATGCCCGAGCTGATCGAGCGCGGCCACGTCTACATCGGCCTGCCGCCGCTGTACAAGATCAAGCAGGGCAAGAACGAGCTGTACCTTAAGGACGACGCGGCGCTCAACCAGTACCTGATCAGCAACGCCGTCGAAGGTGCCGAGCTGCATCCGGGTGCGGGTGCGCCACCGATCAGCGGCACCGCGCTGGAGCGCCTGTTGCTCGATCTGGCCGCCGCGCAGGAGGCGATCGAACGCAATGCCTGGCGGTTCGACAGCGCCGTGCTGCAGGCCATCCTCGAAGCGCCGCCGCCGCGCCCCGGCGCCGAAGCCGACAGCATCGCGACCTGGCTGGCGCGCTTGCATGCGCAGCTCGATGGCGCCGGCCTGGGCCGCGCCCAGTATCGCTTGCAGGTGTTGCCGGCCGAGGCCGCGCGCGCTGCGACGTTGCTGATCGAACGCCGCCAGCATGGCTCGACGGTCAGCCAGAGCCTGCCTCTGCCCTTGTTCGAGGCCGGCGAATTGCGCCCCATCAACGATGTCGCGCGGGTACTCGAAGGCTTGCTGCAAACCGATGCCAGCGTCCGCCGTGGTGGCCGCGCACAGGCCATCACGCGCTTTGTGCAGGCGCAGCAATGGCTGCTCGACGAGGCCAAAAAAGGGCGCACCATCCAGCGCTTCAAGGGGCTCGGCGAGATGAACCCCGAGCAATTGTGGGATACCACCGTCAACCCCGAGACGCGCCGTTTGTTGCGGGTGCGGATCGAGGACGCGGTCGCCGCCGATCGCATCTTCGCGACCTTGATGGGCGATGTGGTCGAGCCCCGCCGCGATTTCATCGAAGACAACGCGCTGCGAGTCAGCAATCTGGATGTCTGAGGACAGAGGACAGAGGACAGAGGACAGAAGGTAATCGGTGAACGGTGGACTGGTGGCGAGTGGTGAGTGGTGAGTGGTGAGTGAGGGTGGTCATGCCATCTATCTCGCGCAAGCCGGGAGCCAAAGCCCCTCTCCCATCGGGAGAGGGGTTGGGGTGAGGGGTGCCAGCACCCGCCAACTCCACGAACGGCCGCTTCGGTGCATCGCACGTATTGAGCAAAGGCACTAATTGCGTATAGGCTGTCAGCCCCCGCGCCGGATGGCGCGGAGCATTCCAGGGGAAATTGCATGTCGGCGCCACGTCTTTCGCACCTGTTCACGTCCATTGCCCTCGCGGTGGCGATGCTCGCCCCCTTGGTGGCCTCGGCGCAGGACGACAACGTCCAGCAGTCCGATCGCCACAGTGCACGGCGCGAGCGCGAGCCCAAGGCGCCGCCCAAGCTGTATCCCGATGCCACCCGCGTCGAGCCGAAAGCAGCGGCCAGCAGCGCTGCAATGGTGAAGAGCATCAACCAGCTGCACGATCTGGTCGGCAAGAATCAGGACGACCAGGCGATCGCGCTGGCGCAGACCATGCTGGCCGATCCCAAGGCCAACGACTTCGACAAGTCGGCCGCATGGCAGGCGATCGGTTATGCCAGCTTCGCCAAGCGCGACTACCCGAAGACGGTCGAAGGTCTGCAGCACGCGATCGATGCCAACGGCCTGCCCAACAACGATCACTACGAGACGATGTACAACCTCGCCCGCGCCCAGGTCGCTGCCGGGCAGCCCGACGCGGCGCTGGCGACGGTCAACCGCCTGGCGAGCGAGACCAAGCTGGAGAAGCCAGCCTACGATGGCCTGCGCGGCATGGCGTATTTCGGCAAGAAGGATTACGCCGCCGCCGCGACGGCATTGCAGAAGTCGCTGGCCGCCGCCGGCGACAAGCCCGACGGCAACGAGCAGCAGATGCTGTTCGCCAGCTATTTCGAGCTCAAGCAGTACGACAAGGCGGTCGCGCTGGCCGAGGCCATCCATCTGGCGCATCCGGACGACAAGGCGGCGACGATGAACCTCGCCGCGACCTACCAGCAAGCCGGACAGGCCCAAAAAGCGCAGGCGGTGCTCGACGACGCCCGCAAGCGCGGCATGCTCACCACCGCCGACGATTACCGCAAGCTGATCCAGATTTACGCCAATGCCAAGGGCGCCGAGGCGCAGACGATCGCCATCATCAACGAGGGCCTGCAGAAGGGTGCGTTGCCGCCGGCGGTGGATGTCTACTCGGTGCTGGCGCAGAACTACTACGCACTGGGCAAGACCGATGAAGCCGCCGATGCCTACAAGAAAGCCGATGCGCTTTCCAGCAACGGCGAGGCGGCGCTGAATCTGGCGCGGGTATACAACAACACCGGTCGCCGTGCCGAAGCCAAGGCGGCGGCGGAGCGGGCGCTGGCCAAGGGCGTGTCCGATCGGGCCGCGGCGCAGCGGATCATCGCGGTCGGGACGCCGGTGAAGCCGGCTACCCGGAAAAAGTGACGGATCGTTCAGAACGTGGATCACTTGTTTGATCGCTCGTGCGTTTGCTATAAGCTAATAGTTTCCGCGTCCGGATGGGCGCGGGGGGTCGGGGTACCATCGCTGCTCAAGCCGGGTCGCCAAGGCAAATGACGTCTTACTACTATTCCCGCTCCGGTCCCGACACCCTCAGCTGGGGGCGGGTGTGCGGCATCGCCTTCGCGATCACCGTGCAGGCATCGCTGTTCATGATGCTGCTGGTGCCGCCGTCGGCCGACAACCAGAGCAAGGACGACACCGACAAGCCGCGCGCCGTCATCATCCAGCCGCCGCCGAAGCCGCCGCCGCCGCCGCCGCCGCCGCCCAAGGACATCAAGACGCCGCCGCCGCCCAAGGACGTGCCGCCGCCGCCCAAGCAGGTGGCGACGCCGCCGCCGCCGGTGCCGCCGCCGCAGGTCATCACCAATCAGCAGACGCTGATGACGCCGCCCGCGGCACCGCCGGCGCCGCCGGCCAAACCGCCGCCGATCACCGATGTCGGCGGCAGCGTCGACATCAGTTTCATGCGCGCCAATCCGCCGGAGTATCCGCCGAAGGAAATGTCGGAGGGTGTCACCGGCACGGTGACGCTGGTGTGCAGGGTGAGTGCGGAGGGCGTGCCCGAATCGTGCAACGTCGAGAAGGACACCAGCCACAACCGCAATCTGCAACGAGCGGCCAAGGATGCCGCGATGAAGTGGCGTTACAACCCGACCGTCAAGAATGGTGTCAAGGTCGAGGATTACGTCCGCGTTCCCGTCGAGTTCAAACTCTGATCTGATTCCATCAACCCAAGGGCTAGCCCAATGTTGCAAGAAGCCACCTCCACGGCCGCCGCGGCCGCTTCGCCGGCCGCCGCCGCCACCGGCCCCTCCAATGCCGAGCAGCTCAGCCGATTGGGTTTCGAGCACATGTGGGGGACGTTCGTCTCCGGCGACAACATCGTCGGCCTGCTGGTGTTCCTCACCTTGTGCGTATTCATGTCGCTGTCGCTGTTCTACATGGTGGTGAACGTGTTCCGCAACGTGCGCATCCGCACCGTGTCCGACAAGGTGATCAGCACCTTCTGGGAAACCCAGAACGCGCAGGATGCGATCCAGTTCATGGAACAGCAGTCCAAGAGCGAGCCGTTCTCGAAGATCGCGCTCGACTGCGCCGAAGCGGCCGCCCACCACCAGCGCAACGAGGGCGGTCGCCTGACCGGCGCCCTGAACCGCTCCGAGTTCATCGACCGCGCCCTGCGCCAGGCGGTATCGCGCGAGAGCGAGAACCTCGAGAACGGCCTGACCGTGCTCGCCACCGTCGGTTCGACGGCGCCGTTCGTCGGCCTGCTCGGCACCGTGTGGGGCATCTACCACGCCCTGATCAACATCGGCCAGACCGGCGAATCGTCGATCGGTGCGGTCGCCGGCCCGGTCGGCGAGGCGCTGATCATGACCGCGCTGGGCCTGTTCGTCGCCATCCCGGCGGTGCTCGGCTACAACTTCTTCGTGCGCCAGAACCGCGTCACCAATTCGGCCTTCGACGCCTTCGCGCACGACCTGCACGACTTCTTCGCCACCGGCTCGCGCGTGGGCGCCTGACGGCTCGCCGCGACCGGCAATCAGGAGTCCGCGATGGCTTTCAGCAGCAATGACAGCGGTGGGCCGATGGCCTCGATCAACGTCACGCCCCTCGTGGACGTGATGTTGGTGCTGCTGATCATCTTCATGATCACCACTCCGCTGATGCGGCACAAGGTGCAGGTCAAACTGCCCAACGCGGTGCTGCGGCACAAGCCGGACGATCCGCCGCGGCCGCCGGTCACGGTGACGGTCAAGGCCGACGGCAGCATCTTCTGGAACGATGATCCGGTCGATCAGGGCGTGCTCGATGCCAAGCTGGCCGGCATCGCGCCCTTGTTGCCGCAGCCGGAGGTCGACGTCCGCGCCGACAAGAACACCCACTACGGCACGATCTGGAAAGTGGTCAAGACCGCCCAGGCCAATGGCATCCTGAAGATCGGTTTCGTGTCGGCGCCCAAGGGCGACGGCCACTAACGAGGCACGAAATGGCATTTTCCACCGGCAACAGCGGCGGCCCCATGGTCGACATGAACGTCACGCCCCTCGTGGACGTGATGTTGGTGCTGCTGATCATCTTCATGGTCACCATGCCGCCGACCACCTATCCGATCGGCGTCGATCTGCCGATTCCGACCACCAACCCGCCGCCGCCGACCAAGGCCGAGCCGATCACCCTGAAGATCGATGCCGGCGGCAACATCACCTGGAACGGCACGCCGGTGCAATTGGGCAACCTGCGCGACCAGATGCAGATCGAGGCCGACCGCTACAACGATCCGAAAGAGCAGCCGGTGATCCAGATCGACACCGACGACAGCGCCGAGTACGAAGTGCTGGCCAAGGTGCTGGCGGCGGCCAAGAATGCCGGCATGGTCAAGATCGGTTTCGTCGAGAAGTAGCCGCCGGTTTGCCGCGCGACGACGGCGCCGCCTGCGGGCGGCGTTTTCGTGTGCGCCGTCCACACGCAGCGGTCGCGGCGGTCGCCGACACGATTCAATCGCGAGCGCCGGCGAGCACTCGAAGGTAGGCGCGCACGGTCGCGTCCAGGCCCGCGTACAGCGCTTCGCCGATCAGGGCGTGGCCGATCGAGACTTCGGCAATCTGCGGCGCGGCCTTGAGCAAATCGCCGAGGTTGTGCAAGTCCAGATCGTGGCCGGCGTTCACGCCCAGCCCGGCGGCAGTGGCACGGCGGGCGCTGCGAGCGCAGGCCTGCAATGCAGCGAAGGCATCGCCGTGCGCGTGCGCATGTGCGTACGGGCCGGTGTAGAGCTCGATCCGCGTTGC
This sequence comes from Pseudomonadota bacterium, assembly GCA_018240435.1. Taxonomy (GTDB): domain Bacteria; phylum Pseudomonadota; class Gammaproteobacteria; order Xanthomonadales; family Xanthomonadaceae; genus SZAS-103. Next base: position 18,213 of record JAFEFT010000026.1, read on the forward strand.
CCCGATCTCGGCGGCGCGCTCCAGCGCGGGCGTATCGGGATCCATGAACAACGACACCCGGCAACCGAGCGCGGCAAACGCGCGCACCAGCGGTTGCAGGCGCTCGCCGTCGCGTTGCAGGTCGAAGCCGTGATCGGAGGTGAGCTGGCCGTCGCCGTCGGGCACCAGGGTCACCTGCTGCGGTCGCGTCTGCTCGACCAATGGCAGCAAACCCGGATAGTCGCCGCGCGCCGGCGCGAACGGGTTGCCCTCGATGTTGAACTCGACCCGATCGCGGCACAGCGCGGCGAGCAGGCGCACGTCGTCGGGACGGATATGGCGCTGGTCGGGACGCGGATGCACGGTGATGCCACCGCAGCCGGCGGCGATTACCGTTTCGGCGGCGGTGCGCAGGTCGGGGCGGGCGCCGCCGCGCGAATTGCGCAACACGGCGATCTTGTTGAGATTGACACTCAGGGTCGTGCGACTCATGGCGGCAGACTAGCAGGTCGGCGTCACGCTGGCGCCATCGCGCATGCCGGCGGCAGGCTGCGGTGATTCGTGATCGCCGTCACGACCTCGCAAACCCGTCCGCGCTGCAATGCCGATCGGTGCGTCGTGACCTTCAATTGCCCGATCGCGGCAAGCATACTGCGCGCGTGAAGCCGACCGTGCGCGCCATCGTCCTGGGTCTCGTTCTCGCCGTCTGCTGCGCCGGCGATGCAGGCGCGGCGTTTCCCGGCGACCCGCTGCTGCAGCGGTTCACCCCGGCCGACTTCAAGGCCACGCCCTATCTGTTCGGCTTGGCCCGCGATGGGCAAGGGCGCTTGTACGTCGGCAACACCGATGGCGTGTTGCGCATGCAGGGCCGGCAGTGGGACACCATCGCCCTGCCCGGCGGCATGGGCGCCGGCTGGCTCGCGCGGGGCAGCGATGGCAATGTCTACCTCGCCGGCCACGACAGCTTCGGCATGATCGACACCGATGCCCGCGGCGGCGCCGTCTACCACGATCTGCGCGATGCCTTCGGCCTGCAGGGCAGTGCGCGCGCGCTGGGCTGGATGGGGCAGGTATTGCCGGTGGCCGATGGCGTCTACTTCCGTGCCCAGCGCGAGCTGTTCTTCTACGGCTTTTCCGGGCAGCGCCGGCAATGGCCGCTGGCCGAGGACAACAGCGGCTTCGTCGCCTGGCGGGGCAACTTGTACACGCTCGACATGACCGCCGGCCTGGAACGCTTCGCCGATGGCAAACTGGTCCCGGTGGCCGGCGGGGCGATCATGCGCGGCCATCGTGGCGCCGACTTGGTCGATCAGGGCAGCAGCGCGATCGTGATTTCGGTCGGCGGCTTCTACCGCCTCGACGCGCAAGGCGTGCACGCCATCGATGTGCCGCCGCTGCCCGCCGATGCCGGCATCTTCACCGTTGCGCACACGCTTGCCGGCGGCCAATTCATCGTCGCCACCTCCCATGGCGAATTGCTCGCCTACGACGCCGGCGCGCACCTGTTGTCGCGGCACAAGGTGGCCTACAGCGCGATCGCCGCGCTCGACACCGACGACGACCACGGCCTGTGGGCGAACAGCGAGGACGAGCTGATTCGCCTGCAGGTGCCATCGCCGTGGTCGCGCATCGGCGTGGGCGATCTGGGCGGAGTCATCGCCGATGTCGAGCAGCGTGGCGACGCGCTCTGGCTGGCGGTCGGCACGCGCGGCCTGGTGCGCCTGACCGCCGCGCCCGGCGGCATGCAGGACACCTGGATCGCCGGCGAGAACCGCAACCAGATCTTCGCCCTGCGCAGCGTCGAAGAAGGTGTTCTGGTGGCGCGCGATGGCGGTATCGACCTGGTCGGCGACGATGACAAGGTGGTGCCGCTGCTGGCGCGTGACCAGCCGGTGTTCGGCATCGTGCGATCCCGTCACGATCCCGATCTGGTCTATGCACCCGGCGACGAGGGCGTGTATGTGCTGCATCGCAGCGCGCACCACTGGCGCTATGTCGGGCTGATGCCGGCGCCGGAACTGGCCACCCAGTACCTGATCGAGACCGCGCCGGGCGTGTTGTGGGTCAACAACACCCGCGGCCTGCCCGAGCGCTGGCAGGTCGATCCGGCGACCGCGCGGATCGGCAAGCGCGAGCGCTTCGCGTTGGCGGCGGGCGCCGGGCGTCCGGATCCGAACCAGTCGTCGCAGATCTATGCCCTGTCGGGGCAGGTGTACGTCAGCATCGGCACCCAGGTATTTCGCTTCGATGGCCGTCAATTCGTGCCGTATTCGGGCGCGCCGTTCTCCTACATGCGCAACCCCAATGCCTTCCAGGTCGTGGAAACGCCGGCGGGTGCGTTTGCCTACACCGGTGCGCGCCTGTACCGGCAAATCGCCGACGGGCGCTGGCAGCGCGAGGATTTCGGCGCCCAGGCGCCAGCCTCGCAAACGCTGTTGCGCTACGGCAGCGACGGCGTGCTGCGGGTCGGCATCTGGCGTGGCCTGTTGCAGTTCCGTCCGGACGATGCCGCCGCCGCATCGGCGACGACGCCGCTGCCGGTGCGGCTGACCGCGATCCGGCGCTTGCATGCCGATGGCAATGGCGAAGACTTGCCGTTGACCACGCAAGGGGTCGATGCCTTCACGCAGGATCAGAGCCTGAGCGTCGAGTACACGGTATTCAGCGCCGAACCGGGTGTCGAATACCGCTACCGCGTGCCGATGCTCAATGCCGGCTGGAGCGACTGGCGCGAGCAGTCGATACTGAGTCTGGGCAGCATGGATCGCCCCGGCGACTACAACATCGAGATCCAGGGGCGCACGCCCAGCGGACGGCCGGTGCTGCCGGTGTCGTATTCGTTCACCGTGCTGCCGCGCTGGTACCAGATCACCGTGGTGCGCTTGCTGTTCGTGCTGGCGGCACTGATCGTGCTGTGGGTGTTCATCCGCTGGCGTGATGCCCGGCAGGCGCGGATCTATCTGCAGCGACAACAGTTGCTGGAAACGAAGATCGCCGAGCGTACCGCCGAGCTGGAAGCGGCCAATCACAAGCTCGCCGAGCTGGCGACCGAGGACAGCCTGACCGGCATCGCCAACCGCCGCGCGCTCGAAGCGGCCTTGCAGCGCGAATGGCAGCGCTGCGGCGATCAGCACGAACCGATCGGCTTGCTGATGATCGACGTCGATCACTTCAAGCAGTTCAATGATCGCCACGGCCATCAGGCCGGCGACGAGGTGCTGCGCCAGGTCGCGACGCGGCTGGCGATCGGCGTGCAGCCGCCGCGCGAGTTGCTGGCGCGCTACGGCGGCGAGGAGTTCTGCTTGCTGCTGCCGGGCATGGATGCCACCGCCGCGGCGATGCGCGCCGAAGCGGCGCGGGCGGCGTTTTCCGGCGCCGACTCGCAGGTGACGATCAGCATCGGCGTGGCCGCGCGCGTGCCGCAGGGCGACGACAGTCCGGAAGCGCTGCTGCGTTCTGCCGACGAGAAGCTCTACGAGGCCAAGCGCCGTGGCCGCAACCGGGTGGAAGTGGCCGGGTCGTGATCGTTGCGGCGGCGCGTTCGCCGCGCGCGATCAGGTGAATTGCAGGGCGTGACCGTCGCGGTCGAAAGCGGCGAATTGCGCGATCTTGCCGTCGTTGATGGCGTTGATCATGAAGCGCAGCGGTTGCGCCGCCTCGTCTGCGCTTGGCGCGATGCCACCGCGGCCGTCGAGGCCGCCGACGAAGACCACGTCCCAGTGCTTGCCGGTGTGCTCGGATTCGGCCACCAGCGCGGCAAAGCTGGCGATCTCGGCGGGGAGCTTGTCCACGCACAGCAGCGGTTGCAGGTAGCCGCCTTCGCCGGCCTCGAAGCGCGCGCGCTGGGCGGCGGTGGCGTGGTGATCGATTTCGCGGCGGGCGAACACCAACAGCAACCGCTGCGGCTCGGGCTGCGTGCGCGCGGCTTGCAGCAGGGCGGCGAAATCTTCCAGCACGGCAGCGTCGGTCATGGCAGGATCGGCTCTTGCGAAGGTGGGGGTGAGACGGTTCGCGGCTTGTCGAACATCCCGTCAATGGAACGGCACCGGCGAGCCGCCGTGCATCGCCGCCGGCATGAAGAAATCATGCAGGTATTTCTCGCCTTCGTCGTCGAGGATGGTGACCACGGTCTTGAGCTCCGGGTGCTGCTCGCGCACGCGCTGCGCGGCGAGCAGGTGGGCGCCGGAACTCGGCCCGCACAGCAGGCCACGCGTGCGCGCCAGCTTGCGCATCATCGCCACCGCATCCGTGCTCGACACCCCCAGCATCGCGTTCACCTGGGTGCGGTGGCGGGCGAAGATGCCGGGCACGAAGCCATCGGAGATTCCCTCGATCTGGTGCAGGGCGACCTCGCCGCACAGGATGGTGCGCGATTCGCTCGGCTCCATCGCGAACACCCGCACGTTCGGATTGACCGCGCGAAAGGCCTGGCCGACGCCGATCAGGGTGCCGCCGGTGCCGACGCCATGCACGAAGGCATCGGGCACGCGGCCATCGGGCAACTGCGCGAGGATCTCCGGGCCCAACCACTCGCGGTTTTCCTGCACATTCCATTCCGACTCGAACTGGCCGGGGAAGAAGAATCCGGGCTGGCGGCCGAGCTCGCGCGCGCGCTCGAGGGCATCGTTGACGTGGAAGGTGCCGCAAAACAAGACCTCGGCACCGTAGGCGCGCGAGATCGCCACCCGTTCGCTGGACAACCCTTCGGGCATCACCACGAGCATCCGGTAGCCCTTGACCGCGGCGACCATCGCGAACGCATTGCCGGTGTTGCCGCTGGTCGCCTCGACGATGGTATCGCCGGGCTTGAGCTGGCCGGATTGCTCGGCGCGCTCGACGATGTACTTGGCGATGCGCGCCTTGATCGAGCCCGATGGATTGAGAAATTCGCACTTGGCGAACACGCCGTCGATTTCCAGCAACGGGGTATCGCCGACGGCGTCGAGGATGTCGGTCGAAGGTTTCGTGTAGCGCACGGGCTGGCCGGCCATCGTCAGCCTCCGCCGGATTTCTCGGCGTGCTGATGCATCGTGTCGATCGCCAGCGCCGAATGCGCGAAGGCGCCGCCGGCACGCATCTCGGCGGCGACCCAGATCGCTTCCATGAGTTCTTGCTCGCTGGCACCAGCACGCAGCGCCGCTTCGGTATGGCCGCGGATGCAGTACGGACATTGGGTGACGTGCGCCACCGCGACCGCGATCAGTTGCTTGGTCTTGCCGGGCAGCGCGCCTTCGGCGAACACCGCCTGGCTGAAAGCCTTGAAGGCTTCCATCTGCTTTGGCGCCAGTTCGCGGCGCTTGCGCGAAATCTCCGGCCCGGATGGTGGATACATGGCGTGATCCATGACCAAACTCCTTGCGAGAAAATCGTCGGCGTGGCGGCCGTGTTCAGAGGCCGGCGTTGTTGCGATCGAGCACCCGCTCGGCGCGATAGCTCGAGCGCACCAGCGGCCCGGCCACCGCTTCGACGAAGCCCTTGGACAGGGCCAGTTCGCGGTAGCCGTGGAATTGCTCGGGGGTAACGAAACGCTCCACCGGCAGATGGTGCTCGCTCGGGCGCAGGTATTGCCCCATCGTGACGATGTCGACGCCGGCGGCGCGCATGTCGTCGAGCGCCTGTTCGATTTCGGCGTCGGTTTCGCCCAGGCCGAGCATCAGGCTGGTCTTGGTGAGCGTCTGCGGCGCGTGGCGCTTGGCGAAAGCGAGCACGGCGAGCGTCTGCGCATAGCCGGCGCGCGGATCGCGCACGCGGCGGGTCAGGCGCTCGACGGTTTCCAGATTCTGCGCGTAGGTGGCCAGACCGGCGTCGAGCACGGTGGCCACCGCGTCGTGGCGACCGGAGAAATCCGGCGTCAGCGCCTCGACCGCAGTGTCCGGGGCGTGCTGGTGGATCGTGCGGATGCAGGCGGCGTAATGGCCGGCACCGCCATCGGGCAGGTCGTCGCGATCGACCGAGGTCAGCACGATGTAGCGCAGCTTCATCAGCGCCACCGCCTGGGCGACGTGCAGCGGTTCGAGCGGATCGAGCCAGCCATGCGGGTTGCCGGTGCTGACCGCGCAGAACTTGCAGGCGCGGGTGCACACCTCGCCCATCAGCATCATCGTCGCGGTGCCGCTGGACCAGCATTCGGCGATGTTGGGGCAGCGCGATTCCTCGCAGACGGTATGCAGCTTGTGGCTCTTGACGATGTCGTGCACCGACTCGTAGCGGGCACCGCTGGGCAGGCGGATGCGCAGCCACGGCGGCTTGCGGCCGACATCGGGCTTGCTGCTTTCGGCATTCGGGCGGATGCCGCCGAAGACGGCGCGCACGCCGTCCGGGGTGGTGTATTTGTCGCCGCTGCGGCGCGGCGCGGAACTGTCGTCGGTCACGGCATCAGCGCTCGAGCAGCGGCAGTTTGCCGGGCTTGCCATTCCACTCGTCGGCATCGGCGGGCGCGGCGATGCGGGTGGCGATCACCGGCCAGCGCGGCGCCAGTTCGGCATTGAGGGCGATGTAGTTTTCCTGCCCCGCCGGCACGTCATCCTCGGGGAAGATCGCCTCGGCCGGGCACTCGGCCACGCACAGCGTGCAATCGATGCACTCGTCCGGGTCGATGGCGAGGAAGTTCGGGCCTTCGTGGAAGCAGTCCACCGGGCACACTTCGACGCAATCGGTGTACTTGCACTTGATGCAATTGTCGGTGACGACGTGCGTCACGGGGCTCTCCTGGGGCGGCTCGGCGCGTCGGTCGCCGGCTCGCCGTGCCGGCGACGCGGCGCGGTCAGGGCTTGAGCGTGGACACGTACGCCGAGAGGTTGGCGATGTCGGTATCGGTCAGGCCTTTGGCCATCGGCGCCATGATAGCACTGGGCCGGCTGCCATCACGGAAGGCCTTGAGCTGGGCGCTGACGTATTCGTCCTTCTGGCCGGCGACGTTGGGATAGATCGGCGCGATCGAGATGCCGTTGGCGCCGTGGCAGGCGATGCATGTCCCTTCGTATTTGGCCTTGCCGGCGGCCGGATCGGCGGCACGGGCGCCGGTGGCGGCGAGCACGGCGACGATGCCGAGGATGACGGGAAGTCTGTTCATGGGGGCTCCTGCGCGAGGCGTGCGGATGCGGCGGAAGATCAGCGGGCCGGCGCCGGCGGCGGCCGGTACAGGGCGGCCCACAGGGCGATCGTCGGCACCAGTGCGCCGACCCAGAAACCGCCCCAGAAGGTGAGATTGGGCAAGGTGGCCAATGGCAGCAGCGACATCACTCCCAGCGCGATGGCGAGCACGATGTTGGTGCTGGAGAACCACTTGGCCGGGTCGCTGCGGCGCGCCCACAGCGCCATCACCAGGATGATGCCGGCGAACGCGGCCAGCGGCAGGTAGCGTTGCTCGACCCAGGTCGGCTTCAGCACCGTGGCGTACACCAGCACCAGCCCGGTGATGGTGTTGACGAGGTTGGGGATCATCGTGTCGGCTCCTGTTCGTCGTGCAGGCGTTCGAGGTAGCGCCAGGTCATCGGCGGGATGACCGCATAGACCAGCGCGCTGACCAGGATCAACAGCTTCCAGCCCGGATCGAGCGGCGTATCGACCGCGATGGCGAGCGCGATGAGCATGGCGATGCCCCAGCAGATGCCGCCGGCGCGCACCATCGCCGGCTGCGCGCGCAGCCGGCCCAGGCTGTACAGGCCGCCGTAGCCGCCGCCGGCGAGCACGAACAGGCCCATCAGCATCGCCGTTTCGAGCAGCGCGGTCGGGCTCATGCCGGCTCCGGCAAGGCCTGCGTTTGCAGTGCCGGCTCACGGCGCGGCGCGGTCAGCAGGTCGTAGACGAGCACGCCATAGCCGGCCGCGAAGATCGCGCCGAAGAACATCCGCGCCCACATGCCGGACTGGAACCACGGGTTCTCCGAGGCGGTGGTGAAGGCCATCAGCGTCGAGCCGCCGATCGCGCGGCCGAAGAAGGCCTGCGCCATGCCCGCCAGCAGCAGCCCCATCACCATGCCGACCATGCCCAGGTTGAGCAGCCCGAAGCCCCACTTCCAGGCGCGCCCGGCGAGCATGTCGACGCCGGAGGTCTGCTGCTTGGCCACGTACAGCACCGCGATCACGCCGCAGACGTAGGCGCCGTAGAACGCGAAGTGGCCATGCGAGACCGTCCACTGGGTGCCGTGCGAGAACAGGTTGATCTGCGGCAGCGTCATCATGAATCCCCAGATGCCGGCGCCGATGAAGTTGCCGAACGCCTCGGCGGTGATCCAGTAGAACGCCGGCTTGTTGCGCGTTTTCATGCGGTGCATGCCGGCGTCGTAGATGGCATGCACCACCATGCCCAGCAGCGGCAGCGGTTCGAGCGCCGAGAAGAAGCCGCCGATGCCCAGCCAGTACTGCGGCGTGCCGATCCAGAAATAGTGATGGCCCAGGCCGAGGATGCCGGCGCCGAGCACCAGCATCACCTCGATGTACAGCCACGCCTCGACGATCCGCCGCGAGGTGCCCATCACGTCCATCAGCACCAGCGCCATGATGCAGCCGATCAGCACCTCCCACGTGCTTTCGACCCACATGTGCACCAGCCACCACCACCAGTACAGGTCGCGCGACATGTTGGTGTCGACCGGAAAGGCGTCCAGGTAGACCACCAGCAGCGGGATCATGTCCAGCACCAGCACCCACATCACGCCGGTCATGCGGCTGCCGGCCTTGATGCAGGTGGCGGCGACGTTGTACGCGAACACGCCCATGATGGCGACGATGCCGATCGCCGCCCAGCGCGGCGCCTCGACGTACTTGCGGCCCTGGTTGATCAGCCACAGCGTGGTGTCGTTGGCCGGCCCGTACTGCACGACGATGAACACCGCCGCGACGATTGCCACCGCCACGCAGAACACCCAGAACATCAGCTCGCCCAGCCAGATGCCCTCGACTTCGCGCCCCAGTTCCTTGGGCAGATACCAGTACACTGCGCCCATGAAACCCATCAACAGCCAGATCACCAGCGTGTCGATGTGCATGATCTTGGCGGTGTTGAAGTTGAAGACGTTGAACAGCGTCGACGGCGCCAGGTAATACAGCGCCGACAGCAGGCCGAACACGATCATCACCCCGAACAAGGTGACCGCCGCGGTGAAGTAGCGCAGCGCGAGCTTCTGGGAACGGTACACGGGCGAGCCTCCTACTGGGGCCGGGCGGCCGGGCCGAAGTTGGCCGGGAAACCGTTGGTGTCGATCGACGACAGCCACTTCAGGTAGGCGACGGTGGCGCGCGCCTCGGCCTGGGTCAGGTGCAGGTTGGGCATCGCCCGGTTCCACGTCGGGTATTTGTCCGGGTGCATCAGGAACTCGACCATCGCCTCCTCGCGGGTGGCCTTGCCGGTCATCGGCATCCAGATCTGCTGCCAGGCCGGATCGAGCCAGGACTTGGTCAGGTCCGGGCCGTAATAGGCGCCGTTGCCGAAGATGGTGTGGCAATCCATGCAGGCCCGGCTCTGGATGACCAGCTTGCCGGTGTGCATCAGTTCGCTGGCTTCGGCGAGGCTGACGGTCTTGCCGAACAGCGGCTCGGCGCCACCGATCACCGGCACCGCCGCCCGCCGCGACCAGTCGTAGCGGTAGTCGATGTGACGGTTGATGATGTCGTAGTTGGGCACGTTGCGGCCGCCGGCGGTGATCACGGCCATGCTGTCGATCGACAGGAAGGCCAGCACCACCAGCATCACCAGCGTGGTGCTGATGGCGCCGGCGCGCCAGAAGCCCGGATCCTGATAGTCCATGTGCTCCCCTCCCTCGCAACTGCCTGCGGAGGCGGCGGTGCCGGCGTCGGGTGAGCGGCGGCGCGTGCAAGGTCGCTGCGGCAGCGCGGTCAAGGTGCGCCTGCGCGTCGTCGGTTTCCTTGACTTGCGTCAAGCCCGGCGGCGTGCGGGTGTGCTGGCGCGGCAAGACGGGTTGTGGCTGGCCTTCGCGGTTGGAAGGGGCGACGTCGCTCAACCCACCCGCATGCCGCGCGCGGTCGCCGCAAGATCGTCACAGGCGAGGACGAGGCTGTGCTCGGGCGTCGGCGCGAGGCGATGGAAGCGCCAGCGCGAACGCGCGCCGGCGGCGTCGGGCAGGGCGAGCAGGTGCGGTGCGCCGTCGCCATCGTCGACGGCAAAGCGCCATTCCCGCAGGTGCCCGAAGATGCCGGTGCCGGTGGCCTTGCAGGCCGCTTCCTTGGCTGTCCACAGGTGCAGGAAGGCCAGCCGCGCCGCCGCGGGCGCCAGCGCCCGCAGCCGGTCCGCTTCCTCGGCGGCGAACCAGCGGTCGGCCAGCGCTTGCACGGCAACGGCGCGATCGCGCCGTTCGATGTCCACGCCCACGCGCCCGTGCGCGGCGATCGCCAGCGCCGTGCCGCCGGTGGTGTCGCTGAGGTTGAAATCGGGGGCGCCGGCGTGTTGCAGGAATGGCCGGCCGTGTGGCTCACGGCCGAAGCGGAGCTGTTCGGGCGCCAGCGCCAGGTACGGCGCCAGCAACGTGCGCAAGATCGTGTCGGTGCGCTGCCGGCGGCCGGCAGCGGGCGGGTACAGCGCTTCCGGCCACCACCACAGGTCCAGCGGCTCGGCGCGGCGGACGCCGTCGGCCAGGCGAGCACGATCGACGTGCAGCCAATGCATCGGCACCGATGCCGGGGCCGTGTTCAGGCGTTGGCCGGCGGCGTCGGCGGCGCCGGATCGCGGGTCGCCGCCGCCGAGGCGACCGCGGTTTCGCTGGCGGCGGGCGCTTGCTTGCGCGCCTGCGCTTGTTCGCGATACCGCCGCAATTCCTCCGGCGAGATGATATGGCCGGCGTCGCGGCTGGCGTTGCCGACCTGGGCGGCGATCAGCTTGAGGGTGCCGGCGGTGAAGAACACGATCACCAGCACGGTCCACAGGATGCCAAGCAGCAACGAGTGCGCGTAGCACAGCAGCACGAAGCTCAACACCGCCAGCAAGAACATCAGCCAAGGCATGGCACGATCTCTGACGCGAACGCGTCGAAGTCTAGCGGATTTGCGCCGCGGTCGACGTTCAGCGGCCGCGCGCGAGCGGGCCCTTGCCGGCAGCCAGCAGCATCATCGTCGCCACCAGTGTCAGCAGCAGGCTGACGACCATGCAGACGATGCCCAGCAACAGCGAGGGCGCGAAGAAAATCGCCACCAGCGATGCCAGCGCCAATGCGAAACACAACCAGGCCATCAACGGTTCTCCAGGGTCGGCATGGCCAGCGACGGCCGCGATCGACGGCAGCGACGATCAGCCGCCGGCATCATGCGCGAGGTGCAGCGCCACCGCGTACTCGACTTCCTGTTTCGAGCCGAGGAACACCGGCACCCGCTGATGCAATTTTTCCGGCTGCACGTCGAGCATCCGCATGCGGCCGGTGCTGGCCGCGCCGCCGGCCTGCTCGACCAGCAGCGCCATCGGATTGGCCTCGTACAACAGGCGCAGCTTGCCGCCCTTGTCCTGGTTCTTGGCGTCGAGCGGATAGATGAACACGCCGCCGCGAGTGAGGATGCGGTGCACGTCGGCGACCATGCTCGCCACCCAGCGCATGTTGTAATCCTTGCCGCGCGGGCCGTGCTTGCCGGCCAGCATCTCGGCGACGTAGCGCTGCATCGGCGGTTGCCAGTGGCGCTGGTTGGAGGCGTTGGCGGCAAACTCTTTGGTTTCTTCGGGGATGCGGATGTCGCGTCGGGTCAGCACGAAACTGCCGACTTCGCGGTCGAGCGTGAAGGCATGGGTGCCGTGGCCGATGGTCAGCACCAGCACCGTGCTCGACCCGTAGGCGGCATACCCGGCGGCGACCTGCGCCGTGCCCGGCTGCAGGAAGTGTTCGTCGCCGGGCGTGGTCACACCTTCCGGGCAGCGCAGCACCGAAAAGATGGTGCCGACGGTGACGTTGACATCGATGTTCGAGCTGCCGTCGAGCGGATCGAACACCAGCAGGTAATTGCCTTTCGGATAGCGATCGGGAATCGGCTGGCTGTGATCCATTTCCTCCGACGCGCAGGCGGCCAGATGCCCGCCCCAGGCGTTGGCTTCCAGCAGGATCTCGTTGGACAGCACGTCGAGCTTCTTCTGCGCCTCGCCCTGGACATTGATGCTGGCGCCGCCGGGGCCACCGGCATCACCCAGCACGCCGCCGAGCTCGCCCTTGCCGACCGCGATGGCGATCGACTTGCAGGCGCGGGCGACGACTTCGATCAGCAGCCGCAAGTCGGCGCAGATGCGGCCGGCGTGCTGCTCCTCGATCAGATAGCGGCTCAGCGAAACGTGTTCCATGGCGGGCTCGTTGGCGGAAAACCGGCATTGTACGTTGCCGGCCGCTGCGGCATGCTGGCGCTTCGGGGTCGCTGTGCCGGCGACCGCTTGCATCCGGAGACGCCATCGTGAAGCCGAGCCTCGCCCTGCCAGCCGCATTCGTTTTCGCCGGCCTGGCCGGCATCGCCGTGGCTGCGCCGCCGCCGCCGGCCGCCAAGCCGGCGCCCGCGGCGACGGCGCCGACGGCACCTGCCGCCTTCAAGCTCTCGCCGGCCGATCGCAACTTCCTCGCCGACGTGCTGGCGACCAACCAGCTGGAAATCGACGTATCGGCCTATGCCGCCACCCAGGCCCATTCGGAAAAGGTGCGCGCCTTCGCCAAGGCGCGGGTAGCCGCGCACAAGGAACTGGCGGCGCAATTCCAGAAGGCCAACGATGGCCTCGTGGCGCCGCCGGGCACGACATCGCAGCCGGGCATCAACCTGCTCGGCAAGACCGGCGCCGATTTCGACCATGCCTACATGACCTTGATGGCCGCCTACGACCACGGCCTGATGACGCGCTTTTCCGTCGCCGATGGGCCGCAGCACGGCGAGCCGATCCGGGCGATGGTGCGGGCGACGTTGCCGACGATTCGCAAGAACGACGCCGAGTCGCGGGCGCTGGAGCGGGCGGTGCCGATCCGCTGAGCGGCGCCAGCGGCACGCCGCGTCGTGCGAAAAAAGAAACGGCCATCCGGAGATGGCCGTTTCGGGGCATTGCCTGCGAATGGATCAGAACCGCACTTCCAGGCCGCCGGTCCAGCTCGACACATGGCCGCCGAAGCCGTAGGCGCCGGCGCCGGTGTAGTCGTAGTTGGCGCTGATGCCGACGTTGCGGCTGAAGTCGTAGCCCAGGCCGGCGCCGACGTAACCCTTGGTGGAGTTGTCCGAGCCGATCTTGACGCCGGCGACCTTCACGTCGGTGGTGACGCGGGCGATGCCGGCGCGACCCTGGATGAAGAAGCCATTGCCGTCGGGGCCGAAATTCTGCTTGCCGACCACGCCCAGCCCCCAGCCGTCGACGCCGAGCTCGTTGCCGAAGCCGTCGCTGCGATTGCCGAAATTGGAGTACGAGCCCTCGACCGCGAAGTTGCGGTTGAAGTAATAACCGGCGCGGACGCTGGCGGCGGTGTCGGAGCTGTTGCCGAACACGCCATTGGCGCTGATGTCCGAACGGCCGACTTCACCGCGGATGTACCAGCTGTCGTCTGCCGCCGCCGCCACCGAGGTCAGGCTGGCCAATGCCAGTGCGCAGGCCACCAGAATCGTCTTGTTCATGTGAGTTCTCTTTGCGTTTTGGAAGTAGCCCGGGATTTGGGGCAGCGCAAAGATAGGGCTTCGAATCTGAATCGCAACCAATTTTTAACGTTGCCGACCGGATTCGTTCATGGACTCGTCAGGCTGCTGAGCCGCTGCTGAAGAGACGCCCGGCGCCGGCGGAACCTTCCGCGGGCGCGGTCGGCAGCGGCTGGCGGCCGGCTTCAGACGTCGCCGTCGGCCAGCCAGCCCTCGCCGGTGCCGCGGTTGTAGAGGCGATCGCTGGCAAGCACATCGCCTGCGGAGATCGACTCTGATCCCGCCAACTCGCCGTAGATCGGTGCAAAATCGACGGCAGTGGCGTCCATCAATTGATGATAGCCATCGATCACGAAATACGTTTTCTGGTAGCTGTCGATGCGATAGCGGGTGCGCATCACCCGGCGCAGGTCGAAGCCGATGCGGTTGGGCGCGGCCGATTCGAGACAGTGGATGGATTCGCCCTTCGACGAGACGATGCCGGCGCCGTAGATGCGCAGGCCGGACGGCTCACGGATCAGGCCGAATTCCACCGTGTACCAGTAAAGGCGGGTCAGCCGCGTCAGCGCCTCGGCGCCGAAGCCGTGCGCGCGCAGGCCGCCCTGGCCATAGGCCTGCATGTAATCGGCGAAGGCCGGTTCCATCAGCAGCGGCACGTGGCCGAACAGGTCGTGGAACAGGTCGGGCTCGGCCAGATAGTCGATCTGCTCGGGACGGCGGATCCACCACGTCACCGGGAAGCGGCGGTTGGCCAGATGTTCGAAGAAGGTCAGCTCCGGCAGCAGGCCTTCGACGCCAATCAGTTCCCAGCCGGTGCTCCGGCGCAGTAGCGGATTGAGGTCGTCGAATTTCGGGATGCCGTCGGCGCGCATCGCCAGCCGCGCGAGGTTGTCGAGAAAGGTCTGCGAAACCCGCCCCGGCAGCAGCGCCTGCTGGCGCGCGAACAGCCGCGCCCAGGTCTGGTGGTCGGTGGCGGTGTAGCTCGCCCACGGCTGCTCCACCACCGCGGTGGTGTAGACCGGCACATAGCCCTTGTCGGTCATCAGGTGTTCGGCGCGTTGCGGGGTGGCGTTCATGGCGATGTCCGGAAGGCGTGATTGCAAAGTGTAGGTCGCGGTGCGCGCAAATGTCTTGCTTTCGTGCGACAATGCCGGCAGATTGCGCAACATTCGTGCTTGAATTCACCAAATCACGCAATGAATGACGCCGATTTCGACCGTACCGATCTGGCCATCCTGGCCGAGCTGCAACGCGACGGTCGTCTGACCAATGCCGAACTGGCGCAGCGGGTCAACCTGTCGGCCTCGGCCTGCCTGCGCCGGGTGCAACGGCTGGAAGCCGATGGCGTGATCGACGGCTACGTCGCGCGGGTCGATCCGGCGGCGGTGGGGCTGGGCTTGCAGGCATTCGTGCGGGTGCAGTTGCGCAGCCACGACGCGGCGGCCGTGCAGGCCTTCGTCGAACGTGTCGGCGGCTGGGACGAGGTGATCGCCTGCCATGCCCTGACCGGCGACATGGATTACCTGCTGCACGTCATCGTCGAAGATCTCGAACACTTCTCGCGTTTCCTGCTCGATCACCTGCTCGACGACGGCAGTGTCGCCGATGTCAATTCGAGCTTCGTGCTGCGTACGGTCAAGCAGGCGCGCGCGCTGCCATTGGCGCAGCGCATGCGTCCTGGCAGTGGCGGCCACGAGCGGGCGCCGCGGCGGCGGCCCTGATCGAGCCACCGCCGTCGGCCACCGCCACCGCCAGCTGCCGTTCAGCTTCGCTACCATCGCGCCGCACCCGCCGCGGCCAGGCAAGTCATTGAGCGCAGGATATTTTCGCGATGATCGACGGTGCGGCGGACGATCCGGCGCGGCGCGCCGTACCCTGGCTCACGGTCAACGCCGGCCACCGCCGCGCGTTGCGGCGGTTCCCTGAACCCATCGAGGAACCTGCCATGAACTTGCGCTTGTCCACGCTCACCTTGCTGCTCGGGCTGGCCATCACCCTGCCGGCCATCGCCCAGGACGCGCCCGAAGACGATGCCGCCACCACCACTGCGCCGGCGGCGGCGTCCATGCGCGCTGCGCATCGTGGCGGCGGTCACTTGCAAGAGCGCTTCGATGCGGCCGACGGCAACCACGACGGCAAGCTCAGCCGCGATGAAGCCAAGGCGTTCCCGTGGGTGGCCAAGCACTTCGATCAGATCGATACCGATCACGACGGCTACGTCACCATCGCCGAGATCAAGGCCGCGCATCGGCAGATGATGGCGGCGCGCAAGGCGCGGCAGGCGCAGCAGGCCGGCTCGGCGGCGACCGATGCGCCGCCACCGGCGTCGAACTGACCGCCCGTACGGGATGAATCGACCTGCCGCCGGCGCATCCGCACGCCGATGCCGACGACGGCTACCCGCCGTCGCGGCCGCCCGCTTGGGTCAGGGCGGCGGCCCGGGTCGATCCAGCCCGGCGTCGGCGCCGTCCTCGTCGGGTTCGTCCTCCCAGCTGTAGCGCTTGCGCGGCAGCGCGGCATCGGCGCGGCGCCAGAAGATCGCCGCCAGCAAGCCACCGGCCGCGCCGCCCAGGTGCGATTGCCAGGAAATGCCGATTTCATGCGGGAAGATCGTCACCAGCATGCCGCCGTAGAGAAAGAAGGCGAGCATGCCGGCGGCGATCGCTTGTCGATCGCGGCGCAGCAGGCCGAGGAAAAACACCAGAAACAGCAGCCCGTGGGCAATGCCGCTGGCGCCCAGATGGGTGCTGCCCGGCAGCCCGAGCAACCACGCCCCGAGCCCCGAGGCGACCCAGATCACCGGCAGCGCCCGCGCGCTGGCGCGCGGGTAGAGCGTGCCGGCCAAGGTGCCCAGCACCAGCAGCGGCAGCGCATTGGACAGCAGATGATCCAGTGACGCATGCAACAGCGGCGCGGTAAGGATGCCGATCAGCCCGGCCGGATCGTGCGGCCGCACCATCAGGCCATCGAACGAGGTGCCGGTCATCGCCGCGAACGCCTGGATCGCCACCAGCAAGGCGACGAACACCGTGCTCATCCACGCCGCGTGGCGGAAACGGCGATCCAGTGGCCGCGCCTGCGCGCGCGCCGCGTCCGGGTCGGGAAGATGCAGATCCATCCGATGCAGGTGGGGGCGATCGGCGGCGGCGCAACCGTCAACGGCATGGCAAGCCGGTCGCCGTCGCTGGCGACCGATATGATGGGCGGATGAATACGACCGCCAACCCCGTCATCCACCTCCGCACCGCCCGCCCGGCCGAGCATCCCAACGCCCAGCATCCGTGGATCTACCAGAAGATGGTGGACAAGCCTGCGGTGCGCCCCAAGCCCGGCAGCGTGGTGGAAATCATCGACAATCGCGGGCAGTGGGTCGGCCGCGGCTTCTACAACGGCCATTCGCGCATCACCTTGCGCGTGTTGACGAAGGATCAACACGAAGCCATCGACGCCGACTGGTTTCGCCGCCGCATCGCCCGCGCGGTGTCGCTGCGCCGCGACACGCTCAGGCTCGACGAAGTCAGCGACGCCTGGCGTGTGGTGCATGCCGAAGGCGATGGCCTGTCCGGCCTCGTCGTCGATCGTTATGCTGATCTGCTGGTGGTGGAGTTCTTCTCCGCCGGCATGTTCCGCCACCGCGAATGGATCTACGCCGCATTGCTCGACCAGTTTCCCGGCGCGCGCATCTACGCCTTCGCCGAAGACCACGTGCAAAAGCAGGAGAGCTTCGACTTCCGCGCGCCGGACGCGCCCGCGCCGGCGATCATCAGCGAGTACGGCGTGAAGTTTCGCGCCAGCCCCGGCAGCGGCCACAAGACCGGCTTCTTTGCCGACCAGCGCGACAACCGCGAATGGTTCGCCCGCCATGTGCAGGGCGCGCGCGTGCTCGACATCTGCTGCAACTCCGGCGGCTTCGGCATCTACGCGATGACCCGCGGCGCCAGCGAAGTGATCGGCCTGGACCTCGACGAGGAGATCCTCGCGATCGCCAGGAAGAACGCGCAGCTCAACGATGCGAAAGTGAAGTTCATCCAGGCCGACCTGTTCCCGTGGCTGCGCGACGCCGCCAACAACGGCGAACAGTTCGACGCCGTGATCCTCGACCCCGCGAAGATGACCCGCGACCGCGAGCAGGTCATCCCGGCGCTGAAGAAATACCTCGACATGAACAAGCTCGCGCTGTCGGTGGTCAAGCCCGGCGGCTTCTACCTGAGCTGCTCGTGCACGGGACTGGTGAGCGAGGAACAATTCCTCGACATGCTCCGCCGCGCCGCCTTCTACGCCGGCCGTTCGTTGCAGGTGCTGAAAGTAAGCGGCGCCGGCGCCGACCATCCGTTCATGGCGCAGGTGCCGGAGAGCCGCTATCTGAAGGCGGTGTTTTGCCGGGTGGATTGAGGCGCGCGAATGCGGCTGCGTCATTCAGGAGGCAGCCATGCCCGCAGGATCACGTACCACCGTCCGTCTCGGAACGCTACGAAACCCACGACTTCCATCACGCGGTGGCGATCCCTGCGACCGAGTTTCCAATGGAGTTCAGGGAAGTCTGTGGTGCGCTCGACGCGTTCTCGATCAGTGCCGAAATCGTCAGCAAGCCCGGCGGAAATGAGTCCGATGGGCGGTGGGCTTCTCGCTCCTTTCGGAGCGGGGATCGCGGTCGTGTGGTCAGCAGGATGTGAGTGTGGATCGCCATCCAATCCGATGCCCGATGTCGATCATGGCCGCCATTGGAATACGGATTCGACCCCGACCCCGAACACCCGGGCGATGCGAAACGCCAGTTCCAGCGACGGCGCGTACTTGCCGGCCTCCAGCGCGATGACCGTTTGCCGGGTGATGCCGCAGGAGTCGGCCAGCGCCTGCTGGGTCATTTCGCCATGCTCGAAACGCAGCTTGCGGATGCTGTTCTCGATCGGCGTACCGGTGGCGCTCAATGCCGATCTCGCCAGTAAGCCACGGCGGTGACGGCGTATTCCAGTGCGCAACTGGCAACCAGTCCCATCATCAAGAGATTGGATACCATCATTGGCTGCGCCCAGTGCAAACGCTCGACCGGGGTGAAGGCGAACGTCACCGCCAAACCGACGACGAATACCGAAATGCTGCCGCGGGCCCAACCATTGGCGCGCGCTTCGATCGTGCGGTCGCGCTCGTCCGCTTCCACGCGGTCGCGCCAATGATTGCGCAACACCTGCATCACCACCAGCCAGCCGACCACCAGCATGCCGATGTGGCGTCCGATCGACGTCGCCTCCGGGGCCAGGCCTCCGTCGGCGGCCACCATCAACGGGCTGCGCAGGGCGAAATAAACGAGGATCGCGGCGGTGAACAGCAGCCCGATCCAGGCGCCTTGTTCGCCGGGCGATGCGGCCGCCTTGGCAAGCTCGCCGCGTTGTGCCGCCTGCGCCGATGCACGCAGCGTGAGCCACAGCTGGTACCAGATCAACCACGCCGCGGCCAGTACCGCCAAGCCGCCGGGCCAGCCGAGGTCGATGTCGGGCAGGACGAACAACGCGTAGAACGCCAGCACGGACAAGGGCACGAAGATCAAGTAGCGCAGCGATTGTTTCATGGTGTCACTCCAGCAAGACTAAATGTACGGTAAACATGACAACATGTCTTGTCAACAAGACTTAACTGGCGCTTTCCTGCGCGTTCTCATGCACCAGGGATGACCGCGGCGGGATGTGCGGTGCCGATCTACGGCACCGATGGATGCATCGCGTCGTCCGATCCGCGCGGCTGCCGGCCGATCTTTTTCGCGCTTGCGTGCGGCGCCAGTGCGATGGCTGTCGTAGCATGCGCCCTGCTGCATCGTCGTCCTCGCCTGGAGAATCCGCATGACCGCCCACGAATCCGATCGCGAGCCGCCGCCGGTGAGCCGCGAGCAGGCCGAAGAGGCGGTGCGCACGTTGCTGCGCTGGGCCGGCGACGATCCGCGCCGGGAAGGTCTGCGCGACACCCCGCGGCGGGTGGTGGACGCCTATGGCGACTGGTTCTCGGGCTATCGCGACGAACCGCGCGAATTCCTCGCCCGCACCTTCGAGGAAGTCCATGGCTACGACGATTTGATCGTGCTGCGCGACATCGAGTTCGAGTCGCATTGCGAGCACCACATGGCGCCGATCATCGGCAAGGCGCATGTCGGCTACCTGCCCGATGGCAAGGTGGTGGGCATCAGCAAGCTGGCGCGGGTGGTGGAGGCCTACGCCCGCCGCTTCCAGGTGCAGGAGACGATGACCTCGCAGATCGCCACCTGCATCGATGCCATCCTCAAGCCGCGCGGCGTCGGCGTGGTGGTGGTGGGCGCGCACGAATGCATGACCACGCGTGGCATCCACAAGCGCGGGGTGAGCATGGTGACCTCGACCATGCTCGGCACCTTCCGCGAGGATGCGCGCACGCGCGCCGAATTCCTGCGTTTCATCGACGTCGGCCCGGGGCGCTGAGCCGATCGCATCGCGGCCGCCGTCGCCGCATGCGTTGACGGTTGCCGAACGCGGCCGGCCGGGATCGGCCGGTGTCGATCAGGAGGCGTCGTTGAACGCCAGCTTCACCAGTTCGATGTCGGTCAGGGTGCGCAGTTCGGGTTCGCGCTTGCCGGAGAGCACCATCGCCTCGGCGATGCACCACGAGCGCTCGCCCTTGGCCAGCCCGCGCCGGCCCTGCAGCACCGCCAGCATGCCCTCGCGGGTCTGCCCGAGGCCGAGCGGATCGTCCATTGGCGCGGCCGCCGCGGCTGCCGCCGTCGCCGACGATCGCGGGCCGCTGCTGGCGGCGGTGAGCAGCAGCTGGATGCGCCGCTGCGCCCGTTCGAGCTCGCTGCCGGTGGCATCGTCGGCGGCCAGCGGCATCGCTTCGGCCAGCGCCGCGTGCAAGGTGGCCAGTTCCCTGGCGGCATCGGCTTGCGCCGAAGCGGCGCGTTCGAGGTCGCGTTCAAGCTCGAGGATCTGCGTCGCCGGGTCGTCCAGCACCTCGGCGTCGAGCATGTCGTGGACCTTGCGCGAAAGCTTGTCGTACAGCTCGGGGTGGCTGAGCTTGAGGCCACGGGCGGCGATCTGCCACGCGTAGGCCACCTGCTGGGCGGTCAGCGTGTCGGGCTCGGCCAGTTCGTCTTCGTCCTTTTTCTTGTCCAGCTCGGCGATGCCGGCGTCGATGCGCTTGCGCAGCGGATCGTCCTCGAATTGCCGGAAGTGCCGACGCAGGGCGGCACGGCAATCGAGCAGCAGGTTTCGCAATTGGCGCCGGTCTTTGTCTTGCATGGCCGTTTCCGCGTGCCGTGCGGGCAGGGGCGGTGCTGCCATTCTTGGTCAGTCGCCCCGGTTTCGACAAGCCCCGGCGGAAATTGGCTTCAAGCCGCCTCGCGCTGCCGCGCCGGTTTGCCCCAGGCGGCCATCGCCGCCTGCCAGCGCGGCAGCACCTCGGCCAGATGTTGTTCCTTGACGTGGCCGTAGCCGCGGATGTGCTCGGGCAGGCGGGCGAAGGCCAGGGCCTGGTCGAGATTGCCGGGCGTCAGGCCGGCGAGGATGGTGCCGATGTCGCGGAAATAATCCTCGATCAGCTTGCGCTCGCTGCGGCGCTCGTCGCTGCGGCCGAACACGTCCAGCGCGCCGCCGCGCAGGAACTTCAGCTTGGCGAGCAGCCCGAACGCCTTGAGCATCCACGGCCCGTAGGCGGCCTTGATGCCGTGACCATGGGCATCGCGTTTGGCGAACAGCGGCGGGGCGAGGTGGAAGCGGATTTTGTAATCGCCCTCAAATTGTGCGGCGATGCGGCGCTGGAACTCGCCGTTCGCATATAAACGGGCGACTTCGTATTCGTCCTTGTAGGCCATCAGCTTGAAGGCGTAGCGGGCCACCGCTTCGGTGAGTGCGGTCGAGCCGGGCGCTTTCGCGGATTCGGCGGCGCGCACTTGATCGACGAGGCTGCGATAGCGTTTCGCGTACGCGGCGTCCTGGTAGTCGGTGAGGAAGGCTTCGCGGCGGGCGATGGTTTCGTCGAGGTTGCGCGACAGGCGGGTGTCGTCGAATGGCAACTCGGTGACGCTGGCGACTCGCGGCGCGGGATCGGCGAGCGGTTGCGTGAGAGTCTTCATGCCAGCCGCGGCGCGCACGGCATCGGCATCGATCGCGGCCAGCCGGCCCCACGCGAAGGCTTCCTGATTCATCTTCACCGCCGCGCCGTTGAGTTCGATCGCGCGCAACAGCGCCTCCAGCGACACCGGCACCAGGCCTTGCTGCCAGGCCAGGCCGAGCATGAAGGCGTTGGTGGCGATGGCATCGCCGAACAAGGCGGTGGCCAGTTCGGTGGCCTCGATCAAGGTCGGCATGCCGCCATCGAGCGCGGTGCGCACGGCGGCAACGATGCCATCGGCGGGGAAGGCCATGTCCGGGTGCATGGTGAAGCTGCCCGGCATCGCCTCGTAGGTGTTGAGCAGCACCGTGCTGCGGCCGGCGCGGATCTTCGACAGCGCCCAGTAGTCGTTGACCACCACCTGATCGCAGCCGAGCACCAGGTCGGCCTCGCCGGCGGCGATGCGCACGGCGTGGATGTCATCGGGCGTTTTCGCGATGCGCACATGCGTGGTCACCGCGCCGCCTTTTTGCGCCAGCCCGGTCTGGTCGAGCACGCTCGCGCCCTTGCCTTCCAGATGCCCGGCCATGCCCAGCAGCGCGCCAATGGTGACCACGCCGGTGCCGCCGACGCCGGTGATGAGGATGTTCCACGGCGTGTCGAGGCTGGACTTGAACACGGGCAACGGCAGGTCGTGCAAGCGCGCGGCGATGGCGTCTTTCGACGATCCGGCGCCCTTGCCCTTGCGCAGCGAGCCGCCTTCGATGGTGACGAAGCTCGGACAAAAGCCCTTCACGCAGGACATGTCCTTGTTGCAGGCGCTCTGGTCGATTTCGCGCTTGCGGCCGAACTCGGTTTCTTTCGGCAGCACCGCCACGCAGAAGGACTTTTCGCCGCAATCGCCGCAGCCTTCGCAGACCAGCGAATTGATCACGACGCGCTTTTGCGGATCGGGCAGCTTGCCGCGCTTGCGCCGGCGGCGCTTCTCGGTGGCGCAGGTCTGGTCGAAGATCAGCACCGACACGCCTTTCACTTCGCGCAGGCGCTTTTGTGCTTCCTCCAATTCGTCGCGGTCGAGGTACTCGCAGCCGTGCGGAAACAAGTCGCGGCGGTTCTTCCACTTGCGGATGTCGTCGCTCATCACCACGATCGTGTCCACGCCCTCGCTGCGCACCTGATGGGCGATGTCGGGCACGGTGAGCGTGCCATCGACCGGTTGCCCGCCAGTCATCGCCACCGCGTCGTTGTAGAGGATCTTGTAGGTGATGTTGACCTTGGCCGCGACCGCCTGCCGGATCGCCAGCGAGCCGGAGTGGAAATAGGTGCCGTCGCCGAGGTTCTGGAACACGTGCTGCGTTTCGGTGAACGGCGCCTGCCCGCACCAGGTGACGCCTTCGCCGCCCATCTGGGTGAAGGTGTCGGTGTTGCGATCCATCCACGTCACCATGTAATGGCAGCCGATCCCGGCCAGCGCGCGCGAGCCATCGGGCACCTTCGTCGAGGTGTTGTGCGGACAGCCGGCGCAGTAGTGCGGCACGCGCGGGAAGTTGGCGCGCGGCAGCGCCAGTTCGGCTTCCTTGGCGGCGATCCAGCGCAGGCGCTGGGCGATCGCCTCGCTGGTGAAAAAGCGCGCCAGCCGCTTGGCGATCACCATCGCGATGCGCGCCGGCGTGAGTTCGTTGGTCGACGGCAGGATCCAGTCGCCGTCTTCGTCGTACTTGCCGACGATGCTCGGCCGCGTGTCGTGCGGCCAGTTGTACATGTGTTCCTTGATCTGCGATTCGAGGAATGAACGCTTCTCCTCGACGATCACGATGTCTTCCAGGCCGTGCGCGAAGGCGCGGATGCCGACCGGCTCCAGCGGCCAGGTCATGCCGATCTTGTAGACGCGGATGCCGATGTCGGCAGCCATGCGCCGGTCGATGCCGAGGTATTCGAGCGCCTGCAACACGTCCAGATAACTCTTGCCGGTGGTGACGATGCCCAGCCGCGCCCGCGGCGAGTCGATCACGATGCGGTCGATGCCATTGGCTCGCGCGAACGCCTCGGCGGCATGCACGCCGTACTGGTGCAGGCGCATCTCCTGATTCAACGGCGGATCGGGCCAGCGGATGTTCAGCCCGCCCGGCGGCATTTCGAAATCGGTGGGGATGACGATGTCGAGCTGGTGCGGATCGACGATCACCGACGCCGAGGATTCGACCGTTTCCGCAATCGTCTTGAAGCCGACCCAGCGTCCGGTGAAGCGCGACATCGCCCAGCCCATCAGGCCCATGTCGAGGATGTCCTGCACCCCGGCCGGGTTGAGGACGGGCATCATCGCGCTGACGAATTCGAGTTCGCTGCCGTGCGGCAGCGTCGAGCTGCGGCAGGCATGGTCGTCGGCCGCCAGCGCCAGCACGCCGCCAAACTTCGAGGTGCCGGCGGCGTTGCCGTGCTTGAACACGTCGCCGCAGCGATCCACGCCCGGGCCCTTGCCGTACCACATCGCGAACACGCCATCGTGCTTGGCGCCGGGGAACAGGCCGGTCTGCTGGCTGCCCCAGACCATCGTCGCGCCCAGGTCTTCATTCAAGCCCGGAGTGAACTCGATGCCCGCGCCTCGCAGATGTTTTTTCGCCTTCCACAATTCGAGATCGAAGCCGCCCAGCGGCGAGCCGCGATAGCCGGAGATGAAGCCGGCGGTGTTCAGCCCGGCAGCGGCATCGCGCATGTGCTGCATGATCGGCAGCCGCACCAGCGCCTGCACCCCGGACAGGAAGATGCGGCCGCGTTCACGGGTGTATTTGGTTTCGAGCGTGGTTTCGCGGTCGATCGCGGGCGCGGGCAGCGCGGGCATGGCATTCCCCTGGCTATCGTCGTCACCGCGCAGCGGTGGATGCGGCATCGTAGCGAAACCGGCGCCGGTCGGGCAGCTTGCGCGCGCGCGCCGGGCGTGCCTGTCGTCAGCGTGCGCGCAGGCGGAACGAGCAATTGAACGCCACCGTGATGCGCTCGCCCTGCCCGTAAAATGGCATCACATGGTGCAACACCCAGGACGGGAACAACACCAGTTGCCCCGGCACCAGATCGAAGCCGTAGTTGCTGAACTGGTATGGGTTGCGTTGCTGGGCATTGCCGGCGTCGAGATACATCGAGCAGGTGCTGTAGGGGTTGATGAAACTCAGCCGCCCGCTGTCGGTCTGCGCCGGATCGTGCCTGCCGGGGCTGACGCAGTACACCCCCGACCACGCCGCCATCGGATGATTGTGGACGCCGAAGTGGCCGCCGCTGCGGGTGATGTGGAACCAGGCATCGGTGGCGATGTCGATCCGCTGCAGGCTGGCCTCGTCGTAGCCGTTGATCTCGCCGACCAGACGCAACAGCTCGCCGAGGCAAAAACGGCGCAGCTCGTTGATGCACGGCTCGGGCCAGGTGAACAAGTCGAAATGGCTCTCGAACAATTGCGCGTTGCGGATCGTGTAGGGGTTGGGGTTGGCCCAGCGCGCGCCTTCGGCTTCGCGGGCGATGAACAATTCCCGCAAGGCGGTGTTGAGCGGCTCCGGTCGGGGATGACGGCCGAACCCGAAGGGAACGGCGAACAAGGTGCTGATCTGCGGCATGGTTCACGGGCGACATGCGAGGCGATCGCCGCAGCATACGCCAGCGCGCAGCGCCGGACGCGCGATCGGTGATGCTTGTCGCCCCTGCGCGCGCGGGCGTACAGTCGGCAGCACTCGAAGGGGAATCGAGATGGCCTATCCGAACCTGACGGTGATGTTGGTCGAGGATCATGGCTTTCAGCGCCGCCTGGGCCTGCGCCTGCTCGCCGAAGCGGGCGTCGGGACCGTGCTCGAAGCCGCCGAAGGTTTCGAGGCGCTCGATCTGCTGCGCAAACGGCAGGCTCCGCCCGACGTGGTGCTGGTCGATCTGGACATGCCCGGCATGGACGGCGTCGAGTTCATCGGCCTGATCGCGCAGCACCAGCTGGCGCCGGCGATCGCGGTGGTCAGCGCGATGGATGCAGCCTTGCTGCACAGCGTGCAGGTGATGGCGCAGGCGGCCGGGCTGCGCGTGCTGGGAAGCGTCGAAAAACCGCTGTCGGTGGAAAAGCTCGAGCGCGTGCTGGCCTTGCTGGCCAGCGGCCAGGGATCGGTCGTCGCCGACGCGCAGGCGGTCGACGTCACCGTCGAGCAGATTCGCGCGGCGTTGACGGCCGGCGAGATCGTGCCGTGGTTCCAGCCGCAGGCCGAGTTCGGCAATGGCAAGGTGGTCAGCGTCGAGGCGCTGGCGCGCTGGATCCAGCCCGGTGGCGCCTGCCTGTACCCGACCAATTTCATGCCGCTGATCGAGGCGCACGGCATGATCGACGCGCTCACCGAGCGGATGCTGGTGGATAGCTGCGCGTGGTGGAAGCGCTGGAACGAGCAGGGCATGCGCATCAAGGTCGCCGTCAATGTCTCGGCGCACAACCTGATCGGGCCGGAAGTTGCCGACCGTTATGAGCAGGTGGTGCGCAGCCACGGCATGCGCCCCGACGACATGGTGCTGGAGATCACCGAGGGCGCGGTGATGAGTGACACCGCGCGCGGGCTGGCGATGCTGGCGCGGCTGCGGCTGAAGGGGTTCGGGCTGTCGGTGGACGATTTCGGCACCGGCTATTCCTCGCTTGCCCAGCTCTCGCACATTCCGTTCACCGAGTTGAAGATCGATCGCGGCTTCGTCCACCGGGCGCACGAGCAGCCGCGCAAGCGGGCGATGATCGAGGCCAGCCTCGACCTGGCGCGCAAGCTCGACCTGCGCGTCGTCGGCGAAGGCATCGAGACGCCGGAGGAATGGCAGCTGCTGGCGCAACTGGGCTGCGATTTCGCGCAGGGCTACCTGATCTCGCCAGCGGTGCCCGGCGAGCGCCTGCGCGAGGTGATCGGCAACTGGCGCGGGGCCAAGCATTGACGTGGGCGGCTGGCGCGGCCGCTCGGCGATCCGCCTGCAACTGCTGGGCCTGTTCGGCCTGCTGATGCTGGCCGGCGCCAGCGTGCTGGCGCTGGATGAAGTCGAGCGCCGCGCACATGCGCGTGCGCTCGACGAACTGGGCAACCAGACCTTGGTCAGCCTGCGCCTGATCCAGGCGATTTCCGATGGCTACGGGCTGGACGACATCGGCACCGTGTTTCGCGTGCGCAACTACCTGATGAGCTGGGACGACGGCGCGCAGGCGGCCGAGCAGGCGCGCAAGTCCATCGACCAGCACTGGGATGCGTTGGTGAAACTGCCGCGCACGCCCGACGAGGCCGCGCTGCTGGCCGATACCGGTGCCGCCCGGGTGCGTGCCGATGCCGCCGCGGCGCGCCTGCGCGAGATCCTGCGCGGCCGCGACATCAAGGCGCTGGGCCATTTCGCCGATACCGAGCTGTTCCCGGCGATGGACCCGGTGACCAGCCGATTGCAGAAGCTGAGCACGCTGGTGCTGACCCACGCCCAGCAGCGCGTCGCCGACGAGAATGCGCGCGACCTGCGCGTCGGCGAGATCCGCATCGGCGTGACCATCCTCGCGCTGCTGCTGGCGGCCTGGTTCGGCAGCGGCGTGCTGCGCAACATCTATCGCGGCGTCGAAGCGCTGATCGCCGCCACCGCGCAGATGCGCCGCCACGACTACACATCCGAACCCAAATACCGTCCGGACGGCGAGCTGGGCGAGGTGCTCGACGGCTTCCTCGCCCTGCGTGCCGAAGTGCGCGACGCCGAGATCGACCACGCCGAGCTGACCTTGCGCAACGAACAGGTGCGCGCCATCCTGGCGCGCAGCGAGGAGTTCCAGCGTTCGCTGTTCACCGCCGCGCAGGTGGCGGTGATGTCGCTGGATCTGGAAGGCCGCTTTACCAGCTTCAATCCGCATGCGCAGACGCTCAGCGGATACGGTGCCGGCGAGATGATCGGCCAGCAGCGCATCGACCAGTTGCTGCTGACCGATCAAGCCGAGGAAGTCGTGCAGCGGCTGGCCGCCGAGCGCGGCCGGCAACTGCCGGCCGATGCGCGCATGTTGCCGCTGCTGCTCGAGCTGGGCGTGCACATGCAGGAAGGCACCCTGGTGCGCAAGGATGGGCAGCAGGTGCCGGTGCTGCTGGCGATCTCGGCGATCCACGGCGAGGCCGATGCCGTCACCGGCCACCTCATCATCGCCACCGACCTGACCCGCATCAAGCAACTCGAAGCGGCGCTGCGCGCGCGCGAGATCGACGCCCGCGAGGCCAGCCGCGCCAAGGGCGACTTCCTGGCGGCGATGAGCCACGAGATCCGCACGCCGATGATCGGTGTCACCGGCATGCTGGAGGTGCTCGCGCACGGACAACTCGATCCGGAACAGCGGCGCACGGTGGCGGTGATCCAGCAGTCGGCGGCATCGTTGCTGCGGATCATCGGCGACATCCTCGATTTTTCGAAGATCGAGGCCGGGCGCATGGACCTGGCGCCGATCACCATCAGCCTGCCGCAACTGGTGCGCTCGACGATTGCCAATTTCGCCGGTTCGGCCTCCAGCAAGGGGCTGGTGCTCGAATCGCGGATCGACCCCAACCTTGCCCCGGCGCACGTCGCCGACCCGCTGCGCCTGCGCCAGATCCTGTCCAACTTCCTGTCCAATGCCATCAAGTTCACCGAGCAGGGATTCGTGCTGGTCGCGCTCGAACGCCTCGGCGGCGCCGAGGGCGGCGAGCGCCTCTGCCTGCGCGTCACCGACACCGGCATCGGCGTCAGCGCCGAGCAGCAACAGCGGCTGTTCCAGGCCTTCAGCCAGGCCGAGGGCAGCACCACCCGCCGGTTCGGCGGCACCGGCCTGGGGCTGGTGATCTGCCGCCGGCTGGCCGAGCTGATGGGCGGGCAGGTGACGATGGAAAGCACGGTCGGCGCCGGCACCACCATGCGCCTGCTGCTGACCCTGCCCGAAGGCGCGGTCGCCGATCTGGAAGCGACTGCCGAGGAGGCGGCGCCGGCAGCGAGTTTCCAGCCACGACCGCTGCCGACGGTGCAGCAGGCGCTGGCCGAGCGCAGCCTGATCCTGCTGGTCGACGACCATCCGACCAACCGTCTGGTGGTGGCGCGCCAGCTGGCGCTGGCCGGCTACGCCTGCGAGACCGCCGAGGACGGCGTCGACGGCCTGGCGCAATGGCGCACCGGAAGGTATGCATTGGTGCTGTCGGACATCCACATGCCACGCATGGACGGCTACCAGTTCGCCGCCGCGATCCGCGCCGAGGAAGCCGAACGCGGCCTCCCGCGCATGCCGGTGATCGCGCTGACCGCGGCGGCGCTCAAGGGTGACGCCGAGCGCTGCCTCGCCGCCGGCATGGATGCCTATCTCAGCAAGCCGGTAACCATCCCGCAGCTGGTGGAATGCCTGGCGCACTGGCTGCCGCACGTCGCCGCCACCGCGAGCACCGTCAGCGGTGCCGCCGCCGCGACCGCACCCGCGTCGCCGCCGTTGCCGCAACTCGCCGGCGCGCCGACGCCGCTGGATCGCAAGGTGCTCGACACCCTCACCGGCGGCGATCGCGAGCAGAACCGGATGCTGCTGGACGATTACCTCGCCGCCACCGGCAATGACCTGCGCGCGCTGCAGCGGGCGCGGGAAGCCGGCGATGCCCATCAGCTCGCGCACGAGGCGCACAAGATCAAGGGCGCGGCGATGCTTGTCGGCGCGCTGGAACTGGCGGACGCGGCACGGGCACTGGAAGCGGCCGCCAAGGCCGCCGATTGGCCGCGGGTGCTGCCGCTGGCCGCCGATGTCGACACCGCCGCCGAACGTCTGCGTCTGCACATTGCGCAGATGACCTGACGAATGCCGCCCGGCGCGCTATCGTGGGCGCCATCACCGCCATGCATTGGCAGCCGCCTGCCGTAGCGGCCGCTGCCGCCGCCCGACCATGCTCAACAACGACCTCGACGTCGACCACTGGAAGCGCCAGCTGGCATTGCGCACGCGCCTGCAGATCCCCGATTTCCTGCAAGCTCCGGCGGCCGCGTTCCTGCGCGATTGCCTGATGCGGCAAGTGCCGTGGCGGCTGGCCGAACGCAGCGACGATGGTGCGGCGCGCACGCACGGCCACGATGATGCGCTCGACGCCGACGGCTATCGCCGCGTGCTCGACGCCGCCTATCAAGGCGCCCGCGACGGATTCCGTTTCGTCTATGACAGCTACATGCTCGGTCGCGCCCGCGCCGAAGGCTGGGATCCGGACTTGCCGCTGCATGGCCTGTTCGATTTTCTCAACAGCCCCGATTACCTCGCGTTCGCCCGCTATCTGACCGGCGATGCCGCGATCAACGCGGTCAACGCGCAGGCCACGCGTTACCGCCCGGGGCAGTTCCTCACCGCGCATGATGACAAGAACAGCCTGGAAGGCCGGCGCTACGCCTACGTCATCAACCTCAGCCCGCGCTGGAAGGCCGAGTGGGGCGGGCAACTGCAATTCCTCGACGCCCAGGGCAATGTCATCGACACGCTGCTGCCGCGCTGGAACACGCTGTCGATCTTCAAGGTGCCGCAGCTGCACCATGTCAGCCTGGTGTCGCCCTGGGCCGGCGAACACCGGCTGGCGATCACCGGCTGGATGCTCGCCCGCGACGCGCAGGCAGGCCGGTCCTGACGCCTCGGCACCGCCGCGCCCGCCTCAATCGGCCGGCACCGTGCGGTCGCGCGCCCATTCGCGCAGCGCCTGCACCTGCTCGGCCATCAGCACCGACAGCGGCCGGGTGTTGCGCAATTCGGCGAGCAGGTCGTCCTGGGTGAGTGGATGGCGGGCAGCGCGGGCGGCGTAAAGGGACGCGACGATCGCCTGTTCGATTTCGGCACCGGAAAACCCCTCGCAGGCCGCCGCCAGCGCCGGCAGATCCAGCGCCGACGCATCCACCTTGCGCCGCGCCAGATGCAGCGCGAATACCTGCGCCCGGGTGTCGGCATCGGGCAGGTCGACGAAGAAGATCTCGTCGAAGCGACCCTTGCGCAGCAGCTCGGCCGGCAGATCCTGCACCTGGTTGGCGGTGGCGACGAGGAACACTCGCGAAGTCCGCTCGGCCATCCAGGTCAGCAGGTAGCCCAGCACTCGCCGCGAGACGCCGCCGTCGGCATCCGACGAGCCGCTGGCCAGGCCCTTCTCGATCTCGTCCAGCCACAGCACGCACGGCGCGATCTGTTCGGCCGAGGCCAGCGCCTCGCGCAGGTTCTTCTCGGTCTCGCCGTGGTACTTGTCGTACAAGGTGCCGAAATCCAGCCGCAGCAGCGGCACCCCGAAACCGCCAGCGATCGACTTGGCCGCCAGCGACTTGCCGCAGCCCTGCACGCCCAGCAGCAAGATGCCCTTGGGCGGGTCGAGCGGATAATCGGTGGGCGAGTTCGCCGCCGCCGAGGCCGGATCCGTCACGAACAGCTCGCGCCGCTGCTCGACCCAGCGCTTGAGCCTTCTGGCGCCAGCGACGTCGGCGAATTTCGCGGTATCGAACTCGAAGTGCAGGTGCCCGGAACGATTGAGCAGCTCGAACTTCAGCTTGGTCAGGCGCGGAATGTCGTTGCCGTCGAGCACGCCATCGTCGAACACCAGCTGGCGGGCGATGCGCTGGGCGTCGGTCATCGACAGGCCGGCGAGGTTGCGGACGATGGTCCGCACCACCTCGGCATCGAACGTCACCCGCTTGCCGCCGTTTTCGCGGGTGTATTCGGCAGCGACATCCTTGAGCATCTTCAGCAGCGCGTTGGCATCAGGCAATTGCAGATCGAAGCGCACCGCCAGCTCGTCCAGCCCCGGTGGCAGCTCGATGCGGGTGCCGACCAGCACCACCGTGTGCTCCAGGCACCCGCGCCGCTGCGCGATCTCGCGCAGCTGCCGCTGCGAGCCGGCGTAGGCCAGATACGGCATGAAATCCAGCAGCAGGTAGACGCCGCGCTGATCGGCGCTGCTGATCGCACGCAGCACGCTGGTGGCATCGGGCGGGCCTTCCGGCGGATCCTCGCGATCCATGTCCAGCCGGCTCAGGCCCTGGGTGATCGACCAGCGGTACAGGGCCCGGAAGACATCGGCCAACACCCGCCGGAACAGTTCCACCACCCGCGCCTCGTCCGGCGTCTGGATCGCGATCAGCGGCGTGTTGGCGCGGATCAACGCTGCCAGGTCCTGCAATTCCGCCATCGTGTCCGCGCCACCCGGGAAAAAGCGAACGATAGCAGACGTGCCCACGGCGACGCGCGGATGCTGGATGCTGGATGGGCAGCCTGCGGATCGGCGGCCATCTGGCTATATCGAACCGACATATATCGTTGCCAGATATAGCGGATACGGATATAGGTACCGCCATCCGAACCCGTGGAACGACCGATGCCCAAGCCCGCTCCGACGCCCGCGCCGCTGACTCCGGCGATGCACCACATCCTGCTCGCCCTGCTCGATGGCGACCGCCACGGCTACGCCATCATGCAGGCGGTGGAAACGCTCAGCGACGGCGCCATGCGCCTGGGGCCGGGCACGCTGTACGGTACCCTCAAGCGGCTGCTCGATGCGCGACTGGTCGAGGAAACCGATGAGCGTCCAGCCGCCGACGAAGACGACGAACGCCGTCGCTATTACCGCCTGACCGAAGGCGGCCGTCAGGCAGTGCATGCCGAAACCGCGCGCCTGTCGAGGCTGGTGCGGTTTGCCGCGCGCCATGCCCGCGCCCTGCTGGAGGTGCCGGCATGAACCGCGACCCACACGATTCATTCGCCCTTCGCTGCCTGTGCCGGGCCTATGGCTGGTCGTTGCGGCTGTACCCGCGTGCCCATCGCCGGCGCTGGGGGACGGAAATGCAACTGGCCTTCCGCGACCGCTGCCGTGAGGCGCGGCGTGATGGCCGCCTGTGGCGGCTGCTGTTGGGAGAATGCCTACCCGACCTCGTCGTCAGCGTCGGGCGCGAACGTACTGACGCGGTGACCACATTGCCGCCGCGCCAGCGCCTGTTGCTGGCCGGCCTGCTCGGTCTGGCCGCGGCCGCGGTGGTATTCCACACCCGCCTCGGTGATGGTGCGGTCGCCATGAAGGATGCCTGGGACCAATACCAGCAACGCCTCGACAATCGCGCCTGGCGCGGCTATCAGGGCGAACTTGCCGCCGCCGTGGAGCGTCGTGGCGGTGCGCATGCCGACGTGCTCGCCGCGCAGCTGTACTTCAGCGCCGGCGATGGTTTCAGTCTGCGCGATCCGCAAGCCGGCCAGCCCGCCTTGAGCCATGCGCAAGGCGCGTCAGTGAATGCACTTCTGGTCAAGGCCGACACGGCTTTTGCTCGCGCCTTGCGTGCCGACGACCGCTGGGCGCTTTGGCTGGCGTCCACGCAGTGCCCGGCACAGGCGTCGGTCTGCGTCGCCGCGGATTCGTTCGCGCGCTTGCGTGAGTTCGATGCCGAAAACGGCGTCGTCTGGCTGCTCGAACTCGCGCGTGCACGGCAGGCGGGCGACAACGCCCGCGCCCGCATGGCACTGGCGCGGATGGCGGCGGCGACGCGGTACGACTGGCACTACGGCGACGCCGTGGACAGCTATCTGGCGGCAGCCAAGCTCAGCCCGCTGCCGCATCGGCTGCGGCAAACCTGGTACGGCGATGGTGGCACGGCCGACGCCGCCGATTCGGCGTCGCTGTGGGCACTGTCCCAGGCGGCCATCACTACCGCGATCACGCAGCCGGGGACGCAACCTGTGTTCGACCTGTGCAGGTCGACCGCGGCCGACATCCGCAACGACTGCCGCGCCGTCGCCATCGCGATGGCCGATCGCAGCGATACGCTGATCGGCCACCAACTCGGCCTGGGCCTGTGGAAGCAGATGGCGGTCGGCGATGAGCGCTCGCAAGTGCTGCGCCAGGTCGCCGATGGGCGCTGGTTGCTTGCACGCATGGTCGAAGTGCTCCCGGAACTCTCTGCCGATGCCCTGCACCGTTGGCTCGATGCCTGGCACAGTGAGCGCAACGAGACTGCCGTCTATCAACGCCTGTTGCGCGAGCGTTCGATTCCGCTGCAGGCGCCCGCAGGCTACTTGTCGGCGACACCACCTTGACCTGACCTGCCAGCAGGGCCGATGTGACAAGCCGGCAACGGCCCGGCAACGGTTCGCGGGATTGGACACGCGAACGATGGCGGGCCGTTGCCGGCTGGCCATGCCCTGCGCCGAGCAGCGCTCTTCGCTCCGGTGCCTGCAGCAAGCCCGGGAATTCGTCGCCGGCGCCATTGCGCCCGGCCGAGCGGTAATTCAGGAGCCACCGCGTCCCATTGCGCGCGACTCCGCTGTGCGCCCGCTCGTGCCCGCGCTACAGTGATAGTCCCTCCGGTCGCGGAACCACCCTCATGCGCGAGCTGATCCTGCTTCGCCACGCCCACGCCGAAAGCGCGATGCCCGGCCAGGATGACCGCGACCGGGCGCTGAGCGTGCGCGGGCGCGCCGAGGCCGCCGCCGCCGGTGCCTGGCTGCGCGAGCACGGCTACATCCCCGAGCGGGTGCTGTGTTCGACCGCGCGGCGCGCGCGCGAAACCCTCGACATCGCCCAGGACACCATCGGCTACGGCCAGACCTTGCGTCTGGATGCGATCTACGAGGCCACCCCCGGCGCGCTGGCGATCCTTGCCGATTCCCATCGCGAGGTATCGCGCCTGCTGATGGTCGGCCACAACCCGGGCTTCGAGCATCTGGCGGCGCTGATGAGCACCGGCCGCTCCGGCGATTTCCGTGGCATGCCGGCGGCCGGGATCGCCGTGCTGCGCCTGCCGGTCGACGCTGCGATCGAGCCCGGCGTGGCCGAGCTGGCCGCCTTCTGGATGCCGTGAGGCGGCGCGCGAGCGAGCACACGGAGGTCGCAACCCCATCGGCCGCGACGGCCAGCGCTGCTGGTGTTGCCGCGCGCACGGCGAGCCATCGGCCGGCGCTGCTGATCGTCGCCCTGCTGCTGGTGCTGACCGCCTGCTCCAGCCTGCGTCCGCGCGATCTCGAGCGCGCCCAGGCGCTCGCCGTTGCGGCGCGCCCGACGACGGTCGATTGCGCGCGCACCGATGCCTGCGCCCAGGATTCGCCGCTGTACGATCTGGCCGCCCGCGCCGAGCGCGAGTCGACGCCGACGACGCCGGTCAATTACATCGACATCGTGGAATCCGGGCAGGACTCGCTGCTGGCGCGCATCAACCTGATCCGCGCCGCTCGCCGGCGCATCGACCTGCAGACCTTCATCTTCAGCCAGGACGACACCGGCTATCTCGTGCTCGACGAGTTGCTGGCGGCGGCGCGCCGCGGCGTGCAGGTGCACCTGCTGGTCGACCAGCTGTTCGCGCCCTCCGATCCGACCCTGCTGGCGACGCTGGCGCGCGTGCACGGCAACTTCCACATGCGCCTGTACAACCCCACCTTCGGCCGCGCGCACACCTCGCCGGCCGGCTACGTGGCAGCGATCGGCTGCTGCTTTCGCCGCTTCAACCAGCGCATGCACATCAAGCAGATGGTGATCGACGGCCGCATCGGCATCACCGGCGGGCGCAACATCGACGATCGCTATTACGACTGGAACCCCGATCTGGCCTACCGCGACCGCGACGCGATCGTCGCCGGTCCGGCGGTGGCCGACATGCAGCACGCCTTCGATGCGTTCTGGAATGCGCCGCGCAGCGTGCCGATCGCGCGCCTGAAGGATGTCGCCCCGCTGCTGCTGGGCAGCTCGCCGCCACCGCGACCGGCATTGCTCGACCGGCCGCCGGCGCCGCGCGTGCAGGCGTTGCGCGCCGCCGTCGCCGACCCGGCGCTGATCGCCGAGCGCTTCGTCGCCCCGGCGCGGGCGGTATCGATCGTGCGCTTCATCGCCGATTCGCCCGACAAGCAAGATCGCCTGCCGGTCGAGGGCGGGCGCGCCACCGCCGACTTGCGCGGCCTGATCGAAACCGCGCGCAACTCGGTGGTGATGCAGACGCCGTATCTGGTGCTCACGCGCGGTGCGCGGCGGATGTTCCGCGCCATGCACAAGCGCGCGCAGCCGCCGACGGTGATCGTCTCGACCAACTCGCTGGCCTCCACCGATGCGCTGCCGGTGGCGGCGCTGGCCTACAAATACAGCCGTCGCAATCTGCGCGACCTGGGCTTCCAGATCCACCAGCTCAAGCCGTTCGCGCCGAACTTGCCGGTGGATCTGGCGGCAACCCAATCGGGCGCGGCGACTGCGGCGGGCGGTGGCCTTGCCGCGACGCCGACCGCCGCGACCGCCGCCAGCGGCACCGCCGCGCCAGCGCGCAAGCCGGCCAAGGTGCCCAGCGAGTCGGTGCGCTTTCCGGCGCTGGGCATGGGCTCCAAGCCGGCGCCGCTGCGCACGTCCGGTCTGCGCATCAGCCTGCACGCCAAGTCGATCGTCGTCGACGGCCATATCGGCATCATCGGCTCGCACAATTTCGATCCACGTTCGGACAACTACAACACCGAGGGCGTGCTGGTGTTCGACGACCCCGTGCTGGCGCAACGGCTGCAAGCGGCGATCGAGGCCGACATCGCCCCGGACAACTCGTGGCTGACCGCGCGCCGCCGACGCACGCCGTTCACGCCGCTGACCGGTCGCATCGACCGCCTGTTCGAGAATCTGCCGGTGTTCGATTTCTGGCCGTTCCGTTATTCGACCAATTACGAACTGGTGCCCGGCTGCGAGCCGGTGCCGCGCAACGACCCGCGTTTCGACACCTGTTGGACTTCGGTCGGCGATTTTCCCGACGTGCGGATGAGCCCGCGTTCGATCATCGTGCGGGTGCTGACCGCCTTCGGCGCCGGGCTGGCGCCGATCCTGTGAGGCGTGCGCGACGCCGGCGCCGGGCACTCGTCACGGCACCGCCAGAAACACCAGCGCCAGCACACCGTACAGCGCGATCAACACCCAGAAATATCCCGGTTGCTGGTCACGGCTGACCGTGCGCCCCCACAGCCCGCGGCGCTCGTACACCTGCCCGCGCCAGGCGGCCCACGCGGTGTAGGTGGCGACCATCAGGCCCAGCAGCGTGCTGATCGACATGCGAACTCCAACATCACCAAGGCTGCCGGCGAGGGTGCCGCGCTCGCCGTGGCGGCGCCAGCCTCGTCGCCATCGTCGCCTGAGGCGCTACCGGAGGTGGCCCGTGCGGCGACGTGCCGCTGCGGTGTCGCTCACGGCGATCGGCATCGGCCGCATCAACGGCGCGGCGCCGGTTTCGGCGGCGCCGGAAGATAACGATGCGGCGCCATCTTCTCCAGCAGCGCCAGATACTGCTGGCGATACGCGGCGTCGCGGAAGTCCATCGGCGTGCGGGTGATCTGCACCACGCAGCTGCCATCCTCGTTGCGCTCGATCACCGCCACGCCGGCGTCTTCCGGCGCCCGATCGAAACCCAGCACCGTCGTCGCGTGCGCACCGAACCAGTTGAGCCAGCCCATGCGCTCGCTGATCGACCAGCCATAACCCGACGGGATGCAGAGGCGGGTGTCCTGCAGCGCCGGCAGGCCGCTGGCACGGGCGCGCGAGGACACCCACGCC
The DNA here is from genome assembly GCA_018240435.1 of Pseudomonadota bacterium. GTDB lineage: Bacteria > Pseudomonadota > Gammaproteobacteria > Xanthomonadales > Xanthomonadaceae > SZAS-103. The sequence continues at coordinate 55,363 of JAFEFT010000026.1, forward strand.
GGCGAATCGGCGCGCACGAAGAAGGCCGCCGACAGCCACGCGAACTCGCGCAGCTTGCCGACCAGCACTGGCGCGGCCGGCGCATCGGCCGCCATCCGCAGCGAAAAGCGCGCCCAATCCTCGGTGTAGTTGTCGGCGAACGGCCCGATGAAGCGGCCGGCGGCGATGCGGATGTGGTTGCGATGGTTGCCGGCGTTGGCCAGCGTCACCGAGCGCTTGGGCGAGGCCCAGCCGCGCTCGATCTCCTTGCGCAGGCTGAGCGTCAACGGCTCGGGGAAAACCTCGCGCACGGTATGCCGCAGCGGCTCCTTCAGGAAGAATTCGACCTCCTGCACGAAGCGCTCGATCAGCTCGGGCGTCATCAAATCGGCGTGGCAATACCCGCACAGCTCGACGGTGTCGGGCCAGTTCATCAAGGTGATCGGGATGACCCGTTCGTCGCCGGATCGGGGCGCGTCGTTCATGGCAGCTGCGCGTCGGGGTGCGTGCGCCTGATTGTAACGGCACCGTTTGCAATGCGCGTCGTGATGCGCGCCCGCCTCAGAACTGCCAGCCGAATTTGTACCACGCGACCACCGCCGCGATGATCGCCAGCACCCAGGTGAGAATGCGGCCGCCGCTGCCGCGCCGCGCCGCCGCATCGCATTGCTTGCGCAACCACGGATCGGCGGCGATGGCGGCATCGACCGCTGCTTTCGCCGCCGCCAGATCGAGATTCTGCCGCTCGCGCACGATCTTGATCGCGGCGATCTTCTGCCCTTGCCGCAGCGCGGCGATGGCCTCGGCGGGCAACGTCGGTGTCGAACTCATCGTCATCGCCTCGTTCTTAAACGCTGTCGGCGATGCTGCGCGCAGGCCGCATCGTCGTCAACGTCGCGCCCGGTTCAGTCTTGTTCGAAGCGCGCGATTTCGTCGAGCTCGCGGCGCGCCCGCGTCAAACTTCTGCCCGCCAGTTGCGCGTCGATGAATCCGGCCAGACGCTCGCGCCCCGGCGCGCGCGACCAGCGATGCAGCGCCCACGTCGCCAGCAACCCCAGCACGCCGACCGCGCTGCCGTACCACGCCACTTCCGGCGCGTGCTTGTACAGATCGATGCCGTTGTACGCGAACGCGACCATCAGAAACGGAATCCACAAGAACCACCACGCCAACCCGACGACCAGCCCGCCGCGCACATACACCTGCCGCAGCCGCAGCAAACGCCGCTGGATCGCAAGCACCGGCGCGGCGAAATCGATGCGCGCCAGCAACACCTGCACGCACACGCCGAGCGCGATCATCGCCAAGCCTGCCAGATGCACCAGCAAACCGGCGACGAACAGGTGGGTGTTGTCGCGATACGAGGACCAGATGCCGACGCCGAGCAGCACGCAAGCCGATCCGAATACGATCTGCACGACCTGACCCCACGCCAATGGCCGCAACATTCGCCGCAGGCGATCGCCGCGATCGGCGCGCAGCATCCGGTCGTTCTGCGCCGCCTGCATTTCCAGACGATCGTTCAACGTCTTCCACGCCGCCTTGAGGTCGTCGAGCTCCATCGCGCTTTGCGCATTCATGTCCTTGCTCCCGTTCATGTCATGACTCCACCAGCGCAGCGCGGATACGCTGCTTGAGACGATGGATCCTGGTGCCCACGTTGCTGGCACCGATGCCGAGCACGTCGGCGATTTCGGCGTGGCTGCGATCATCGAGATACAGCAGCATCAGCGCGCGATCGAGCGCGCCGAGTGCGTCGATGCAGCGGTGCAATGCGCGCAGACGCTCGTCGTCTTCGTGATTCGGACTGCGGTCGTCGGCGATGTCGTGCGCCTGCTCGTCGAGCGGCACCGCATGGCGCTCGCGCAGCCCGGCATTGCGCGCCTGCGAGATCGCCACGTTCAACGCGATCCGGTACAGCCACGTCGAAAACGCCCGCGCCGGGTCGTACTTGCCGAATGCACGCCACGCCTGGATGGCGATTTCCTGCGCCAGATCGCGGCGATCCTCGGCGTTGCGGCAATACATGCCGGCCACCTTGCGCACGATCGCCGCGTGCTGGCCGAGCATGTCCTGGAATCGATCCCGCGCCTGCGTCATCGAAAAGTCCGTCGTGATGGCCTGCATCGCCGCTCCCGCATCCTGCCTCATGCACGGTGATTCGCACGAGCGGGGGAAATGTCACACGACGTTGTCGGCCGACGAACTCGGCGTGATCAGGCCAACGCGCAAGGATGCGGATGCATCGGCTGGACGCCCACGCGCTCGGGGCCGTTGTAACGGCTGACAAGCAAGTTCAAGCCTCCGAAGAATCCTTTGGCGCGTCGCCATTGCGATCAGCGCCGCCTATCGAGCGGGCTGCGCACGCCGCTGGCACCGCGTCCGAGCACATGCGTGTAGATCTGCGTCGTCGCCACGTCCTTGTGCCCGAGCAATTCCTGCACGGTGCGGATGTCGTAGCCATCCTCCAGCAGGTGGGTGGCGAACGAATGGCGCAAGCTGTGGCAGGTGGCTGGCTTGGTGATGTGGGCGCGCTGCACCGCCGCCTTCACCGCGCGTTGCAATGTCGACTCGTCGATGTGATGGCGGCGCACACGGCCATCGATCGGGTCGTGGCTGCGTGCCGCCGCCGGAAACACGTACTGCCACTCCCATTGCCGCGCCGCGTTCGGGAATTTGCGCGCCAGCGCGTTGGGAAGCCACACCGCGCCGTGGCCCGCGGCCAGATCGCGCTCGTGGACTTGCCGCACCTGCTGCAGATGCGTGCGCAATTCGCTTTTGAGCGATGCCGGCAGGATCGTGCGCCGATCCTTGCCGCCCTTGCCTTCCCGCACGACGATCTCGCCCATCACGAAATCGACATCCTTCACCCGTAGCCGCAAGCATTCCATCAAGCGCAGCCCCGAACCGTACAACAGCCCCGCCATCAGCGCCGACACACCTTCGATCTGCGCCAGCACCGCCGCGACCTCGGTGCGATCGAGCACCACCGGCAATCGCCGCGGCCGCTTCGCGCGCTGGATGTCGTCCATCCACGGCAAATCACTGCCGAGCACCTCGCGATACAGGAACAGCAACGCCGCCAGCGCCTGATTCTGCGTCGACGGCGCGACCCGATCGCACGTGGCCAGCCGAGTCAGAAATGCCTCGACCTCGCGCTCGCCCATGTCGCGTGGGTGCCGCTTGCCATTGGCGAGGATGAAGCGACGAATCCAGCCGACATAGGCTTGCTCCGTCCGCAGCGCCCGCCCAAGTCGCCGCATCCGCGCACTTACTTCGTCCAACAGCTTCGGCGGTTTCCCGCGGGCTGCGGTCGTCGTCGGACGGGTAGGGCGGGGCGGATCCATGGCATCTGCTCGAAGCGGGATATGCCGCAACGCTACATTCCACGACTACACCCCGCTATCGGCTTTTGACGGGATTGGGTGTAGGATTTTTCCCACACCCGCCGCTGGCCCCGCCGCACCACATCGCATGTCGACACGCCAGCTTCGAACCGAATAGATAGTTAGGCATACGTGTTACGTCATGGCACCTGAAACAGCCCTTGGCATCGTCGTCGTAGCGGCTTTGGTACTGAGCATTGTCGTCAAGCTCGTGCCAAAGCGCCGCCCTGCCACGAAGATCTTTACGTGCTCACGCTGTCGCGCGGTAACACCCCACAACAATCGCACCATCGAGGCGTGGCGCAACGGCAAGACCAAGTTCTATTGTCAAGCCTGTCATGCCGTCTGGCTGCAAAGTCATCCACCCCACGAGCGCCCACAATCCGGGCTGCGTTCTTCTTCCGGCAACACGGGCTGCCTCGGCTTCGCAGTCTTATTCGCACTTGTTCCGCTAAGCGGCTTGCTCACCTGGCTGTATGCCTAACTATGCGCTCAAGCGGACCTGCGCGGAGTAAGCTGCTCGCTCGACCACACATCCCGGCCGCGCAGGCCGCTTAGCTTGGGCGTTAGGTGCCATGAACCGTCTGCTCGCGATTACGCTTTCACTTCTGTTAGCGCTCACACCGTCCGCGATGTGTGCGGCATCCGAGACAACGATTCAAACGCCGGAGGGCCCCGTCACTACAGCCAAGAAGACTGTGGCGGCGACGCCGCAGAAGATTGAGCTAGTAGGCGCGAGGAAGCGGCTTGCGTTTGACGCGTCAGCGCGCCAAGCACGTGAATTTGTCCAGGCGTATCTTCCGGGAATCTCAAATCCTTCACTCGGGGACTTCGACAAGGCCTTTGGTCTCTGGCAAGAGGAAAAGGATCGCCGCTATACAGAGCGCCAAGTCATAGATCTTCTTGGAGCTTACCTCGGCAATCGTCTCGCCGCGGACTTTCAGATGGAGTGGGTCACGGTTACGGACCGGGACGGCGCGGACTTCGCGGTTAGAGCAAAGAAAGCAGAAGTGATGGCGTTCCCATTCTCATCCGTAGCGAAACGAATTCAGGCCAATCAGCACGACTTCATGGTTGGTGTGTACTTCACTGTTCAGCACACACTCGCAAGCGGCGACTACAGGGCAAGGTAGTAAAGCGGCACCTAACTAGGCGCTCAAGCGGACCTGCGCGGAGTAAGCTACTCGCCAAAATCACACATCCCGGCCGCGCAGGCCGCTTAGCTTAGGCGTTAGGGCACACGGACACTATGAAGCCGAAAACAACTTGGTTGCTCGTCGCGCTGGCGCTCTTTGCAATTTCAGTATTCGGCTCTTTTTCTGGCAACTCCAAGGTTGCATTCATTAGCTTTCATATCGCTTTTTGCGGGCTACCGACCGCTCTGGTCATTGTTCAATTGGCCACGCGTCACGCCATTTCGCGTTGGGTCCAGACTACCCACGAACCACCCACCCAGTCTGGTTCTGGGTAAGCACATGCTTGTATGCCGCGTTTTCCGTGTCGGCAGTTAGCGTCGCAGTTCAAGAGGCAGGCAGTTCCGGCATCTTTGCGCCCTAACTAAGCGCTCAAGCGGACCGTGCGGACGAAGCTGCCCGCTTGTACCATGCATCGTCGGCCGCACGGCCGCTTAGCTTAGGCGTTAGCTCTCATATGCGTACTGCAGCAAGCGTTGGGTTACTTTTCGGCACGCTGTTCGTCATCGTCTATTGCTATACGTGCTGGTTTATTGGCCTGCATTTCACATGGTCTTACTTGCCAGGCTTTGCATGGCCACTCTTGCCTGCCTCTTTGGTCGCTGGCATCGCAGCATTGGCTTTTTTTCTCGGCATTCGCACCGCGTCGTCGCGGCACTCGCCACTTGCAGTCATATGTTTCGCCGTCGCCCTGTTCCCCACACTCACCATCTCTAACAAGTTGTTCTTGCCTGGTCTTTGGCCGCCTTTGCTGTTCATGGCACTTGTAGCGTTCGTCTTTGGTCGCTTGGGCAAAGCGGCATCACCACAGGTCCCGGCGAGCTAACTATGCGCTCAAGCGGACCTGCGCGGTGTAAGCTGCTCGCTCGATCACACAATCCTGGCCGCGCAGGCCGCTTAGCTTAGACGTTAGGCGTGAGACAGTGGATGTTGGTCATTGGACGCTGCTTGGCGCGCTTTTCGTGTTTGGCTCCATTGCGTGCCAGTGGCTCTTCGGTTGGCTTCAGGCGACGTGTCGTGCTTCGGACAGATTCACGGTGGGCTTGTAGGGCTGGGCTTCGTTGGGCATCTTTGCGCTTCGGAAGGTTCGATGAGGCTTTCAATCCTCGGCTTCGGTGCGCTCGGATGTGCTTCGGCTGGCAATTGCAGCGCGTTGGCCGAATCGGCTTCGGAGCACAGCCGGCTGGCGTTGGGTTGGCGTTCGCTTCGTCTGGCATCGCTGCTGGCTGGGAGTGCATCGCGCTCTCACTGCTATCGCCTAACTACTCGCTCAAGCGGACTGTGCGGGTGAAGTTTCCGAGTAAAATCAATCATCGCGGCCGCACAGCCGCTTAGCTCAGGCGTTAGGCTCCAAATGTTGGATCCCAGTCCACTCGAAAACGTTATAAGCACGAGAGAACTCACGTTCACTCGCGTCGATGGTGTCGTAGAAGAAGTGATCGTTGCTATTTCTGCGCCGATGCAGATCGAAAATGACTACTGGCAATGCCCCTACATCATCAAGGGCGAGTCATTCGCAAAGCAGTTTCGCATGGCAGGCGGCGATTCGATGCAAGCGCTCGTTCACACCGTCCGCATCATTGCCGTAGAGCTTGATGCTCTTGCGCGTCACCACAAAGGCACGTTCCACTACTTCGGCCAGGCGGACACCATGTTCCCCAAGTGGGTGCCTGCTCTAGCGGAGCACGGAGCCTAACTATGCGCTCAAGCGGACCTGCGCGGAGTAAGCTGCTCGCGCGATCACACGTTGCGGCCGCGCAGGCCGCTTAGCTTAGGCGTTAGGCTTGCAAGAGCCGGCTTCTGTCTTTCGGTCAAGTCGCAAGCGTCTCGTCCATCGCACGATCGCCGCTCGTGCTTCGCACCAGCTAGGTTCCGCACATCCTCATCGCGACTTTCCTGTTGCGTTCAATTTATCGTGCTCCGCCGCCCGTGCTGCGCACCGGCTCAGCTCATTGCGTAGCCGTCACGTTCCCTATTCAAGCGTTCTTCGGCCGAGCGCAGTTCGCGGCCAAGCTGCTCCAGGCTCCAGTTCGCTTCGGCTGTTTCCCGGGTCGTCTTGCGCTGCTATCGTTTGCACCAAGAGCGCGTCTTCTTGCACCGCTTTCGCTCCGTGCTGGCCAGCAAGCCTAACTATGCGTTCAAGCGGACCTGCGCGGACGAACTTTCTCGCTCAATCCAACATCGCGGCCGCGCAGGCCGCTTAACTTAGGCGTTAGGCTTGCTTCGTTAATTTTCTGGGCTCTTCGTGGAAACGTGTGGGT
>JAFEFT010000027.1 GCA_018240435.1 Pseudomonadota bacterium
CGGCGGCAGATGTATTCGTAGTAGGCACTCTCATCCGCGTCCTGGAACCGGCCCCAGCGGCTGACGTCGTAGACGAGGATGATCTGGAAATCGGCCTTGCCCGCCTGTACGTCGGCGATCAGTTGCTGGAGCGCCTGCCTGCCATCGATGCGCAGGCCGCTCTTGCCCTCGTCGGCGTAGGTGCGGACGATCTCGATATTGCGCCGGGCGGCGTACTCGCGGATCTTGTCGCCTTGGTTCTCCGTCGAGTACTGCTGGTGCTCGGTGGACATGCGCACGTATTGCGCGGCGCGGAACGCAGGGGATGATTCCGGTTTGTCCGAAGACGGTTCTTGCAGTTGCATGGTGCCCGGTCGCTCGCTGAAATTGTCGAAATCGCTCTCGGGCCGTCTGCTCCTTTCAATGGCAATGGCGCTGCCGAGAGGCTGCGACGCACGCACTCTGAATCGTTGCCACGCAGGGTGATCGAGAACACATTTGGGAACGACGATAGCGACCGGCTACCGAAGCGTCGATCAAGTCATCTCTTTGCACACGTCCTTTTTGCAGACGCAGTCGATGCTCACGGGCGTGATCTCGACCAGCCATGCATCGCCTTCCTCTGGGAAAGGCGCAGGAATTCGCCGCAGCCGGTACAGGCCGGACGGCAGAATTGACACGTCCATTTTTGCAAGGCCATTGCCCATGCCATTGGCGCTTCCGTTCTGATCACCTTCCACGGCATCGGGATTGGCGGCACGATAGACGCGCCAGTAGCCGGGATGCCGGTCGAACCACGCGCGCTGGGCGTCACGCTGGTTGTCGCGGTAGTCCGGATCGGTGCGGAGCTTGTCCTGCTGCCACCGCAGTTTGCGAGCCCGTTGGCATTCGGCGGATGAGCAGTAGCTCTGGTTCGGGACTTGTGGGCGGGGCTGAAAGGCTTGGCCGCAGTGCGCGCAATTTCGGGGCATCGTCGGGGTCTCCATGCAAAAGGGCGCTGGAAACCGCGACGGCACTGCTGTCGCGCCACAGGTAGAGTGCGCTGGGCCTCGACCCGTCAGTAGGGCGTTCTCGTCGTCCGGGAGGTGCGCCCAACGGCGCGGGTTCCTATACATCGGTATTTATTGACATTCACCGATGTTATGGAACAATATGCCGGATCATGAACACGACTGCCGACAAACTGCTGGAACTGGTGCGCACGCAGGGACTGGTGCGCCCGAACGATCTGGCCCCGCTTGGTATCCCACGAGTGGCCCTGACGCGGGCCGTGCAACGCGGGCAACTGGAGCGCGTTGGGCGCGGGCTGTACGGCCTGACGGCGCGTCCCGTGTCGGCGCACGGCACGCTGGCCGAGGTCGCCTGTCGCGTGCCCAAGGGCGTGGTGTGCCTGCTGTCGGCGCTGCGGTTTCATGACCTGACGACGCAGGCCCCGTTCGAGGTCTGGCTGGCCATCGACAACAAGGCCGCTGCACCCAAACTGGACTATCCGCCACTGCGCCTCGTGCGCTTCTCCGGCGCAGCACTGACCGAAGGCGTCGAGGAACACGTCGTCGATGGCGTGACCGTGCGCATCACCGGCGTCGCCAAGACCGTGGCCGACTGCTTCAAGTACCGCAACAAGATCGGCCTCGACGTGGCGCTGGAGGCGTTGCGCGAAGCATGGAATGAAAAACGCATGACCAGCGATCAGATCTGGCACTACGCGAAAATCGACCGCGTGGCCAACGTAATGCAGCCCTATCTGGAAAGCCTCGCATGACCGAATCAGACAAAACCGGGCGCAACATCGCTGCATCGGTTCGCGCCCGACTGCTCAACAAGGCTCGCGCCGAAAGGCTCGACTTCAACCTGCTTATCACACGCTACGCGCTGGAGCGCGTGCTGTACCGTCTGAGCATCTCCGAGCAGGGGGGACAGTTTCTGCTGAAAGGTGCGCTGCTGTTCGACATCTGGTTCGACGTGCCGCATCGCCCGACGCACGATGCGGACTTGCTGGGCTTCGGTTCCACCGAAATCCCGCATCTGGAAAACCTGTTTCGCGAGGTCAGTCAGATCGCCGTCGAGGACGGCATTGCGTTTCAGGCCGACACGGTGAGGGCCGCCGAAATTCGCAAGGAGGCCAACTACGCAGGCGTGCGGGTGACGATGACTGGGTTGCTCGCTGGCGCGCGCTGCCCCGTGCAGATCGACATCGGCTTCGGCGATGCCGTCACGCCCGCGCCGGAGAACGTGCAGTACCCGGTCATCCTCGACGACATGCCACAGCCGCAATTGCGGGTCTATCCCCGCTACACGGTCGTCGCCGAAAAGCTCGAAGCGATGGTCAAGCTCGGCATTCTCAACAGCCGGATGAAGGACTACTTCGACCTGTGGGTGCTGTCCCGGCATTCCGACTTCGACGGCGCGGTACTGGCGCAGGCGATCCGCGCCACGTTCGAGCGCCGAGGCACGGACATCCCGACGGGCCTGCCGTTCGCCCTCACCGACGAATTCGCCCTACACGAACAGAAGATCAGGCAATGGACGGGCTTCCAACGCAAGAATGCCTTGGAGCCGATGACGCTGGCGGTGGTGATCGAGGCGTTGCGCGAATTCCTGTTGCCGGTGCTGACGGCGGGCGATGGCCTCGACCGGCAGTGGCGGGCAGGCGCAGGATGGGGTGCGGCCTGACGTCAGGCCAGTGTGTCGGGTGTTTGGGATTTGAACCCGCGTCCGCAAAAGATGGCCGGACACGACAAGGGATGCCAAAGGATGGTGATCTGCGTAGAATCATCGCCGAACGGTGCGCATTGCAGCTCATTGGCACTCATTGCAGCCGTATAAGGCCGTGTGGCGTCGCCTTAGCACCACCACTATTTAAAAAACCAACCGTTATCGGTTGGTTTTTTTTCGTCTGTTCCCCCCAGTGTTGGCGCGGTTTCCGGGCACGGTCTCGCGAGCGCCACCCCTGCGAAGTCGGCGTTTTCGCCTCCGCCGAAGCCTCTCTGTTCTCCGTTTTCTCTGGTGGTCACGCGAGCGTTCTCGAGGCGACCTCCTTTGCTGGCGCGGGTTTAGAGGCGGTCGGTTGTGGTTGGCAACTCCTGTAGCGGTGGCGACCGAGCCCCGAGCGGCCACAAAAAAACCGCCCGTAGGCGGTTGCTGGCGCTGAGCGCGACGCGCTCACCCAGGTGGCGCGAGCACCCGCATCTGGTCGCCCCAGGCGTTGGGCCAGGGGCGGCGCATCACCTTCTCCAGCACGGCGTCGGGCGAACCCGCCAGCCGTTCCACGACCTCCGGGGCCAGGAGCGTCAGCCGCATGACCCGGCGCACCTGCGTCACGTCCATGCCTTCGGCCTCGGCAATCTCGGCCACCGACGCCGCCCGCTGCTCGTCCAGCAGGCGTTGCCAGTGGTGGGCCAGTCCAAGCGCTCGCATCAACGCGGTGTCCTGCGCGGCCGACCGGGCTTCCCGCTCCCGGGTGGCCTCGGAGAGGAATTCCTGTGGTGCGTCCAAGGGCGTGATGACCTGCTTCTTCAAGCCCCGCTTCACCAGTGTCCAGGGCACGAAGGTTTCAAGTTGTACTCCGCCAGCCGGACTCGGCAGTTGATAAGTGACTGGATCACCCTTGAACCGGCCCCGGTGCTTCTTGCTCATGCGTCCTCCTCAAAGCGTTTCACGATCTGGCGTTGCGCCTCCCAATCCACCGGCAGCGGGTTGCGCTGGAACCAAATCAGGTTCATCCGGCGCGGCTGCCGTCCGGTCATCAGCAGCTCGAGGATGTCGGGCGCGAGCAGGCTCAGGCGCATCAGTTCGTTGGTGACCGAGGGGTGGCCCAGCACGAGTACGACGCGCTGGTGAGCTTCTCCTACAACGTCGGCAGCCGCGCATTCTGCCAGTCCACGCTGGTCAGGAAACTCAATGCCGGTGACTACGCTGGGGCGTGCTCCGAGCTGCGGCGCTGGCGCTTCTTCCAGGGCAAGGACTGTGCGCAGCCTACCAACGCGCGGCTGTGCGGCGGGCTGGCTACTCGGCGAGAAGCCGAATACCGGCAGTGCATCGGGGAGGCGTCGTGAGCGTGATTCCGTGGCCGTACCGGCTGCTGACCCTCGCGGCGCTCAGCGTCGCCCTGGTCGGCTTCGGCTGGATCAAGGGTGCGAGCCACGTTCAAGCGCAATGGGATGCCGCCATCCAGCAACAAGCCCTGCAAGCCGCCGCCGTCCGCGAACGGCAGGCGCAAGCCACCGTCAAGGTCGTTACGCAGTACGTCGACCGCGTCCGCGTCGTCCGCGAGAAGGGCGACACCATCATCAAGGAGGTTCCCGTCTATGTGCCCGTTCAAGCCGATGCTGCTTGCACTATCAACCGTGGCTTTGTGCGCCTGCACGACGCTGCCGCCGCAGGTGACCTGCCCGAGCCCGCCCGAGATGCTGATGCGGCCGCCGCAGGCATTGCGCTCTCT
>JAFEFT010000028.1 GCA_018240435.1 Pseudomonadota bacterium
GATGGTCTGGGTTTTGCGCATCGTGTCGCCGTAGCGGTTGTAGCAATACGCCGTCGCACCCGAGGCATCGGTGACGCTGGACAGCCGGCCCTTGGCCAGCTGGTTCGGTGTGACGCAGCCGGCTGCGGGTGTATCCCAGGTGTAGGCGACATCGAGCGGCGGCGTGGCCGGATAGTGCGTCGCGATCAGGCGATCCAGCGCGTCGTAGATGTGATGGCCGGCCACGTTGCGCGCATCCACCTGACCGGTGCGGTTGCCGGCGGCGTCGTAACTGTAGGTGGTGATGCGATTTCGGAAACTCGCCATGCGCACGCGGCAACGTCGCCGGTGCGGCGGAGGGGCTTTCGCGGAGGTGGGGTGGGTGATGGAGATGGTGGGTCCTTTATTCCGCTGAATATTTTCCGGGGTCATGCGGGCCTTAGCAATCGAATGCAGCGCGAACTCGAACGTGAAATCTTCACGTACCAAAGATTCGGAGCACCGGTTAACGTTGGCGTTGCCCAAACAGGAACGAAATAAAAATTCCCACAAAGAGATGGCATGCCGATTACTTCAGAGTTGATTTGGACTCCAATTTTCCGACGAAAGAAGTCCCGCGCGACTCGCCGCAATTGATTGCTTCGAACCCCGGCAGACACACACCCTTTCTGAATTGTTTCAATATTGTTCGGCGGTGGTTTCGCTTCTGCCAAAGCATTGACCGAAAGCACCATTCCAATACATATTGCCATCACCATCCCCAAGCGTCGCAATGATATTCCGCCATTTGCTTTGTGGCGCGCTCTATTTCGCTGTTCACTTGTTGACTGCAATTCGGAGATAGACATGATTGTTTCCGTTTTTTGTCCAGACAACTGATTCCAACTCGCAAGGCTCGACATTCTAGTTTGGCATACAAGTAAGCTGGCGGCTGGTAGTCTTGTTCAAGAGTGGGGCTCGCCCCTCGTGGCTTCCCCCTGCAGCGACCTTGAGAGCCGTAATCGATTGCATGCTGTTCTTCATGTCGCCTGACGCAATCCTGAAGGCATCGCTGAGTGCATGTGCGGGTTTCGAATCCACCTTTTCCGTCACATACTGTAAGTCCTTGTTGGCCGGCACATTCGATATATATTGGCTCCAAACCATTGAAATCAAAATATCCAAATGGATTGTTTATTGCGTATGAATAAGTGGCAATGTCTCCTTTCACACCAATCGGGTCACTTTCCAAATACCTGCCAACGCTGGATTCATAATTTCTATGGTAATTATAATCAACCCCACTCTCCGCATCAAAATACTGCCCCGGAAACCTCAAATTCAGCACGAAATTCGAACCATTCATGTTCACCGGCTGCGTCTGCCCGAACGGATCATTGAGGATCGGCCAGCTCCAGATGGCGTGATTGGCGGTCGGGTCGATCACCACGCGCGGGGTGCCGAGGTGGTCGGGTTCGATGTATTTCACCGTGGCCGTCGCGCCATCGACCACGCCGACGGGCAGGTCGTCCATCCAGATGTATTCGCTCACGATGGCGCTGGCGGCGTTGAAGTCGCCGAGGCGGTGGCCTTGTTCGTCGTAAACCGTTCTGACGGTTTGCGTCGCGTCGCCGGGCGTGCTTTTCATCACCCGCTGGCCCAGTGCGTTGGTCAGGTATTGCCGAGTCAGCACGCCGCCCAGCAAGAATTGATCCATCCGGTTGGTGTCGTCGAAATGAAACCCCTGCGCGCTGGGGCCGCTGCCGATCTGGGTGGTGTTGCCGATGGCGTCGTAACTGCGCTGGGTGCTGCCGACGGCGATCAGGTGGTGGCTGTCCAGCGGGTAGGTGTAGTGGACGATGGATTGTGTCGTCTGGCGCGAGGTGAGGCGGTTGCCGGTGCCATCATAGGTGTAGCGCCACAGCGGGGTGGTTGACAGGTCGCCCTGATCCATCTGGATCAGACGGTTCAGGCCGTCGTAGAGCATCCGGTTGCCCACCGTGGGCGAGGATTTGATGACGGTCAGGTTGCCTACCGCGTCGCGGCTGTAGGTGAGGTTCAAGCCGTCGCCGACGGACGAGCCGTCCACCACCGTCTTGATGATGCCGTCCAGATCGTAGGTGCGGCTGAGCGGGCGGGCCGTGGTGCCGGTGCCGTAGGTGATTTGGGTGGGTGGGCCGAAGGGGTTGTAGGCCACCGCGCTGATCATCGTCGTGGCCGTGGGTTGGCCGGCGAGCTGGTATTTCACCGATCTGATGCGGTTGTTGTTGTCGCGGACGTAGGAAATCACTGTGCCATTGGGTTCGGTCACGCTGTTGAGAGTGGCGTCGCGGTTGTAGACGTAGCTCACCGGGAAGGCCACGCCGGCGATGGTCTGGGTTTTGCGCATCGTGTCGCCGTAGCGGTTGTAGCAATACGCGGTCGCACCCGAGGCATCGGTGACGCTGGATAGCCGGCCTTTGGCGAGCTGGTTCGGCGCGACGCAGCCGGCTGCGGGTGTATCCCAGGTGTAGGTGACATCGAGCGCCGGTGTGGCTGGGTAATGCGTCGAGATCAGGCGATCCAACGCATCGTAGACGTGATTTTCCGCCACGCTGCGCGCATCGACTTGCCCGGTGCGGTTGCCGGCGGCGTCATAACTGTAGGTGGTGATGCCGGTGTCGGGGCTGGTGAGCTGCGTCTGGTTGTTCAGGCCGTCGACGCTGTAATGGGTATGCAGGCCCTGCGGGTCTTCGACATCGACGAGATGGTCGAGCGCGTCATAGGCGTACTCGGTGAATACGTTCAGGCCGCCGCTGCCGGCATCCTGTTCGACTTGCGTCAGTCGATTGCGCGGGTCGTAGCGGTTGAGGGTGACGTGGGAACGGCCATCGGTGGTCTGCGTGAGGTTGCCGTTGCCGTCATACAGATAACTCATCGCGATCGTCGCCGGATTGACGTTGGCATTCTTCGTATCCAGCAGGCGACCGAGGGCATCGTAATCGCGCAGCACCTTGCGCTTGAGCGTGCCGGCGGCGTGGTAGAAATCCTCCTCCCTGCGGTTGCCGGCAGCGTCGAGCACATAGTGCAGATGCTCGCCCATCCGGTTCGTGACATCGGTCAGGCGGTGCGCCGCGTCGTAACCGAAACTCTGATAATCGCCCAGCGGCTGCGTGACCCGCGTCACCTCGCCGGCACCGTCGTAGGCCCAGGTGGTGATGCGGTCGTTGCCGGACGTGCCGCTGGCCGCGTTGCGCACCGCGCGCTGGGTGAGCCAGCCGCGCGGATGGTAGCTCAGGTCGGTCGGTACACCGTTGAGGTCGAGGATGCGCGTGGGGCGACCGTCGGCGTCGTAGCGGGCGTAGCTGGTGACGTGGCCGATAGCGTCGGTGACGGTGGCCAGGTCGCCCAGGTAGTGACAAGCACCGCTGCTGGCGCAGCCCGACGTGTCGGTGGTCTGGTAATAGGTGTAGGTGGTGGTCTGATCGCGATCCGTGCGCGGGCCGGTGGCGGTTCGGCGCAGGCCGATCAGTGGGCAGGTGCCGGCGCTGACATCGGCCGCTTCGCAATACGTCCACGCCCACTGCCGCACGCCGGCCGGCGCGTGCGCCTGCGCGCCGCAGGTGTAGCTGCTGGCACCGTTGACGTTGGGATCGACCAGACAGCGGAACAGGGTCTGGCCGCGCGCGTTGTAGCGCCATCGGGTGATCTGCACCGTGATCTGGGTGGCACCCGAATAATCCTTGATGGTCTGCTGGGTCGGCACGTTCCAGTCAGGGCTCCAGCTCGTCCCGATATACCGGCGCGCCGACGTGTCGTTGGAACCGGTCGGTGGGATGCCTTCCGTACGTGCCGTCTCCAGGCCGCGCGGATGGCCGTTGCCATCGAGCGCGCCAAAGTTGAAGTTCGTCCTGTTGCCGTTGAAGTCGGTGATCGACGCGGGGTAGCCGTTGGCGTCGTACGTGCGCGCCTTGTCGTGGGCCGAACAGCCATCGCACGGGGTATCGAGCGCCGCCGGGCGTGCCACCGTGTACTTCACGTCGAAGCCGTAACTGCGCGTCTGCCCGAGGGCATCGGTGAACGTCGTGGTGCCGTCGCTGTTGAACGTCAGCGCGGTTCGGTCGAGCGTGCCGGTAGCGTAGGGGCCGTGCACGCTGAGCACGGCGCGGCCCAGGCTGTCATAGCCCCAGCTCGCGTAGCGCTGGAAATGGCCGGTGCTGATTTCCTCGGAGATGCCCGTCAGTGAATGCGGCCACGCGCCCGCCACCTGGCCGGGCTCGTCGTAGAGGTAGTTGCGCGTTTTCGTGCCGCCGCCGACATCGGGATAGACCACCGACGTCAGGTTGCCATTGGCGTCGTAATCGTAGGTGATGAGCGCGCCGTTGCCGTCGGTGACGCTGCTCAACTGGCCGTTGGCGTTGTAGCCGAAGGTGAGGATGTGGCCTTGCGGATCGGTGACGTGCTGCACGTCGTTGTGCGAGATCGTGCTGCCGCCGGCGGTCGTGGTGTAGTCGAGCGTCTGGGTCAGGCCATCGCGGTGGGTGATCGACAGCAGTCGCCCCTGACTGTCGTATTGCTCCACCGAGTCATCGTCCGTCGTCACCGTCGCGGTGGGAACACCGCTGTCGTCGAACGCGACATTCAGGCGCAAGGCGACATCGTTGTCCGTAACCCAAACGCCACCAGCCAGATTGAACTTGAGTAGGCCGCCACCGGGGCGGTACACGATGGCCTGGGTGATCGTGCCCGCTCCCGGCAATGGCATCAGTCGCACGGATGCGCGGTAGCTGTGCGTCCAGGCGACCCCGATCGGCACCGGATCGTTGAGCCATGTGCGGCTGCTGTCGTAACTGCGAATCAGGCGGATCGGGAACGCGCCACCCCCCACGTAATCGGACTCGGACTGGTGCTTGTTGCCCGATCCGGCATCGATCGGATTGCCTACTAAGGGCGGCGGGGCCGCACTGGCGACGCAGCCCGGCGATCCGCTGCCACCACAACATTCGTCCGTACACTTGGGCGGCCCGCACTGCCCGTTGTCGCCATCGCTGTATCCGGCCCGATCGCATGCCTCGGCGGCACCGAAGGGGCCATAGGCATTGGTGGCGACGGCCTCCACGGTGACCCAATTGGCACCGACGATGTACAACTGGCGTTCGATGACGCCCTGGCACGCGAACTCACCAAACCCGTCGTCCTGGCCCACCGCATCGCCCCGATGCCGGTAACGATACGCAGTGCCTTCCTGATACCCGCGTACCTTCCGTTCCAGAATGCCGGCGACACAGGCTTCCTGCGCGGATCGGTAGTGCGGGAGGCTGCCCTCGTTGGAACCATCCCAACGATCATCGACGTAGTAGATCGCGCCCTGACCGGCGAACGCCGTACCGCACAGCACGAACAAGGCGAGCGCAACCATCACGCGAAGCGCAGACATGATCGTCTCCCCGGACGATGGCCACCACGCACGACAAGCGCGTTCTCAGTGCAGTCTTCCTACCACTGTCCGCACAATTTTGCGTGATGAACGTGTTAAGCGGCTGGTTCGAAGCGTCATCGGTCGTTCGCTTTTTCTGACCCGATATCTTTTTGGCGCTTCTGGGTGATTAGATGGATGCCCTCATCTCCGGCGTCGTACCGCGCCACACTGGGCGTCCCCATCACATGCCCGCGCCAGAAGGTTTGCCTCGCAGCGCCGTCGATCGGTCACGGCGGCACCGCCGCCCGCGATGATGAAACACGGCGCCCGAACGGATGGATTGCAACTGCCGGCTACCCATTGACGATGCTCACGGCGTTTCCCGTCAACCTTGCAAGGTCGTCCGCGCCACCCCGCTTCCCGACGCTTCCGCCGCGCGCCGCAGCGCCGCCAGCGATCGTGCCACGTCTTCATTGGTGGTCGCCCAGTTGCTGACCGAGATGCGCAGCACGGCGCGGCCCTGCCATAGCGAGCCGGTGATCCAGGCGGTGCCGTCGGCCATCAGGCGCTGGCCGATGGTGCGGGTGCGCTCGTCGTTTTCGAAGGCGATGCACACCTGGGTGTAGCAGACCGCGTTGAGCACGCGCGCGCCGGGTATCGTCGCCACGCCGTCGGCGAAGGCGCGGGCGGGCGCGCACAGGCGTTCGACCAGTGCGATCACGCCAGCGCGGCCGAGGCAGCGCAACAGCGCCCAGGTCGGCACCGCGCGCGCACGCCGCGACAGCTCGGGCACGCGCTCGTGGGGATCGCCGCCAGCGGCATCCATCAGCAGATAGTCGCCATGCATGCCCATCGCCGCGCGCAGTGCGGCCGCATCGCGGACGATCGCCACGCCGCAGTCGTAGGGCACGTTGAGGGTCTTGTGAGCGTCGGTGGCCCACGAGTCGGCGCGGTGAAGGCCGGCAGCCAGAGGGCGCAGTGCCGGCGATGCCGCGGCCCACAGGCCGAAGGCACCATCGACATGCACCCACGCGCCATGCCGATGGGCGCTGGCGATCGCCGCGTCGAAATCGTCGAACGCGCCCGAATGCAGGTTGCCGGCTTGCAGGCAGACGATCGTTGGCGCGTCGGCGTGGGCCGCGAGCGCGGCCGCGAGCGCGGCGACGTCGATGCGCCCTTGGGCATCGGCGGCGATCACCTCCGGTGCGCCCAGGCCGAGATAGCGCAGCGCCAGGTCGACGGTGTCGTGGCGCTGCGCGCCGACCAGCACGCGCACGCGCGGCGCACCGAACAGGCCATCGCGCGCCGCGTCCCAGCCGACCTTGCGCAGCAATGCGCCACGCGCGGCGGCCAGGCCGGTGAAGTTGGCCATCGTGCAGCCGGTGACGAAACCGACGCCGCTGCCGGCGGGCAGGCCGAGCAATTCGAGCAGCCAGGCCGCGGCGGTTTCCTCGATGGCGCTGTTGGCCGTGGTCACCTGGCGCAGGCCGGCGTTCTGGTCCCAGGCGCTGACCAGCCAGTCGGCGGCGAGCGCGGCCGGATGGGTGCCGCCGATGACGAAACCGAAGAACCGCCCCGAACCCATCGCCACCAGCCCCGGCGGCGCCTGCGCACCGAGGCAGTCGATCACCGCTTCGGCATCGCTGCCGTTTTCGGGTAGCGGCCCGCCGAATACCTCCAGCATCTGCTCGACCGATGCCTGCGCCGGCACCGGCCGCGTGCCCAGACCATCCAGCCACGCCCGCGCGTGCCGCATCGCGGCATCCAGCGCACGATCGCGGAGCGCGCGTTCGTCCATGCCCGGATCAGACCACCCGCACCTTGCGCAGGTTCAGCTTCGGGTCGCGCCAGAACGCGTCGTTCTCGAAGCGACGGAACAGATCCGGCGGCAGGATGGTCTGGCGTTCGTTGGGCCGCACCTTTTGCCCGACCACATGCAGGCCGGGCGTGCCGGCGCGCATGTCGAACTCGTTGGCCTCGTAGTCGACGTTGTCGAAGTCGTGCTGGAAGAACGGCTCGCCGATGAAGTCGTAGATCGCCGCCATCGTCCGCGCCGGCTCGCGCGTGAGGCTCTCGTACTGAACCAGCATCAATTGCGACCCGGCACCTTCGTCGTTGTAGGCCTCTTTCAGCGCATTGAACGGGAAGCCGACCAGACCTTCGTTGCCGGCCATGGAGTCGGCGCGCTGGTAGACCGTGCCACCGGGCGTGTAGCCGAAAATCGACGACGGCTGAAACGTATTTTTGCGAATCAGCCGCTCGACCGAGTCGATCACCCACGGGATGTGGCGCACGCAGGCGATCACCTTGCTCTGCGGCATCAGCTCGCGCAGGTGGCGCAGCTTGATGCACCACATGCGGTTGGTGTCGAAGATCACCGGGCGGTCGAACTCCGGGCCGTAGTAGTTATCGAACAACCCGCGCAGGACGCGCTTGCGCTGGTCGTCGGTGATGAACACCGAGAACTCGTTGCGCGCGCTCATCTCGCCGGTGATGGTGTTGAACATGCCCGCCACCGGGCCGCTCATGCCGGCATGGAAACGCGGGTTCTGCCGCAGCAGGCCCGACAGCAGGGTGGAGCCCGAGCGCGGCAGGCCCGAGATGAAGTGGAACGTGTGCGACATGGCTTTCCCTCGGCAGTGGGTTGGCGTCGCGCGGGCCCGATCCCGGATCACGCGGCAGGAACGCGCGATTATGCCCGTTTGCGGCCGGCGACGGATCGCCCAAGCCAGCCCCAGCCACTGCCCTTCCTGCGCCGTGGCCGCCCTACAGCCCCAGCACCAGTTCCCCGGCATCGACGTTGTCCAGGCGGATGCGATTGGCGAACAGCGAGAACGCCAGCATCCCGACCAAGCCGTTGGCGCGTTGCACCCAGCCGGGCAGATACAGCGGCGGGGCGATGAAACCCTGCTCGAACAGCGGTTCGAAACGCAGCACGTCCTGCAGCGCCATCTTGCCGGCGAACAGCAGCCGGCACAGTGGCAGCTTGCCCTGCCGCAGCGCCCAGCGAAAAAACGTGTGCACCGACAGCAATCCGTGCAGGTAGACGGTGTCCTTGGTGAACGCCGTGCCGCCACCGAGCGGGCAGCCGCGGAAGACGCGCTGCGCCGAGGTGAAACTTTCGGCATCGGTCTGCCCGGAATCGGCGAAGAACTCGAACACGTCGAGGAAGTTGGCACCATGCAACGCCATGTCGATGGCAAGGATGCGCAGGCTGATGCGCTTCATGCGCGCGATGTCGATGGCGCCGGTGATCTGCTCGGCGAAGGTCGCCAGGCCTTCCTGGGTGGCGGTGACGCGCGGCGAGGAGCGCGCCAGCGACTTCAGATACGGTTGCTCGCGACCGTTGAGCGCGGTCAACGAATGCACGAACGCCTCGTGTTCGAGCAACTGCTGGCGGTCGTAGTCGCTGAAGGCGGCGGCGGTGCGCAGGCGGATGCGGGTGGGGCCGGCGGCGGCCTTGGCGATCAGGCCCGGATCGAGCACCACGCTGATCTTGTGGCGGCTGAAGAAGGCATCCAGCCGCGCTTGCAGCTCGCCTTGCAGCACGTCGGCGGGGATGTCCTCGGGCATCGGCGCGAACACCAGCTCGCGTTCGATTTCGTCGGCGATGGCGATGAAATGCCGCGCCGCCTCGATGTTGGTCGGGCCGTCGCCGGGCAGGCGATCGCCGGGGCGGCCGAACAGGCGGATAGAGTGCTCGGTGAGCGCCGGCGTGCCCATCGCTTCGAACAATTCGGTGGCGATACGCCAGCTCTCGCAGGTGCGCGCGAGGTAATCGCCGAGCGGGTGGCCGGCATCGGTGTGGGCAACGATGGCGTCCAGTTCGGCGCGCAACGCGGCGTGATCCTGCCGCGGATATTCGATCTTCGGAAAACGATGCTCACCGCGTGCGCGAGCGGCGAGGAAATCGACCTGCGCCTGCGCCGGCCAGCTCACCGTGGCGAGCAGGTCGGTGCCTTTCACCGCCGCACACATGCGCGCGTCCAGCGCCGCGTAGTGAGCGAGTTCGGGCGTTGCCGGCGGTGGCGTCGTCTTGGCCATGTCAGTGCCCCGGCGGCATCCGGCGTGTGGCCGGCGCCCGTTTGCCGGCGCGCGCCGGCGCCAGACGCGTCTGCTTGCTGGCAAAACCCTGCGCCGCGGCCGCGACTTCCTCACCGAGCTTGCGATAGTTGGCCAGCCGCGCCGGATCGAGCGCCCCGGTATCCAGTGCGGCGCGCACCGCGCAACCGGGTTCGGCACCGTGCGCGCAATCGCGGAAGCGGCATTGCAGCGCCAGCGCCTGGATGTCCTCGAAGCCGCTTCGTTCCAGATCCTCCTCGCCGGTCGGCTTGAGCTGGCGCATGCCCGGCGAATCGATCAGCACCCCGCCCTGCGGCAGCGCCAGCAGGGCGCGATGGGTCGTGGTGTGCCGCCCGCGGGCATCGTGTGCGCGCACCGCCGCCGTCTTCATCTTCTCCACCCCGAGCAGGGTATTGGTCAGGGTCGATTTGCCGGCCCCGGACGAACCGACCAGCGCCACGCTGCAGCCCGGCCGCAGCCACGGATGCAGCACCGCCACGCTGGCTGCGTCCATGGCATTGACGCGCACGATGGCAACCCCGAGCGCGACGATGCCGGCCAGCGCCGCCGTCGGGTCGGCGTCGGGATGGCGGTCGAACTTGGTCAGCACCAGCACCGGCTGCGCCCCGCAGGCACGCACCAGCATCAGGTAGCGCTCGATCCGGCGCGGATTGAAATCCAGATCCAGCCCGCTGACCACGAACACGGTATCGACGTTGGCGGCGATCGGCTGGCGGCGATACGACTCGCCGGCCGCAGCACGCTGGAGCAGACTGCGGCGCGGCAGCAGGGCCACGATCTGGTCGCGTCCCGGCTCCAGCACGACCCAGTCGCCGACCACCGCGCGCCGCTCCGGCGCGCAATCGCGGCGCGTCCACGCCGCCGGCGGCTGCACCGGGAATTCGCGCGCGATGGCGGTGGCGACGATGTAGCCGGAGCGATGCTGCGCACTGACCCGTGCGATGCGGCCCGCCGCCAGCCCGGCCAGCGCCGCCAGCGTCTGCGCATCGTCGCGCCAACCAAGGGCGAGCAAGTGGTGATGCGCGTCGGGCGTGGGCTGCATGCTGGGCGATTCTGCCATAGCGCGATGCGGGCACGGGCAGCGGGGCGCGCGCCGGCATAGCGCGATCGTGCGGCACACATCGCCTGAAAGCACCCTTTCATTCAACGTCAGCGCGACGCGGCAGGCAACAGGTCAGACCGACCCTACGATAGCCTGACTCACTGGGCGGCCGCCATCCAGATGTTCCGGCTGATCCCCGGGCATCGGCGACACCGGTGAACGAACGAGATTGTTAGGTCTGGGCTGCGTGAGCAGGAGCCGTGTGCAGCTCAACACCTAGCGCACGTACAAGCTTGATAACAGTGTCATATCTTGGTTTTGCGCCAGGCGCGAGGGCTTTATAAAGGCTCTCGCGTCCAAGCCCAGTGTCCTTGGCGAGCTTGCTCATGCCCCGAGCTTTGGCAACGTCAGCAATGGCCTGAAGGAAAACATTCGGGTTCTCATCTTCAAGTGCGGCGTTCAGGTACTCGGCAATGACGATGTCATTGTCAAGGTACTCAGCTGCGTCAAATGTGGCGATGTTCTTCATGGTGCCTCCAAGCCCTTCAGGATGGCTTTGGCGTTGCGGATGTCTTTGGGTTGAGAGGATTTGTCACCAGCGCATAAAAGCAGATATGTGATCTCGCATCTGCGGCAGTAATAGAGGCGATAGCCCGGCCCGACATGCACTCGCATCTCCGAGATGCCACCTCCAACTGGTGCACAGTCCCCAAAGTTGCCTGCTTCTGCAGAGCGAATGCGAGCAATGATGCGGGCTTTTGCGATGGGGTCGCGCAAAGCTTTGAGCCATGCGCTGAACGCCAGTGTGCGAAGGAACGTGCTCATGCGGCACCGTATCCGTACGGATACGATCTTGTCAAGATGCAGCCTCTTCCAGACTCATGTGTCGTTGGAAGAGGCTGAACGAAGCAGCTGGCCGGCACGCCTGCTACCCTATCGGTTTTGCCCACGCACCCCCATGACCGCCACCCCTCTCGCCACCCGCGAACGCCTGCGCGAGGTGCGTTACGAAATCCGCGGCGAGCTGGCGCGCCGGGCGCGCGAGCTCGAAGCCCGCGGGCACACGCTGATCAAGCTCAACATCGGCAACCCCGGTGCGTTCGGCTTCCGCGCCCCCGAGCACATGCAGCAGGCCGTCGCCGAACACCTGCCGCAGGCCGATGCCTACACCCAGCAGCAGGGCCTGCCGGCGGCGCGGGCGGCGCTGGCGGCGCATTACTCGCAGCGCGACGGCGAGGCAATCCTGCCCGAGCAGGTGTTCGTCGGCAACGGCGTCAGCGAGCTGATCGACATCGCCCTGCGCGCCCTGCTCAACCCCGGCGACGAGGTGCTGCTGCCCAGCCCCGACTACCCGTTGTGGAGCGCGGCGACCATCCTCAACGACGGCCGCCCGGTGTACTACGAATGCCGCGCCGAGGACGCCTACATTCCCGATCCGGAGCGCATTGCCGCGCAGATCACGCCGCGCACGCGGGCGCTGGTGGTGATCAACCCGAACAACCCCACCGGCGCCAGCTATCCGCGCGAGGTGCTGGAACGGCTGGTGGCGATCGCCGCCAAACATCAATTGCTGCTGCTGGCCGACGAGATCTACGAAGGCATCGTCTATGACGAGGCCACGTTCACGCCGATGGGATCGGTGGCCGGCGACGTGCCCTGCCTGAGCTTCGGTGGCTTGTCGAAGTTGCATCGCGCCTGCGGCTGGCGAGTGGGCTGGGGCGTGCTCGGCGGCGACCTGTGGCGACTGGCCGATTACCTGCACTCGCTGGACCTGCTCAGCGCCCTGCGCCTGTGCGCGAACGTGCCCGGGCAGTGGGCGATCCCGGCGGCGCTGTCCGGGCCGCAGACGATTCGCACGCTGTGCGCACCCGGCGGCCGCCTGTACGAAACCCGCAAGGTGGTGATCGAGTCCTGCGAGGCCAGCCGCTTCCTCGATCTGGTGGCGCCGGAAGCGGCGTTGTACGCCTTCCCGTCGTTCCGGCGCGAGTTGCTGCCGCATCTGGACGACCATCGCTTCGCGCTGGAGCTGCTCGAACAAGAGCACGTGCTGATCGTGCCCGGCTCGAGTTTCAACACCCGCGTGCGCAATCACTTCCGCATCACCTTGCTGCCCGAGGCGGCGAGCATGCGCGAGGTGTTCGCCCGCATCGAGACCGCGCTGGCGCGGCATGCCGGCTGACGCCACCGCATTCGCGCCGACGCCCGGCCACCCGACGAGGCCAACGATGCACGCCTATCTCGCCCTCGGCGATTCCTACAGCATCGGCGAAGGCGTCGCGGCGACGGCGCGCTGGCCGGTGCAGTTGGCCGCGCGCCTGCGGGCGCGGGGCATCGCACTGGGCGAACCGCGCATCATCGCCACCACCGGCTGGACCACCGACGAGCTGGCGGCGGCGATGGACGCGACGACGTTCGCGCCGCCCTGCGCACTGGTCAGCTTGATGATCGGCGTCAACGACCAGTATCGCGGCCACGCGCCGGAACAGATGCTGCGGACATTCGAACGGCTGCTGCGACGGGCGATCGCGCTGGCCGGCGACGACTCGTCGCGCGTTCTGGTGCCGTCGATCCCGGACTGGGGCGCGACACCGTTCGGCTTCGCCAGCGGCCGCGATCGGCAGGTGGTGTCGGCGCAGATCGACGCCTGTAACCACGGCCAGCGCGAGTGCGTGCAACGCCACGGTGCGCACTGGATCGATGTCACCGCGGCCAGCCGGGCGATGGCCGCCGAGCCGGCGCTGGTGGCCGACGATGGCCTGCATCCATCGGCCGCGATGTACCAACGCTGGGTCGAACTGATCGCACCGGTGGCGCAGGCGCGACTGGCCGCGACCGCCGTCAGCGGTGGCGCTGGCGCAGCACCGCGCTGACCTCGGCCAGGCCCAGGCCGCGCGCGCGCAACAGCACCAGCAGGTGATAGAGCAGATCGGCGGCCTCGCCCAGCAGTTCGCCATCGCTCTGGGTGGCCGCCGCCAGCGCGGTTTCCACGCCTTCCTCGCCGACTTTCTGGGCGATGCGGACGACGCCTCGTGCAAACAGCTGCGTGGTGTAGCTGTCTTGCGGCCGCAGCGCGTGGCGTTGCGCCACCAGCGCATCGAGTTCGGCGAGAAAATCGCCGGGCGCATCGTCGAAGCAACTGACCGTGCTGCGATGGCAGGTCGGGCCTTGCGCGCGCGCCTGCAGCAGCAGCGCATCGCCGTCGCAATCGGCGTCGATCGCCAGCCATTGCAGCCAGTGCCCGCTGGTTTCGCCCTTCGTCCACAGCCGTTGCCGGCTGCGGCTGTAGAAGGTGATGCGCGCGCCGGCCAGGGTCGCCGTCAGCGCGGCGCGATCCATGTAGCCGAGCATCAGCACCCGATGCGTGTTCGCATCCTGCACGATCGCCGGCAGCAAACCACCCTGCTTGTCCCAGGCCAGCGCGGCGATGCGCGCGGTGTCCCATGCCGGCGCCTCAGCAGACATCGCGCACCTCGATGCCGTTGGCGCGCAACTCGCGCTTGAGCTCGCCGATGCGAATGCTGCCGTCGTGGAAGACGCTAGCGGCCAGCGTGGCATCGACGTCGGCGTCGGCGAAGGCGGCGACGAAGTGCGCCACCGTGCCGGCGCCGCCGGAGGCCACCAGCGGCACCGCGCAGACGGCGCGCACGGCCTGCAACTGGGCGATGTCGTAGCCGGCGCGGACGCCGTCGCTGCCCATGCAGTTGAGCACGATCTCGCCGGCACCGCGGCGCTGGACTTCCTCGACCCAGGCCAACGTCGTCAGCGGCAGCGCCTGCGTCGTCGCTGTCGAGCCGGTATCGCGGCGCACCCGCCATTGGCCATCGTCGTCACGCAGCGAGTCGATGCCGATCACCACGCACTGGCGACCGAACGCATCGGCGAGCTCACCGATCAGCTCCGGTCGTCGTAGTGCCGGCGAGTTGATCGACACCTTGTCGGCGCCGGCGTGCAGCACCGTGCGCGCCTGTTCGACGCTGCCGATGCCGCCGGCGACGCAGAACGGGATGTCGATGATGCGGGCCACGCGCTCGACCCAGCCGCGATCGACACGGCGCCCTTCCGGGCTGGCGGTGATGTCGTAGAACACCAGTTCGTCGGCGCCCTCGTCGCGGTAGCGCCGGGCCAGGTCCTCGATCGCGCCGACCACCACGTGATCGCGAAAGCGCACGCCCTTGACCACCTGCCCGTCCTTGACGTCGAGGCAAGGGATGATGCGCCGGCTCAACATGCCAGCCCCTCGGCCAGATCGACGTGGCCTTCGAGCAGGGCACGGCCCAGCACCGCGCCGGCGCAGCCGGCCGCACGCAGCGCCTGCACGTCGGCCACGTCGCGGACACCACCGGAGGCCTGCAAGGCCACATTCGGCGCCAACGCCAGCACCCGTCCGTAGAGATCGAGATTGGGGCCGGCGAGGGTGCCGTCCAGATCGATGTCGGTGCACAGCAGGTGGCGCAGCCCCGCGCCGGCGTAGAACACCAGCAAGGTGGCCAGATCGCGCGCGGCGTGCGCCTCCAGCAGCGTCCAGCCCTGCACCGGCAACCGCCACCAGCCCAATTCGTCGCGCCGCGTGTCGAGCGCCACGGCGATGCGCTCGGCGCCGAACTGCGCCAGCCAGTCGCGCACCCGATTCGGCTCGCGCACCGCCAGCGAGCCGATCACCACGCGATCGGCGCCGACCGTCAGCAATTCCTGCACGTCGGCTTGCGTGCGCACTCCACCACCGGTCTGCACGCGCAGGCCGGTTTCGTCCTTGATCCGCCACAGCAGCGGCGCCAGCCGGTAACCGCCGGTGCGCGCGGCATCCAGATCGACCAGATGCAGCCATTTGGCGCCGGCCTGCGCATACAGCCGCGCCACCGCGAACGGATCGTCGGCGTAATGCGTTTCGCGCGCGAAATCGCCCTGCCGCAAGCGCACCACGCGGCCATTGCGCACGTCGATCGCCGGATAGAGGGTGAACGCCGCACTCATGCGACCCCCAGGAAATTCGCCAGCAGGCGCTGGCCCACGGCGCCGGAACGCTCGGGGTGGAACTGGGCGCCGGCGACCTCGCCATCTTGCACCACCGCCGCGAACGCGTCGCCATGCTCGGCGCTGGCCACCGTCGCCGCGCTGACTGCGGCGGCATAGCCGTGCACGAAATACGCCGGCGCGCCGGCCGCGATGCCGCGCAGCAACGACGATGCCCGGCACGGCCGCAAGCCGTTCCAGCCCATGTGCGGTATGCGGATTCCCGGCATCGCGCGCATTGCCTCCACCCTGCCCGACAAACGGCCCAGACAGGCGACGTCCCCTTCCGCCGACGATTCAAACAACAGTTGCATGCCAAGGCAAATGCCCAGCAAGGGTCGGTCGAGGCGGCGCAGGGTCGGCACCAGGTCGAGCGCGCGCAGGCGTCGCATCGCCGCAGCGGCGGCGCCGACCCCGGGCAGGATCACCCGATCGGCGCGCGCGATGACGTCGCCATCGCCGCTGAGCACCGCGTCCACGCCCAATCGTTGCAGCGCATAACGCACCGAGCCGAGGTTGGCGCCGCCCGCATCGACCAGCACCACGCGCATCACAGGCTCCCCTTGGTGCTGGCCAGTTCGACGCCGTCGCGGCGCAGCGCCGCGCGCAAGGCGCGCGCCACCGACTTGAAGCAGGCCTCGACCATGTGATGGGTGTTCTCGCCGCGCACCTGCAAGTGCAGGTTGATGCCGGCGCCATCGCACAACGAACGGAAGAAATGCGGCACCAGTTCGGTCGCCAGCCCGCCGACTTCCGCCCTCGGGAACGCCCCGTCGAACACGAAGAAGGCGCGCCCGGAAAGATCCAGCGCCGCCTCGGCCAACGCCTCGTCCATCGGCAGCACCACTGCCGCGCAGGGGCCGTCGACGGTCACCCCGACGGCGCGCTCTGGCGCCGAACCGTACCGCGCGATGCCGCGCTTGTCGCCCAGCGCCGCGCGCAACGCCTGCCCGATCGCCAGCGCGCAATCCTCGACGCTGTGGTGTTCGTCGACGTGCAGGTCGCCGCTGCAACGCACCGCCAGCGCGAAGCCGCCGTGCTTGCCCAGTTGCTCGAGCATGTGATCGAAAAATCCGATGCCGGTGGCGACCGCCGGCGCATCGGCGCGATCCAGGTCGATCGATACCCGCACCGCCGTTTCACGGGTGATGCGCTCGATTTGCGCGCAGCGCCCGCGGCTGCACAACGCATCGGCGATCGCCGTCCAGTCGATGCCGTCGGCGCCGAGGCGAAAGCCGCGCACGCCGAGGTTGTGCGCGAAGGCCACATCGCTTTCGCGGTCGCCCACCATCGCGCTGGCGGCCAGATCGACGCGGCGATCGCGCAGGTAATGCAGGGCCATGCCGATGCCGGGCTTGCGCGTGGGCAGGCCATCGCGCAACGAAGTCTCGTGCGGGAAGCTGGTGTCGATCAGCTGCTCGGCAAAAGCGATTCCGCAGGACGCAAGAATCTGCGTCAGCAAGCGATGCGGGCCATCGTATGCCGCTTGCGGAAAGCGTTCCGTGCCAAGACCATCCTGATTGCTGACCAGCACGAACTCGAAGCCGGCATCACGCAGGCGCAGCAATGCCGGGATCGCGCCGGCGATCAGTCGCAGTTTTTCGTAGCCGTCGACCTGCTCGTCGGCCGGCTCTTCGATCAAGGTGCCGTCGCGATCGACGAACAGGATCTTGCGTGTGCTCATGCCACGTCCTCCAGCGGCTGGGCCAGCGCCGCCCGCACCGCCTGCACTTCCGCCGGGCTGCCGATGGTGATGCGCAGCGCGTCCTCCAGGCCGGGGTGACGGCGCACGTCGCGGACGATGATGCCGGCCGCCAGCAACTGCCTCAATCGCGCGCCGGCGTCCTCGAAGCGAACCGTCAGGAAGTTTCCTTGTGACGCCAGCACCTCGCGTACCCCGGGCAGATCGACCAGTTCACGCCGCAGCCATTGCCGTTGCGCGCACACGCCGGCGACGCGCTCGCCGGTACGCAGCAGCGCCGCCGGCGTCAGCGCCGCCAACGCCGCGGTCACGCACGGCGCCGGCAGCGGATACGGCGGCATGATCTTGCGCAGCAGCGCGACGATCGCGCCGGCCGCAATCAGGCAACCGATGCGCGCACCGGCCAGGGCGTGCGCTTTCGACAATGTGCGCAGGACGACGAGGTTGTCGCGCACCCCGGCCTGATCGGCAAGGCTGGCGCCGTCGGCGAACTCGACATAGGCCTCGTCCACCACCACCAGCGCACGGCCGCGCAGCGCGTCGGTCAATGCCAGCACGGTCTCCGGCGCCACCGGCGCGCCGGTCGGATTGTTGGGCGCGCACACGAACACCAGCTTCACGCCGGTGGCGCAGGCGGCCAGCACCGCCGGCGCATCGATCGCGAAACCCTGCTCACGCACCAGCGGTATCGCCCGCACCGCCGCGCCCTGCACTGCCGCGCACACCGCGTACATGCCAAACGTCGGCGGCTGGACGAGGATGGCGTCGCGACCGGCGCGGCAAAAGGCGCGCACCAGCAGGTCGATCATCTCGTCGCTGCCGCGTCCGATCAGCAATCGCGAAGCGTCGACGCCGTACAGCGCGGCGAGGCGTTCGCGCAGCCGCGCCGGCTGCGGCGACGGGTAACGATGCAGCGGCGCGGCTTCGTCGTGCGGCCACGGCGATTCGTTGGCGTTGAGCACGATGCCGTCGCTGCCGGCTTCCATCCGTGCCGACGAATAGGCTTGCAGGCGCAACAGCTCCGGGCGAGCCAGGTCGAGCACGTTCATCGCCCACCGCCTGGGTCACCGAGACGGATCCGCACCGCGTTGGCATGTCCGTGCAAGCCCTCGGCTGCGGCCATCGTCACCGCCTCGGCGCCGATGCCGCGCAGACCGGCTTCGCTGAGTTCCTGCACGGTGATCGTGCGCTGGAAGCTGGCCAGCGACACGCCGCTGCACGAACGTGCCCAGCCGTCGGTGGGCAGCACGTGGTTGCTGCCGCTGTTGTAGTCGCCGACCGTTTCCGGCGACCAGCGGCCGAGAAACACCGAGCCGGCGGCACGCACCCGGCCCAGCCACGCGCGCGGCGTCGCAACCTGCACGATCAAGTGCTCGGGCGCGTAACGATTGGCCAGTTCGAAGGCCTCGTCGATGCTGGCGACGACGAGGATGCGGCTGCCGGCCAGCGCCTGCGCAGCGATGCCGCGCCGCGGCAGCGCCGGCAACTGACGCTCGATTTGCGCACGCACCGCCTGCGCCAGCGCCATGCTGTCGGTGAGCAGCAGCACTTGCGAATCGGCGCCATGCTCGGCCTGCGCCAGCAGATCGGCGGCGACGAATCCGGCATCGGCGTCGGCATCGGCGATCACCAGCACTTCCGACGGCCCGGCCGGCATGTCGATGGCGACGCCGTCGGGCATCGCCGCAACTTGCCGCTTGGCCTCGGTCACCCATGCATTGCCGGGGCCGAACAGCTTGTCGCAGCGCGGGATGGTGGCGGTGCCGAACGCCATCGCCGCGATCGCCTGCGCGCCGCCCACCGCGAACACATGCTCGACTCCGCACAACTGCGCCGCCGCCAGCACGGTGTCATCGACGCCGCCAGCGGCGGCCGGCGGCGTGCACAGCACGATCTGGCCGCAACCGGCCAGCCGCGCCGGCGCGGCCAGCATCAGCACCGTCGACAGCAGCGGCGCGCTGCCGGCCGGGATGTACAGGCCGACCCGATCGAGCGGCCGCACGATGCGCTGGCAGCGCACGCCCGGCGCCGTCTCCAGCGCGTATTCGGCGGTTGCGCCGGCGGCGTGGAAGGCCTCGATGCGCGCCAGCGCGGCGCGCATCGCCGCGCGCAGGCCCGGCGCGAGCGCCCGCTCGGCCGCCACCCGCGCCGCCGCCGGCACCGCGAGCGCGGCGCCCGCCACGCCGTCGAAGCGCTGCGTCAGCTCGCGCAACGCCGCATCGCCGTCGGCACGGACTTGCGCGATGATCGCGGCCACGGCGCCGGTGATCGCCTCGGCGCGCGTTCGCGCCGGCCGTGCCAATGCCTGCGTCCGCGCCGATTCGTCCAGCCGCGACCAGACCTGGATCGCGATCGCCGCGGGTTGCCCATCGACGACCGCGTTCATGCCAGCATCCTTTCCACCGGCAACACCAGCAGGCCGCGCGCGCCGGCCTGCTTCATCTCTTCCAGCCGCTGCCATGTCACCGCGCCACGGCACACCGTCTGCACGCAAACCTCGTCGGCGCAGCCTTCGATCGCCATCAGCGTCGGTGCCTGCGCGTCGCCGAGCAGGCGCAGCAAGTCCGGCACGGCCCGACGTGGCGCCTGCATCAGCACCAACTTGCTGTCGCGCACGGTGAGCACGCCGTCGAGCCGGCGCCGCAGCAACGCCGCCAGTTCGGCGCGCTCATCGGCAAACGGCTGCACCGGGCCGGCCAGCACCGCCTGCGTCTCCAGCACGGTTTGCAATTCGCGCAGCTGGTTGGCGGCAAGCGTGGCGCCGCTGGAAACCAGATCGCAGATGGCGTCGGCCTGGCCAAGCCGAGGTGCGATTTCGACCGAGCCGGACAACACCACCACCTCGGCGGCGATGCCCTGCCCGCGCAGCCAATGCCGCAGCGCCTGCGGATAGCTGGTGGCGATGCGCTTGCCGCGCAGGTCGCCGATCACGTCGATGCCGACACCCTGCGGCGCGGCGATGGCGAGCCGGCAGCCGCCGAAGCCGAGCGCGCGCAGTTCGGTGAACAGTTCGGGCTTGCCCGCCTGGGCACGCTCGAGCGCCTGCTCGTGCAGCACATTGCGGCCGACCACGCCCAGATCGCACACGCCGTCGGCGATCAGGCCGGGAATGTCGTCGTCGCGCACCAGCAGCAGGTCGATGGGCAGCGACTGCCCGTAGCAGAACAGGCGATCGCGGCTCTCGCGAAAGTTCAGTCCGGCACGGGCGAGCAAGTCGCGGGCGGGCTCGGACAGGCGCCCGGACTTCTGGATGGCGATGCGCAAACGGTCGCGCGGGGTCATGGCTGCTCCTGGCTCAGGCGTGGGGGCTGCCGGCAACGGCGCAGCCTCCCGCTTCGCCGTGCGCAGCGATCAGTGGGTGGCGTGGTGGTGACCCAGCCGCGCGGCGGCGAGGCGGTAGCCGCCGGCA
Source organism: Pseudomonadota bacterium (assembly GCA_018240435.1). Lineage (GTDB taxonomy): Bacteria > Pseudomonadota > Gammaproteobacteria > Xanthomonadales > Xanthomonadaceae > SZAS-103. Next base: position 20,603 of record JAFEFT010000028.1, read on the forward strand.
CCGCGCTCGAGACAACGGGCGACGCGGCCGATGGTGGTGACGGAAACCGCGGTGCGCTCGTGGATCTCGCGGTAAGGCACGCCGGCGAGCAGCAAGGGCACCACCCGCCAGCGGTCGGCCATCGCCTCCAGTTCCGCCGGCGTGCACAGGTCGAGCAGGAAATGGCGCATGTCGGCCGGCTCGCCGATCGCGCACAGCGCCTCGCACAGCTGGCGCTGGGCCGCGCTTTCCTTGCTTTTGGTGACAGCCAGTGCGCGCTTTTTCACGGCGGCTTTCTTCAAGTTGATGTATTAACGCGCTATCACATTAGCGCAATATCCCGATGTCGGTCAACCCGACGCTGGATCCGGCGATGGGGAAGATTCAGCTTTCAGCGGCCTTGGCGACCACTGCGTTCGTGCCGGGCCGGAACTGCCGTCGGATCGACGAATGCCGCGCGCGCGGCGCGCCGGGAAGACGCGAGTCGTCGATCAGGCGCCACCCAGCGCCGCGTTCACGGCATCGAGCAGGAGGTCATCGTCGACCAGCCGCACCGCCGTCGCCACGTCGCCATCGAGCGCCCGGTCGCGCGCCATGAAGGCGATGCGTTCGCGCAGCGCGCGCCAAGCCGCCGCCACCGCGACGCCCGGCGCGAAGGCCGGGGAGTTCGCCAGTTCTTCGCGCAGGCCCTCGACTTCGGCGAGGAAGATCTGCTTCGCCTCGGCATCATCGGCCGCCGGCGCCTGGATCTTGCGCGCCAGCCGCGCCGCGTCGCCCTCGTTCGCCAACTGCTGGGCGGCGTGGATCATGTCGCGGCGCAGGTCGAGCGCCTGTGCGGCGGTGAACAGCTCCAGACCCAGCACCTTGCCGAGGTCGGCGCACATGTCCAGCACGTGCCGTGCCTCGTTGGCGCCCATCGACACGTGGTCCTCGGCATTGGCGCTGGTCGGGATCGAATACACCGAGGCCGGATGGGCGCGGCTGGCCAGATCGTTGACGATCGCCGCGGCGGTGTATTGCACGATCATGAAGCCCGACTCGGTGGAATCCTCGTTGCCGATCAGGAACGCCGGCAGGCCGTCGTTGGTGGCCGGGTCGACCAGCTTGTTGAGGCGGCGCTCGGAGATCGATGCCAGCACCGGAATGGCCGCCTTGACATAGCTCATCGCCAGCGCCAGCGGCATGCCGTGGAAGTGCCCGGCGGAGATCACCTGCTCCTCGACGTGGCGGGCGCCGACCATGTCCGGGAACACCAACGGGTTGTCGGTGACCGCATTGAGCTCGATGTCGAGCACGCGCGCGGCCTGTGCCACCGCATCGCGCACCGCGCCGTGTACCTGCGGCACGCAGCGCAGCGAATAGCTGTCCTGCGGCTGGTGCTTCTTGCCCCCGCGGAACGGCCGAAAACGGGTGTAGAACTTCTCGCGGCCGTGGCGCTGATCGAGCGGCACCCAGTTCCACTGGATGTCGAAGCGCAGCAGTTGCTGGCCCGGCGCGCTCCAGCTCGACGGCTGCCACGGCGCGAAACGCGGCACCAGATGATAGGGAATGTCGGCCAGGGTCGAGCCTGCAAGCAGGCGCCGCAGGTTCGCGGCGACCTGCACCTGCCCCGGATGCGGGCGCAGCGCATGCACGGCCTCGGCGAACGCGCCGGTGCGGCCGGCGAAGGCGTCGATGGTCATCGCCGCCGCCAGATCGGCGGTGTCGAGCAGGCGTTCGAGCCGATCCACGGCGAGCACGCCGCAGGCGAGCATCTGCGCGGTGCCGTTGTTGAGCGCCAGGCCTTCCTTGTGCGACAGCCGCACGCGCTCCAGGCCGGCACGCTCCAGCGCCTCGCCGCCGGGCAGGCGCTCGCCCTGGTAGAACGCCTCGCCGCCGCCGAGCAGCACGATCGCCAGATGCGACAGCGGCGCCAGATCGCCACTGGCGCCCACCGAACCGAGCTTTGGCACCACCGGCACGACGCCGGCGTTGAGCATCGCCGCCAGCGCCTGCAGGGTTTGCACGCGGATGCCCGAATGGCCGCGCATCAGGGTATTGATGCGGATCGCCAGCATCGCCCGCACGACATCGCAAGGCAACGGCTCGCCAACGCACACGGCATGGGTGACGACGAGGTTGCGTTGCAGTTCTTCCAGCAATCCCACCTCGGCATCGCTGCCGACGCCGCGTTCACGCACCCGATGGGCGCCGAGCAGGCGATCGGCATTGCTGCCAAAGCCGGTGGTCACGCCGTAGATCGGCTCCTGCTTGCGCACCTGTTCGGAAAAGAAATCGGCGGCGCGCGCGACCACCGCCAATTGCGTCGCGTCCAGCGTCACGCCGGCACCGCGGGCGATGGTCACCAGTTGCGCCCGCGTCAGCGAGCAGCCGTCGAGCGCGATGGTGTCGTTCATGCCGGATCTCCACTGCGCATCGCGCGCGATTGTTCGATTTCAACGCGCAGCGCGCTGGCCAGTTCGCCGCGGGCGACCTCGAATTGCGCACCGCGGCGCATGTCCTTGATCGCCACCACTGCCCGCGCCGCCTCATCGTCGCCGACCAAGGCCACGAAGCGGATGCCGGCGCGATCGGCGTACTGCATCTGCGCCTTGAGCTTGCGCGCGTCGAGTTGCACTTCGGCGTTGATGCCGGCAGCGCGCAATTCGCGCGCGATCTGCAGGTTGTCGTGCAATCGCGCCTCGTCGAGCAGGCCGACCAGCACCTGCACCGAACTGTCGGCCTGGTCGATCAACCCGGCCTCGCGCAATTGCCAGAACAGTCGCGTCACCCCGATCGAGATGCCGACGCCGGGCAGCTTCGATTTGGTGTAGTTGCTGGCAAGATTTTCGTAGCGACCGCCCGAGCAGATCGAGCCGATCTGCGGATGTTCGTTCAAGGTGGTCTCGAACACGGTGCCGGTGTAGTAATCCAGCCCGCGCGCGATCGACAGGTTGATCGCATAGGCAGACTCCGGCACGCCCAGCGCACGCACCATCGCCAGCACCTCGCGCAGTTCGGCGACGCCGGCAGTGAAGGTTTCGTCGCCATCACCCAGCGCCGCCAGCTTGGCCAGCGCGTCATCGTGCCCGTGCGAGCGGATGCGGACGAATTCGAGCAGGCGATCCACGACCTCGCCGGCCAGCCCGAAGGCGTCGCCGGTCAGGGTGACGCGTACCGCCTCGGCGCCGCGCTTGTCGAGCTTGTCGACCTCGCGCAGCACCAGCGCCTGCTGCTGTGCGTCGGCGATGCCAAGCCCGGCCAGAAAACCGCGCATCAGCTTGCGGTTGTTGAGCTGGATGGTGAACGGCCCGATCGCCAGCTCGGTGAAGATGGCGTGGATCACCGCCGGCAGCTCGGCATCGAAACGGATCGACAGGCCATCCTTGCCGATCACGTCGATGTCGGCCTGATAGAACTCGCGGAAGCGACCGCGCTGCGCGCGCTCGCCGCGGTACACGCGCTGGATCTGGTAGCGCCGGAACGGGAACGCCAGATCGTGCTCGTGCTCGGCCACGTAACGCGCCAGCGGCACCGTCAGATCGAAGCGCAGCGCCAGTTCGGGCACACCTTCGCCCGCCTTGTCGAGCGCGCCGGTGGACTGCACGAAATACACCTGGCGCTCGGTCTCGCCGCCGGTCTTGGTCAGCAGCACCTCGGACAGCTCGATCGCCGGCGTTTCCACCGGAAGAAAGCCGAAGCGCTCGTAATTGCGGCGGATCACGTCGAGCATGCGCTGCAAGGCGATCTGCTCGCGCGGCAGCAATTCCATCACGCCGGGCATGGTGCGGGGCTTGATCAAGGCAGGGCATCCTCGTGCAGGGAGGTCGATTCTAGGGCATTCCCGATCGAATCCAGCGCCCACACGCCGGCGCCTCCGGTCATTGGCCGGCGAGAACGTGGGTGATACACCCGACGATGCACGCCGCCAGAGTGCGACTTGCCCCGTCTGGCCATCCTCCTTACAATGCGCAGCTCAGTCGGGGTGTAGCTCAGTCTGGTAGAGCGCTACGTTCGGGACGTAGAGGTCGCAGGTTCAAGTCCTGTCTCCCCGACCAATGCTTGCAACGTTCCGGGCCACCCTGTCGGGTGGCCTTTTGCGTTGCTGGCGCGTCGGGCGTCCACGCGTGGTCGCCGGCACCGCTTGCGCCCTGCCCGTCTTGTGCGGCGCCGCGAAGCGGCGCTAGGCTGGCGGCGATGACCTCTGCGTTGCCATCGCCAGCCGCGGCTCGCCCGATGCCGGTCGTTTTCGTCGGCCACGGCTCGCCGATGAATGCGATCGAGGACAACGCCTGGCACTGGCAATGGCGACTGCTTGGCGAGCGGCTGCCGCGGCCGCGTGCGGTGCTGTGCATTTCCGCGCATTGGCAGGCGCAGGGCGCGCGCCTGACCGGCGCCAGCCACCCGCAGACGATCCACGATTTTTTCGGCTTCCCGCAGGCGCTGTTCGACCTGCAATACCCGGCGCCGGGCGACCTGAAGCTGGCGCGGCGGGTGGAAGATCTGCTCGGCGGCCACAAGCACGCCCATGTCGACGCCACCCGCGGCCTCGACCACGGCGCCTGGAGCGTGTTGCGCGGCATGTACCCCGCGGCCGACGTGCCAGTGGTGCAGCTGAGCATGGACACCTCGCGGCCCGGCGAGCACCACTACGAACTGGGCCGGAAGCTGGCGCCGTTGCGGCACGAGGGCGTGCTGGTGCTGGGCAGCGGCAACATCGTGCACAACCTCGCCCTGCTGGACTGGCGCGACCCACGGCCGCTGGACTGGGCGCTCGCCTTCGACGGCGCGGTCAAGCGCCGCATCGCCGCCGGCGAGCACATCGAACTGGTCGACTGGCCGCGCCTGGGCGCCGACGCCAGCAAGGCCATCCCGACGCCGGAACACTACCTGCCGTTGCTGTACGTGCTGGCACTGCAGGGCCGCGGCGACCGTGTGCGATTTTTCAACGAGGATGTGGTCGGGTCGCTGGCGATGACCTCGCTGCTGATCGACGCCGGCGGCATCGCCTTCGGACGCAGCCCATGATCGAACGGCCGCGCGAGCGCCCGATCGTCGCCACCTCGATGCACCCGGAGCTGGCCGGGGCCTTGCGCTTCGAACATCTGGTGCAGGTCAACGATCGCGACGATCCGAGGGTCACGCCGATGGCGCGCGCGCAACTCTGGCGCGGCCTGGTGATGCGCGCCCAGTTCCCCGCCAGTTTCGTGCCGTGGCTGGACGAATGCACGATCGAGCGCGACGGCGACGACCTGCTGCGCACCCTGCGCTTCGGCCAGCAGATCGTGCGCGACCGCGTCCACTTCGACGACGACGCCGCGGTCGAGTACACCATCGTCGATGCCGCCGAAGGCTCATCGTTCCGGATGAGCATGCGCATCGAACAGCCCACGCGCGATGGCCTGTTCGTCCGCTTCACCTACGAATCGTGGTCGCCCGACCACCAGGACGGCGACTCGCACGTCGGCGCCATCCGCGAAGCCTACCGGCTGGCCGACATCGACACCATCTTCCGCATCCGCCAGCTCGCCCAATCGGGCCTGCTCGACGACTGACCGCCGCCGTGGGCGGGACGACTCACGTCCGACGCGGGCGCTCGCCGAGCGTGCATTCGACGTAACCGATCGACTCGTAGGCATTGATGACGTCGAACACCTCGGCCAGACCGACGGCGCTCATGCGCGCCACTTCGTGCAGCTTGCGCGGCACCGTCATATGGGTGCCGACGCGGAACGCCCGTGGGTAGTCGCCGGCCAGATCGAGCCGGTTGTTGAGCCGATAACTGGCTGCCGGGTCGAGGTGCTTGGCGAGAAAGCCTTCGGAATGGATGAAGCTGTCCATCCACTTCAGGCGCACGTACGGCCGCGCCGAAGCACTGCGGCGCACGTGCTCCCACTCCGGATCACTGAGCAACTTCCAGTCACCGAACTTCAACGGCTCGCTGGCATAAGGCTCGAGCATGCGCAGCAAACCGCGGGCGAAAAACGCCTCGTCATCGGGATCGACCACGAGCGCCGGCGATCCCGGCAGTTCGATCCGCGCCGGGCCGCTGAACACGCCCTTTTCCAGGTAGAAGATCAGCGGGAAGCGCGCCTTCGGATCGATCTGCTTGCGCGCCTGGGCACCGGGCATCTGGTCGATCTGCTTGCGCACGGCCTGCTCGGCCTCGGAGGCCTTGTCCGCCTTGGCCGCGACCGGCGCCGCCGCGACCGGCGTCGGCGGCGGCACGACCTCAGGCGCCTTCGCCGCGACCGGCGGCGACGCTGGCGTGGCGCTGTCGTCGCCGTAACGAACCACGCCGGGGTGGGCCTGCTCCAGCGCCGACAGGTCGACCGCACCGAGGTCGAGCTCCTGGAATTCGTCGTGGTAATCCTCGGAGACATGCACCGCCGGCCCGCCCTTGGAGACGAGGTTGAGCAGGCTGACGAAGGCGCTGCGCGACAGCGGCCGACGCAGGTACAGGCCTTCGGGTGGCTTGGGCTCGGATTCGTTGATCAACTGCGCGCAGGCGACGCCGCGCTGGGTGGCGCGCCGCAGCGCCGCCTCGCCGATCAGGCGGATCGGATCGACGATCACCAACGTCGCCTTGGCCTCGGTCCCCCAGGCCCAGTGGTCGTCCAGTTCCTCGCGCACGACACGCAGCGTCAGGCGCAGGTGCGCCGTGTCCTCCTCGCTGGTGCCGACGCACTGGATGATTTGCTGCTTGCTCATGTGCCGCAGATCGCCTTCGCTGCCCTCGTCCCCGCCGGCCTTCACTCTCGCGGCGAGCCGGCATCGCCGATTCTAAGGCAGACGCCCGGCTCCGCGGCAAGACGGAAGGCCGGTTTTCGGCGACGCCACGCCTTCATGCGGCGTCCTCCGGTCGCGAGCGCTGCCGGCGCGACCACTCCACATAGCCGATCGCCTCGTAGGCGTTGACCACGTCGAACACCTCGGCCAGCGACACCTCGCTGACATGGGCGATGTCGCCCAGCCGCTGGGGGACGATCATGTTGGCACCGATCCGGAACGCCCGCGGGTAGTCCTGTGCCAGTTCCAGCCATCGCGTCAGCCGGTACAGGCCGCCGGGATCCAAATGCGCCGCCAGATAGCCGTTGGAGCCGATGAAGCGATCCATCCAGATCAGCCGCTGGTACGGACGCGCAGGGGCACGCGCACGCCACGTCGCCAGTTCGGAACTGACCAGACGGGTCCAGTCGCCGGCTCGGATCGGCTGCCGGAAGTAGCGCTCGAGTGACGGCAGCCGCCCCTCGCAATGGAACACCCTGGCCTTGGGATCGAGCACCAGCACCGCCGCCCCCGGCCATTCGATGATCGCCGGCCCGCCCAGCCGCCCCGGCTGAAGGTAGGCCGCCAGCGGCTGCGCCTGATCGTCGTCGAAGACGCGTTCGATTCCGCGCAAGAACGTCGGATCGACATTGGCATCGTCCACGCCGCCGCGCACGAACGGGTTGCCATAGGCATCGGCGCGACTTTCGCTGCGCGCGGTGGTGTCGCGGACGAACTCGACACCGGCATCGGCATCGAGTTTCTCCGGCATCAGGAATACCGATTTTTCGGCCTCCGGATCGCGATGGAAGATCGAATCGAAGGCGTCTTGCGCACGTTCGCGGTCGTCGCGCGCGAGACTGACTTCGATGCTCGGCAGTTCGCTGGCGTCGAACGCCGCCTCGCCGAGGTCCAGATCGAAAAAGTCCTCGCCCTGGCTGACCAGGGCCAGCGGCGCCACCGTGCTCGACCCGACCGTGTTGAGCAGGGCGACGAAATCATCGCGACGCAACGGCTTGCGCAGGAACTTCCCCGCCGGCGCCGGATCGGCCGCCTCGACGATCGTCGCGCAGACGACGCCGCGCTGCTGGCTGCGGCGCAGCGCCGAATCACCGACCAGACTGCGGACATCGGCCACCACCAGATCGGCGCGATCCTCCGGCCCCCAACGCCAGGCGTCGATCAGATGGATGATCGCCGAACGCAGCAGCAGGCGCAGATGGGCGGTGTCCTCGTCGCTGGCGCCGACACAGTGGATGATGCGGGTGTTCGCCATGGAGTGCCGAAATCGCATCGAACCATCGGGGCGAGGATTATCGACCAGCCGACAGGCGGCGGAAAGACCCGCGATGCCAGCCGCGATGCGAACGACGATCCATGACGACGGCACCAGCGCCAGCGCGGCGGACGCGCGGCCGAAGCCGGTGGCGGCACGGCCGTGGATAATCGTCACCCGACCCGCCGCGGTCGCCACCTCCGACCACCACCATGGGCAAGCGCTACGACCGCCGCTACTTCGACCATTGGTACCGCGGCGGCAATGCTGCCGGCGGCAAGGCGCTGCTGCAACGCAAGGTGGCACTGGCGGTGGCGATGGCCGAGTACTACCTCGGCCGGCCACTGCGCCGCGTGCTCGACGTCGGTTGCGGCGAAGGCGCCTGGCGCGCACCCCTGCTCGCACTGCGCCCGCGGCTGGAATACCTCGGCGTCGACGCCAGCGCCTATGCCATCGCCCGTCACGGCGCGCGTCGCAATCTCCGCCTGGCGCGTTTCGGCGACTTGCAATACCTGCGCTGGCAGGCGCCCGTCGACCTGCTGGTGTGCGCCGACGTGCTGCATTACGTGCGCGGTGACGAACTGCGCCGCGGTCTGTCGGGATTTGCCGAGCTGTGCAGCGGCATGGCGTGGATCGAAGTGTTCTGCCGTGGCGATGCCATCGACGGCGATCGCAACGGCTTCGTGGCGCGCAGCGCGACTGCTTATCGCCGCGCCTTTGCCGAAGCAGGATTGATTCCGTGCGGTTCGCACGGCTACTTGACGCCGACGCTGGCGACGCAGGCGGTGGCGCTGGAAGTGTTTCCCGCCACCGACTGAGCCGGCCGCGCAAACGGTTCATCTTGCGACCCGCCGCGGCGATCGGCAACGCGCAGTGCAGCATCGCCATCGCGATCGCGTCGGCGTAACCTGCAAGCAGGTTTCCGCCGCCGGAGCCGTGCCATGCCGACCGTGCGCTTTCGCATCACCGCCAGCGAAGACGACACCCAGGACGTGATCCACCACGTCGAGAACGTCGACGAGGAAATCGAACGCGCCGAAGAGGTCAACGAGGTGCTGCCGCAGTCGGGCTGGGGCGATGGCAGCTCGGCGGGACTGTCGGACGAATACGGCCCCGGCCTGCATTGCGTCGAAGTCGAAGCACCCAATGAGGAAGTGGCCGAATTGGTGCGGGTGGCGGCCGAGGAACGCGCCTATCGGCTGGGCGCGGTGATCGAGTTCGTCGATCGCTTCTGACGCGGTATCCTGCGCTGCCTCCCATCTTTTGCGGACCTTCCATGCGCCGATCCTGCCTCGCGCTGGCGATGCTGCTGTGCATCGTCACTTGGTCATCGAGTCTGGCCGCCGATCCGGCGCCCGCCAGCAAACCGAAATTCCGGACCGCGCAACAGATCATCGACGCCGCACCGGCCTCGGCATGGCGCGACCTCGACCCGGCCGACACGCTGTATCTGGAACTCGCCAGTGGCCGCGTGATCATCGAACTGGCTCCGCAGTTCGCGCCGCAGCACGTGGCCAACATCCGCACCCTGGCGCACGACCACTGGTTCGACGGGCTGTCGATCAACCGCGCGCAGGACGACTTCGTCGTGCAGTGGGGCGATCCCGATGCCGGCGAAAAGGATGCCCGCCCGCTGGCGCCGGCAAAGGACCACCTGCCGGCCGAATTCAGCGTCGATGTCGCCGGATTGCATTTCCATGCGCTGGCCGACAGCGACGGCTATGCGCCGCGCGTGGGCTTCGTCGACGGCTTTCCGGCCGGCATGGATCCGGCCACCGGCAAGGCCTGGCTGGCGCATTGTTACGGTACCGTCGGCGCCGGTCGCGACATGGCGGCCGACTCCAGCACCGGCGCCGAACTGTACGTGGTGATCGGGCAGGCGCCGCGCCAGCTCGACCTGAACATCACCACCGTCGGCCGCGTCGTCAAGGGCATGGAACTGCTCTCGGTGCTGCCGCGCGGCAGCGGGCCGTTGGGTTTTTACGAAAAACCCGGGCAGCGGGTGCCGATCAAGTCCATACGCCTTGCCAGCGAAGTGCCCGCCGCCGAGCGCACGCCGTTGCAGGTACTGCGCACCGACACCCCGACCTGGGACGCGCAGGTGGAGGCGCGCCGCAACCGTCGCGACGACTGGTACCTGCGCCCGGCCGGTCACATCGACCTGTGCAACGTGCCGATCCCCGTGCGGGCACCGCCCAAGGCAAAGTGACGGTGCCGGCCTTGCCCTTTGCCTCGGGCGACGGCGTGACGAGAAGGCCTGCAGGTGACGAGCGCAGGGGGCTGTGCTTTGCCTGTTCTGGAACACACCGGTTCACACCGCGCCTGCCATCAATTGTCTGGCGGAGAACGGAGTGCCGCCCGAGCGTGAGCGTCGGCGAACGGATCACCTTTGCGTCCCGGCGACCGCACAGCCCGGCCAGAACACTCCCTGTGCCGCCGCCTTGCTCAACTCGCTTTCAGTTAACCTGGCGGCATGAGGGAGCAGGCGGACCATGGCAGCGAACGGGCATCGCGCACGCGGTGGGGCTATGGCGCCTCGATTGCCCAGTTTCTCACTGAAGACCCGCAACGCATCGTCGGCGCGTTGACGACGTGGTACAGCTTTGCCGTTGACCCATCACAAAAAATCGCTTGGCTGGAGCAGGTCTCGCTCCTGAAGAGGTTGTTGACACCCTACGCCGCGATCCAAGGTGCCCTGTTCTTCGAATACGACATTCCACGATTGGGTTCGCGAGTCGACACCGTGCTCGTTCTGGAACAGGTCGTGTTCGTTCTCGAATTCAAGGTGGGCGCGCGCGATTACTCGCGCGATGCGGTGGATCAAGTCTGGGACTACGCGCTGGATCTGAAGAACTTCCACGAAGCCAGCCACGATGTCCCCGTCGTGCCGATCCTCATTGCCACCAAGGCCGGCTCCACGGCGCTCAAGATCGAAGCTGGTCACCATCAGGATGGGGTTCCGCTGCCCTTGCGCTGCAATGCTGAAAGCCTGCCGGATGCCATCCAGCTCGGCCTGCGGCACTTCCCACCGCCGCGAATCGACCCGGAAACATGGCAGCGCGGTCGCTACCACCCCACGCCCACCATCGTGGAAGCTGCGCGGGCGTTGTACGCGGGCCACAGCGTCATGGAAATTTCGAGGGGTCTTCGTGAACTCGTGTGGGT
>JAFEFT010000029.1:0-27721 GCA_018240435.1 Pseudomonadota bacterium
GGAACTCGGAACTCGGAACTCGAGGCTCGGGACTCGAGACTCGGAACCCGGGAATCGGAACCCGGGAATCGGAACCCGGAACCCGGCCACTCTTGCGCATCCCGCGCCCGCGGCATGGGCACATCCATGTGCGGCAGGAATCGGCGATCCGATGCGCTACTGCCTACAGACTACAGACTACCTTTCTGTCCTCTGTCCTCTGTCCCCTGTCCTCTGTCCCCCCCCCCCCCCCGTCACCGCTTGCCCTTTTTCTTCTTCTTCGCCGCCGGTTTGACGGCGCTGCGATGGGCCGCAGCGGTATAGCCGCCTGAGCGCGCGCCGGGCTTGTAGCCGCCGCTGGCGCGGACACGGCCGTGGTAGCGGGTGGCGGCAGGTGCGGCGGCCGCGGCGTGGCCGACTTCGTCGATGCCGACCCAGTCGACCGGCGGCAGGCCCAGCGCGCGGTCCATGATCATCGGCATCAGGCCGCTGGGGACAGGGCTCTCCGAGTTCCACAGCACCACCGTGCCGATGTCCTTGTCGGGCAGAAAGCCGATCATCGTGCGATAACCCTGCACGGCGCCGCCGTGGAAGATCATGGTGTGGCCGGCGTAGGTGAAGATGCGCCAGCCGGTCGCGTAGCGGGCGTCGGTGAGGCGATCGCGCCGCCAGGGCGCGCCGTGCAACTGGTCGACGGTTTCCGCCAGCGGCGTGTGGATGTCGGTGAGCAGGGCCGGCGAGAGCACGTCCGGGCGATGGCCCATCTGCGCCAGCAGCCATTGCGTCATGTCGTGGATCGAGGTGTTGACGCCGGCCGCCGGCGGCACCCGGTAATAGGCCTCGCGCGGCCGCACCGGCACCCAGCCGCCGGCGCCGCGCACGTGCGGGCGCGCCCAGCTCGGGCTGGATTCCAGGCCGTCGCGGCCATAACTGGAGTCGTACATGCCGAGCGGATGGAAGATGTTCTTCTCGACCAGGTGCGTGTAGAAATCGCCGGTGACGGCGAACACCACATCGGCGATCAGGCTGAAGGAAACGTTCTGGTAGCCGTAGCAGGTGCCGGGCGCGCAGGCCATCGGCGCCTGCGCGAGCTTGTCGACCAGGCTCTCGAACGGCACGTCGGCCTCGAGGTCGCGGTCGTAGGTGTTGCGAGTCAGGCCGGCGCGCTGGCTGAGGATGTCGCGCACGGTCAGATCGCGGGTGTATTCGGTATTGGGCAGCAGGAACGCCGGCAGGTGATCGACCACCCGCATGTCCCACGCCAGCGATCCGTTCTGCACCAGCAGCGCCGCCAGCGTGCCGGCGAAGGCCTTGGACAGCGACGCCAGGCGGAACACGGTGTGCACGGTGACCGGTTCGCGCCCGTACATCTGGGTCACGCCGTAGCCTTTCATCAGCAGCACCTTGTCGCCCTGCACGATCGCCATCGCCATGCCGGGGATATGGGCACGTTCGACGATCTGCTGGGCGAGCACGTCCATCGCCCGCGCGTCGTTGCTGAAGCTGGGCTCGCCCGGTGCCGGCGTGGGCGAAGGTGCGATCGCGTCGCCCGGAACGACCGATGTCGGCGCTGCGGATGACGGCGGAAAGGCTTGCGGCGCGACGGTGGAAACCTGTGCCGAGGCGCTGGCGACGGCGCAGGCAAGCGCCCACAGGGCGGTGCGCAGGACGGATGCGATCACGGTCTTCGCGGGCATGGGTGTTATGCTGCCGAGGAAGTCGCATGATAGCTTGGCCGGGGTTGAAATCCCGTTACCGAATCGCAACCTCGGCAACGACGACCACGGCACTGGTTTGCGGAGGATGCGCCCATGTTCACCGCCCTGATCTTGTTGTTGGTGGTGCTGCTGGTGGCCGCCGGCGTGGTGCTGCTGTGGGGCATCGCCGTCTACAACGGCCTGATCACCGGCCGCAACGCCTACAAGAACGCCTTTGCGCAGATCGACGTGCAATTGCAGCGGCGCTACGATTTGATACCCAACCTGGTCGAGACCGCCAAGGGCTATCTGCAGCACGAGCGGCAGACGCTCGAAGCGGTGATCGCCGCGCGCGGCGCCGCGGTATCGGGGCTGTCGGCAGCCAAGCTCAACCCCGGTGATGCGGCGGCGATGCAGCAGTTGGGCGCCGCCGAAGGCCAGCTCGGCGGCGCGCTGGCGCGGCTGATGATGGTGGCCGAAGCCTATCCGGATCTGAAGGCCAACCAGACCATGATGCAGCTGTCCGAGCAGCTGACTTCGACCGAAAACAAGGTCGCGTTCGCCCGTCAGGCCTACAACGATTCGGTGATGGCCTACAACAACCGGCGCGAAGTGTTTCCGTCGAGCCTGATCGCCGGCGCCTTCGATTTCGCCGCGGCGGCCCTGCTGGAAATCACCCAGCCGGAACGGCGCGAGGCGGTGAAGGTATCGTTTTCCTGAATCGCACGACCGCCGTTGGCGGTCATCGGCGCCGGTTCGGCGGCAAGCATCGGGGTCGGTGCGGATCGTCGGAGCGTGGCGATGGCGATGAACTTCTTCCAGGCCCAGGTGGCGGCGCGACGCCGGTCGCGATGGCTGCTCGCCATGTTCGTGCTCGCGGTGATCGCGGTCGTGCTCGCCGTCGACCTGGGCGTGTGGCTGGTGTCCGGAATGCGCACCGATGGCGACGACGATGCGAGCGCGGCCATCGCCGCGGCCACCGTGATCACGCTGGCGGTGATCGGCATCGCTTCGCTGGTGCGCACGGCGCGGCTGCGCGGCGACGGCGGCAAGGTGGCGCAGGAGCTCGGTGCCGTCCTGGTGGCCAGCGATACCGGCGATCCGCGCCTGCGCCGCCTGCGCAACGTGGTCGAGGAGATGGCGATCGCCTCGGGCCTGCCGGTGCCGGAGATCTACGTGCTCGAAGAGGAGCCGTCGATCAACGCCTTCGCCGCCGGTTGGTCGCCGGCCAGCGCCGCCATCACCGTCACCGATGGCGCCCTCGAGCGGCTCAACCGCGACGAGCTGCAAGGCGTGGTCGCGCACGAGTTCAGCCATGTCCTCAACGGCGACATGCGCGTGAACATCCGCCTGATCGGGGTGCTGTTCGGCATCCTCGTGCTGGGCGTCATCGGCCGCGAGATCCTCGCCAGCAGCCGCCGTGGCGGCAGTCGCGGCAAGAATGTCGCAGTGATTTACCTGATCGCGCTGGTGCTGTTCGTGATCGGTTACGTCGGCCTGTTCTTCGGTCGCCTGATCAAGGCCGGCCTGAGCCGGCAACGCGAATACCTGGCCGATGCCTGCGCGGTGCAATTCACCCGCCAGAGCGCCGGCATCGCCGGCGCGCTCAAGAAGATCGCCGGCCTGGCGGAAGGCTCGACCATCACCGCTGCCGGCGCCGAGGAAGCCTCGCACATGTTCTTCGGTGATGGCATCGGCCTGGGCCGCCTGTTCGCCACCCACCCGCCGCTGCTCGATCGCATCCGCGCGCTGGAGCCGGCGTTTTCGCCGGTGGCACTGGGTGCACTGGCTGCCCGCTGGGCGGATGATCCGCCCGACGGCATGGCGGAGGATCTCGCCTTGGGCCTGGCCGCTGCCGGGCAGGCAGCGCTGCCAGCGGCGCAGATGTCGATGGCAGCAGCGCCGGCAGCGATCGCCGCCCAGGTGGGCGTGGTCGACGAGCGCCAGCGCCTGCATGCGGCCGCGGTGGGCGTGGCCATACCCGCCGCGCTGCGGGCGGCGGCAGGCGATGGCGACGGCGCCGTGTTGCTGGTGTTCGCCTTGCTGTTCGACGACGACGCCGACATTCGCGCACGGCAGCAGTGCCTCATTGGCGAGCGCCACGGATCGGCGTTGCAGGCCGCCGCCACGCGGATGCACGCCGCGCTCGCCGGGCTGCATCCGATGCTGCGCCTGCCGCTGGCGCAACTGGCGTTCCCGGTGTTGCGGCGGCGGCCGCGCCCGGATCTGGATGCGGTCATCGCCAGCGTCGATGCGCTGGCGGCCGTCGCTGGCCGGCGCAGTCTGTTCGAATACTGCCTGGGCTGCCTGCTGCACCGGCAGTTGCGCGAATCGCTCGATCCGTCCGCGGGCTGGCGGATCGGGCGTTTGAAATTGCCCGATGCGCAGGCGCAGATTGCCTGCCTGCTGGCGGTGCTGGCCAGTTGCGGCCACGCCACCGCGAGCGCGGCACAGCGCGCCTATGCGGCCGGGCTCGATCGCGCCCTGCCGCGCACGAACATCCCCTATGCGCCGCCGGCCGCTGGCGCGGTCGCGCTCGAACCGGGCTGGGATGCGCTCGATGCGCTCGACCCGATGGCCAAGGCGGTGCTGATCGAGGCCCTGGTCGCGACTTGCGCCTGCGACGGGCAGTTGACGGTTGCCGAGTCCGAGTTGCTGCGCACGATCTGCGGTGTCCTGCACTGCCCGTTGCCGCCGCTGCTGGCCGGCGGTTGAGGGGTCAGGAAGTCAACGCCGCTTGCCGGGCGCGGCTGGCGTCCGCGACCGGTTCGACGCGGTCGCCGATGAGGTCGGCGGCGCGCTCGCCGATCATGATCGTCGGCGCGTTGGTGTTGCCGCCGATCAGGCACGGCATCACCGAGGCGTCGACCACGCGCAGGCCATCGACGCCGCGCACGCGCAGTTGCGCATCGAGCACGGCGCCGGGGTCGTCGTCGCGACCCATCCGGCAGGTGCCCACCGGGTGGTAGACGGTCTCGGCCTTGGCGCGGATGAAGGCCAGCAACTCGGCATCGGAGGCGTTGGCGCGCGCCGGGAAGATCGGCGCGCCACGGTACGGGTCGAACGCCTTCTGCGCGAAGATTTCGCGGGTGAGCTTGGCGCATTCGAGCATCACCGCCAGATCGAAGCCTTCACCATCGCTCAGATAGCCAGGCTCGATGCGGATCTTGCTGGCCGGGTCGGCATCGACCAGGCTGAGCCGGCCACGGCTGCGCGGGCGCAGGAAGCAGGCGTGCATGGTGTAACCGTCGCCCGGAAGGCGATGACGGCCGTGGTCGTCGAGCAGCGCCGGGATGAAATGGAACTGGATGTCGGCGCGGGCATCGGGTGCCAGCCGCGAGCGCACGAAGCCGCCGCCTTCGGCGATGTTGCTGGTGCCGGGGCCGACGTGGCCGCGCAGGAAGTAATCGAAAGCGACCCTGGCATCGCTGACGCGGTCGTAGGTGATGCGCTGGGTGGCGTGAACCAGGGTGCAGATGTCGAGGTGGTCTTGCAGGTTGGCGCCGACGCCGGGCAGGTCGGCGCGCACCTCGATGCCGTGCCGGCGCAGCGCATCGGCGCTGCCGATGCCCGAGAGCATCAGCAGCTGCGGCGAATTGAGCGCGCCGCCGCTCAGCAGCACTTCGCGGCGCGCCCGCGCCTGCATCGGCTGGCCGCGCTCGGCCCATTCCACGCCGGTCGCGCGGTGGCCGGCGAACAACACGCGGCGGGCCAGTGCGTGGGTGCGGATGTGCAGGTTGGGTCGCGGCTTCACCGGGTCGAGGTAGGCCACCGCGGTCGAGCAGCGGGCGCCGCCGGACTGGGTAACCTGATACAACCCGAAGCCATCCTGGGCGGGGCCGTTGAAGTCGGGGTTGCGTGCGTAACCGGCCTGCTCGGCGGCATCGACGAACACCCGCGTGAGTGGATTGACGTGACGCAGGTCGGACACTTTGAGCGGGCCGTCGCTGCCGTGCAGGGCGCTGGCGCCGCGCTGGTTGCCCTCGGCGCGGATGAAGCTGGGCAGCACCGCGTTCCAGTTCCAGCCGGTCGCGCCCAACCGTTCCCACTCGTCGTAGTCGGCCGGGACGCCGCGGATGTAGCACATCGCATTGATCGAACTCGACCCGCCGAGCACCTTGCCGCGCGGCCACCAGATGCGGCGGCCGTCCAGCCCCGGCACCGGCTCGGTGGTGTAGTCCCAGTTGATGCGCTTGTTGCCGGCCAGCTTGGCCAGCCCCGCCGGCATGTGGATGAACGGATGCCAGTCGCGGCCGCCGGCTTCGAGCAGCAGCACCTGCACGTGCGGATCCTCGCTCAGGCGGTTGGCGAGGACGCAACCGGCCGAACCGGCGCCGACGATGATGTAGTCGTATTCGGAAGTCGCGGCCACGCAATACCTCGGTCGGTGTTGTGGAACAGGTCAGGCGGCAAGGCTGGAGCAAGTATTCCAGATCGGTAACGGACGGCGGATTTCAGGCGACATCGCGCACGCGCGGCGCCGGGCGTGCGGATGCAGCCATCAGTTCGCTCGGGTCGAAATCGTCCACCGCGATGGCGTCGATGGTGATGGCGCGCAATTCTTCGAGTTGCTTGCGTTCGTCGGCGCTGATCCAGCCTTCGCGCACGCCTTCATCGAGTTGGGCGTCGAACTCCAGCGCCTCGATATCGTGGTTCTTGAGCGCCTTCCAGAACTTGCGCTCGACCGGCTCGGCGAGGATCACCTTCGCCAGATAGCTGTCGATGCGGCCGGCCGGATTGTGCTCGCCCGGCGTCAGGAACAGGCCGGCGGCGAGGCGATCGCGGGCATCACACGGCGACATCAGCAACGCCGCGGCGCGATGGCCGAGGCGGTCCGACGGCTCCTGCGCACGCCGGCCCCACGGGAACACCAGCAGCCACAGCAACCAGCCGACCGGGCGGATCGGGAAATTGCGCAGTGCCCCCGACAGCGCCAGTTCGATGCGGTGCACGGCGTCGTGGAACGCCCACGCCAGCAGCGGCTGATCCGACGCCGGTGCGCCTTCGTCGTGATAGCGCTTGAGCATGGCGCTGGCGATGTACAACTGGCTGAGCACATCGCCCAGCCGCGCCGAGAGTTTTTCGCGGAACTTGAGCTTGCCGCCGAGCAGCAGCATCGCGGTGTCGGCCATCAGCGCCAGCGCCGCCGAATAACGGTTCAATTTGCGGAAGTAGCGACGGGTACAGGCATCGCCGGGTGCGGTGCCGATGCGCGCGGCGCTCAGCCCGAACCAGCACGCGCGTACCGCGTTGGAGATCGCAAAACCGACGTGGCCGAACAGATTGCGATCGAACTCGTGCAGGCGCTGCTGCGGGTCTGGCAGCTGCGCGGCTTTCATTTCCTTGAGCACCCACGGATGGCACAAGATCGCGCCCTGGCCGAAGATCATCAGGCTGCGGGTCATGATGTTGGCGCCCTCGACGGTGATCGAGATCGGCGCGTGCTGCCAGTTGCGGCCCATGAAGTTGCGCGGCCCGAGGATGATGCCCTTGCCGCCGAGCACGTCCATCGCATCCTGGATCACCTCGCGGGCGGTGGTGGTGCAGTGGTACTTGGCGATGGTCGAGGGTACCGCCGGGTTCTCGCCGCGCGCCACCGCGGCGGCGGTGGACTGCGCCAGCGCGCTCACCGCGTAGGCCTTGCCGGCCATCCGCGCCAGCGCTTCCTCGACGCCTTCGAAACGGCCGATCGACAGCCCGAATTGCTTGCGGATGCGGGCATAGGCGCCGGTGACCACGGCGGCCGCCTTGGCACCGCCGCTGGCGGTGGAGGGCAGGGTGATCGAGCGCCCGATCGACAGCACTTCGACCAGCATCTGCCAGCCGCGACCGGCGTATTCCTCGCCGCCGATCAGCGCCGAGAGCGGCACGAACACGTCGCGGCCGCGGATCGGGCCATTCATGAACGCCGAATTGAGCGGGAAGTGACGACGGCCGATTTCGACGCCGGGGGTGTCGCGCGGGATCAGCGCCAGGCTGATGCCGAGATCCTTTTTATCGCCGAGCAAACCATCCGGATCGACCATGCGAAACGCCAGCCCGATCAGCGTCGCGACCGGCGCCAGGGTGATGTAGCGCTTGTCGAAGGTCAGGCGGATACCGACCACCTTGGCGCCATTCCACTCGTGGGTGCAGACGATGCCGTAGTCGGGGATCGAGGTCGCATCCGAACCGGCGAACGGGCCGGTCAGGCCGAAGCAGGGAATCTCGCGGCCATCGGCCAGCCGTGGCAGGTAATGCTGCTTCTGCTCGGAGGTGCCGTAGTGCATCAACAACTCGCCCGGGCCGAGCGAATTGGGCACGCCGACGGTGGCGGCCAGCGAGGAGGAGATCGAGGCCAGTTTCAGGATGACGCGATGATGCGCGTACGCGGAAAATCCAAGCCCGCCGTATTGCTTCGGAATGATCATGCCGAAGAACTTGTGGCGCTTGATGAACTCCCACAATTCCGGCGGCAGGTCGGTGCGGACGTGGGTGATGTCCCACTCGTTGGCGAGCTTGCACAACTGCTCGCATGGGCCGTCGAGAAACGCCTGTTCCTCGGTGGTCAGCGCCGGCGCGGGTTGATCGAGCAGCAGCTTCCACTTCGGTTTGCCGGAAAACAGCTCGCCCTCGAAGCCGACCGTGCCGGCTTCCAGCGCGGTGCGCTCGGTGTCGGTCAGCGGCGGCAGGATCTTCGTGTAGAACGCCAGCAGCGGGCGGGTGATCCAGCTCCGTCGCAGCGGCGCGATCAGCAACGGCAGCGCGACCAATGCGAACACGCCGCCGACCACGAGGCTGGCGGTCAAGTTTGCCCCGGCCCAGGCGCCCGCCGCGAGCGCGGCGGCGGTCAGCAACACATGCAGCCACAAGCGCAGGCGATGGTAGGCGGCGATCAGGCCGATCAGCAGCGCGATCAGAATCGGTGCGACGATGCTCATGCCAAGGCTCCGGGCGATCTTCGATGAAGCGGCGGTGGATCGGGCGGCGATGACCGCAGGGTAGCGCGTTCGCGCGCTCGCGCCGGGTTGCGTCGATCCGCCATACGCGCGGGTATGGTGAGCGCGAGGCGCTAGAGCAAATGCTCGGACGCCCGGCGGGCGCCTGCATCGGGCGACTGTCGGACTGGAGCCAGCTGCGGCAGCGGCTTCATGCCGACCGCCCGACCTCGCTACACTGCACCGATGCCCGACGCCGTCGCCAAAGCCGAACGCACCGCCCGCCTGAATGCCGATGATTGGGCGCAGGCGGCACTCGAATTGCTCGCCGAGCAGGGCGTGGCGGCGGTCGCCGTCGAGCCGCTGGCGCGGCGGCTGGGGGTGACCAAGGGCAGTTTTTACTGGCACTTCAAGTCACGTGACGCCTTGCTGACGGCGGCGCTGGAGCGCTGGGAGGCGATCGAGCAGGAGGCGGTGTTCGGCAAGCTGGCCGCCGTTTCGGATGCACGTGAACGCTTGCGTGCGCTGTTCCGCATGGTCGCCCATGAGGTCACGACGCACGCGGTCTATTCGGCCTTGCTCAAGGCGCTCGATCAGCCGCAGGTGCTGGCGGTGATGGAGCGCGTCTCCAAGCGCCGGCTCGATTACCTGATCGCCTCGTTCCGCCAGGCCGGGTTGGCGCGGGCACAGGCGCAACATCGGGCGCGGCTGGCGTATGCCGCCTACGTCGGCTTCCTGCAACTGGCGCCACGGCTGCACCAGCCGCGGCTGCATCATGACGAGTTCGAGGCCTACGTCGAGCATGTGATGGCGACGTTGATTCCCTGATCGCGGCGGGCGTGGATGGCCCCCGTTCGCCGGGCCGTCGCCGGGCTGCGCATGGCCAGCGTCGGGATGGTGCTGCGGCGCTACCGAGGTGGTGCGTTGCGCTACCGGACGGACAACCGAACTGGACATCGACGATCGAGCGGGCGTGGCCACCGCGTCTGCGGCAAGGTGGCCGCGTCCACGACGGGAGAACGACGATGCGCCGCTTGGGTCAACTGTGGTTGTTGCTGGGTTGTTTGCTGCTGGCGATGACGGCGATGACGGCCGGTGCTGCGCCGCGGGTGCGGGTCGAGGAGACCTGGCCGGCCGGCCGCGACCTGACGCTCAAGCCCAACCAGAGTTTCTTCCTGCGCATTGCCTACGCCACCGACACCGCCACCCGCATCTGGGCACGACCCTACTTTCAGGGCAAGCCGGCCAAGGCCGGCAGCAATCCGTCGCAACCACACCAAGGCAACGGGCAGGCGATCGGCTGGTTCTTCCTGTTCGATGCCGGCACCCAGGTCGACGAGGTGCGCATCAGCGCCGGCGATGGCCGCGTGAACGGCACGTCGGTGGTGGCGGTGTATCGGGTGCGCATTCGCGCCGATGCCGGCGCCGCCGATCCCGGCCCGCGGCCGCAATGGGTGAACGATCTGCTCGCCGCCGACGATCGTGCGCAACGGGCGGCCGCGCATGCCTACGTCAACCAGCCGGCATCGGCGTCCGACCTGCTGTTCATGCGGGTTTTCATGCTGGCGATGCTCGCCGCCTTGCTGGCGCCATTGGCGATGTCGGCGTGGGCGGCGTGGAAGTGGCGCGGTGGCTGGCGTCTGCTCGGCACCCTGCCGGGTGCGTGGATGGCGTTCGTCGCCCTGCGCATCGTGGTCGACGGCATGCGCGATCCGACTTCGCACAACCTGTGGCCGTTCGAGGTGCTGATTTTCGGCGTGCCGTGCACGTTGGCGATGCTGGCGATGTTTGCCGTGCGCAAGCTCCGTGCAAAGTGAATCGAAGTCGATCGCGGCGGCGGCCATGCCAGTCAGGCCGGCCCGGGTGTCGCCTGCGGGCTGCCGCCGCGCCACTCGCGCACGCGCTGCGTCGCGCCGATTGCATCGAGCCAGCGCAGGATCGCGCGCACGGTGACGACGCGATATTCGCCGGCCAATCGCGCCGACAGCGGATGGTCGGTGAACACCGTGTTGGCCGAGAACAAGCCGCCGAGCACGCGCCGCGAGTAGGGAATGTGAATCGTGTCCGGGACGAAGCCGAGCGCCGCTTCCTCGGCCTGGGCGCGGCGGCGGTCGATGTCCTGATCCCCGGGCAGTTGCGCGGCGGCGAGCACGTCCAGCGCCCACGCGGTGGAGTTCTGCCAATGCGGGCTGTCGTAGCGGGCGATCACGTTGTAGTGCGGATTGAATACGGCTTTCGCGCCGGGGCCGTCGAGGATGGCCACCACGCGCCGGGCAAGCGCCGGTTGCAGCCAGACGATGCGGGTGTCCTGATCGACCAGATCGTCGGCGTGGAAATTGACCAGCCCCTGCGCAAACAATCCGGCGCGATCGGTGCCGCAGGCGTTGAGCAGGTGGACGACGGTCCAGCGTCCTTCCGGACGATCACGCAAGGCGAAGCCGACGTGGCTGTAGTAGAGGCCGTATTTCGACAGGTCCTGGCCGTGGCGGGCGACCAGCGCCACCGGAGTGTCCACCTGTTCCAGCGCCGCGTAGGTGCGCTCGGCGGCCGCCGCCGCGGCGGCGAGTTGGCGCGGGCTGATTTCGTGGCGGGTGCAGGCAGTGCCGGCGTGGGCGGTGGTGGCGAACGTCGCTGCCAGCAGCAGGGTCACCAGCAGACGTCTGCCCGGCGATTGCGCAATCCGCGTCATGTCAAAGCGCCTGATGATGGATCAGCGAACGGGCGAGGCGGTCGGGCACGAAGGCGATCGCCTCGCCGGCGGCACTGACCAGCCAGCCGGAGGCGATCGCTGTCACCGCCAGCGTGGTGCCGATCGACAGGCCGGTCTTGCGCGCGGCCGCGGCGCTGACGCGCAAGCCGGTCACGGTGACATGCGCAGCCGTCTCGGCGCTGATTTCGACCATGCCGCCGACCGGGCGCAAGGCGGTGACGACGAGTCGCGAGCCCGCCGGCAGCAGTTCGAGCGTTGCACTGGCGCTGGCCAGCGATGGCTCCATCGACAGCGCGGAAGCCTGGCTCGCGGTTTCGGACTGCGCCAGCGCGGTGGTGCTCGTCAGCAGTCCGATCAAGGTGGCGGCGATCAGCGATCGCAGCGGGACGGTGTGACATGGCATCGAAGGTGTCCGTGGTGGTGGTGGGGTGCCACCATCTGCGGCGCTGGCGATGGCGCCGGCAAGCGGCCTAGACTTCGCAGCATCCGATTCGACCCGAAGTAGCCCGGATCGCTACCATGCCCCTGCGCCACGAACTGGTCGTCGCCCTCAAGCGCCTGCTCAAGGCGCAGGGCATCACCTATGCCATGCTGGCCGAGCGCATCGGCCTGTCCGAGGCGGCGGTCAAGCGCATGTTCTCGCGGCAGGCGCTGAGCCTGCAGCGTCTGGAAGAAATCTGCACCGTGCTCGACATCGGCCTGGGTGAGCTGGCCTCGGAAACGCATCAACGCCATCCGGTGCTGACCGAGCTGGATGCGGACTCCGAGCAGGCGCTGGTGGACGACCCGCGCCTGCTGCTGGCCACCTATCTGACGATCAATCGCTGGAGTCAGGACGAGGTGCTGGCCAGCTTCCGCTTCACCGTGCCCGAATACACCCTGCTGATGACGCGGCTCGATCGCATGGGCGTAATCGAGCTGCTGCCGGGCAACAAGTACCGCGTGCGCACCGCGCGCAATTTCCGCTGGCGCCGCGGCGGGCCGATGGAGCGCATGTTCCGGCTCAAGCTGCTGCCGGATTTCTTCAGCCGCGAGTTCGTCCAGCCCAACGAAACCCTGCTGCTGCTCAGCGGCATGTGCACGCCGGCATCGGCGGCGATCTTGCAACGCAAGCTGGAGGAACTGGCCGCGCAGTTCGATGCGCTGATGGCGCACGATGCCGCATTGCCGATCGAGCAGCGGTTCGGGGTCAGTCTGGTGCTCGGGCAGCGGCCGTGGAAGCTCAAGCTGTTCGACCCGCTGCTGCGGGAACCGTGATGGCACGGGCGCGCCGCCGTGGCCTGCGATGGCATGGCGGCCACATGACGCCTCGGCCATCAATGTTAAGTCATTGATTTGTAGGGTTGCTTCCACAGCCTTATAATCGATGGGCTCTGCCGCATCGTCATCGCGGCCCACTTTCCCATCGCTACTGGCTCACGCCGGAATCTCGAACTCATGTCCAGCACACTCGATGCCCTGAACCAATGGGTGGATGAAGTCGCCCGTCTCACCCAGCCCGATCGCATCCACTGGTGCGATGGCTCGGATGCCGAAGCCCGCCAGCTCAATGATCTGATGGTCGCCCGCGGCGATCTGATCCCGCTCAACGACAAGACGCACCCGAACTGCTTCCTGCACCGCTCCAGCAAGTCGGACGTGGCGCGCGTCGAGCACCTGACCTTCGTGTGCACGCCCGAGCGCGAGGATGCCGGCCCGAACAATCACTGGATGGCCCCGGCCGAAGCGCATGCCAAGGTCGACGCGCTGTTCGCCGGCTGCATGCGCGGGCGCACGATGTACGTGATCCCGTATTGCATGGGCCCGATCGACTCGCCGATCAGCCGCTGCGGCGTGGAGATCACCGACAGCCCCTACGTGGTCGCCAACATGCGCATCATGACCCGCATGGGCGCGCCGGCGCTGGCGCGCATCGAGCGCGAAGGCACCTTCGTCAAGGGCCTGCATTCGACCGGCGAGCTCGATCCCGAGCGCCGCTTCATCATGCATTTCCCGGAGGAGCTGACGATCAAGTCCTACGGCTCGGGCTACGGCGGCAACGCCCTGCTCGGCAAGAAATGCCACGCGCTGCGCATCGCATCGTATCAGGCGCGCACGGAAGGCTGGCTGGCCGAGCACATGCTGATCGTCGGCATCGAGAATCCCAAGGGCGAAACGCATTACGTCGCGGCGGCATTCCCGTCGGCCTGCGGCAAGACCAACCTCGCCATGCTCATTCCGCCGGAAGGCTATCGCGAGAAAGGCTGGAAGGTGTGGACGGTCGGCGACGACATCTGCTGGATGAAGCCCGGTGCCGATGGTCGGCTGTGGGCGATCAATCCCGAAGCCGGATTCTTCGGCGTCGCCCCGGGCACCTCGCAGAAGACCAATCCGAATGCGTTGGCGATGCTCGGCCACGACACCATCTTCACCAATGTCGCGGTCACGGTGGACAACGATCCGTGGTGGGAAGGGCTGCCTACGGGCACGCCGGTGAAAGATTGGCAAGGCAACGACTACCAGCCCGGCAACGGCCCGGCAGCGCATCCCAATTCGCGCTTCACCGTGCGCGCCAGCCAGTGCGCCAGCTTCTCGCCGCACGCCGAGGATGCGCACGGCGTGCCGATCTCGGCGATCGTGTTCGGCGGCCGCCGCGAGTCGCTGGTGCCGCTGGTGTTCGAGGCGCGCGACTGGACGCACGGCGTGCTGGTCGGCGCCGCGATGGCCTCGGAAACCACCGCCGCCGCCACCGGCGCGGTCGGTGTGGTGCGCCGCGATCCGATGGCGATGAAGCCGTTCTGCGGCTACAACTTCGCCGACTACTTCGGCCACTGGCTGAGCTTCGATCAGCCCGGCGCCAAGCTGCCCAAGGTGTTCCACGTCAACTGGTTCCGCAAAGGTTCCGACGGCAAGTTCCTGTGGCCGGGTTTCGGCGACAACCTGCGCGTGCTGGAATGGATCCTCGATCGCGTCGACGGCAAGGTCGGGGCACAGCCCACGGCGATCGGCAACCTGCCGCGCGCGGCCGACCTGGACACCCAGGGTCTGGGACTGGAACCGCACCACGTCGATGAACTGCTGCACGTCGATCGCGACGGCTGGCAGCGCGAAATGGACGAGATCGGCGCCTACCTCGACAGCTACGGTGCGCGCACGCCCGAGGCGCTGCGGCGCGAGCAGCGCAAGATCGCCGACGCGCTCGCGGGCTGAGGCAGGCGATCACAACCGCAGGTCGGCGGTCGCCTCGCGCGCATCCTGGGCGACGATGGCTTCCAGTTGCGGCAGGATCGGCGCCAGCGCGTCGGCGTAATGTCTCCAGCGGCCGATGCTGCGGGCATGCACGCCTTCGCGTACCTGGTGCCGGCTGGCGCTGGCGACGTAGCCTTGCTGCTGCGTGAAGGCCATGACGTCCGGATGCCATTCCAGATCGATCGCCCGCAACAGGCGACGCAGCTCGACTTCCGGGTTCGCGACGAGGCGTTCGTAGCGGACTTCCACGAGCTGCTCGGGGATGGTCTGTCGCCAGTGCCGCATCAGCAGCCGGTGGCACTGGATGCGATGGGCGATGTCCGGCAGCCGCAACGACCAATCGAGCTTGGCGAAATCGGTCGCCCAGCACGACCATGCGACGTCGCGCGGATCGCGCAGGCTGTGGATCAGCACGGCGCGCGGGAAGGCGATGTGCAGCCAGCCGGCGAGCAGATAGTTGTCGGGCAGCTTGTCGACGATGCGCTCGCCGGGGCCGCGGGTCATCTGGCGCCGGGCGCGCTCGGTCAGTTGCTGCAGATGCCACTGCGTCGCCGCGGCCACCGCTGCGGGTGGCAATGCTTCCGGCACGCCACCCTGACTGGCGGCCAGCGCTTGCAGCAGGCCTTGGCGGGCGAACGTCTGCTCGCCGATGCCGGTCACCTGCGGATGCGCGGCGAGCATGCGTTCGAGCAAGGTGGTGCCCGATCGCGGCAGGCCGATCACGAACACCGGTCGGCGATCGATGCTGCCGGTTTCGCGCAATCGCGCGAACAACTCCGGAACATAGGCACGCAGGATGCAGGCCACTTCCTCGGCATGGCGTGAAGCATCGTAACGCCGTGACGGTGGCAGGCCGCGCTCGCGCGCCGCGTTCATGCGCGCCACCTGCGCCGCGGCCTCGCCGTATTCGCCGCGACGCTCGTGGTGGCGGGCCAGGGCATCGTGCAGCTGCGCCAGGTGTTCGGGATGGCGCTCGCGCACGATCGCCGCTTCGATCCGGGCGATCATCGTCTCGGTCAGTGGCGCGCGTTGCACGTGCGCGGCTTCGGCCAGGGCGCCGGCGTCGGTGGGTGCGATCTGCAAGGCGTGATCGAACAAGGCGCGGGCACCGTCGCGATCACCACGACCGACTGCCAGCCGGCCGGCTTCCACCGGCCCGAGCGGATCGTCCGGCCGCAATTGCATGTAACGCTGCCAGGCCTGCGCGGCCTCGTCGAGGTATTCGGCGGCGCGCAGCACCTGCGCGTACTGGCAGAGCAGGTCGGTGTTGTCCGGGTGGCTGGCGACCAGTGATCGCAGCACCCGCGCCGCGGTGTCGCGTTGCTCACTGTCCCACAGCAGGCGCAGGCTGCCGGTGCTGCTGGCGATGCTTGCGTCGATCGTGAGCGCGCGATTGAGCAAGGCAGTCGCCGTGGCTTCGTCGCCGGTCAGCAACGATGCGCGCGCCCAGCCGACCATGACCCCGACGTCGTCGCGCAAGCGCACGGCTGCCGCATAGATGTGCACGGCGTCGTGCTGGCGACCGAGCAATTGCAGGACGCTGGCGGTCGTGTGCAACAGCGAGGCATCGTCGCCGCGCGCGGCCTGCGCGCGTTCGAGATGCGGCAGCGCCTCGTGCCAGCGACCGGCCTGTGCCAGGCGCATCCCGATGGCGGCGTCGGCTGCGTACTCGCCAGGTCTGGGCGTCATCTCGAATGAGTCCGGTAGATGGTCACGACGAGGCCGGCAGCAACGGCTTCCAGTGTGCCGGCATCACCGCCACCGGCGCCACTACCTGTTCGCTCCACTGGCGGGCGGCGTCGAGCAACGGGCGGTGACGTTGGCGCAGCACCTGCCGTTGCGCGGCGCGATCGCGGGCGTTGAATTGCCGGTCGACATGCTTGGCGTCGCGGCCCGATTCGAACGCCGCCCGCTGTTGCCAGAAGGCATCGTCCGCACCCAGATCGAGCCAGCGCGCGCAGGCGGGCACGGCTTGCTCCGGCGCCGCGCGCAGGGTTTCGAAATCGAGGCTGCGCAGGCGGTCGTCGGCATCGGCGGCGAGGGCATCGGCGAAGATTTCGATCTGCACGTGCCAGGCCAGCACGCAGGCTTCGATGAAATGGAATTCGTGATTCCACGGCACGCCCAGCGCATCGGCCAGGCGCGAGCCACGCAACAGGTGCTGCGCCAGCCAGCGCACGAAGCGCTCGGCCGTCGGCAGCTTGCTGCATCGCGAGAGCACGAATTCGGGCAGCGAGGAATACAGCAAGATGGCGCGGCCGCTGCTGGCGCGCAGCAGCTGCGGCAACAGGTTGTTGGCGTGGTTGGTCGGTTTGACGAGACACTGGCCGCCGTCGCGCCAGGGCCTTGCCAGCAACACCAGCAGGCGCGCCAGCGCGGCGTCGGTCGAACGGATGGGCAGGCGGTGGCTGGCTTGCGCCAGATCCAGCAATGCCTGCGGTTCGCGCAGGGCCATGACCCGCGGCGGATCCTGCAGGATCCGCGCCAGCAGGGTCGAACCACAAAAGCCGGTATGGAACACCCATGCCAGCGGTGCCGTGGCCGCAGCGGGTGGTGGCAGTTGTCGCCACGGAACGTGCAGAAGCGGCGCATCGTTGGCCCATGCCCGCTGATCCAGAAAGCCGGCGTCGGCGATGGTTTGCGGATCGACGCGACGGAATCCGAAAGCTTCGTGGGCGAAGTCGAAACGGGCGGGGAACCAGCTCGGATCGGCGACCAGCGTGGGCAGCGTGGGCAGATGCATCGGCTTTGCCTCAATCCGCGTCGCGGCTCGAAGTGCCGCACGCGGGCGGCGAACCATCGACCGCGGCGATCGCATGCAATCGCGGCAGCACCGATTGCAACGTCGCCCGGTGGGCGTGCCAGCGGCCGATGCTGCGCCCATGCAATGGCTCGCGCACTTGCCGGTGGCTGGCGCTGGTGACGTGGCCGCCGCGACCGGCGAAGGCCAGCACATCGTCGTGCCAGGGCAGGCCCATCGCCGCCAGCAGCGCGGACACGGTCTGCCGGGGCGTGGCGATGATGTCCTCGTAGTGCACCTCCAGCAGATTCAAGCCGGGCAGCGTGCGCCAGTGGCGCAGCAGGCGGCGATGGTGCTCGATGCGGCCGGCGATGTGGTCGAGGCTGCAACTCCAGGGCACGCCGGAAAAATGCGTCAGCCAGCACGATAGCGCGACATCGCGCGGATCGCGCTGGCAATGGATGATGGCCGCGTGCGGGAAGGCCACGCGCAGCCAGCCGGCAAGCAGGTAGTTGTCGGGCATCTTGTCGACGATGCGCGCAGCGGCGGTGTCGAGCTCCAGCCGCTGCACGCGCTCGTCGAGCTGCTGGCGATGCCAGGCTGCCGCCGCCTGCACGGCTGCCGGCGTCAACGCGGCCAGGCTGGCGCCCGACAGGCGCAGCGCACGGCGCATCGCGGCGATGGCGAACGCCTGTTCGCCGACGCCGATGATGCCCGGATGCGCGGCCAGCATGCGCTCGAGCAAGGTGGTGCCCGAGCGCGGCAGGCCGACCACGAACACCGGGCGGCGGTCGCCATCGCCGGTGCCAGCCAGACGCCGCAGCCATTCCGGCGTGCAATCGCGCACGATGGCATCGACGAAGACGGCGTGGGCGGCCGGGTCGTAGCGCTGCGCCGCGGGCGTGCACGCGGCCAGCAGCGAGTTGGCGATGGCGGCGTGCTGCGCGGCGCCGGCGACGTCGCCCTGGCGATCGGCCACTCGACCGAGGATGGCGTGCAGGCCCGCCAGCGCTTTCGGGTCGCGCTCGCTGCGACAGCGCGCGCGGAGCGCTTCGACCTGCGCCGGTTCGACCTGCCAATCGTCCAGTTGCGCCAGTTCCCACGTCGCCGCCACGTTGTCGGCGTGGCGCTGGAGTGCCGCAAGCAGGTGCGCACGGGCCTGCGCGCGGTCGTCGCGGGCCAGTGCCAGCCGGCCGCGTTCGACCCATGGATAAGCGTCGTTCGGGCAGGCGCGCGCGAGGCGGTCGAGCGCATCGCCGGCTTCGGCGCGCCGTTCGCCGGCGATCAAGTACTCGCAGCGCAGGCGCAGCAGGTCGGGGTCGTCGATGCCGTCGGCCGCCAGGCGCGCCAGCACGGCGCCGGCGAGGTCGACATCGTCGAGCTGACGCAGCGCGGTGGCGAGTACGCCGCCGGGTGCGGCGACGCGCGGTTCGATGGCGATGGCGCGTGCGAACAACATGCAGGCCGCTTCCAGTTGGCGTTCGCGCAGCAGCGACTGCGCCCAATGCACCAGCCGTTGCGGCGCGATCAGCGGCAATCCGGCCAGCGCGGTGGCGATCGGCCCGGCCTGCCGCTGTCGTGCGGCCAGCGTCAGCAGTTCATCGGTGAGCGTCGCCAGCGCCGGGTCGTGCGGCGCATCCTGCCATGCGCGCTGCAACGTATCGGCGGCGTCGGCACAACGGCCGGAGCGCGCCAGCGCGCGCAGGGAAGCGATGCCGGCGGCGGTGGCAATGGGTGCGGGCATGACGACCACGGGATGCGGGGGGGCTTCGCGGCAATCGGAGCGTGCCGTCGGCCAAGCATGGCCGAGCGCGATTGAATCCGGCAAGCATGCGCCGGGCGAGCGCGGCCCGGCCCGATGGTGGATTCGCGCGTGCGGACGCACGGACATCGACTCGCTCGATATCGCAGTCGACGCTCGCGCGCCTTCGGTGCGGCAGCGAGTGGTACGGCAGGGGGGTGGTGCGTGCGCGCCGCGATGGCGTGCAAACCGTGCCCGCCCGAGGTGTCGATGCCTCCACAGGCGCTCCACCGAACGACGCGCGGTCGCCGGCAGCGGTCGCCGGCAGCGGTCGCCGAGTCATGGCGCCCATGCCGGTCGCGCCGTTCAGCCGACGTTCGGCGCCGGCGTCCAGCCGGCCCCGTCGCGGCGCAATTTTGGCCGTCCCGTTGCATCGCAGCATGGGAATCGAACGCAGGCGGTGCGAAGAACATGTTTATCTTCAACATGTTACGGCGTGCGTTGACATCTTCGAAGAAGGTATTTCTTTTTCGTTAAAACTTCGCTAGCATTCCGTGCTACCGGGGAACCTTGCACCAGGATGTGGTGTATCCCGGTGCTGCCATGGATGGCGATGTATCCCGCAACCGCTCACCACCCTGACGTTGGAGAGAAAACCAAATGACCCCTATCCGCAACCTGCTTAGCGACGCGGTGCGTTACGGCCTCGCGGCCGGCGCCGTCGGCTTCGCCGGCCTCGCCAGCATGTCCGCGCTGGCGCAGAACGCTCCCGCCCCGTCGAGTTCCGACTCGTCCAAGGCCAAGGAAGTCGGCCGCATCGAAGTCATCGGTTCGCGCATCAAGCGCGCCGTCGACACCGAGCCGACCGCTCCGGTCACCACCATGACCCGCGCCGACATCCAGCAGACTGGCTTGACCAGCACGTTCGATGTCATCAACCACATCAGCGCCTCCGACGGTTCGGGCCTGAGCACGGTCACCACCCAGACCAACGGCAGCGACGGCAGCACCAGCGTCTCGCTGCGCGAGATGGGCGCCAGCCGCACGCTGGTGCTCGTCGACGGCAAGCGCTGGCCGGCCGATGCCAACGGCATCGTCGACCTGTCGTCCATTCCGGTCGCTATCATCGAACGCATCGAAGTGCTGAAGGACGGCGCCTCGGCGATCTACGGCTCCGATGCCATCGCCGGCGTGATCAACATCGTCACCCGCAAGAAGTACGAAGGCGCGCAGGTGGCGTGGTACTACGGCCAGACCAGCCACGGCGACGGCCAGCAGAACACCGAGGAAGTGACGATCGGTGCCAACGGCGAGCGCAGCAACGCGGTGGTGTCGTTGAGCCGTTCCGAGCAGAAGACGATCATGGCGGGCGATCGCGCGCGCACCAACGTCAGCACCTATGGTTGCGCACAGGTTCTCGCCGACTACGTGCCGGGCACGGCCTATGGTCCGGAAGATCCGCACCGTCTGGCCGGCAAGTGCGGCTCGGCGATCAG
This sequence comes from Pseudomonadota bacterium, assembly GCA_018240435.1. Taxonomy (GTDB): domain Bacteria; phylum Pseudomonadota; class Gammaproteobacteria; order Xanthomonadales; family Xanthomonadaceae; genus SZAS-103. The sequence goes on from JAFEFT010000029.1 coordinate 20,509, forward strand.
CGCCTTCGGCCTGTTCTACGACCCGTTCATCGATCCGTTGCACCTGATCACGCTCAACCACAGCGCCGATGGCACGACCTGGGCGCCGGGCACCAAGGCCAGCGATTTCCACACCAACAACGCGCTGGATCGTTACAACTTCGCACCGGTGAACTACCTGCAGCAGCCGGCCACCCGCAACAACTTGTATGCGTCGGGCAACTTCGACATCACCGACAACGTCTCGGCCTACGCCCGCGTGTCGTACACGCAGCGTCGTTCGTCGCAGCAGCTGGCGCAGGTGCCGACCACGCTGTCGACCAGCGGCGGCAACGGCCCGCAGTGGGCGTTCGGCTACGATGCGATGAACATCTTCAATCCGGTCACGCCGACCCCGGCCCAGTGCGGTCAGGCCGGCCCGGTGCTGGTGCCCGGTTGCACCACCACGGGGCTCACCTATCTGCGCAATGTCGCTGTCGGCCCGCGCCACAACGATTACGTGTTCAATACCCTGGCCAGCACCGTCGGCCTGCAGGGCTCGTTCCAGCTCGGCGATCGCAACTTCGACTGGGAAGTCTACGGCCAGTACAACACCGCCGACTCCACCAAGACCGGCCTGAACTACATCAACCTGTTCAACCTCAAGGCCGGCATGGGGCCGTCCTTCGCCGACGCCGGCGGCCTGCATTGCGGCGTGTACGATCCGACCAAGCCGAGCAATGGCGCCATCCAGGGTTGCACCCCGGTCGACCTGTTCAACGGCCCGGGCATGGGCCTTGGCAACAAGTATCGCCGCAGCGACGACCCGACCAAGTTCTACCAGGTCACCGCGCAGGACGTGGCGAACATGATCAGCTACATCGGTTACACCGAGGTGGCGATCTCCGGCACCCGCGGCATCAACTACGGCGCCACCCTGTCCGGCGAGATCCTGCCGCTGCAGGGCGGCATGCTCAGCTTCGCGGCCGGTGTCGAGCAGCGTCGCGCCAGCGCCAAGTTCACCCCGGACGCGCTGGTTGCCGGCGGCGGTTCGTCGGACAACTTCACCACGCCGACGCACGGCGAGACCAAGGTCAACGAGTGGTATCTCGAAATCGAGGCACCGCTGCTGAAGAACGTGCCGGGCGCGCGCGAGCTGGAGCTCGACGCCGCCATCCGCCAGTCCGATTACAGCGGCGGCGGTTTCTCGAACGGCACCTTCCTGACCAATAATCCCGGCAAGCCGAGCACGGCCAAGTACAGCCTGCGCTGGAAGCCGTTCGACGACCTGCTGTTGCGTGCCACCTGGGGCCAGACGTTCCGCGCTCCGTCGGTGAACGATCTGTACGGCGGCGGTTCGGAGAACTTCCCGCAGGCCACCGACCCCTGCAACACCACCAACTGGGGTAACCTCGGTGCCGGCGGTCGCAACCAGTGCATGGCGCAGGGCGTTCCCAACGGCGGCTACGCACAGCAGAACACGCAGATCCGTGCGCTGTCGGGCGGCAACCCGTTCCTCAAGCCCGAGCACGGCCGCGACTTCACCGCCGGTTTCGTGTGGAGCCCGAGTTTCGACATGCTCAAGGGCTTCAACCTGACCGTCGACTACTGGCGCATCAAGCTCGCCGACATCCTGACCGGTTTCGGCGCCCAGGACATGCTCAACAAGTGCTATGGCTTCCAGGGCGAAACGCAGGATCTGACCTACTGCAACTTCGTGCCGCGCAATGCCGCCGGCGTGCCGACCGGCATCATCACCACCCAGTTCAACCTGGCCAAGCTGATGACGGACGGTGTCGACATCGGCGCCACCTACAAGCGCGAAACGGCGTGGGGCACCTTCGGCGCCAAGTGGGACAGCACCTACACCAATGCGTTCAAGTCCTCGACCGGTGGCCCGCTGGGCGAAAACTCCGTCGGCCAGTACTTCGGCAATTCGCCGAGCTGGGCGTGGCGCTCGAACCTGACGCTGGACTGGACCCGTGGCGACTGGGATGCATCGTGGACGATGCGTTACATGTCGGCACTGGACGAGAACTTCGGTTGCAACGCCGGCGCCAAGCTGCAGTCGCTGATCTGCAACCATCCGAACTCGTTCAGCCACTTCGCGCCCAACGACGGCACGCTGAACAACCTCGGCTACAACCGCATGGGCGCCGTGGTGTACCACGACGTGCAGGTGGGCTGGAAGGCGCCGTGGAAGGCGCACCTGTCGGTTGGTGCCCGCAACGTGTTCGGCAAGGAGCCGCCGCTGGTCGCCAAGGCCTTCGCGCAGTCGTTCGATGCTTCGTACGACCTGCCGGGCGGTCCGTTCTACTACTTCCAGTACCGTCAGGATTTCTGATCGGATACGACGAAGTATCGTTGTCCTTCAAGCCGCGGCCTCGTGCCGCGGCTTTTTTTTGGTGGGTGCCGGGAATCGGGACTCGGGACTCGGGAGTCGGGACTCGGGAATCGGGAATCGGGAATCGGGAATCGGGACTCGGAACTCTGAACTCGGGCGGGGCCGAATCCTGCTGCACTGCGTTGTGGCGGCGGCCACGGTGGCGCGCTGCCATTGATCGGGCGTTCATGGCGCTGAACGGGCGGCCATGCGGCGATGTACGATGCATTGCGTCGGGTTCGACTGTCGTGCGTTACTTGTGCTGCACATCCCCTTTCCGGAGTCCTGTCATGAATTCCCCGAGTACCGCCAGTCGTCGTTCCGGCCTGATCGTGCGCAGTGCGATGGCGCTGGCGATTGCCGTTGCGGCATCGTCTGCCCTGTTCGTCGCCGCGCCGGCCCAGGCCGGGGTGGACATCGGCATTTCCGTCAACTTCGCGCCGCCGCCGCTGCCCGTGTACGAGCAGCCGATGATCCCCGGTCCGGGCTACATCTGGACGCCGGGCTATTGGGCCTGGGACCCGGCCGACGGCTATTACTGGGTGCCCGGCACCTGGGTGCGGCCGCCGCGTTACGGGCTGCTGTGGACGCCCGGTTATTGGGGCTGGCGTGATGGTCTGTACGTGTTCTATCGCGGCTATTGGGGCCCGCGCGTGGGTTATTACGGCGGCATCAACTACGGTTACGGCTATGGCGGCTTCGGCTACGAGGGTGGCTATTGGCGTGGCAACCGGTTCTACTACAACCGGGCGGTGAACAACGTCAACATCAACATCACCAACGTCTACCACCGCACCGTCATCAACAACGTGACGATCAACCGGTACAGCTACAACGGCCCGGGTGGCGCCACGGTGCGGGCGACGGCGGCACAGGTCGCCTACCAGAACCAGCGGCACATCGCGCCGGTGGCCGACCAGATCCGCCAGCGCGATGCCGCGCGCGCCGATCGCTCGATGCGGGCGTCGATCAACAAGGGCAATCCGGCCATCGGCGCCACCGAGCGGGCCGGCGTGATCGCCCGGCCGTCGGGGCTGCAGGATCGTGTCAATGCCGGCCGCGGCGGCAATCCCGGCGCCGCCGGCAACGATCGCGCGATGGCAAGGCCCGGCGGGCTGGCGGGCGCCGCCGGTGATGCGTCGATGCGGCGTGGTGCGAACGCACCGCAGGCGGCGGGTGCGGCCTCGTCGGGTCGGCCGATGCGTGGCGCTGATGCGATGGCGCGCCCCGGACAGGGCCGGAATCAGGGCGCGATGGCGCCCCGCGCGGATGGCATGGACATGCGTGAACGTCAGCCGTCGCGGATCCGCCAGCCGCAGGACAGCCGCTACCAGACCGGCAGCGAGATGCCCCGCCAGAACGTGCAGATGCCCGCGCATCAGGGTCGCCAGCGCGTGTCCGATCGCGGCATGGCGCCGCCTGACGGCGCCATGGGGTCGCCCAATCCGCGCATGGGTCGCGAGCGCGGTGCCGGCATGGCGCCGGTGCAGGGTCGGCCGATGAACGATTACGCCGGCCCGCGTCCTGATCGTGGCCAGCCGCGAGTGGATCGGCAGCCGCCGCACGTGCAGCCGCAAGAACGCCATGAGGCGCCACGGCAGCCGCCGCACGAACGCGGCCCGAAGGATGAGCGCGGCGGCCACTGAACCGTCTCCAGCGCGGTGCAAGGTGACGTGGGGTCGTCGTGCAAACGGCGACCCCGCCTTCTTTTTGCCGCCTCGTCTTTGTGCCGCCGCGGAGGTGAAAACGCGGTCGCCGGCCGCCGTGCTATCATGACCGGCTCGATCCGCCGAGGATCGACGGGCATCACGCCCTGGCCGCTTTCCTGGTCGCGGGAAAGCATCCTCCGCCGCAAGGCGGGCCGCAAACCATCAAGAGACCAACATGGCAACCAGTCACAACATCAAGGCCACGAGCCGTCCGGTGCAGGGCAACAAGGGTGCGAGCCGCCGCCTGCGTCGCGAGGGTTTCATCCCGGCCATCGTCTACGGCGGTCACGCCGATCCCAAGTCCGTGCAGCTCGAGCACATCCCGATCTGGCTGGCTTCGCAGAACGAATGGTTCTACTCGTCCATCCTCGACCTCGATCTCGACGGCAAGAACGAGAAAGTCCTGTTGCGCGACATGCAGCGCCATCCGTACAAGGCGCAGATCATGCACATGGATTTTCTGCGCGTGAACGAGAATGAAGCGATCCGCCTGAACGTGCAGTTGCACTTCCTCAATCAGGAAGCGTCGCCGGCCGGCAAGACCGCCGGCGTGGTCGTCACCCATGAATTGACCCAGGTCGAAGTGAGCTGCCTGCCGAAGGATCTGCCGGAGTTCATCGCCGTCGATCTGTCCGAGCTGGCGGTTGGCGACATCGTCCACCTCTCGCAGATCAAGCTGCCGGCAGGTGTGGAGATTCCGGAGCTCAAGCTTGGCAAGGAGCACGACGTCGCCGTCGTCATCGCCAAGCACGCCCGCGAGGAAGTCGAGGAAGCGCCAGCCGCTTCGGCGGAAGTGCCCGCCACGCAGCAGGCGGCCCCGGCGACGGCGGCCAAGCCGGCGGCGGACAAGGGCAAGGACAAGAAGTAAGGCCCGCGCTGCAATGAAGCCAACGTCGTCGCGCGCCGCGCGAGCATCGCTCTCCCTCTCCTTTCGGGAGCGGGCAAGGGATGACGGACAAGGCGCAGGCAGTCGCTGCTGACGACATCCCTGCCGTCGCGCGCGATACGACGGTCGCAGCCCCTTTCCGCGCGGAAAGGGGCTTACGTCTCGGCCGAGTGATTTTTCCGAATGCCTGCACTGCGTCTGATCGTCGGCCTCGGCAACCCAGGGCCCGAGTACGCCCGCACCCGGCACAATGCCGGGTTCTGGTGGATCGATGCGCTGGCCGATAAACACGGCGCGCGCTGGGGAATCGAAAGCAAGTTGCAAAGCGAGACCGCGAAACTCGTTCTCGCCGGCGAATCGCTGCTGTTGCTCAAGCCGCTGACCTTCATGAACCACAGCGGCCGCGCGGTCACGGCGGCGCTGCGTTACTGGAAGATCGAACCCGAGCAGATGCTGGTGGCGCACGACGAGCTCGATCTGCCGCCGGGCACGGCGCGGTTGAAGTTCGATGGTGGCCACGGCGGCCAGAATGGCCTGCGCGACACCATGGCGTTGCTCGGGCATGGGCGTTTCCATCGTCTGCGGCTCGGCATCGGTCATCCGGGGCACAAGGACAAAGTCACGCCGTGGGTGCTGGGCAGGCCCGGCCGCGACGACGAGGCGTCCTTGCTGCGCGCCATCGACGAGGCGATCGAGGTGCTGCCACTGGCCGTCAGCGGTGATCTCAACGAGGCGATGAAGCGGTTGCACACCAGAGGACAGAGGACAGAAGACAGATGACAGATGACAGAAGGTGAACTGCATTCAGTTGTCTGTCGTCGTGCCCGAGGAATTTGCGGTCAGTATTTCGGTCCCTTTGTCCACCGATCGCGGTGAATGCGAACCACGCCAACCATTTCCAGCTCCTGTATTTCCTGATCGCGGCGTCATCGATCGCAACGCCTTTGCCGATCACCGATCCCTGATTACCTTTCTGTCCTCCGTCCTCTGTCCTCTGTCTTCTGCCATGGCCATCCGCTGCGGTATCGTCGGGCTTCCCAATGTCGGCAAGTCCACTCTCTTCAACGCCTTGACCAAGGCCGGCATCGCTGCGGCCAACTTCCCGTTTTGCACCATCGATCCCAACGTCGGCGTGGTGCCGGTGCCCGATCCGCGGTTGCAGGAACTGGCGGTGATCGTCAAGCCGCAGAAGATCATCCCTACGGCGATGGAGTTCGTCGACATCGCCGGCCTCGTCGCCGGCGCCAGCAAGGGCGAGGGGCTGGGCAACAAGTTCCTCGCCCACATCCGCGAGGTCGATGCGATCGCGCACGTGGTGCGCTGTTTCGAGCACGGCGACATCGTCCACGTCGCCGGGCGCATCGACCCGATCGCCGACATCGAAACCATCGACACCGAACTGGCATTGGCCGACCTCGATTCGGTCGAGAAGGCGCTCAACAAGGCCGAGCGTTCGGCCAAGGCCGGCGACAAGGAGGCCATCGCCCGCCGCGACGTGCTGGTACGACTGCGCGAGGGTCTGAACGAAGCGAAGCCGGCGCGCGCGCTGGGCTTGACCGACGAAGACAAGGCGCTGGTGCGCGATCTGTTTTTGCTCACGCTCAAGCCGGTGATGTACGTCGCCAACGTGAAGGAAGATGGCTTCACCGACAACCCGCACCTCGATCGTGTGCGCGAGCGCGCGACGGGCGAGGGCGCGCAGGTGGTGCCGGTGTGCGCGGCGATCGAGGAAGAGTTGGCGCAACTCGACGATGCCGACAAAGGTGCGTTCCTGGCTGACATGGGCCTGGACGAACCCGGCCTCAATCGCGTCATCCGTGCCGCCTACACCCTTCTCGGCCTGCAAACCTACTTCACCGCCGGCGTCAAGGAAGTGCGTGCGTGGACGGTGTTCGTCGGCGCCACCGCACCGCAGGCGGCGGCGGTGATCCACACCGATTTCGAACGCGGTTTCATCCGTGCCGAAACGATTGCTTACGACGACTACATCCGTTGCAAAGGCGAATCGGGCGCGCGCGATGCCGGCAAGCTGCGGCTGGAGGGCAAGGAGTATCGTGTGCGCGAAGGCGACGTGTTGCACTTCCGGTTCAACGTCTGAGTCAGAGGACAGAGGACAGAGGACAGAGGACAGAGGACAGAGGGCGGGTGGATTGTCGGTGGACAGTGGGCTGCTGGTGAGTGGTGGGTGAGGGCGCCCATGCCCTCTTTCTTCCTTCTGCAAACGGGGAACGAAAGCCCCTCTCCCACCGAGAGAGGGGTTGCGGTGAGGGGCCGCCG
>JAFEFT010000029.1:27824-29143 GCA_018240435.1 Pseudomonadota bacterium
GGTGAGGGGCCGCCGCACCCACCACCTCCACGAGCCGACGGCCCCGCATCCGGCGTTTCGCGCCACCATCTCCCGACGGGAGAAGGATGATCCCTGGCCTTCACTGCCCACCGAAAACAGACTACCTTCTGTCCCCTGTTCCCTGTCCACTGAGCACTGATGCGCGAAGTCATCCTCTGCTTTCTCGCCGAACCGACCGACGTCAACTTCGGTGGCAAGGTGCATGGCGGCAACCTGATGCGCTGGATCGACCAGGCCGGCTACGCCTGCGCCAGCGGCTGGAGCGGCAGCTACTGCGTGACCGCCTGCGTGGGTGGCATCGCTTTCGAAAAGCCGGTGGCGATCGGCGATCTGGTCGAGGTGCGCGCCCGCATCGCGCTGACCGGCAACACCAGCATGCACATCGCGGTGGACGTGTTCAGCCGGGGGCTGCGGAATGCCGATTGGAAGCGCACCACGCACTGCCTGATCGTGTTCGTGGCAGTGGACGAAACCGGGCGTCCGCGGGCGATACCGGCCTGGTTGCCAGCGACCGACGAGGATCGACTGCTGGCCGACTATGCCCGCGAGATGAAAGCGCAATCGGCCCGGGTCGAGGCGGAGCGGACGCGCTGGTTGGCATCGATGCAGGCGGTCATGGGCGGGGATCCCGACTGCCGTTGACTTCGCGGTCGCAAGGCCTGACAATTGCGGGCTCTTTTCCGGTTCGGGGTTCCCGCGCCGCTCTTCCCGTATCCGTGGAGGCGCGCCGTGGGCCTGTTCGGGGAGCGAGACGGCGGAGGGATACTCAAGCGGCCAACGAGGGCAGACTGTAAATCTGCTGGACATCGTCCTACGGTGGTTCGAATCCACCTCCCTCCACCACAGATGACAGAGGACAGAGGACAGAGGACAGAAAGGTATTCGGTGGTCAGTGAGCAGCAAAGGCGAGCACGACGCCAGCCGATCCGTCGCTGCGTGTTCGTGACGGAGAAGCAACCGTCTGGAGGCTGCTTCTCTGTCATCCGTCCTCTGTCCGCTGAACGCGGGAGTAGTTCAATGGTAGAACCTCAGCCTTCCAAGCTGATGGTGCGGGTTCGATTCCCGTCTCCCGCTCCAATTCGGAGGACGGAAGACAGAGGATAGAGGACAGAAAAATTGGCAGCTGACAGGTCGCTGGATACGAATCTGTCGTCAGTCTTCTGTCCTCTGTCATCAGATGCTCATGTAGCTCAGTCGGTAGAGCACTTCCTTGGTAAGGAAGAGGTCGCTGGTTCGATTCCAGTCATGAGCACCACATTCGGGAAGCCGTGAATCGTGAATCGTGAATGGCCAGAGCC
>JAFEFT010000002.1:0-2594 GCA_018240435.1 Pseudomonadota bacterium
CTATCGTGACAACGGGGGACGGCGGCATCGCGACGCGAAGTCGTGATGGCTACCGTGTGCGCGATCCGGTCACGAGGGCACGCCGCCCCGATAACGGCAGCCCGAGGTGCAGGTCTCGTGGATCACCACCTCCGACAGCGCGGGCAGTACGGGTTTGAGGCGATCCCAGATCCAGATCGCCAGTCGCTCGCTGGTCGGGTTGTCCAGGCCTTCGATGTCGTTGAGATAGTGGTGATCGAGTTGTGCGTGCAGCGGCGCGAACGCGGCTTTGAGGTCGGCGAAATCCATCACCCAGCCGCTGTGCTCGCCCGGTTCGCCGGCGACGTGCAATTCGATCGCGAACGAATGCCCGTGCAGGCGCGCGCACTGGTGTCCGGTCGGCACGTTCGGCAGCCGATGCGCGGCTTCGATGCGAAAAACCTTGAAGATTTCCATGTCGGCCTCAAGCGCGCCGCTGGCCGTCGACGATGACCACGTCGGCTGGTCGCATCGCGAACAGCCCGATCGTGACCACGCCGGGGATCTGGTTGTATTCGCGCTCCAGCGCGACCGGGTCGTCGATGCGCAGGCCGTGGATGTCGAGGATCCAGTTGCCGTTGTCGGTGACCACGCCCTCGCGCCAGACCGGCAGCCCGCCTTGCGCGTGGATGGCGCGCGCCACCGCGCTGCGCGCCATCGGGATCACCTCGACCGGCAGCGGGAACTTGCCCAGCACCGGCACCTGCTTGGCGTCGTCGATGATGCACACGAACTTGTCGCTGGCCTGGGCGATGATCTTCTCGCGGGTGAGCGCGCCGCCGCCGCCCTTGATCAGGCGATTGTGCGGGTCGCATTCGTCGGCGCCATCGACATACAACGCCAGCGGGCCGACGGCGTTGAGATCGAACACTTCGATGCCGTGCGCGCGCAGGCGCTGCGTGCTCTGCTCGGAACTCGACACCGCGCCTTCGATGCGCCCGCGCAGCGTCGCCAGCCCGTCGATGAAGAAGGCCACCGTCGAGCCGGTGCCGACGCCGACCACCATGCCGTCTTCGACGAAGGCGAGCGCGGCTTGCGCGGAGCGTTTCTTGAGTTCGTCGCGATCCATCGGTCGGTTTCCGTCATTCCAGGGCGAGAAGTAGCCGCCATTGTGCCGCGTTCACCGGCAGCACCGACAGCCGGTTGCCGCGCGCGAGCAGGGCGAAGTCGCCGAGCTTGCCGGCGTTGCCGCGAATGGCATCGAGCGAAATCGGTTGTGCCAGCTTGCGCACGAAGGCGACATCCACTGCCGACCAGCGCGGATCGGCCGGATCGGATTTCAGGTCGTGGTAATCGCTGCGTGGATCGAACTGGGTCGGATCGGGATAGGCAGCCTTGACGACCCGAGCGATGCCGACGATGCCCGGCTGCGGACAACTGGATCGGTAGAACAGCACTTCGTCGCCGACCTTCATCGCGCGCAGATGGTTGCGCGCCTGATAGTTGCGCACGCCGCCCCACGGCTCGACGCCGACGCGCTGCAAGTCGTCGATCGAAAATTCGTCGGGTTCGGATTTGAGCAGCCAGTGCGCCATGGAATCCTGAATGGGGTCAGAGTCGATTTCGCCTGCACGTCGTACGCAACCTGCGGTAGGCGGGGGCGAAGTCGACTCCGGCCCCACGCCGCAGAAGGCGATGCTAGCGCGGGCAGACGATCAGTTCATCTTCGGTGGCGATGGCGTCGAGCGGCACGTCCCACGCCTGCGGCGTCCAGTCGCCGTCGATCTGCTGGCAGGCGAATCCGACACCGACCAGCAACGGTGGTGCTGGCGCCGCCATGCGGAAGGCGAAACTGCGGTCGTACCAGCCGCCGCCGGTACCGAGGCGATCGCCGCTGCGGGTGAAGCCCAGCAGCGGCAACACGACGATATCCATGCGCTCGGGCGCGAGCGCATCGGCGGCCTGCTCCGGCTCGGGGATGCCGAAGCGGTTGGCGCGGATCGGTTCGCCGGTCGCCCACGGCGCGAAACGCAGCGTCTGCCCGGCGTGCAGTACCGGCAGGCAGTAGCGGGCGGTGGCGGGCAGGGCGGCGAGCAGGCCCGGCAGCGGCAGCTCGCCGCGTACGGCCCAATAGCCGGCGACATGGCGGGCCTGCGCCCATCCGGGCAATCGCCGCAGCTGCGCCACCACCGCCAGCGCCACCGTCACGCGCTGGGCCGGCGAGAGTTGCAGGCGGCGTTGCCGCAACTGCTGGCGTAGGGCGGTCAGATCGCGCACGCAGGCGGGGCAGGGTTCGTGGTTGCACCGCGCGGAGCGCGCCGGCGGGAAAAAGGCACATCCTCCGCCATGACGATGTCCGCGCAACGACCTTGATCCCAGGGATCAGGTGGAAACGAGTCGTGAGGCTTCAGGCTTTCCGCGCGTGGCGGACATGCACACCGCGCCATCGGCCGGTTTCCGGGGTCGCATTATGGGACAAGGCAAATGTAGGCGCGGGCTGTCGTTCACGGCAGAGGATGCGATGGCAAGTATAGCTTGCCGTTCCGGAACTCGGGGTTCGGGAGTCGGGACTCGGAGCTCGGAACTCGGGGGGCCGTCGCGTCGTGGAGGTCGCGGGTGCGGCGGCCCCTCACCCC
>JAFEFT010000002.1:2646-112100 GCA_018240435.1 Pseudomonadota bacterium
GAAGGCGGGGGTGGCGCGGAGCGCGGGATGAGGGGCCGTCGGCTCGTGGAGTTGTTCGCCCAAGTCGAGAGCATTGCGGAACCCGGAACCCGGAACCCGGAACTCAGAACTCAGAACTCAGAACTCAGAACTCAGAACTCAGAACTCAGAACTCAGAACTCAGAACTCAGAACTCAGAACCCGGGCGCAGCGATCCGGATTTCAGGGCGTTGCCGGCGAAAGGCTCACGGCTCCTTTTGTGACGCGGGGTCGGAATGGGGCGCGAGCCCGGGTGCTGCCGGGGCGAATCAGCGTGCGCTCACCGGGGAGGCGGCCAGCAGGCCGTCGAGCTTGCGATTGAGCTCACCCAGTCGACGGTCGATCTGAAGCTCGCGTTGCGCCGTGGCCTGCCGGCTCTGCAGCAGTTCGTGGGCGAGATTGAGTGCGGCCATGACCGCGATGCGATCGATCGCGGCCATGCGGTTGCCGCCACGGATGTCGCGCATGCGCTCGTCGAGCAGGTGGGCGGCGGCGACCAGGCCATCGCGCTCGTCGGCCTCGCAGGCGATCAGATAGTCGCGGTCGAGGATGCGGACGGTGACCGGATCGCTCACGCGTTGTGCTCCATCGATTTGAGCCGCTGGATCATCGCTTCCACCCGCGAGCGGGCCTGCTCGTTGCGGGTGAGCAATTGCGCCCGCTCGCCGATCAGGTGCTCCTGGCTCACCTTGAGCAGGCGGTTTTCCTCGGCGAGCAGGCGGCAGGTCTCGGCCAGCCGCTCGACCTTTGCGGCCAGCTGTTCGAATCGTTCGACGAAGTCGGAGGTTTCCATGCGCCACTCACGATAGGCGTGCCGGTCGGGCCGGTCAATACGCTGCCCGGCACGTCATTGCGTGCTGAGGGTGGCTGGGTTGGCGGCCGGGCGCGGCGTGATGTGGTGCCAGCTCTGGATGAAGGTGCGGCAATGCGGTTCACTGAGCGGCTGCGACAACCAGAAGCCCTGGATCTCGTCGCAGGCGTGCTCGCGCAGGAAGTCGAGCTGCTCGGACACTTCCACGCCTTCGGCGATGACGGTCAGGCCCAGCGAGTGGGCCATGGTGATGATGGTGGTGGTGATCGCCTCGTCGTCCGGGTCGCGGGTGATGTCGGCGATGAATTGCTTGTCGATCTTGAGCATGTCGATCGGCAGCTGCTTGAGGTAGACCAGCGACGAATAGCCGGTGCCGAAGTCGTCCACCGCCAGCGACAGGCCCATGTCGCGCAGCTTGTCGAAGATGCCGCGGGTTTCGGCAGCGTTGCTCATCACCATCGTTTCGGTCAGCTCCAGCTCCAGGCAGGCCGGCGGTGCCCCGGACTCGGCGAGGATGCTGGCGATCAGCTGCGGCAGGTCGCCGCGCAACAGTTGCAGCACCGAGACATTGACGGCGATGCGCACGTCGCTCAACCCTTCGCGCTGCCACAGCGCCAGCGTCCGGCAGGCTTCCCGCAGCGCCCATTCGCCGATGCGCACGATCAGGCCGGTCTCCTCGGCGATCGGAATGAAATCGCCGGGCATCATTTCGCCCAGCTCTTCGCTGTGCCAGCGCAGCAGCGCTTCGCAGCCGCTGATGCGGCCGCGCGCCAGCGACAGCCGCGGCTGGTAGAGCAGCTGGAACTCGTTGCGATCGACCGCTCGCCGCAAGGCGGCGGTGATGTTCGCCCGCTGCCGTGTCTGCGCCTCCATCTGGTCGGTGTAGGCCAGGTAGGTGTTGCGGCCGATCGCCTTGGCCTGGTACATCGCGGTGTCGGCGTGCTTGAGCAGGTCGGTGGGCGCCAGTCCGTGCGCCGGGTACATGGCAATGCCGATCGACGGGGTGATGGTGATCTCGCTGCGGTCGTCGACGATCACCGGGCGTACGAACGCCGCCAGGATGTTGCGCGCGACCTCGAAGGCGTCCTCCTCGCAGCTGACGTCCTCGACGACGATGGTGAACTCGTCGCCGCCGAGGCGGGACACGGTGTCGGACGGGTTGGTGGTCGCCTGCAGATGGGCGGCGACGGCCTTGAGGATGCGATCGCCGGCGCTGTGGCCGAGGGCGTCGTTGATTTCCTTGAAGCGGTCGAGGTCGAGGAACAGAACCGCGACCATGGTGTCGTGCCGCCGCGCCCGCACGATCGCGCGGGCCAGCCGCTCGGACAGCAAGGCGCGATTGGGCAGGCCGGTGAGGGTGTCGAAGTTGGCCAGATAGCGCAGTTCCTGCTCGGCTCGTTTGCGTTCGGTGATGTCGTTGAGGACGACCACGAAATGCCCGCGCTGGCCATTGGGCTCGATCACCTCGGTGGCCTCGATCGCGCACAGGAATTCCTCGTCGTCCTTGCGCCGCTGCCACATCTCGCCCGACCAGCGCCCGCTGAGATCGAGCGTGCGTCGCATGTCGCGATAGAACTCGGGCGGATGCTGCAGGCTGTCGAGGATGTTTGCGTCCAGACCGATCACCTCGGCCTCGTCGTAGCCGGTCATCAACGCGAAGGCGCGATTGACCGATACGAAACGGTAGCCGGTGTCGATCACGCACACCGCCTCAGACATGGAGTTGAGGACTTCGCCGGCGATCGCCCGTTCTTGCTGTTCACGCTGACGGCGGGTGATGTCGCGGGCGGTGCCAGTCACCCGCAACGGCTTGCCGTCGGCGGCGCGCTCGACCACCTTGCCGCGCGCAAGGAAGGTATGCCAGGTTCCGTTCTCCACGTCGCGCAGGCGATGCTGGATCTCCAGGTGCTCGGTCTCGCCGCGCAGGTGGGCGTCCAGGCGCTCCTCGAGTTCGTGCACGTCGTTCGGATGCAGCATCTCGCGGCACCACTGCGCAAAGGGCATCGGCGCGATGGTTTGTGCCTGCCCTTCGCCGCTGGCGGTGGCGCGATGCAGCATCGAGGTCGTCAGGTCGAGATCCCAGTAGGCATCGCCGGAGCCCCACAGTGCCATCGTCAACTGCTGCTCGCGGCGTTCGATCGCCTTGCTGAAGGCAATTTCGCGGCGATGCCGGCGCTGCACGAGAAACCACGCCAGCGCCAGCGCCAGCGCGATCAGCACGGCGTAGCCGATGCGTGCGGCGGTGGTGTTCCACCATTCCGGAAGGACGGTGACTGGCAGGCGCAGTTCGTGCGGGCTCCAGATGCCGTCGTGATTGGTGGCCTGGGCGATGAAGACGTAGTTGCCGGCATCGAGGTTGGTATAGGTGGCGTTGGGGCGATGGCCGGCGTCGACCCAGTGGCGGTCGAACCCCTGCAGCTGGTAGCGATAGGAGATGCGCGCCGGGTCGGCGAACGCCAGCGCGGCAAAGCGCAAGCGCAGCACCCGCGCGCCGGCGTCGAATCGGACGCTGGCCGGCGCGGTCAATGGCGAATCGCCTTGTGGCTGCGAGCCGATGGTGGCGTCGGTGAGCACGACTGGCGGCGCGTAGCGATCGAGGTCGATGCGCGCCGGGTCGAACAAGTTCAGGCCGCGGATGCCGCCGAAGGCGATGGTGCCATCGGCCAGCGCGAAGTAGGCGCCACCGTTGAACTCGGGATTCTGCAAACCGTCGGCGACGGTGAAGCGCTGCCATTGCCGATTGCGCGGGTCGAGCCGCATCACGCCATCGTTGCTGCTGACCCAAACCATGCCATGGGCGTCGGCGGCGATGCCGTACACCGTGCCGGGGTGGTCGGGATCGGTGCCCAGCGGAAAGCGGCGGAACGACACCCGGCCATCGCCGGCGACGACGACCCGATCCAGGCCGGTGTGGGTGCCGATCCACAGGTTGCCGTCGCGATCGCGGGCAATGGCGCGGATGCGGTTGCCCGACAGGGATTGCGGATCGCGCGGATCGTTGAGGAATGTATCGATCCGGCCGGTGCGGGTGTCGAGGCGGTCGAGCCCGTCCATCGTGCCGATCCAGACGAACCGATCGCGGCTATCGGCGTGCAGGACGATGATCGAGTCGCTGCTCAAGCCGCCTTTCCCGGGGCCGATGGTCTGCACGCGCTGGCCGTGCGCATCCAGCCGGAGCAGTCCCTGATTCTGGGTGCCCACCCACAACCCGCCGTCGGCACTGGCAGCCATTGCATGCACGCCCCGATCCGGCACCGCCAGCGGTGGCGCGTCCGGCGGTGCCAGCGCCTGCATCCGGGCGCGGCCCTGGACGGCATCGAAACGGAGCAGGCCGGCATTGGTGCCCAGCCACAAGGCGTGCTCGTCGGCGGGGAAGATCGCATAGACGAGGATGTCGCTGGTGGCCTGATCGGGGGGCAGGGCAGCGCGTATGGCCGGCATGAAGTCGGTGATGGTTTCGCGGCCGATGTCGTAACGTTTCAGGCCGTCGCCATCGGTGCCGATCCACAAGGCGCCGTCGGGCGATTGGTACAGCGAGCGGATGGAGTTGGCGTAGCGCTGGGTGCGGCTGGTGGCCGGCATGTTGACGAGGGTGAATCGCGAGCCGTCGGCGTCGGTCGTGAACAAGCCGTCGGTCATCGTGCCGATCCACAACAGGCCGGAGCGATCGACCAGCAAGGCGTTGACCAGTTCCTCCGGGATGTTGCCTTCCTGCGCTGCGTTGGCGTGCAGTTCGATCGACTGGCCGCGATCCGGATCGAAGCGGATCAGGCCGTTGCGAACGGTGCTGATCCACAGGCGATCGTGCGTGTCGACCACCATCCGCATCAGGTGGTTGACGTCCTCGCTGGCATCGACGGCCAGGGATGCGCGCTGCAAGGTGGCGGCGACGGGGTCGAGGCGGTACAGGCCATCGGCCGCCGAAACCCACAGTCGCCCACGCTGATCGCGCACGATGTCGGCGACCGCCGCCGGCGCCTGGATGCGGCGCGTGGCCAGCGTCACCGGGTCGATCCGGTACAAGCCGGCCGGCAGGGTCACCCACAGCGCGCCGCTGTCATCGCGGGCGAACCCGTACGGATCGCGCAGCGCCGCCGGGCTGGGTGCGCGCAACACGCTGCGGCGTTGCCCGGTATCGGGATCGAGCAGATCGATGCCGCCCTTGCTCGCCACCCACAGCCCCTGGCCGGGTTCGAAATACAGCGCCAGCACGCGCTTTCCCGGTTCGCCGGGATGATCCAGGTCGGCCGGCAGCAGGCGCCGGAACTTGCCGGTGGTTTCGTCCAGCTCGGCGACATAGGCACTGTTGGTGCCGACCCACAGCTTGCCGGGGGCGCCGTCGGCCAACGCCGTCACGAAGTTGTCCGGCAGGCTGCTGGTATCGGCCGAGGCCTGCTGGAAGACCCGGAAGGCGCGGCCATCGTAGCGGTGCAAGCCGCCCTGGGTGCCGACCCAGATATAACCGGTGCGATCTTGCAGCAAGGCACTGACCGTGTGCTGCGCCAGCCCGGGATCGCCGTTGGCGGACTGGAAGCGGAAGTGGCGCACGTCGGCCAGCGCCGAGCCGGCCAGCAGCAAGGCGATCGCGTACGCCAACCACAGGCCGAACCGATGCCGGATCGACCCGGTCGGCGGACGGCCGGGTGGTGGTGACTGCGATCGCACGATGGCCAATTCCCCTTCGATCGGCCGAGTGTAGGCGGCGGACTGGTCATACTCAACACGCATGCCGCGGTGTGCATGCCGTGATGTGCATGCCGCGGTGCAAGCCGGCGCGCAGCAGCGGCGGTCGAGCCCGGGGCGCGAACCGCCATCGCCGCGCCGTCGACGCGCTACAATCGCGACCGGATCGACCGACGATGCCATCGCGCCGCGCATGAGCCATTCCGAGCCCGAACACGACCTGCCCGACGAAGCCGCGCTGACGCGCGCGCTGCGCGATGCCGGGCTGGCGGTCGATGCCGCCGAACTGCATGGCGCCTTGTGCGGTTTCGTCGCCGGTGGCGGCCACGCCGAGGGCGCGGATTGGTTGCAGCGCTTGCAGGTCGACGACGGTCGTGACGATGCCGGCGACGCCGGCGCCATCGCCGCCATGCGTGCGGCGACCCTGGCGAGTTTTGCCGACGACGACTGCGATCTCGATTTGCTGTTGCCCGACGACGAGGCGCCGTTGGCAGATCGCGTCGACGCGCTGCTGGCGTGGTGTCGCGGTTTTCTCGGCGGTTTCGGACTGGCTGGCGCGCCCGGTGCGGCGCTGTCGGCAGAATCGTCGGAAGCGCTGGCCGATTTCGGTCGCATCGCCGCTTCCGAGTTCGGCTGCAACGACAGCGAGGAAGACGAGGACGCGTTCGCCGAGATCGTCGAGTTCGTGCGCGTGGTGCCGATGTTGATCCATGCCGACTGCGTCGGCTCGGCGCAACGCCGGCGCAAGGCGCATTGAGCGTGGCGCCGAACACGGCGGGCATGGCACGGCCCGGGGTCGCGGCGGTTTGCCTGCACGCAATTCCGGCGCGCAGTTTCGACCGACGGTACCCAAACGCCGCCCCGAGGTGGCGCTGCCGATTTCCCCTGGGCGAACCGGGCGATTTTCCGTTCGTGGCAAGCCCTTCGACAGGCTCAGGACAGGCCTGTCGAACCACGATCAGCCCCTCGCCATTGCCGTTCGTGGTGAGCCTGTCGAACCACGATCAACCCCTCGCCCATTGCCGTTCGTGGTGAGCCTGTCGAACCACGACCAGCCCCTCGCCATTGCCGTTCGTGGTGAGCCTGTCGAACCACGATCAGCCCCTCGCCCATTGCCGTTCGTGGTGAGCCTGTCGAACCACGATCAGCCCCACGCCATTGCCGTTCGTGGTGAGCCTGTCGAACCACGATCAGCCCCACGCCCGCTCACCCTTCGACAGGCTCAGGGCGAACGGTGGAAGGGCAAGGCCGTTCGTGGCAAGCCCTTCGACAAGCTCAGGACAGGCCTGTCGATTTTCCGTTCGTGGTGAGCCTGTCGAACCACGGACGCTTTCCCGGAACCTTCGCATGAACCAGATCTCCACCCGCCCGATGCCCGAATGCGCGCGCCGCCGCAAACAACTCATGCGCATGGTCGGCGAGGACGCCATCGTCGTGCTGCCCTCGGCGCCGCCGCGCACCCGCAGCAACGACACGCATTACGGCTACCGTCAGGACAGCGATTTCTGGTACTTGTCGGGCTTTCCCGAGCCCGAAGCGGTGCTGGTGCTGGTGCCCGGGCGCGCGCACGGGCAGGCTTTGTTGTTCTGCCGCGACCGCGACCCGGCGCGGGAAGCCTGGGATGGCGCCCGTGCCGGTACCGACGGCGCCGTCGCCGGCTACGGCTTCGACGATGCGTATCCGATCGCCGACATCGACGACATCCTGCCCGGCCTGCTCGAAGGTCGCCGCCGCGTGTTCTATCACTTCGGCCGCGACGCCGATTTCGATCTGAAGATGATCGGCTGGGTCAAGCGCGTGCGGGCGCAGGTCAAGCAGGGCGCGCAGGCGCCGCACGAATTCCTGGAACTGGGCCACTTCCTGCACGAGATGCGGCTGTTCAAGAGTCGCGAGGAATTGCGGCTGATGCGCCGCGCCGCACAGATCGCCGCCCAGGCGCACGTGATCGCGATGCGCACGGCGCGACCGGGCATGCACGAGTACGAGATCGAGGCGGCGATCATCCATCATTTCCGCCGCCACGACGCGCAACTGGCGTACGAGTCGATCGTCGGTTCCGGCGCCAATGCCTGTACCTTGCACTACGTCGCTAACGACGCGCTGATGGCCGACGGCGATCTGCTGCTGATCGATGCCGGCGCCGAATACCGCAATTACGCGTCCGACATCACCCGCACGTTTCCGGTCAATGGCCGTTTCAGCAAGGAGCAGCGCGCCATCTACCAGCTCGTGCTCGATGCGCAGACGGCCGCATTGGCGCAGGCGCGGCCCGGCATCGCCTACGACGCCGGCCATCACGCCGCGGTGGCCACGCTCAGCGAAGGCCTGCTGCGCCTGGGCCTGCTCAAGGGCACGCTGGACAAAGTGATCGCCGACAAGGCCTACGAGCGTTTCTACATGCACAAGACCGGGCACTGGCTCGGCCTGGATGTGCACGACGTCGGCGACTACCGCCTGGCCGGTGAATTCCGCCAGCTCGAACCGGGCATGGTGTTCACCATCGAGCCGGGCCTGTACATCGCGCCGGGCAGCAAGGGCGTGCCGGCGAAATGGCAGGGCATCGGCGTGCGCATCGAAGACGACGTGCTGATCACCCGTGACGGCCACGAGGTGCTCACCGACGACGTGCCGCGGCAGATCGACGAGATCGAGGCGTTGCTGGCCTCGCGTTGACCGCATCGGTGCCCGTGCGTGCGGGCGTCAGTCATCGGCGTCGCCGACCTGCTTGGGCAGGCGGATGTTGAACTGGGTGCCGGCGCCGGGTTCGCTGATGCAGGCGATGCGACCGCGCAGGCGCTGGGTGACGAGGTTGTAGACGATGTGCATGCCCAGTCCGAGGCTGCCATGGCCGCGGCGGGTGGTGAAGAACGGATCGAAGATGCGCATGCGGACGTCGCGCGCCATGCCGGCGCCATCGTCGCGGAAGTCGATCGCCACCGCGTCGCCGGCATCGACGGCGGCGATCGTCAACCGCAACGGCCGCGCCGGGACGACGGCGTGTTCGAGGGCGTTGGCGAGCAGGGCGGTCAGCACCTGCTGCAAGGCGTTGCCGTAGCTGCTCAATTCGATCGCCGGCGGGCAGTCGATGGTGAGCGCGTGGCCACCGTCCGCGAAGCGCTCGGCGAGGGGAAGCACGGCGCCGTCGATCGCTTCGGCCAGCCGCAACGGGCGCGGCGTTTCCACCGATTGCGTCACCGCGACCTGCTTGAAACTGCGCACCAGCTTGTCGGCGCGCAGCAGGCTGCGTTGCACCAGTTCGCCGCATTCGCGCATCAGGCTGGCGTGCTCGGCCAGCAGCTTCGGGTCGAGCGTGCCGGTGGCGAGTTCGCGCTCGATGGCATCGAGTTCCTCCAGCAGGTGCGAGGTGCCGGTGATGCCCACCCCGAGCGGGGTGTTGATCTCGTGCGAGACGCCGGCGACCAGCGAACCGAGCGAGGCCATCTTCTCCGATTCGACGAGCTGGGCGCGGGTTTCGTCGAGGCGCTCGATGGTGCGGCTCAGTTCGGTGTTGGCCAGGGTCAGGGCGGCCGTGCGGTCGGCGACGCGCTGTTCGAGCTGCTCGTTGAGCACGCGCAATTCGTCCTCGATCTTCTTCATCGCGCTGACGTCGTGCAAGGTGCCGGCCATGCGCAGCGCCCGCCCGTTCGCGTCGCGTTCGCTGACCTTGCCGTGTGAATAGAGCCAGCGCCAGCTGCCATCGTCGGCTTCGAGGCGAAACCAGACTTCGAATTTCTCGCTCAGCCCCTTGACCTGCGCCACCATGCCGGCGCGAATCGACGCCGCGTGCTCGGCCGGGACCGCCGCCATCAGGTCGGCGAAGGCGATCGCCTCGCCGCGAGCGTTGAGCTTGAGCCCCGGAATCGGGTGGCTGCGGTGGATCGTGGCGGTGGTCAGGTCGATGTCCCACAGTTCGGCACCGCTGCCCCACAGCACCGTGCGCAGGCGTGCTTCGCCCTGCTTGAGGTCGGTGATGTCGCGATTGGTGCCGATGATGCGGGTCGGCAGGCCGTGATCGTCCAGGTCGACGCCACGGCCGTGTGCGTCCATCCACCGCCAGCTGCCGTCGGCGCCGCGCATCCGGTATACGGCATGGAACTCGCGCGCCCGCCCCCAACGCAGGTCGACGTAGATCTTGTGGATACGGGCGATGTCGTCGGGATGGCAAAGGCCGGTGAACACCTCGGTGGCCGGCAACCGCTCGTAATCGGCATCGTGGCGCGGATCGAGCGCGTTCTCGCGGCGATTGCGGTCATGCACGATGTCGAATTCCCACAGCTCCTCGCCGGCGGCATTGAGCGCCAGCCGCAGCCGATCGGCGTTGTGCCGCATGTGGGTGATGTCGCGCGCCGAGCCGACGATCAGGCTCGGCTTGCCGGCGGCGTCGCGGTCGGCGATGCGCCCGCGCAGGTGCAGCCACACCCAGCCACCGTCGCGGCGTTGGCGACGGATGGTGACTTCGGTGAATTCGGCCTCGCCGCGGCGCAGCGTCGCCAGCGCCGTCTGCAACGGCTGCCGGTGCTCGGGGTGGGTGCTGGCGATGAACTCGGCCAGGCTCACGGTGCCGCGTGCGACGCTGGCGCCCGTCGCGGCATCGCCGGTAGCCGGCGGCGCCGGTGTGGTTGTCCCGGTGATTTCGTGTTCGAAGGCGATGCGATCGTCGGCGATCGCGTATTCCCAGATCTCGTCGTCGCTGGCCAGCAGGGCCAGGCGCAGCCGGCGTTCGCGCTCGGTGATGGCAGCGATGTGTGCACGCGCCCGGGCGAGTGCGCCATCGTCGCTGTGCGGGCCAGCGCGGGCCGCCGGCTCGTCGTCGGTGCGGTGATCGTTCATGGCCTCGGTCGGCACGGCCGCCGCCGGACGGTCGCGCCCTGGTGCGAATCGCTGCCGCCGATCGTCGCCCGCGCCATGTCGACTCCTCCTGCCGCCGATGATGCGCCCTTGGCGCCGGCGTGGCGAGTGGTGGCGATCGACCGGCGGTCGCGCCGATCGCCGGGGCTGGACTCCATCGCCGGCACGCGGCAAGGTGACGTCGATCCTTGCCATGTCGCCGGTTGCCTTTCGCCGAACGATGAAGACCCGTGCCATCCGCGCTGCCGTCGATTCCACCGCATTGACCGCGTGGCTGGATGCGCGCGCCGGAGCGGCCGCCCGCGGCGCCCTGGCGGTGCTCGATGTGCCGCTGCCGACATCGACCAGTGCCGAGGCGGCGACGCAACTGCCGCAATGTCTGGAGCTGCTCGAACTGCTGCGCGCCGACGAGGAAGTGCTGCTGGCGGCGGTCGTCCACGCTGTTCCGGAATGGCGCGAGCGTTTGCAGCGGCTCGATGCCGGCGCCCGCGAGCGGGTGCAGGCGCTGGTCGATGGCCTGCACGCCGCCGAGCAGGTGTGGACACTGCACGCCGGCCGCGCTGCGCACGTGCGCGCCGAAGGCCTGCGCCGACTGCTGCTGGCGCTGATCAAGGATCTGCGCGCGATCCTGATCCTGCTGGCGCGGCAGTTGGTGCGCATGCGCCACGCCGGCGAGTTGCCCGAGCCCGAGCGGGTGGCGCTGGCACACCTGGCCGCCGACATTCACGCGCCGATCGCCAATCGGCTCGGCATCTGGCAGCTCAAGTGGGAGCTGGAAGATCTTGCCTTCCGCTACCTGCAACCGGACACCTACCGCCGCATCGCGCGTTTGCTGGACGAAAAGCGCGGCGATCGCGAACGCTTCATCGAGGAGGTCAAGGCGCGCATCCGCGCCGCGCTGACGCAGGCCGGCATCGCCGCCGATGTCGCCGGCCGGCCCAAGCACATCTACAGCATCTGGAAGAAGATGCAGCGCAAGGACGTACCGTTCGGCGAGCTCTACGACGTGCGCGCGGTGCGCGTGCTGGTCGGCGACATCGCCACCTGTTACGCGGCGCTGGGCGTGGTGCATCAATTGTGGCCGCCGATCGCGGCCGAGTTCGACGACTACATCGCCAACCCGAAAGGCAACAACTACCGATCCTTGCACACGGCGGTGATCGGGCCGGAAGGGCGCGCGCTGGAAGTGCAGATCCGCACCCACGAGATGCACGCGCATTCCGAATTGGGCGTGGCCGCGCACTGGCGTTACAAGGAAGGTGGCGGCAGCCGCGGTGCCGATGCCGGTTTCGATCGCAAGATCGCCTGGATGCGGCAACTGCTCGATCGCACCGAAACCGATGGCGGCGAGGAATCGTTGCTGGCCGACCTGCGCGCCGATCTGGTCGAAGATCGCGTCTATCTGCTCACCCCGCGCGGCGAGGTGATCGACTTGCCGCGCGGCGGCACCGTGCTCGACTTCGCCTATCACGTCCACACCGAGGTCGGCCATCGCTGCCGCGGTGCCAAGGTCAACGGCCGCATCGTGCCGCTGAACTTCCAGCCGGCCACCGGCGATCGCGTCGAGATCCTCACCGCCAAGACCGCCGAGCCGCGCCGCGACTGGCTGCTGGCCGGCAGCGGTTTTCTTGCCAGTGCGCGCTCGCGCGACAAGGTGCGCGGCTGGTTCCACAAGCTCGATCGCGCCCGCAACCTGCAAGCCGGGCGCGAGCTGCTGGACAAGGAACTCAAGCGGCTGGCGCTGCATCAGCAGGATCTGGCGCCGGCGCTGCAACGCTTCCATCTGGGCAGCGTCGATGAATTGCACATCGCCGTCGCGCTCGGCGATGTCGGCCCCAGTCAGGTCGCACGCGCGCTGCACGATCACGCCCAGGCGCTGGCGCGCAGCGAAGCCGAGAAAGTGGCGCAGGCGATTCGCGCCGACACGAAGGTGCGACCGGCCAAACCCAGCGACCGCTTCGTGGTCGAAGGCGTCGGCAATCTGCTCACCCAGATCGCGCGCTGCTGCCAGCCGGTCGCCGGCGATGCCATCGTCGGCTATCTCACCCGCGGTCGCGGCGTGAGCATCCATCGCCAAGGCTGTGGCGCGCTCGAACGCCTCGTCGCCACCCACCCCGAACGCTTGCTGCCGGTGGAGTGGGGCGAGCGCTGCCACGCCAGCTACAGTGTCGACGTGCAGGTGCGCGGCATCGACCGCAAGGGCCTGCTCAAGGATGTGACCAACCTGATCGCCCAGCACGGTGTGCATGTATTGGCGATCACCAGCCGGCTGGAAGAATCGCGCGGATTGGCGGACATCCGCTTCACCCTCAAGGTGAAGGATTTCGAGCAGCTCGGGCAGTTGCTCGGCCGCCTCAACGCGGTGCCGGGCGTGGACGATGCGCGCAGGACGGAGGACAGAGGACAGAGGACAGAGGACAGAGGACAGAAGGTAGGCGGTAGGCAGTGAGCAGAGAGTGGTAGCGAGGTTCGAGGCGCGAGTTGCGAGTTCTGAGTTGCGAGTTCTGAGTTGCGAGTTTCGAGTTGCGAGTTTCGAGTTGCGAGTTCTGAGTTGCGAGTTGCGAGTTCCTGGTTTCGAGTTTCGAGCTTGCATTCCCGCTATCCTTCACCGATGCCGCCTTTGACCTGCGCGCCATGAGCGAACGCCGCGAGCCGAGTCTGGGCGATCCGGTGATCGATCCAGCGATCGACGATCCGGCGCGAACCGCGCTGCATCTTGCGACGCCCGTTCGCGCGACGCCGCGCGCGCCGCGCCGCGGCACGGCGATCGTCGGCGGCGTGCTGCTGGCACTGCTGGTCGCGGGCGGAATCGCGCTGGTGCACTGGCGCGGCGCGATCGGTGCGCGTCTGGTATCGCCGGCGCCGCAGAATCGGCTGGTGCAGCAGGCCGCTGCGGCCTTGCGCGCCGGTCGTCTCACATCGCCTGATGGGCGCGGTGCGCGTGAGTTGTACGAAGCGGCGATGGCGCGCGATCCCGACGATCTGGTCGCGCGCGAGGGTCTGGCGAAGGTCGCCAATGCGGCGCTGGCGCAGGCGCAAGCGGCGATCGACGGTGGCCGCTTCGACCAGGCGCAGCAGGACATCGATCTGGCGCGCGCGCTGTCGGCGCCGGTGGCGGCGGTCAATCGCGTCGATGCCGCGCTGCGACGAAAGACGGGCGGGGTGGCGCGCATCGCCGAACTGCTCGACCGCGCTGCCGCCGCGGTCGACGCCGGCCATCTCGACGACGGCGATGACAGCGCGCTGGCGATACTCCAGCAAGCGGTGACACTGGCGCCCGACAACGCGGTGGTGCTGGAACGGCGACGGGCGCTGCTGGGCAGGATGCTCGACGGCCTCGGGCCGCGGCTTGCCCACGACGATCTCGACGGCGCCCGGCAATTGGTCGATCGCGTCGCCGCGATCGATCCGGGCGATCTGGATCTTCCCGAGGCGCGGGCGCGGCTGGCCGATGCCCTGCAACGTCGACAACAGGCGCAGGCGGCGCTG
Source organism: Pseudomonadota bacterium (assembly GCA_018240435.1). GTDB lineage: Bacteria > Pseudomonadota > Gammaproteobacteria > Xanthomonadales > Xanthomonadaceae > SZAS-103. The sequence continues at coordinate 16,496 of JAFEFT010000002.1, forward strand.
GCCCGTCGTGCCGATGCCGCCCTGCGTGGCGGTCGGCTCGATGAGGCCGATGCGTTGTGGAAACAGGTTTTGGCGACCTCGCCGGACGATGTCCGCGCCCTGGCCGGCGTGCGTGCCGTAGCCGAGGCCTGGGTGCAGGCCGGCAATCGCCATGCCGCGCGCATGGATTTCGCGCAGGCGCAGATCGCCTTCGCCAAGGCGCGCGCACTGGCTCCGGACCTGGCGAGCTTGCACGCCGCGACCCAGCGCCTGCGGGCGCTGCGGATGCAACGTTCCGGGCTGGCCCATGGCGGTCACGACAAGGGCCAGGTCGCGGCCCTGCTGGCGGCGGCCGAACAGGCCATCGCCCGCGACGAATTGGTCGATCCGCCCGGCGACAGCGCCTACGACAAACTGCACCAGGCGGCCGCGCTCGCGCCGGGCGATGCGCGCGTGCTCGCCGCCAACCATCGCTTCATCGCCACCGTCGTCAGCTGCATCCAGCGCGGGTTGACCGACAACCGTCTTGCCCGCGCCAGCGCCTGTCTGGATGCGCTGGCGGCGATGCAGCCGACCACACCGTCGTTGCCGCTGTTGCGCACGACGCTGGCCCATCGCTGGCTGGACTACGCCGACGAGCGCATCGGCGCCGGCGAGCTCGATGTCGCCGCGCGCGCGGTGGAATCGGCGCGTCGATTGCTGCCGCACGATGCCGCGGTGGCGGCGATGGCGCTGCGTATCCGGCAGGCGCGCGCGGGGCATTGACGGTACCGCTGCCGACGTCGCCGCTGCAGTCGATGCGATCGCGGCCGCGGCGGTGTCGCCAGGCAGCGATCAGGGGCGGTTGCCGCTGGCGTCGGCGGGGTTGGCGAGTATCCGGCGCAGCGCCTCGCGCGCGGCGGTGAAGGAATAATGGCGCTCGACGTTGGCGATGCCGTTCGCCGACAATTTTTCCCACAGCTCGCGGTCATCGTACAAACGCAGCACGGCATCGGCGAACGCGGCCGCATCGTCGCCGATGAGCACGTCACGCCCCGGTCGCAGTTGCATGCCTTCGATCGCGATCGGCGTGGCCACCACCGGCTGGCCGTGCGCCATCGCCAGATTGATCTTGCCCTTGACGCCAGCGCCGTAGCGCAGCGGTGCCAGTCCAATTCGGCAGCCGTCCATGAAGGCATCGAGATCGGCGACGTGGCCATGCACGCGCACGCCGGCCCGCTCGCGCAGCGCCAGCACCTCGCGCGGCGGCCACGGCCCGACCAGATGCAAGATGACCTCCGGTGAACGGGCGCGAATCAGCGGAAACACCTCGCGCGCCAGCCACAGCGCAGCATCGACGTTGGGCGGGTGGCGAAAACTGCCGACGAACAACAGATCGCGGCGCGCATCGAAACCCTGGCGTTCGGCGGGCAGCCGCAGCAGGTTCGACAGCACTTCGACGCGCGCGCCGGGCACTTCGCGTTGCAGCAATTCCTGCTCGAACCCGCTCACCACGACGGTGACATCGGCGCGCTGCACGAGCTTGATTTCGGCCGTGCGGGTGCGCTGCGCCTTGCGCGCGAGCACGGCGTTCCCGGCTAGTTCGGCCTCGCGCTGTTCGCGCAGGAAATGCAGATCCACCGTATCGAACACGAAGCGGGCGCGTGGCGCGTGGCGGCGAGCGAGCGCGATGATGTCGGCAGCGACTTCGTGGCGGCTGGCGATGATGGTGTGAAACAGCAAGCCGTGCTGCTTGAACCACGCGCGCAGCGAGCCGATCCACGGCTTGCACCACACCTGCACGCCGATCTGCTGCAAGGCCCGCGTATACGCGCCGTCATCGATCCGATTGGCGGCGATGAAGCTCACCGCGCAGCCTTCCTCGCGCAGCAGCGTGAGCAGGTTGAACATGCGCAGCGAGCCCGAATCGTGGTCCGGTCGCGGCGTGCAGGCGTCGATCACCAGCACCCGCTGGCGGGCGCGGTGTTCGCTGGCGACGCGGATGTCGGATTCGGGTTGCGGGTGGCTGGCGAGGGTGTCGGCCCAGCGACTGCGGAACTTGCGGCGATTGACCGGCTGGTAGGCCTTGGTGCCGAGCGCGACATCGGTACCCGAGCTGACGCCTTCGTGATGCACCACCAGTGCGGCAGGCTGATACAGCACGCGCAGGCCGAAGGCGCGCACCTTCATCGCCAGATCGGTGTCTTCGTAATAGGCCGGCGTGTAGTGCGGGTCGAAGCCTTCGAGCTGCGCGAACAGTTCGCGGGCGATGGCGATGGCCGCGCCCGAGCAGTAATCGACCTCGCGCACGAAGTTCCACGCCGGCGCGCGCGGATCCTCGAAACGGCCGCAGTTCCAGCCGCTGCCATCGGCGAACACGATTGCGCCGGCTTCCTGCAGGCGGCCATCGGGATACACCAATTTGGCACCGACGAGGCCGGCGCTGGGGTGCTCGGTGAACGTGCCGATCAGCGCGTCGAGCCAACCCGGCTGGACGATGGTGTCGTTGTTGAGAAAGACCAGCCAGTCGCCATGGGCGATGGCCGCGCCGGCATTGCAGGCGGCGATGAAGCCGGCGTTCTGCTTCAACGTGACCACGCGCAAGCCCTCGATGCCGCGCACGCGCAGCGCGGTGTCGTCGCTCGAGGCATCGTCGACGAGGATGATCTCGAAGGGAATGCGTCCGGCATCGGCGGCGAGCGCGCGCAGGCAGGCCAGGGTATGGGCGAAGTGGTCGTGGACGGGAATGACGATGCTGGCCAGCGGCTCGTCGGCGCGCGGCACCACGAACGGCCGGAACGGCGCCGCTGGCGGGATCGCCAACGCCAGCCGGCCGTGGCCGCGGCCGGGGCGCAATTCCTGCAGGGCGCGCACGAGGGTGCCGCGCAGGCCGCGCCGCTGCACGCTGGCGCCGGTGCGGCCAAGCGCGTTGCGGGCGCGACGCAGGGCGAACTCCAGTTGCTCGCGCAGGTCGGAGATCGGGCGGACGGGCCGGTGCGGCGGTACGGGCGGCGTCAAGGTGGCCTCCGGATGGCGCCGCATAGGCTACAGGCGCTCGCGGTGGCGCGACAGGGCATCGTGCTGCAACGCAAAACGGGTAGACTTTGCGCGGCCCAACGGAGCACCCATGCGGCACCGCGACGACGAAATCGACGACGAGGACGAAGACGACGAAGCGCCGCCGCAGCGGCGCTGGTGGCGCTGGATTTTCTATCCGGCGCTGCTGGCGTTCGGGTTGGTGCTGGGGCTGGGCATTCCCTACGTCTACGTGCTCGACGGCCAGGTGCGCGAGCGCTTCTCGCAACTGCAATGGCAGGTGCCGACCACCGTCTACGCGCGGCCCTTGCAACTGGTGCCTGGCCAGCGCATGGATGCCTCCACCTTGCAGCTGGAGCTGATCGCCGCGCAGTACCGCGCCGATCCGGCCGCCGGCGTCCCCGGCACCTTCGCGCGCAATGGCGATCATTTCGTGATTTCCAGTCGCGGCTTCACCGATGTCGCCGCGCCGGTGCCAGCGTTGAAGGTCGAGGTGCAGCTCGGCAGCGGCACCGTGGTCGCCCTGCGCGATGCCGGCGGCAGCGCGTTGAAGGCGGTCACCTTCGATCCGGCGCGGATCGCCGCGCTGTACGGCTCGACCCAGGAAGAACGCGAACTGGTGCGTGCCGACGACGTGCCGCCGCTGCTGGTGGCCGGCCTGCAGGCGGTCGAGGATCGCAATTTCAAATCGCACCACGGCGTCGACGTGCTCGGCATCCTGCGCGCGGTGTGGATCGACGCCCGCGAGGGCGAGGCACGGCAAGGCGGCAGCACGCTCACCCAGCAACTCGTGCGCAACTTGTTCCTGTCCAACGAGCGCAGCCTCAAGCGCAAGGTCAACGAGGCGCTGTACGCGATCATCATCGAATCGCGTTTCGACAAGCAGACCATCCTCGTCGCCTATCTCAACGAGGTTTACCTCGGCCAGATGGGCAACCAGTCGATCCACGGCGTCGCCGCGGCGGCGAAGTTCTGGTTCGGCCGGCCGCTGGCCGAACTGCCCAAGCAGGACATCGCATTGATGATCGGCCTGATCAAGGGGCCGTCGTACTACGATCCGCGCCGCTACCCGGATCGCGCCACGCAGCGGCGCAACGTCGTGCTCGACCAGTTTGCCGAAACCGGGCTGATTCCGGCGACGGAAGCCACCGCGCTCAAGCAGACGCCGCTCGACGTGATTCCGAAACCCGGCATCGTCACCAACCGCTATCCGGCTTTCATCGACCTGGTGCGCCGGCAACTGGCCAGCGATTACCCGGCCGACAGCATCAAGGGCGCGGGCATGGTGATCCACACCACCCTCGACCCGGCCGCGCAGATCGACGCCGAGGCGGCGCTGAACGAGACGCTCGACAAGATCCAGCGCAAGAAGGGGCCGACGCTCGACGGCGGCCTGATCGTCACCGATGTCCGCGACGGCGACGTGCTGGCGGTGGTCGGCGGCCGCGATGCGACCGGCTACGGCTTCAACCGCGCGCTCGATGCGCAACGCCCGGTCGGCTCGCTGCTCAAGCCCTTCATCTACCTGCTGGCGCTGGCGCAGCCCGGCAAGTATTCGCTGGCCACGCCGCTGGATGATTCGACCGTCACCGTCGCGCTCGGCAATGGCCGCACGTGGACGCCCGACAACGATGATCGTCGCGATCATGGCATGGTGCGGCTGGTCGATGCGCTGGCGCAGTCGTACAACCACGTCGCCGTGCGCGTCGGCATGGATGTGCAGGTCGAGCGCCTGGGCAAGCTGCTCAAGGCGCTGGCCGGGATCGACGTCGGCAGCAATCCCTCGTTGCTGCTGGGTGCCGCCGAGCAGACGCCGTTCACGATGGCCCAGCTCTATCAGTTCCTCGCCTCCGGCGGGCAGGTGCAGCCGCTGCATGCGGTGCGCGGCGTGCTCGATGCGCAAGGCGCGCTGGTCAAGCGCTATGACCATCCGGCGGCGGCGGCGCAGGCCGGCGATGCGCTGGCGGCGCGGCTGGCGGCGATGGCGATGCAGCAGGTGGCGATCTCCGGCACCGCCGGTGCGCTGCAACGCGATGGCCTTGGCTTCCTGCAACCGGCCGGCAAAACCGGCACCAGCAACGACAGCCGCGACAGCTGGTTTGCCGGCTTCACCGGCAGCCATCTGGCGGTGATCTGGGTCGGCAACGACCAGAACAAGGAAACCGGCCTGTTCGGCGCCACCGGCGCGATGCGCGTGTGGGCGGGGCTGTTCCGGCGGCTGCCGAGCGCGCCGCTGCAAGTGTCCGATGCCGGCATGGAATGGGCGTGGGTCAGCCCGGAGGGGTATTTCAGCGTCGATGCCGGCTGCCCCGGCGTGCGTCGTTTCGCCTTCGTCCAGGGCTTCGCGCCACCGGCGCAGCCGACGTGCGACGTCAGTGGCAATGCCGGCGACGAGTCCGGATGGATTCGCGTGCCCAGCGCGGACCCGGTCGATCCGCTCACCGGTGCGCCGGCGCCGGGCAACGACGATGCGCCGCCGGCGAGCGGCAGCCAGTCCTCCATTCCACCCGACGGCGGCGACACGCCGCCACCGGCGCCATCCGACCCGCCGTGACCGTTCGCCGCCTGCGCCCATTGGCATCGATGTTGCTGCTGGCGCTGGTCGCCTGTGCGTCGTCGGCGCCCGAAGGCGTGCGCCCGCCGGCCCCGGTGCTGCCCGGGCCGGTGGTGATGCTGGCGCAGGTGCGTGCGGCCGGCACCTCGGCGCCCGACTCGCTGGAGGTGCAACCGCTGCGTGATCCGGGCGTGGCCGACTTCCGCTTCAGCGCGCAACGGCTCGAAGCGCAGGGCGACTACGCCGGCGCCAGCGCGGCCATCGCGCAGGCGCTGGCGATCCAGCCCGGCGATCCGGAACTGCTGCAGCAATCCGCCGAATACGCCTTGTACCGGCACGATTGGGACAAGGCGGCGGCGTGGGCCCGGCAATCGTTCGAGCGCGGCCCGAAGACCGGCTCGCTGTGCCGGCGCAATTGGGCGACGCTGCGTTTCGTGGCGATGGCGCATGCCGATGTCGCGGCGATGGATGCCGCCTCGGCGGCGTTGACCGCCTGCACGATCGCGCCGCCGGCACGTTATTGAACATGCCCGACCGGCGCCGATGACGCTGTCTGCACGCAGCCGCGAAGCGCTTGCCGCCGATGGCCCATTGGCGCAACGGCTGCAGGGTTTCCAGCCACGACCGGCGCAGTCACGGCTGGCCGAGGCCATCGCCGAGGCCTTCGAAAACGGCGCCGAACTCGTCGCCGAAGCCGGCACCGGCACCGGCAAGACGTATGCATACCTGGTTCCGGCCCTGTTGTCGGGGCTGCGCGTGATCGTTTCCACCGGCACCCGCGCCTTGCAAGATCAGCTCTTTCACCGCGACCTGCCGCGCCTGCGCCAGGCGCTGGGCGTGGGCGTGAAGAGCGCCCTGCTCAAGGGCCGCGCCAACTACCTTTGCCTGTACCGGATGCAGCAGGCCAAGGGCGATGCGCAGTTGCCCGCGCGCGAGTCATTTGCCCAGTTGCAGCGCGTGCTGGCGTGGTCGACGCACACCCGCAGCGGCGATCTGGCCGAGCTGTCGGATCTGCCCGAGAACAGCCCGCTGTGGCCGCTGATCACTTCCACCACCGACAACTGCCTCGGCAGCGACTGCCCGCTGTGGAGCGAATGCTTCGTCGTCAAGGCGCGCGCGCAGGCGCAGGCGGCCGATCTGGTCGTCGTCAATCATCATCTGCTGCTGGCCGATCTGGCGATCAAGCAGGAAGGTTTCGGGGAAATCCTGCCCGGCGCGCAGGCGTTCGTGCTCGACGAGGCGCATCAGTTGCCGGAGCTGGCGACGCGATTTTTCGGCGAGGCCATCGGTGCGCGGCCTTTGCACGATCTGGCGCGCGACGCCATCACCGAATGCAAGGAGGTGGCCGGCGCATTGGCCGCCGTGCAGACGCCGGCGCGCGCGCTCGAACAGGCGCTGCGCGTGCTGCGGCTGGCGCTCGAGCCGCTGCCGCCACGCGGCACGCAGGCACGATTGCTGGACGATGGCGAAACGGCCACCGCGCTGGCAGTGCTCGATGCGGCCATCGCCGCGCTGATCGTCGCTCTCGAGCCATTGCAGGAAGCCTCGCCCGGCTTCGCCGCCTTGCATGCGCGCACTGAATTGCAGCACGCGCGACTGACGCGCTGGCAAGCCGACAGCGACGACGAGGTGCGCTGGTACGAAACCAGTGCGCGCGGTTTCATCTTGCAACGTACGCCACTGGACGTATCGGCACCGCTGCGCGCATTCCGCGAAAGCAGCCGCGCGGCGTGGGTGTTCACCTCGGCGACGCTGGCGGTGGATGGCCGCTTCGACCACATCGCCCATCGCCTCGGCCTGATCGAGCCGACGACTTTGTTGCAGCCTTCGCCGTTCGATTGGCAACGACAGGCGCTGTGCTACCTGCCACCAAACCTGCCCGAGCCGAACACGCGCGATTACGTCGCCGCCGTGCTGACCGCGCTGCGTCCCGTGTTGCAGGCCTCGGGCGGGCGCGCTTTCCTGTTGTTCACCTCGCATCGCGCCTTGCGCGAGGCCGCCGAGCAACTGGCCGACGATCCCTGGCCGCTGTTCGTGCAGGGGCGGGCACCGCGACACGAATTGCTCGAACGCTTCCGTACCTCCGGCAACGGCGTGCTGCTCGGCGCGGCCAGTTTCTGGGAAGGCGTCGACGTGCCCGGCGACGCGCTGAGTGTGGTCGCCATCGATCGCCTGCCGTTCGCCGCACCGGACGATCCCGTGCTCGCCGCACGCCTGGATGCGGTGCGCCGCGGCGGCGGCAATCCGTTTCGCGACGAACAAATGCCTTCGGCGGTAATCGCGCTCAAGCAAGGCGCGGGGCGGCTGATCCGCAGTTTTTCCGATCGCGGCGTGCTGGTGCTGTGCGATCCGCGCCTGTTCGGCAAATCCTACGGACGGATCTTCCTCGACAGCCTGCCACCGCTGCCGCGCACGCGCGCACTAACCGATGTGCAAGCGTTTTTTGCGCGACAATCCACAGCCAACGACGCGATGGAGACGGATCCATGAGTGGCTCGGACAATCCGCGCAAACCGCGCGTGCACGGCATCGGCGGCGTGTTTTTCAAGGCCCGCGATCCGCAGGCGCTGGGCGAATGGTATCGACAGCACCTGGACTTCGATGTCGCCGCTTGGGGCGGCGCGAAATTCGCGTGGCAGCGCGTCGACGACGGTGCCGAGGCGACCACCGTGTGGTCGCCATTCGCCGCCGACTCCTCTTACTTCGCGCCCAGCGACAAACCATTCATGCTCAACCTGCGCGTCGACGATCTCGACAGCGTGCTCGCCGCGCTGCGCGCCGAGGGCTGCCGCGTGCTCGATCGCGGTGAATCCGGCGAATTCGGCAAGTTCGGCTACGTGCTCGATCCGGAGAACAACCTGCTCGAACTCTGGCAGCCCGCCGCCGCAACCGCTGCCGACGAAACCGATTCATGAAGCTGCTCGCCATCGAAACCGCAACCGAGGCCTGCTCGGTCGCGCTGTGGGACTACGGCGCGGTGCGCGAGCGTTTCGAGATCGCGCCGCGTCGCCACACCGAACTCGTGCTGCCGTGGGCCGATGCCTTGCTGGCGGAATCGGGAGTCGCCAAGTCGCAGCTCGACGCCATCGCGGTCGGGCGTGGTCCCGGCGCGTTCACCGGCGTGCGCCTCGCCATCGCCATCGCGCAAGGCATCGCGCTGGCGCTCGATCGCCCGATCGTTCCTGTTTCCACGTTGGCGACGCTGGCGCTGCGCGCACCGGGCCAACGCATTCTTGCCGGTATCGACGCGCGCATGGGCGAGGTGTATCTGGGCGCATTCGAACGCAACGAAGAGGGGCTGATTGCACCCTGCGGCGATGAGCAGTTGTTGCGGCCCGACGCGGCGCAACCGCTGTCAGGCGCGGACTGGGTCGGCGTCGGCAGCGGATTTTCGGCACGGGACCGGGCGCTGGTGCGCGCGCTCGATTCGTGTCTGGCCAGTACCGACGTGCAAGCGCTGCCGCACGCCGCCGACCTCGCCCCACTGGCCGCGCATGCCTTCGCGCAAGGGCGGGTGCTGGCGCCCGAGCGCGTCGAGCCGGCCTACCTGCGCGACAAGGTTGCGCTCACCCTCGCCGAACAGGCGGCGGCGCGCGACGGTGACTGAGCGGCGGCGATTTTTTTCAGCCTCGACCGGCGACCACGGATGGCGCGGATGACTTCCGCAGAAAGAGGAAGCCGCCGCAGACCTCGGTCGAGGCTGGCGGCCGTTGCCGATCCGGCGCAGGCATCGGCTACAGTAGCCCCATGTGCCTGATCGCCCTCGCCTGGCGTGCGCATCCGCGCTGGTCGCTGCTGCTGGCCGGAAATCGCGACGAGTTCCATGCCCGGCCGGCAGCGCCGGCGGCGGCGCTGGCCGATGCGCCCGACGTGTTCGGCGGCATCGACCTGCAAGCCGGCGGCAGCTGGCTGCTGGCCTCCACGCGCAACCGGCTGGCGGCGATCACCAACGTGCGCATCGGCCTGCCCGGCGAGCGCGCGCCGCGCTCGCGTGGCGAACTGGTCAAGGCGTTCGCCTGCGGCAGTCAGTCCGCCGCCGCGTTCGCCGCCGGGCTGGCAGCGCAGGCAGCGGCATATGGCCGCTTCAACCTGCTGCTGTGGGACGGGCAGCAGATACGCTGCGTCGGCAATCACCCGGCATTCCACGACGTGGCGCTGGCGCCGGGCCTGCACACCCTGTCCAACGCGCATCTGGACGCCGGCTGGCCGAAGGCGGTGCGCCTGCGATCGGCGTTGGCGGCATCGCTGGCGACGGCGGCAGAGGATCCGGAACCGCTGTTTGCGGCTCTGGCCGATACGGTGCCGGCGGCCGATGCGCAGCTGCCGGACACTGGCGTCGGCCTGGCCCTCGAACGCCGGCTGTCGAGCCCGTTCGTGCGCGGCGATGCCTATGGCACGCGTTGCAGCACGCTGGTGTTCGCCGGAGCTGAAGGCGTGGGCATGATCGAGCGCCGTTTCGGCATCGACGGACACTGCACAGGCGAGGGGAGGTTGGGAACATGCGTACGCTGACATCGTGGTTGTGCGGGTTATTGCTGGCGCTGGCGGCGATTGCCGGCGGCGCGACATGGGCAGCGGCGCCGGAAGGCACGCCGATCGCGCGCGATTTCCCGCCCGGCCTGATCATTCCCGCCGCCGCCCGGCCCGGACCGCACTTCGACGCCGAGCGCGCGACCGCCGCCTACCTGGACCTGCTCTCGCCGCAGCAACGCCAGCTGTCGGATTCCTATTTCGAGGGCGGCTACTGGCTGTTGCTGTGGGATCTGCTGGTCGGGGTGGCGATCGGCGTGCTGTTGCTGGTCAGCGGGCTGTCGGTGCGCATGCGCGAGTTTGCGTTCCGGGTCGGACGCCGGCGCTGGCTGGCGGTGGCCATCTATGCGCTGCTTTGGTTGCTGATCGGCTTCGTGCTGGGCCTGCCGTGGAGCTGGTACGAGGGCTTCGTGCGCGAGCACCAGTACGGGCTGTCGACGCAGACGCTTGGTGGCTGGCTCGGCGATGCCATCAAGGGGCTGCTGGTGGCAGCGATCGTCGCACCGCCGCTGATCGCCACCCTGTACGCGGCGGTGCGCCGGCTCGGCGCGCGCTGGTGGGTCGGTGCCAGCCTCGGCGCGTTCGCGCTGACGTTGCTGATGTCGATGCTGGCGCCGGTCTACATCGCGCCGCTGTTCAACGACTACCGGCCGCTGCCGAACGGGCCGGTGCGCGCGGCGGTGCTGTCGCTGGCGCGCGCCAACCGCATCCCGACCGACCACGTCGTCTGGTTCGATGCCTCCCGGCAGACCACGCGGGTGAGCGCGAACGTCTCGGGCTTTCTCGGCACCACCGCGATCAACCTCAACGACAATCTCGTCAACAAGACCTCGCTGCCGGAGATTCGCGCCGTGCTCGGCCACGAGATGGGCCATTACGTGCTCAACCACGGCCTGCGCCTGACCATCTACATCAGCCTGCTGCTCGCGCTGGGGTTCTACTGCACGCATCGGCTGCTCGACGCGGCACTGGCGCGCTGGGGCGGCCGGCTGCGGCTGACCGGCCGCGACGATCCGGCGGCGCTGCCGCTGGCGATGATCGTGCTGTCGACGTTCTTTTTCCTGGCCACGCCGGTGAGCAATTCGATCGTCCGCCAGGCTGAGGCCGAGGCCGATGCCTTCGGCCTGAATGCGGCGCGCGAGCCCAACGGTTTCGCGATGGCGGCGATGCGCCTGTCGACCTATCGCAAGCTCTGCCCGGCGCCGTGGGAGGAGGTCGTCTTCTACGACCACCCCAGCGGCTACACCCGCGTCCACAACTCGATGGTCTGGCTGGCCGAGAACCAGGACAACGCGACCGCCAATGCGCCGGTGGCACCGCCGATGGCACCGCTGCCATTTGCTGCCAAGCTGAACGGCAGCCGCGCGTCGCGCTGACTTCCGCGAAACCTTCATCGTCGCATCCGGTCACAGCCATCGGTGGTGTAGCGGTTGCGATCGGCCCGGGGCAGGATGCCTCGGGCCGTCGTTTTTCGGCCGCCGCCACGCCGTTCAGCGCACAAGCACCTTGCGGGTCGGGACGAATGGCACCGCCGCTGCGTTCGCCGGCAGCCCGGCGCGCCATTGCGCCAGTTTGGCGGCGATCAGCGCGCCTTGCCACAGCTGCGGCTGCGACGGCGTCTGCCGGTCGCGGCGCTCCCACTGCGCGATCTGCCGGCTGGCGTCGGCAAAGGCGGCGAAAAAGTCGGTGCTGTGGTTGAGGCCGTCGACGAGGAATGCTTTGCCGAACCACGTCAGTTGCGAATCGGCGCCGCAGCCGAACGAGGCGCGGTCGGCACTGGCGGCGGTGATGACCAGTGTGTGAGGCTCGCGCAGCGCCGGGATGAAGCCGCCCGAATAGCACGCCGAGATCACGATCACCCGCCAGCGGATCTTCGCCTGATCCAGCGCCATGCGGATGTCCTGTGGCGTGAGCTGGTCCAGCGGCAGGCTGCCCATTTCCACCAGCAGCTGGTGGTCGTGGCTGCCGTGGCTGGTCAGGAACAGCAGCAGGATGTCGTTGTCGCGATCCATCCGCTGCGCCAGCGCCGCCAGCGCCTGATCGAGGTTGCTGCGGGTGGCCAGCGGCGTGCGCACGAAGGTGTAGGGTGAGTTGACCAGCTGCACGGTGCGGTCTTGCGCATCGAAGCGTCGCGCCAGCAGCGTGGGCAGGTAGGCGGCCTCGTTGCGGAAGACGTTTTCCTCGGCATCGCCGGCGAAGGCGAGCGCGTACAGGCCCGGACGGCCCGGGACGCTCGGCCGCACGCGGGCGATCGCGGCATCGACCAGATCCGGTTGCGCGTACAGCAGGTCTTCGTAGCTGGCGACGGCGGCGATGTCCGGCGGCGCTTCGTCGGCGGCGTCCGGCAGGCCGGCTGGCGTCGGCACGCTGGCCGATGCGGTGGCGGCCGGCGCCGGCTGGCTCGCCGAGGCGGGCTGGGTGGCGACGGCGGCAGGCCGGCTCGCCGGCACGGCCACGACATGCGGCCGGCTGCTGCGCCCGGCCACGAAGGCCAGCGCCAGCGCGGCGACGAAGGCGCCAGCCAGCAGCGGTCGACGCCCGTTCATGGCGGCGATGGCGGGCAGGGCGCGTCGGCGCGGCCGTCGATGCGCATCACGGCGCCGTCAATCCAGATGCTGCGGGTCGATCTGCGCGAACGACGTCGCCCGCGGATGGCCGTGGCAGGCCTCGCCGGTGCGTGGCGTCGGGTAATCCTGCGGGCGATCGAGCAGGATGGTGCGCATGCCGGCACTGCCGGCGGCATCGAGCTCCTCGACCACGTCGGACAGGAACAGGATTTCGGATGCCGGCAGCGCCAGCGCTGCGGCGATGCGGCGATAGCTGTCGGCCTCGCGCTTGCCACCGACGCCGGTGTCGAAGTTGCCGGCGAACAACACATCCAGATTGCCGGCGTCGCTGTGGCGAAACAGCAGCTTCTGCGCCTGCACCGATCCCGACGAGTAGACGTGCAGGGCGATGCCCTCGTCGTGCCAGCGTTGCAGCGCCTGCGCCGCATCGGCATACACATGACCGTGGAAATCACCGCGCGCATAGCCGTCCTGCCACAGCATGCCCTGCAGCGCCTTCAGCGCCGGATGCTTGCGATCCTCGGCGATCCAGCCTTGCAGGATCTCGACGATGCAGTCGTCGGCGACCACGCCGCCGATGTCGAGCGCGGCGCGGTCGAGCTGCTGGCGCACCGCCGGCTCGTGCGCGTGGGCGCGCACGAAGGCGGGCAATTCGCGCCGCGCGTACGGGAACAGCACTTCGTGGACGAAGGCGATCGCGCTGGTGGTGCCTTCGATGTCGGTGACGATGGCGCGGATCATGGCCGGTGCCCGCTCAGGCCGCTTGCGGCTGGTAGCGCGGGAAGCGCCGGGCGATGTCGGTGCCGGTGAAGTGGCCCACCCAGCCGTCGGGCCGCGTGAAGAAGCGGATGGCGACGAAATGCGGTGCCGGGCCCATGTCGAACCAGTGGCGGGCGCCGTCGGGGACGTGGATCAGGTCGCCCTGCTCGCATACCACCTCGTAGACGTGGTCGCCGGCGTGCAGGCAGAACTGGCCGGAGCCGGCGACGAAAAAGCGCACTTCGTCCTCGTCGTGGGTGTGCTCGTCGAGGAACTTGGCGCGCAAGGCCTCGCGCTCGGGGTGATCCGGGGCGATGCTGACCACGTCCACCGAGTTGAAGCCGTGCGCGCCGACGAGGCGATCGATGTCGGTGCGGTAGGCGGCCATCACCGCATCCGGCGCGGCGCCCGGCGCCACCGGCTGGCTTGCCGTCCAGCGTTCGAAGCGCACGCCGATCCGCGCCAGTTCGGCGGCGATGGCGGCGTGCTCGTGGTGGGTCGATCGCGGGTTGCCAGGATCGCCATCGGCGAAGATGCGCAGGCGGCTCATCGGTGCAGTTTCCTCATTTCCAGATCGCAGGCCAGCAAGAACTCGAAGGCGTCCAGGTGCCGCCGTGCTTCGGCCATGTCCGCGCCCCAGGCGTAGATGCCGTGGCCTTCGATCAGGTAGCCCCAGAGCGGGCCGCGATCGAGCAGCACGTCCACCTGCGCGGCCAGGGTCGGAATGTGCTGGTTGTTGGCCAGCACCGGCACGTCCAGCGTCGCCGCGTGGCTGTCGTGGCCGCGGAAGGCCTTGATCAGTTCGTAGTCGTGGAAGCGGACGTGGCCGGCGCCGGCATGCAGGCGCGAGGCCAGGGTCTGATTGAGCGAATGCGTGTGCAGCACGCAGCCGACATCGGAAAAACGGCGGTAGAGCTGGGTATGCAGGCCGGTTTCGGCGGACGGTCGGTGATCGGTCGCGACCGCCTGGCCGGCGAAGTCCACCACCATGATGTCGTCCTCGCTCAGCCGCCCCTTGTCGCGCCCGGAGATGGTGATCGCGGCGTGCCGATCATCCAGCCGCAGCGAGAAATTGCTGCTGGTCGCCGGCGTCCAGCCGCGCGCCGCCAGCTCGCGCGTGCAGGCGACGATCTGGCTGGCGCAGGCGTGCAGCAGCGCCGGATCGTAGGGCAGGGTGGACATGCGGCCAGTGTAGCGGATGCGGCGGTGGGCCTTCACGCGCCGTGGCGCGGCCCGGTGGCGTCAGCCGGAACGGATCGTCAGTGCGTGGCCGACTTGCGCCACTTCCTCGCGCTCGCGTTCCAGATCCTGGGCGGTGAGCGCATGGCCGTGCAGCCAGCCCTTGCCCAGGCGCAGGCACAGCGCGCTGCCCTCGACGTGCAGGCGCAGGCTCGGCGGCGGATCGCGGTCATGGCTGCGATGCAGCAGCACCGCCAGCCGCAGCAGCAAGGCACAGCGCAGGGTGCGCGTTTCCAGCCGACGCGGCAGCGGGGTGATCGCCGCCATGGCGATGGCGCGGCGCTGGCAGCGCACGAGCGCCGCCAGCGCTTGTTGTTCGGTGTGCGAAAAGCCGGCGATGTCGGAATGTTCGATCAGGTAGGCGCCATGCACGTGATGCAGGCTGTGCGCGACCGCCAGCCCGATCTCGTGCACGCGGGCGGCCCAGGCGAGCATGCGGCGGTCGTCGGCATCCAGCTGCCACGCCGGCGCGCACTGGTCGAACAGCGCCAGCGCGGTGTGTTCGACCCGCGCCGCCTGCTCGCGATCGACGCCGTAACGCTGCATCAGCGCCGCCACCGAGCCATCGCGCGGATCGCGTTCGCCGGCGCGGCCGAGCAGGTCGTGCAGCACGCCTTCGCGCAGCGCCGCCTTGCTCGCCTGCATGCGCTCGATGCCCAGCACGGTGAACGCCGCCTGCAGCGCCAGCAGGCCGCCGGCGATCACCGGCCGTCGCTCGGCGCTCAAGCCGGGCAGGGCGATGGCGTCGATGCGTTCGGCGGCGAGCGTGCGCTCGACCAGTTCGGCCAGCGCCTGCGCGGTGATGGCGCCGCGAGTGAGCTTGCTGGCCGCCGCGATCCTGGAAATGGCCTTGATCGTCCCCGACGAACCGATCGCCTCGTCCCAGCCGCGCTGGCGGTAGCTGCGCGCGAATTGCTGCATCTCCGCCGAGATTTCGGTCAGCGCTTCCTTCCAGCGCTTGCGCGAGAGCTTGCCGTCGGCGAAGAAGCGTCGCGTGCTGGCGACGCATCCGACTTGCAGGCTTTCGCGTTCGAGCGCCTCGTGGTCGCGGCCGATGATGAACTCGGTCGAACCGCCGCCGATGTCGATCACCAGCCGGCGACGGCCGCGTGCGGGCAGGGCGTGGGTGACGCCCAGATGGATCAGGCGCGCTTCCTCGCGCCCGGAAATGACCTCGACGCCATGGCCGAGCGCCGCCTCGGCCGCTTGCAAGAACGCCCGTGGCGCACGCAATTGCCGCACCGTGTTGGTGGCGACCACCCGCACCTGCTGCGCCGGCAGAGCGCGGATGCGTTGACCGAAGCGAGTCAGGCAGGCCAGCGCGCGCGCGCGCACGTCGGCGCGCAGCTCGCCGTCGCCGTCCAGGCCTTCGGCCAGGCGCACCGTCTCGCGCAGGCGATCGATCACCCGCAACTGCCCAAGGACATGCCGCGCCACCACCATGTGGAAGCTGTTGGAACCCAGATCGACCGCCGCCAGCAGGGCGTCTTCGGCCAGCGTTGCGCCGCCGACGGCGGGCGGATCGAGCGCCTGCGGTTGCTCGGCGACCATCAGCTGCACAGCCTCGCCAGAAGATCGGATTGCGCGCAGATGGCGCGCTCGCCCGGTTGCGGGCGCACCCGCAGGTAGCTGCCATCGGCTTGCAGCTCCCACGCCTGAGTGTTGTCCTGCAGATAGATCTCCAGCGTCTGCGCGTACACGCGCGCGGCCAGCTCGCGATCGAGGATCGGGAAACAGGTCTCCACCCGGCGCAGCAAGTTGCGATCCATCCAGTCGGCGCTCGCGCACCACAGCTCCGGTTCGTCGTCGTTGCCAAACCAGTACACCCGGCTGTGTTCGAGGAAGCGGCCGACGACCGAGCGCACGCGGATGGTCTCCGACAGCCCGGGCACGCCCGGGCGCAGGGCGCAGGCGCCACGCACGATCAGGTCGATGTGCACGCCGGCCTGGGCGGCGTCGTACAGCGCCGCCATCACGCCGATTTCGGTCAATGCGTTCATTTTCGCGACGATCCGCGCCGGCTTGCCGGCCCGCGCATGGCGCGCTTCGCGGGCGATCTTCTTCAGCAAGGCCTTGTGCAGGGTGAACGGCGACTGCAACAGGCGCTTGAGCTTGACCGCCGGCGCCAGCCCCGACAGTTGCTGGAACAGCAAGTGCACGTCCTCGCCGAAATCGGCATCGGCGGTGAGCAGGCCGATGTCGGTGTAGGCGCGCGCGGTGCCCGCGTGGTAGTTGCCGGTCGACAGGTGCACGTAGCGGCGCAGCTTGTTGCGCTCGCGGCGCACGATCAGCAGCATCTTGGCGTGGGTCTTGTAGCCGACCACGCCGTAGACCACCTGCACGCCCGCTTCCTGCAGACGATCGGCGAGGCGGATGTTGGCCTCCTCGTCGAAGCGGGCGCGCAGCTCGATCACCACGGTGACGTCCTTGCCGTTGCGCGAGGCCTCGATCAGGTGCTCGACCAGCACCGAATCGCGGCCGGTGCGGTACAGCGTCTGCTTGATCGCCAGCACGTCGGGGTCGCGCGCGGCCTCCTTGAGCAAGTCGATCACCGGCGCGAACGAATCCCACGGGTGATGCAGCAGGATGTCGTGGCGACGAATCTCGTCGAACAGTTCGTCGGCTTCGATGTCGAGCGAGTGCGGCCGGAACGGCGGGAACTTCAGCTCGGGGCGATCGACGAGGGCGTGGACCTGCACTGCGCGATTGAGATTCACCGGGCCATCGACGCGGTAGACG
Source organism: Pseudomonadota bacterium (assembly GCA_018240435.1). GTDB lineage: Bacteria > Pseudomonadota > Gammaproteobacteria > Xanthomonadales > Xanthomonadaceae > SZAS-103. Next base: position 33,878 of record JAFEFT010000002.1, read on the forward strand.
GCATTGTCTTCGAGTTCGAAGTTCTTCAGCAGCATCTTGACGATCGCGGCCGGGCAGTCGGCGCCGATCTCCAGCCGCATCGCGCGCAGGAAGCCGCGGCTGGCCAGCTCGCCCTTGAGCGCATGGGCGAGGTTTTCCATCTCGTCCTCGTCCACCGACAGCTCGGAGTTGCGGGTGACCCGGAACTGCCAGGCGCCCTTGACCTGCATGCCGGGGAAGATCTCGTCGACGAATGCGGTCAACACCTTGCTCAGCAGCACGAAGTCGTGGGCGCCGCCGGACAGTTCGGGCGGCAGCTGGATCACCCGCCGCAGCGAACGCGGCGCGCGCACGATCGCCATGTGGCTGTTGCGGCCGAAGGCATCCTTGCCTTCGCAGGCGACCACGACATTGAGTGACTTGTTGAGGATGCGCGGGAACGGATGCGCCGGATCCAGCCCCAGCGGCGACAGCACCGGCAGGATCTCGTTGCGGAACAGCTTGCGCAGCCAGCGCTTTTGCGCGCTGTCCCAGGCCGCTGGCTCGAGGATGCGCACGCCGGCGGCGGCCAGTTCCGGCAGCAGCGCGTGCCACTGCGCGTACTGCGCCTGCACCAGCTGATTGGCGCGTTCGTGGATCAGCTTGAGCGCAGTCGCCGGGCCCAAGCCGTCCGGCCCGGTGGCGCCACCGAATTGCAGCTGATGGTGGATGGTCGCCACCCGCACCTCGAAGAACTCGTCGAGATTGGTGCACGAGATGCACAGGTAGCGCAGGCGCTCGAGCACCGGCACGCTGGCGTCGCGCGCCTGTGCCAGCACCCGTTCGTTGAACGCGATCTGCGACAGCTCGCGGTTGAGGTAGGGCGAGCGCGATGCGCCGTCATCGCTGGCGACGGCAAACTGGCTGGCGGCCGGTTGTTGCCTGGCACCACGCTTGCCGTCGCCCCTTCCCGCTTGCCTGACGTTGGACGACCCCTCGCTCATGCCTCATTGTCACCCAAATGGGGTCCGGTTCATTGAACAACTGACGAATTCACGGCGGCCTGGGTCGGCGCCTGGACGGGGTCGGGTGCAAGCAACACTGGCCCGTCCGGGCAAGCCGCGGCGGCGTCCGGTTCGGCAAGGCCGCCGGGGCGTCGCCGGATTCAGCAGGTGCCAAGGCGGACGTCCTGCGTTCCGGGCGAGGCCGGCCGCGCCCCGCCGCGACCGATCACCCGTTCCACCCACGCGAACCGGCGCAGTGCGGCCGTTGCCACCCAGCTGGCGGCCAATCCAGCGACGATCACCAACAAGCCCTTCGCCATCCCCGACAACGGCGCGGCGAGCAGGGCGTATTGCAACCAGGCGACGATCGGATAGTGCAGCAGGTAGATGCCGAAGGCATTCGCGGCCAGACTGTCCCAGATCCGGTTCGGGCCGCGCAACTTGCGCACGAACAAGGCGAGCAGGGCGAAGCTGGTGGTGGCGCAGGACAGCACGAAGGCGAAGAGGGTCAGCGCGCGCAGGCCGGGCGCGTCGCCCTTCTGCAAGGCGCCGAGCATCATCAGGAACACGATGACCAGGCCGGCGAAGGCGCATGGGGCCAGGTTGACCCACAGCACCCAGCGTCGTGCAAGTTTGCCGTCGGCGGCGAGCAAGCCGCGGTCGACGCCGTGGCTGCCGAGCGCGGCGCCGGCGACGAAATACAGCAGGTACAGCGGCAGCCGCGCGGTCTGCACGAACCATGGGCCGAACGAGTCCCAGCGCGACGGATCGACGAGCATCGCGATCGGCACGTACACCAGCGCGCTTGCCGTGACCAGAGCGAGGAAAGCGCGCACCGGGCGCTGGCCGTCACCGAACAGCAGGCGGTTCGCGGTGGCGGCCCACGCCGGTGCGATCCGGTTGGCGAAGACGGCGAGCGCAGCCAACGCCAGCAGCACCCACAGGAACCACGCCGGGCCGGCCGGCCACTTGCCGAGCGCGAGCCATTGCGAGGCGAAGCCGGCGAGCGTCGGCATGGCGGTGATCTGCGTGTAGGTCGCGGCATACGCCAGCGGCGCCAGCACGCCGGCGCCGATCGCGAATGGCAACCCCAGGCGCAGTGCACGCTCGCGCAGGTAGCCGCCACCGCCGCGACGGGCGATGCCGGCGGGGACGAACATGCCGGCGAGCAGGAACATCAACGCCATGAAGAACGAATCGTTGAAGCCGACGAAGAGGTCCGCGCCTGCCATGTGCACGGCGTCGACCACCGGAAATGCGGCCCAGATCATCGCGCCGCCGGTCAGCGTCGCCGGCGGCTTCGGCGCGTTCGGATGGTAGGCGAGCACCGCGTGATGGGCCACGACCAGCGCGGTCAGGAACGCGCGCAGGCGATCGATCGGCAACACGCGACTGGCGACCGGGGATGGCCCCGGCATGGGCAGGATACTCATGGCTTGACTCCAGGTTGGGCGGCGACGAACGCAGCGTGCAATCCCCGCGCGCGCGGGGCGGCGTTCTAGGGAAGGTCTGAACAACTTTGTTTTTGATCATCATCGACCGGCTTCGCCGTTGTAAAGCGCTTCCGCGAAAGCGGGAATCCAGTGTCTTTTATTTCAACAACATAGAGTCACTGGATCCCTGCCTTCGCAGGGATGACAAGACTTATTCAGACCTTCCCTAGGACGTGGGTGGGCGCAGATTGGCGCGTGCGCGCCAGGCGAACAGCGCCGCCGGCAGCACGCACAGCACGATCAGCAGCGCGAGCAGCAGCGGGACGAGAGGGTCGGGCAGGGCCCGTGCGAAGTACGCGCCGACCGCCGCATCGTTGGCGTGGGCGCCGAGCGCGAGGCCGCCAGCGGCGTAGTCGCGTGATACCGCCAGGGCGCCGGCAGCGCCGTGCCAGCCGGCAGCGAAACCGCCGACGGCATTCCACCCGTAGGCCGCGCCGCCGAGCGCGAGCAGGCCGAACGTGCAGCAGCCCAGCGCCAGCGGTGCGATGGCGACGGCACCAAAGGCGACGCCACCGATGGCGATACCGCCGATGGCAATGCCACCGCGGGCGACTCCGCCCATCGCGAACAGCACGCCGTCGGCGCGATCGCCGATCGCCACCCAGCCGCGCGCCGGCTCGGTGCCGGTCGTCGGCGTGTCGTAGCGCACGTGTATCAGCGGCAGGCCGAGCAGTGTCCAGCGCGAGCGATATTCGGGGCGGATGCGCAGCGCCTGTTCGCGCCGCGGATCGAACAACTCCGGGCAGCGCAGGCGCTCGTCGGCACGCAATTGCCGCGATTCGCGCATCGCCCGCGCGATGTTCAGCGCCAGCCAGCACGCAAACCCCAGCGGCAGCAGTTGCGCGAATGCGGCGTACCACGTCGCGAACGGCAACGCGTACGGCGCCAGCACGAGCACCGCGAAGGTGGCGATCGTGTAGATCACGCTGGCGATGGCGAAACGGCGTGTCTGCGCCTGTACGGTCGCGCGCTCGCGCGGCGTGCGGGTGGCGTCGAGTTGGGCACGCACGCTGAAGTAGCTGCCGACGAAGGCGACCACGGGGCCGATCAGCGCGGTGGCGATCGCCGCCAGCCCGGTCGCCTTCGCCAGCGTGCCGCCCTGGGTGGTCGCCTTCACCGCCACCAACGCCGTCACCGTCGCCGGCGACGCCACCGGCAAGGCGGCGATCACCCCGGCGGTGAACGCTTCGGCAGGCGCCGAGCGCGCCAGCACGCCTTCGACGAACGCGCGCACCTGCTCATGCAACAGGCGACGGCCGCGCGACAGGCGTTGTTTCGCGGCGTCCTCGCTGATCGCCAACGCACTGGCGACGGTTTCGATCGACTGCTGCTCGCGGTAGAACAGCACCAGCGCTTCCCGGTAGGTCTCGGGAATGCGGTCGAGGGCGCGCCACAGCAGGGCCTGTTCCTCGGCGCTGATCGCCTGTTCGAGCGGTGCTGCCTCCGCCGTGTGCACGAACGCGGCGACGTCGATCGATTCGGCATCCTGCGTCGGCTCGCGCTGATCGCGACGCAGCGCCCCGTGGGTGCGGTTGCGCACGATGCCGCACAGCCATGCGCGCAGGCTGGCCGGTTCGCGCAGCGCCTTGAGTTGCGTCCACGCCTCGATGAAGGTTTCCTGGGCGAGGTCCTCGCTGCGGCTGAGCGATCCGGTCGCGGCATAGGCGATCGCGGCAACCAGCGACTGGTAGCGCGCGACGATCTTTCCGAACGCGGAGCGGTCACCGGCGAGCGAACGCCGGACGAGATCCTCATCGAGGGTGGTGGCGGTGGCGTCCATGGTCGTGTGCAGGGCAAGCATGCCGCACAAGTGGTCGAAAGCAGAAAAAAGGTGACAGGACCTGATCCGCGTTCGTCAACCGAAACCCTGGTGCAATCCGGGGATGGCCTCCGGCAGTCCCGTCGGCCACCTGCAATGCCCGGATCGGCGCTGTCACCGATACGACTTGCCGAGGTTTTCGTTAATCGACCCTGACCCCGTTCAGCGGTCGGGTTGGCCGGGGCGGATGCCTTGCTTGCGCATCTCCAGCACGATCGGTTTGAACGCTTCGATCAGCGCTTCCACCCGCGCCCGCTCGTAGTAGTCCAGGTCGGTGCGACGCTTGAGGCCTTCGAGCTGGTTGAGCGCGTCTTCGGCGCGGCCGTTGAGGAAGGTCGCCACCGCGTAGGCTTCGCCGGCGCGGGCGGTATCGCCGGCGATTTCGCAGGCGCGGGCGAAAGTCTGCTGGAACTCGGGATCGTCGCCGCCGCCATCGGCCAGCGGTCGCAGGATGGCCTGGGCGCGGCGACCGGCATCGACGGTGCCGATCCGCCCGAGCGTGCCGGCATAGCTGAGAATCACCGCGCGGTTGCCGGGCCAGCGCGCGAGCAAGCGATCGTAATCGGCCAGCGCCGCTGCCTGCTGGCCGGCATGGAAGCGGGCGCTGGCAATGGCCAGATCGAGCCAGGCCACGTTCGGGTGGCGCTGCGCCAGCTGTTGCAGATCGGCCAGCGCGGCATTCGCCTCGCCGTGGTCGATCAGGGCCAGATCAAGTCCGTAGCGCTGGGCGTCGCCGAAGCGGGAGGGATCGGCGTCGCGAATCTTGCGGTATTCGCCGATGGCGGCGCTGGAGCTTTCGGCGCTGAGCACGCGCAGGCGCTCGCGCGCCCAGAGGTAGTCGATGCCGCGGCGCAGTGTCGGTGCCGCAAGGGTGGCCGTGGCCACGCTCAGGTCGGCGGGCAACAACAGGTTGCCGGCCGACGGCAATGCCGCCGGCGGTGGCGTCGCCTGCTCGCGCAGCTTGATCTGGCGGGCGCGATCGAAGGCGTCGCTGATGCGCGTGCTGGTGACCGGGTGGTCGATCAGGAAGTCGGGCACCTTGTATTTGCCCTGGCCCTCGTTGCTGCGATAGGCGGCCTGCAGGCGTTGGAAGAAGGTGGCCATCGCCACCGGGTCGTAGCCGGATCGCGCCAGCGTCTGGATGCCCAGATGGTCGGCCTCGGTCTCGTTGTCGCGGGTGAAGTCGATGGCCTGCTGTGCCATCAGGCCAGTGCCGGCGGCGATCGCCGCTTCGCCGGCGTTGCCCGCCGAATCCGAACTGGACCGCGACGACAGCACGATCGCCGCCAGCATCGCCAGCACGATCGGCACCTGCGCCTTGCTCTGCCTTTCGACCGCGCGCAATACGTGGTTCTGGGTGACGTGGGCGATCTCGTGCGCCATCACCCCGGCCAGTTCGTCCTCGCTGGTGGTGGCGATGATCAACCCGGCGTTGACCGCAACGTAGCCGCCCAGGGTGGCGAAGGCGTTGATGTCGCGCGATTTGACGATGAAGAAATGGAATTTCTGGGTCGGCTTGTTGCTGTGCGCTCCCAGCCGTTCGCCGATGCCTTGCAGCCAGTCCTCCAGCAATGGATCGTCGAGCACCAGCCCTTCCTTGCGCAATTCGCGAAAGGTCATCAGGCCGTACTGGTCCTGCTCGGCGGGGGTGATGATCTGCGCCGCCGACGAGCCCATGTCCGGCAGCGAGGTGCCGCCATCCTGCGCCCGTGCGGGCGTCGACACGCCGGCGCCGAGGGTGGCCAGGCAGGCGAGGATCGCGGTGTTCAACATGGCGCGTCGGAACATGGAGCAACCCGTGGGCATTTGACCGCGCCAGCTTGCACCCGGCATCCCGGCTGGGGCGTGAACCGGCAACGGCTGGAAAAGGCCGGGCCCTGCCCCCATCATCCAGGGCAGGAGGCCGCGGCACCCATGCGGCTGACCATCATTCCCGCCTGCGAGTTCCCCGACCATGGCCGCTCCGCCCCGAATCACGTTGTACACCACCGCCGTCTGCCCGTACTGCGTGGCGGCCAAGAATTTCCTGCGCAGCCGCAGCCTCGATTGGGTCGAGGTGCGCGTCGATACCGATCCGGTGCAGCGCAAGACGATGATCGAACGCAGTGGCCGTACCAGCGTGCCGCAGATCTTCATCGGCCAGGTGCATGTGGGAGGGTTCGACGACATGGTGGCGCTGGATCGGCGCGGTGGCCTGACGCCGCTGCTGGCAGGTGCGGCGTGAGCGGCGGGAACGACGGTCGCGACGATCGCGTGGCCGAGTTCACGGCGTTCCGACAGCGCATGAACGAGCGCATTCTGGCCGAGGACAATCAGGTCATCCGCCGCTTCTTCGCGCTCGACACGCAGACCTACAAGGCCGGCGCGCTGGACGTGAAAACCAAGGAACTGCTCGGCCTGGTCGCCTCGATGGTGCTGCGCTGCGACGACTGCATCAGCTACCACATCGCCCAGTGTGCGGATGCCGGCGTGAGCCGCGAGGAATTTTTCGAGACCTTCTCGGTGGCGCTGGTGGTCGGCGGCAGCATCGTCATTCCGCACCTGCGGCGCGGCGTGGATTTTCTCGACACGCTTGAACGCGATCGCCACGGTGCGGACACCGCTTCGGCCGCTGGCACGGCCACGAGCCCGCATCCGCACGCTTGATCGCGATCAACTCGGCGCGATGGTGGCCTCTGGCATAATGCGCGCCATCGCGGCGCCCGTTCGGCGCGCCGATCTTCCGGAAACTCCATCCCATGACCCACACGATCGCAGTGATCCGCGGCGACGGCATCGGCCCCGAGATCATGGACGCCACCTTGCATGTGCTCGACGCGATGCAACTCGGCTTGAACTACGAGTTCGTCGAGGCCGGCATGAGCGCGCTGGAAAAGCACGGCAACCTGCTGCCGCAGGCCACCCTCGATGCCATCGCCAGGCACCGCATCGCGCTCAAGAGCCCGCTGACCACGCCGGTCGGCGGCGGCTTCGCCTCGATCAACGTCGAGCTGCGCAAACGCTTCGACCTGTACGCCAACGTCCGCCCGGCGATCAGTTTTCCGAACACGAAAGCGCGCTACGCCGACATCGACATCATCACCGTGCGCGAGAACACCGAAGGCGCCTACATCGGCGAGGGCCAGCAGGTGTCCGCCGACGGCGCCACCGCCACCTTGCAGCAGAAGGTCACCCGCAAGGGCTCCGAGCGCATCGTCCGTTACGCTTTCGACATGGCGCGCCGGATCGGCCGCAAGAAAGTCACCATCGTGCACAAGGCGAACATCCTCAAGTCGACCTCGGGGCTGTTCCTGAAGGTCGCGCGCGAGGTGGCGGCGCAGTATCCGGACATCGCCTGCAACGAGATGATCGTCGACAACACCTGCATGCAGCTGGTGATGCGGCCCGAGCAGTTCGACGTGATCGTCACCACCAACCTGTTCGGCGACATCGTTTCCGACCTGTGCGCCGGCCTCGTCGGCGGCCTCGGTCTGGCGCCGGGCGCGAACATCGGTGCCGATGCGGCGATCTTCGAGGCCGTGCACGGCTCGGCACCGGACATCGCCGGCCAGGGCATCGCCAATCCCTGCGCGCTGCTGCTGGGCGCGGCGCAGATGCTCGATCATCTGGCGCTGCCCGGCGACGCGGCGCGCTTGCGCAAGGCGATCCGCAGCACGCTGGCCGATCAGGATGCGCTTACCCCCGACCTCGGCGGCAGCGGCAACACGATGGGTTTTGCCAGGGCAATTGCGACGCGGGTGTGAGGGCGGAGGACAGAGGACAGAGGACAGAAGACAGAAGACAGAGGACAGAAGACAGAGGACAGAAGACAGAGGACAGAAGACAGAGGGCAGAAGACAGAGGGCAGAGGACAGAGGACAGAGGACAGAGGACAGAGGACAGAGGGCAGAGGGCAGAGGGCAGAGGGCAGAAGGCAGAAGGCAGAGAGCAGAGAGCAGGAGGCAGAGGGCAGGAGGCAGAGGGCAGCAGGGCAGGGGACGGAGCGCGGGCGGGCTGGAATTTCCGGTTTCCATTCGTGACAGCGGCGCCGCGCGCGTCCGCATGCGCGGTCGCCTGTCTTCAGCCAGCGTTCTCCAGCATCTGCCGCCAGCGCGGTGGCATCCAGCCGCGCATCCTTTCGCCCAGCGCCGCCTCGTTGCGCTGCCAGAGCACGCCCACGGCGATGATCGCCAGCCCGATCGCGGTGAGCGCGAACGGGAACAGCAGACTGTCCTTGAACACGCTGTAGGCCAGATGCCCCAGATACCCGGCCACGCCCAGCCCGCCGAAAACGACGAACACCCGCCGCGCCAGTGCCGCGCCGACTCCGATCAGGCCGAGGTTGATGAGCAGGTAAATCACCTTGCGCCATTCTTCCTTCGAGTCCATCGAGGTCAGCCCGCCCCAGAACGCCATCGTGCCGAACAGGTACAGCCAGAAGGCGAAGTCGGGATCGCGGCGGGTGCGCAGGTCCACCGCCAGCGCCAGCAGCAAGGTCAGCAGACCGCAGGCGACGGAGACATATTCGCGCTTGCGCCATTCCGGGTCGTCACCGAACAGGAAGGGGGTCAGGTCCATGCTCATGTACCACAGCGTCACCGCGATCGGCATCACCATGAACGGCAATCGGTAGCGATACAGCAGGACGGCGCCGCCGGCCAGCGTCGCCAGCTCCATGACGATCCAGCGCCAGTCGATCAGACGGTGATAGTCGCGGTAGCTCTTGCCGTCCTCGGCCCAGAAGCCCAGTCCGTGCTGCAGCCCGTAGACCGCCAGCGGAATCAGCACCACGACGAAGGTGGCGGTGATGCCGGCCGGCACCTGCAGTTGCTTGCCACGCAGAAAGAACTCGGTCAGCCACAGCCCGGCGATGCCGTAGCCGAGGGCGATGGCGAACAAGCCCCAGCCACCGAAGCTCTCCCAGCCCAGGGTCATGAACAGGCTCATCGCGCCGATCGCGATCAGGCCGCCGAGGTAGTAGAGGATATGGGTGAAGCCGAAGCGCGCGTGCTCGCTCTGGCCGGCGGCGAGGAAGGCCCACAGGCCGTCGGCCTGATCCGGGCGGAGGATGCCGGCGCCGACGGCATCGTCCAGACGCTTGCGATTGATGTCCATGATCGTGGCCGGTGGCTTGCCTGCGACGGATCGTGGGCGGGTGCGGGATGAGCGTCAAGCGAACACCGCCGCAACGGCAAAAGTAGCGCCGGCGTGTACCATGCCGGCATGAAAAAGAAGACCGGTCGCGGCCGTACCGCGCCTTCGTCCGCGGGTTTGCCGCCGTGGCTGCCTGACGCCCCAGCCACGCACGGTCGCGCGCAGCCACCACGACGCATTGCGGGCCAGCCAGCCAGTGGGCACGGCCAGCCCGGCGGAGCTGCACGCGGACGACGAAGCGATGAACGGGCCGTGTCACCGCCCGCCCGCGGTGCGGGTGACCCGCACGCCGCCCGCGAGGCGGCGCGCTACGAACGTCCGATCGCCAGCCGCGAGGCGATCTTGCAATGCCTGGCCGGCAGCGACGGCCCGCAGACGCTCGAACGCATCGCGCAGTCGCTGCGCATCGACGATCCCGAATTGCGCGAGGCGCTCGGCAAGCGGCTGGCGGCGATGCAGCGCGATGGCCAGGTGCTGGTCAATCGCCGTGGCGGTTATGCGCCGGCGCGCCAGCTCGACCTGCTGGCCGGCACCATCATCGCCAATCCGGAGGGGTTCGGCTTTCTGCGCCTGGATGCCGGTGGCGACGATCTGTTTCTGCCGCCGAACGAAATGCGCAAGGCGATGCACGGCGATCGCGTGCTGGCCTCGGTGACCGGCATCGACTGGCGCGGCCGGCGCAACGGTGCCGTGGTCGAGGTGCTCGAACATCGCCGGCAGCGTGTCACCGGCCGCTATGCGCGGCGCGGCGGCGTCGGTTACGTGATCCCCGACGACAAGCGCGTGCTGCAGGACATCATCGTCCTGCCCGGCGCCGAGGCTGACGCCCGCGAGGGACAGCTGGTGGTCTGCGAGCTGGATTTCGGCGACGGTTCGGCGTCGCGTGCGCAACCGTTCGGGCGGGTGGTCGCGGTGCTCGGCGACAAGCTCACGCCATCGCTGGTGGTCGAGGCGGCAATCCACGGCCACGGTATCCCGCACGATTTTCCGCCCGAGGTGCTGGCCGAGGCGGCGGCGATTCCGGTCGAGGTCGATGCGCGCGCGGCCGCCGGTCGCGTCGATCTGCGTGCGCTGGCGTTGCTGACGATCGACGGCGAAGACGCCAGGGATTTCGACGATGCCGTGTATTGCGAAACCGAGCGCGACGGTTTTCGTCTGGTGGTGGCGATCGCCGATGTGTCGGCCTACGTCAAGCCGGACACCGCGCTCGACGCGCAGGCGCAACTGCGCGGCACCTCGGTGTATTTCCCGGGCTTCGTCGTGCCGATGCTGCCCGAGACGCTGTCCAACGGCATCTGCTCGCTCAAGCCCGCGGTGGATCGACTGTGCTTCGTCTGCGACATGCACATCGATCGTGCCGGGCAAACCCGCGACGCGCGCTTTTACGAAGCGGTGATGCGCTCGCAGGCGCGGCTGACCTACACCGAAGTCTGGAACGCGATCGGCGAGGGCATCGCCGACGATGCCCGTGCGCAGGCGCAGGCGAAAGTCGGCGCGCTGTTGCCGAATCTGCAACGACTGCACCAGTTGTATCGCATCCTGGCCAAAGCGCGTGGCAAGCGCGGTGCAATCGAATTCGAGTCGGGCGAGACGCGTTTCGTGCTCGGCCCAGCCGGCGAAGTCCTGCAGGGCGGAATGATCGAGCGCAACGATGCGCACAAGCTGATCGAGGAATGCATGATCGCCGCCAACGTGCAGGCGGCGGTGTTTTTGCATGAGCACCGACTTCCGGCGCCATACCGCGTCCACGATCGACCACCGGAAAACAAATATTCCGACTTGCTGGAGTTCCTCGCCGAATTCGGATTGACGCTGCCGCCGTGGGGCAAGGTGCAGCCGCGGGATTTCACCGCCTTGTTGAAGAAGATCCGCGAGCGCGCCGATGCCGCGCTGCTCGAATCGGTGCTGCTGCGCTCGCAGTCGCTGGCGGTGTATTCGACCGACGATCACGGCCACTTCGGGCTGGCGCTGGAGGCCTACGCGCACTTCACCTCGCCGATCCGGCGTTATCCCGATCTGCTGGTGCATCGGGCGATCAAGCATGGTCTGGCCGGCGGCAGCGCCGACGATTTCGTCTACAGCGAGCACGCGATGGTGCAGTTGTCGCTGACGTGCTCGGAGCAGTCGCGGCGCGCCGACGAGGCCTCGCGCGAAGTCGATGAGCGCTACCGCGCGGCGTGGATGGAACAGCACGTCGGCAGCCAGTTCGACGGCACCATCAGCGGCGTGACCTCGTTTGGATTGTTCGTCGAGCTCGACGATTCCAAGGTCAACGGTTTGATCCACGTCACCCAGTTGCCGCACGACTATTACCACTTCGATCCTCTGCGGCGCAGCCTTTCCGGCGAGCGACGTGGCGTCGTGTTCCGGCTCGGCGAGCGCGTGCGGGTGCTGGTGCTGCGTGCCAGCGTCGAGGATCGGCGCATCGACTTCCGGCTGGTGGAAGTGCTGCCCGACACGGCGGAAGCAAAGCCAGCGTCTGCCGTTGCACCCTCATTGCCGTTGCTGTCGCCGCGCGGGAAAGCGGCACCGCCAGCGCCGGCGAAGCGCGGCGGCAAGGGTGCGCGTCGCGCCGATGGCGATGCAGATTCCCGCAAGGCTGCGAACGGCGCGACGCGACGGCGTCCCGGTGAGTCGGTCAGCGCATTCGCCGCACGCAGCCGCGAGGAGAAAAAACGATGAGCGCAGGACAATGGATCGCCGGCATCAACGCGGTGGCTGCCGCGCTCGAGCACGACAGCGAGCATGTGCTGGAAGTGCTGATCGAGGCCGGCGGCCGCAATCCACGGTTGACCGAGATCGAGCAGCGCGCGTTGCAGTTGGGTATCTCGGCGCGACGGGTGGCGCAGCAGGCACTCGATGGCGTCGCCGGTGGCCTGCGCCATCAGGGTGCGATCGCACGCTATGCCGGCGCGCGCAGCCACGATGAGAACGAGTTGCCGGCGTTGATCGAGGCGGCCGCCGGGCGCGCGCTGCTGCTGATCCTCGATGAAGTGCAGGATCCGCACAACCTCGGCGCCTGTCTGCGCAGCGCCGCCGCCGCCGGCGTCACCGCGGTGGTGATTCCCAAGGATAAATCGGCACCGGTCAACGCCACCGTGCGCAAGACTTCATCGGGCGCGGCCGACCGCGTGCCGATCGTGCGCGTGACCAATCTGGCGCGAACGATGAAGGCGATCCGCGATGCCGGCGTGTGGGTGTATGGATTGGCTGGCGGCGAGGGCGGCTCGCTGTACGCGCTGGATCTGACCGGTTCGGTCGCACTCGTGCTCGGCGGGGAAGCCGATGGCATGCGCCGGCTGACGCGCGAGAACTGCGATGCCCTCGCGCACGTCCCGATGCCTGGTGCCGATGCGGCGGGCGGGGTGGAGAGCCTCAACGTTTCCGTTGCCGCCGGCGTGGTGCTGTTCGAAGCGGTGCGGCAGCGCGCTCTACGGCCATGATCGGCGCCGTTCGTGGTGAGGCGACGGCGTCGAGATCGCAGATAGAGCGTCGGCGGGTCGAACCATTTCCCACGCGCGCAGCGACCAGCCGACCCATTGATTTCTCACGAGCACTCGCATCGTGAACCTGCACCTGCAATGGTGGGATTGGGTCGGCATCGCCGGCACGGTGGCGGTGCTGCTGGCGTTCTTCCTGCTGCAAGCCGGCCGCCTGCATGGCCGCGGCATCGTGTTCCAATTGCTCAATTTGCTCGGTTCGCTGGGCGTGCTGGTGTCGCTGTACGGCAGCTTCAACCTGTCGGTGTGCCTGCTCGAAGGGACATGGGCGCTGATCAGCGGCTACGGCATCAGGCGGCGCTTTGCGGTGCCGGCAAGCGGTGGCGAGAACGGCTGATGCGCGGCGCCGGGCGGCTTCGGTGGTCGCTGGCGTCGCGGTCGGCAACGATGCGGGCGTCGCCCTAGAGCGGCTTCGATGCAGCGACGAAGTCGATGTCGGCGCACGGCGAAATCCGCTCGCGCAATCGTGGGCAGTCGCGTTCGCACATTCCGTACAGCGCCAGGTGATCCCACATCGCGATCGCGTGGAATGTCAGGTACGACGATGCCGTCGGTATCAGCGAGTGGTTGTCCTCAAGCCATGCCAAGCCGTGGTCGATGCCGGCGCGCATCTTGTCGAAGCGCCGGTGCGCGCGGGTGTCCAGACCGGTACGCTCGGCCAGGATCAACTCGGCCTCGGCGCTCATCACCCCGTTCAGCACCGCCCGCACGTTGAGCGCATCGACGTCGGTGGTCAACACGTCGAAACGATCGGCCGGGTCGAGCTTGCGCACCAGATAGGCGGCGATATGGTCGGACTCGACCACCCAGTGCTGGCCGTCGACCAGGGTCGGCACCTTCATCAGCGGATTGCCGCCAAAGCGCGCCGGATCGGCCTCGGCGGCGTTGCCGGCGTCGATCAGATCGACATCCACCTGCAAGCCGGCGAGCAGCAAGCGCACCTTGCGTGCGAAATGCGAGCGGGGCGTGTAATGGAGCTGCATCGTGTGCCTGCGCGCTGGCGCGGTTCAGCCCATGAACGGATAGCGATAATCGCGCGGCGGCGCGAAGGTTTCCTTGATCGTGCGCGGGCTGATCCAGCGCAGCAGGTTGAGGATCGAGCCGGCCTTGTCGTTGGTGCCCGAGGCGCGACCGCCACCGAACGGCTGCTGGCCGACCACCGCGCCGGTGGGCTTGTCGTTGATGTAGAAATTGCCGGCGGCGTTGCGCAGCGCGTCCAGGCCTTGTTCGATGGCGTAGCGATCCTGCGCGAAGATCGCGCCGGTGAGCGCGTACGAACTGGTGCGATCGACCACGTCGAGGGTTTCCAGCCACTGGTTCTCGTCGTAGACATGCACGGTCAGCACCGGCCCGAACAGTTCGTCGCACATGGTGCGATAGGACGGGTTGCTGGTCTGGATGATGGTCGGGCGGACGAAATAGCCCTCGGTGTCGTCGCAGCCACCGCCGACGAGGATGCTGGCATCGCTGGCGGTGCGCGCCTGCTCGATGGCGTCGGCCTGGGTGCGGAAACTGTTGCCGTCGATCACCGCGCCCATGAAGTTGGAAAAGTCGGCGACATCGCCCATGCGGATGCCTTCGACCTCGGCCACGAGGCGATCGCGCACCTGCGGCCACAGATTGCTCGGGATGTAGGCGCGGCTGGCGGCCGAGCACTTCTGGCCCTGATACTCGAAGGCGCCGCGCACGATCGCGGTGACCAGTGCGGCCGGATCGGCGCTGCGATGGGCGACGATGAAATCCTTGCCACCCGTCTCGCCGACCAGGCGCGGATAGCTGGTGTACTTGTCGATGTTGTCGCCGACCATGCGCCACATCTGGTGGAACACGCGAGTCGAGCCGGTGAAGTGGATGCCGGCCAGATGCGGGCTTTCCAGCACCGGATCGCCGACCGCGCCGCCGCTGCCGGTGACGAGGTTGATCACGCCGTCGGGCAGGCCGGCCTCGCGGAAGATCTGCATGATGAAATGCGCGCTGTAGACCGCCGTGCTGGCCGGCTTCCACACCACCGTGTTGCCGCACAGCGCCACGCAACTGGGCAGGTTGCCGGCGATGGCGGTGAAGTTGAACGGCGAGACCGCGAACACGAAGCCTTCCAGCGGCCGGTGCTCGCTGCGGTTCCACATGCCGGCCGAA
Organism: Pseudomonadota bacterium; assembly: GCA_018240435.1. Taxonomy (GTDB): domain Bacteria; phylum Pseudomonadota; class Gammaproteobacteria; order Xanthomonadales; family Xanthomonadaceae; genus SZAS-103. The sequence goes on from JAFEFT010000002.1 coordinate 48,921, forward strand.
GAACGCGGCTGCTCGCGCAGCAGTTGTTCGTAGAAGGACACGTTGAAGCGCAGGAAGTCGATCAGCTCGCAGGCACTGTCGATCTCGGCCTGATGGCAGGTCTTGGACTGGCCCATCATCGTCGCCGCGTTGAGGGTGTCGCGCCACGGCCCGGCGAGCAGGTCGGCGGCCTTGAGGAACACCGATGCCCGCGCCTCCCACGGCAGCCGCGCCCAGTCGCGCTGCGCTGTCACCGCCGAGTCGATCGCCTGATTCACTTCGGCGGTGCCGGCCTGATGGAACTGCGCGATCGTGTGGCTGTGGCGATGGGGCATCACCGACTGGCCGAGCTTGCCGGTGCGCACTTCCTTGCCGCCGATGAACAGCGGGATGTCGATGACTTCACCCGACATCTGCTTCAGGCGCGCCTGCAGGCTGGCGCGTTCCTTCGACTGCGGCGCGTAGCTGCGCACCGGCTCGTTCATCGGCATCGGGCTGCGGGAAATGGCAAGCGACATGGCAAGGTTCCGGAGAGGCAAATGTCTATTGTACTGCCGTGCGTCGGGCGTCGGCGGTTCGGGCTCCGGTTCGGAGGCGTGACAACGGTGTGGCGTAAGCGCTTGCGGACATGACGGTTGCCATGCGCGATCCGCCTGCCACGGGCGGGAATGGTGTCCAGTCTGGATGTGTAACGTCGCCCTCGCGCGCGGACGACACGACGGCCAAGGTCTTGCAAAGCAGCATCGCGCGGGGGATGGCAGGGAATTGCGTCAGATCGCCGGGTGATCGTTGTGACAGCGCGATTTCAAGACGCAGGCAATCGCGCTGGCTGATGTCCTGCCCGCTTCGTGCTCCGCATACAATGGGCGCTTCCTCCGTTCGCCGGTGACGCTCGATGTCCTCTCCAGTTCCCCGTTCCAATCTCGCTTTCGTCTTTCCGGGCCAGGGTTCGCAGGCTGTCGGCATGATGGCCGAGCTGGCCGCTGCGCATCCGCAGGTGCGCGAGGCGTTCGCGGAAGCCTCCGCCGGCGCCGGCATCGACTTGTGGCAGCTCGCGCAGGACGGCCCGGAAACCGAGCTCAACCGCACCGAGTTCACCCAGCCGGCGCTGCTGGCCGCAGGAATCGGCGGGTGGCGAGCCTGGCTGGCGGCCGGTGGCGCGCAGCCGGCGTTGCTGGCCGGCCACAGCCTTGGCGAGTACACCGCGCTGGTCGCCGCCGGGGCGTTGTCGCTGCACGATGCCGCCGGGCTGGTGCGCGAGCGCGGCAGGCTGATGCAGGACGCCGTGCCGACAGGCGTGGGTGCGATGGCGGCGGTGCTCGGCGCCGACGACGAATTGATCGCCGAAGTCTGCGCGCTGGTCGCCGGCGATGACGTGGTGGCGCCCGCCAACTACAACAGCCCCGGCCAGACGGTGATCGCCGGTCACGCCGCCGCTGTCGATCGGGCGCTGGCGCACTTGGCCGAGCGTGGCGTGCGCAAGGCGGTGAAACTGCCGGTTTCCGTGCCCTCGCACACGCCATTGATGCGCGGCGCTGCCGAAAAATTGGGTGAGCGGATGGCGACGATGAGCTGGCATGCGCCGTCGATTCCGGTGGTGCAAAACGCCGACGTGCGCAGCCACGACGATGTCGCGCAGATTCGTGACGCGCTGGTGCGCCAGCTGTACCAGCCCGTGCAGTGGACCGGCTGCGTGCAGGAATTGCGCGATCGCGGCGCCACCCGCGTGATCGAATGTGGCCCGGGCAAGGTGCTGGCCGGCCTGATCAAGCGTATCGACCGCGCGCTCGATGCACGCGCCATCGGCACACCACCGGATTTCGGCGCCGCTCTCGAGGAGTGCAAGGCATGACTGCCGATCGCGTTCTTGCCGGCGAGATCGCCCTCGTCACCGGTGCCAGCCGCGGCATCGGTGCCGCCATCGCCGACGAACTGGCAGCGCGCGGTGCCACGGTGATCGGCACCGCCACTACCGAGGCCGGCGTCGCCGCCATCGGCGCGCGACTGGCAGCGCACGGCGGGGCAGGGCGGCTGCTCGACGTCCGCGACGGCGCCGCCATCGATGCCCTGATCGATGCGGTCGGCAAGGAGTTCGGCGCGGTCTCCATCCTCGTCAACAACGCCGGCATCACCCGCGACAACCTGCTGATGCGGATGAAGGACGACGACTGGCAGGCGATCATCGACACCAATCTCACCTCGGTGTTCCGCGCCAGCAAGGCGGTGATGCGGGCGATGATGAAGGCGCGCCGCGGCCGCATCGTCAACATCGCCTCGGTGATCGGGGTGACTGGCAATCCCGGCCAGGCCAACTACGCCGCGGCGAAGGCCGGCATCATCGCGTTTTCGAAATCGCTGGCGCGCGAAATCGGCTCGCGCGGCATCACCGTCAATGTCGTTGCGCCCGGTTTCATCGACACCGACATGACCCGCGCCCTGCCCGAGGAAGGCAAGCAGGCGATGCTGGCGCAGATCGCCCTGGGGCGTTTCGGCGATGCCACCGACATCGCCCGCGCCGTCGCCTTCCTCGCCGGCCCCGACGCCGCCTACATCACCGGCCAGACCTTGCACGTCAATGGCGGGATGTACATGGGGTGAGGACGGAGGACAGAGGACAGAGGACAGAGGACAGAGGACAGAGGACAGAGGACAGAGGGTATTCGGTATTCAGTTGTCTGTGGGCCGGCTTTCCCGACTCCCGATTCCCGACGCCCGGCTCCAGCCAACCAACCGTGTTGCCGGCGGAACTTTCCACTACAATATGCCGCCGCGCCGCCGGCCGGCATTCAGAACCAAACGAGGCCAATACATGAGCACCATCGAAGAACGCGTCAAGAAGATCGTCGTCGAGCAGCTGGGCGTGAAGGCGGAGGACGTCACCAACAACGCCTCGTTCGTCGATGATCTCGGCGCCGACTCGCTCGACACGGTCGAGCTCGTGATGGCGCTGGAAGAGGAATTCGACTGCGAGATCCCGGACGAGGACGCCGAGAAGATCACCAACGTGCAGCAGGCGATCGATTACGTGAAGGCGCACGTCAAGGAGTGAGTTCGACGGCGCTGCCGGGCCGTGGCGGTCGCGCCCGGGGCTGTGCAGGTCGATGTCGTTTCCAGTGAACCCTGCCGGGGCCGCGCATGCGGCCCCGGACGTTTGTGCGGTGCCGTCGGCAACGGCGGCGCCGCGGGCATGGACAGCGCGCGTGGCGCGCGGTGGAGCAACCAATGAATCGTCGTCGTGTCGTCGTCACGGGCCTTGGCATCATCTCGCCGGTCGGCAATGACCTGGCCAGTGCCTGGGACAGCATCGTCCATGGCCGCTCCGGCATCGGCCCGATCACCCATTTCGACACCACGGGTTTTTCGACGACGATCGCCGGCGAGATCCGCGGCTTCGATCCGCTCAAGTACGTCGGTCCGAAGGACGTCAAGAAGATGGATCCATTCATCCATTACGGCGTCGCCGCCGGCATGGATGCAATGGCCGACGCCGGACTTGAAGTCACCGAGGCCAATGCCGAGCGCATCGGCGTGATCATCGGCTCGGGCATCGGCGGCATCGCCGGCATCGAGCGCACGGCGATCGCCTGGCACGAAGGCGGCGCGCGCAAGATCTCGCCGTTCTACGTGCCTTCGACGATCATCAACATGGTCTCTGGGCAGTTGTGCATCCTCAAGGGCTTGAAGGGTCCGAACTTCTCGGCGGTGTCGGCCTGCGCCACGTCCAATCACAGCATCGGCACGGCGATGCGGATGATCCAGTACGGCGACGCCGAAGTGATGATCGCCGGCGGCGCCGAATACGGCGCCTCGCCGACTTCGGTCGGCGGATTTTGCGCGATGAAGGCGATGTCGACCCGCAATGACGATCCCACCCGCGCCAGCCGGCCGTGGGATCGCGACCGCGACGGTTTCGTGCTCGGCGATGGCGCCGGCATCCTCGTGCTGGAGGAATACGAGCACGCCAGGGCGCGCGGTGCGCGCATCTATTGCGAGCTGGCCGGTTACGGCGCCACCTCCGATGCCTTCCACATGACCGCGCCCAGCGAGAACGGCGAGGGCGCCGCGCGCTGCATGGCGATCGCGATGCGCGATGCCGGCGTCACTGCCGAACAGGTCGACTACGTCAACGCCCACGGCACCTCGACGCCGCTGGGCGATCTGGCCGAAACGATGGCGCTCAAGCGCACGCTCGGCGAGCATGCGTATCAGACGATGGTCAGCTCGACCAAGTCGATGACCGGGCACCTGCTCGGCGCTGCCGGCGGCATCGAGGCGATTTTCAGCGTGCTGGCGCTGCATCACGGCATCATTCCGCCGACGATCAATCTCGATCATCCGGGTGAAGGCTGCGATCTGGACTATGTGCCGAACGTCGCGCGCGAGAAAAAGATCCGCGTCGCGGTGTCGAATGGTTTTGGCTTCGGCGGCACCAACGGCACCTTGGTATTTCGCGCGATCTGAGGGCGTTTTCGTCCTCGCGGTGCGCTCGCCCGTTCACACATCATCGCGAGGATCGATGTTGCCGCCGGCGTCACCATTGGACGAAGCGGTCGCCGCGCTGCGGCCGGTCGTGCGCGAGCTGCCATTATCCGTCGACTTGCTCGCCCTGCATCGCCGCTTCCCGCAGCGCTATCCGTTGCTGCTCGAAAGCGTTGCCGACGGCACCCCGCGGGCGCGTTGGGATTTGTTGCTGGTCACGAACGGGCAGGGCATCGTCGCCGATGCCGCCGGTGTGCATTCGCTGACCGGGCAGCCGGTGCCCGGCGGTTTTTTCGAAGCCCTCGATGCGGCCTGGCGACCGTGCGCGGCTCGATGGACAGGTGAATCGGCACACTGGCCGTTTCGTGGCGGCTGGGCGCTGTACCTCGGTTACGAATTGGCCGGCGAGATCGAGCCGACGCTGCGCTTGCCACCGCCCGACACCTCGGCCATCCCGACGGCGCTGGCACTGCGTTGCCCGGCGGCCTTGCTGCGCGATCGCGAGCGTGGCGTGCTGGTCGCCGTCGCCGAGCCGGGCCATGAGGCGCTGCTCGATGGGCTGGCGCGCGACCTCGCGGTGCTCGCGGATGGCGAGGCGGCGCCGGACGAATGGCCGCCGCCGACGGCCGTCGAGGAAGACGATCCGCAAGGCTTTCTCGATGGCGTCGAGCGCGTGCACGAGCACATCCGCGCCGGTGACACCTTCCAGGTCAACTTGTCGCGGCGGTGGCGGGCGCGCTTCGCAGCGCCACCGTCGCCCGGCGCGATCCATGCCCGCCTGCGTGCCGCCAATCCGGCACCGTTCGCGGCCTCGTTGATCCAGCCCGGCTGGGCGCTGGCCAGTTCCTCGCCGGAGCGCTTGCTGTCGGTGCGCGCCGGCATCGCGCAGACACGGCCGATCGCCGGCACCCGCCCGCGCCGCAGTGGCGAGGATGATGGCGAACGCGTGCGCGAGCTGATCGCGCATCCCAAGGAGCGCGCCGAGCACGTGATGCTGATCGACCTGGAGCGCAACGATCTCGGCCGCGTCTGCGTGCCGGGCAGCGTCGAGGTCGATGAGTTGATGGTGGTGGAGAGCTATGCGCACGTGCATCACATCGTCTCCAACGTGCGCGGCCGGCTGCGCGCCGAGGTGACGCCGGGGCAGGCGATCGCGGCGGTGTTTCCCGGCGGCACCATCACCGGCGCGCCGAAAGTGCGCTGCATGCAGATCATCGCCGCGCTCGAAGGCGTCGGTCGCGGCGAATACACCGGCGCCGTCGGTTATCTGGACCGCAATGGCGATCTGGATCTCAACATCCTGATCCGCACCCTGCGCCAGGTCGGCGATGTCGTGTCGCTGCGCGCCGGCGCCGGCATCGTCGCCGATTCGGTGGGCGCGCTCGAACTCGATGAAACCCGCGCCAAGGCGCGCGGGATGTTGCGCGCGCTGAGTGTCGAAGAATGAGCGAAAACATGCGTATCTGGCGTGGCGAGGAACCAGTCGACGCGATTGATCCGGGCGATCGCGGCCTGGCCTACGGCGATGGCCTGTTCGAGACGATGCGCGTGCACGAGGGCCGTGTCGTCTGGTGGCAGGCGCATCGGCAGCGGCTCGCGCGCGGCGGCGACGTGCTGCACATCGTCATGCCCGATGCGGATTTCCTTTGCCGGCAAGTCGATGCCATCGCTGCCGACTGCGCAGACGGCGTGCTGAAGTTGATCCTCACCCGCGGCATCGGCGAGCGCGGTTATGCGGTCTCCGCGGCCGCCAGGCCGACGCTCGTATTGGCGCTGTCCGATGTGCCGCCACCACTGCCGCCGGCCGGGCTGACGCTGCGCTGGTGCGACACGCGCTGGGCGATCCAGCCGCCGCTTGCCGGCATCAAGCATCTCAACCGCCTCGAACAGGTGCTGGCGCGCGCCGAGTGGAGCGATCCGGCGATCCACGAAGGACTGGTTTGCGATACCGCAGGCCGCGTCGTTTCGGCGACGGCAACCAATCTGTTCGTGCTGCGCGACGGCCGCTGGCTGACGCCGCCGGTGCGCGATTGCGGCATTGCCGGCATCTGCCGCGACTGGCTGTTGCGGCACGTTCCGGGCGCGGCGGAAGCGGAATTGCGGCCGGCCGATGTCGAGTCGGCGCCGGCCATCATCCTTTGCAACGCGGTGCGCGGTATCCTTCCGGTGGCGGCGCTCGGCGAGCGGCGCTGGGTGCCACTCGATGAGGTGCGGCGGCTCGTCGCGGTGCTGGCGGAAGCCGAACCGGCGTTCGCGGCGATGCCGCAATGATTTTTCGCGGGGCGCGTGAACCCATGAACCAACGTTCCATTGCCACGGTGCCGATGTGACCGACCAACCCAAGCGCAGCCTGTTCCGCCGCATCGTCTCGGCCTTCTTCAAGCTTTTGGTGCTGGCCGTGCTGGTCGCTGGCGGCTTGGGCTATGTGCATTTCCGGCGCTTCACCACGACGCCGGTCGGCGGTGCCGACACCCGCATCGAGATCCGCCGTGGCGAGGCGCTCACCGGCGTGGTCAAGGGCTTGCGCGATGCCGGCGTGACGGCGGGCAACGACGTCGAATGGCAGCTGCTGGCGGCGAAGATGGGCGTGCGTTCGAAGATGCAGGTCGGCGAATACGCCATCACCGCGAGCATGACGCCCGAGCAGATCCTGCGCGACATCGCCACCGGCAAGGTGATCCAGTACAAGTTCACCATCGTCGAAGGCTGGAACATGCGCGAGCTGCGCACGGCGCTGAAGACGGCCCCGCACCTGCAGCACCTGCTGGAGGCGACCAGCGACAAGGCCCTGATGCAGCAGCTGGGCAGGCCACGGCTGCAGCCCGAAGGGCGCTTCTTGCCCGAAACCTACCTGTACACCAACGGCAGCACCGACATCCAGCTGTTGCATCGTGCCGCCGCGGCGATGGACAAGGCGCTGGGCAATGCCTGGGATCATCGCGATCCGACGCTCACGCTCAAATCGCCCGACGAAGCGCTGATCCTGGCCTCGATCGTCGAGAAAGAAACCGCGCAGGCCGACGAGCGGCCGAAGATCGCCGGCGTATTCGTGCGCCGTCTGCAGCAGGGCATGAAGCTGGAGACCGATCCGAGCGTGATCTACGGGCTGGGCGGCAGCTACAACGGCACCATCACCCGGCATGACCTGATCGTCGATACGCCGTACAACACCTACACGCGTTTCGGATTGCCGCCGACGCCGATCGCGATGCCGGGGCTGGCGGCATTGCGGGCGGCGACCCATCCCGAGCCGGGCAGCGCCTTGTTCTTCGTCGCCAGCGGCAATGGCGGCCATGTCTTTTCGGCGACGCTGGCCGAACACAACGTGGCCGTGGCGCGCTATGTGAAGCTGCAACGCGAGAAAAAGCAGCAACAAGCGCAGCCATGAGTGGGCGTCTGATCAGCGTCGAAGGCGGCGAGGGTGCCGGCAAGTCGAGCGTGATGGCGGCGATTCGCGCGGCCATCGAGAGTCGGAACGTCGAGGTCGTGCAGACGCGCGAGCCGGGCGGCACCGCGGTCGGCGAAGCGATCCGTGCCCTGCTGCTCGATCCGGCGCACACCATCGCCGCGCCGGCCGAGCTGCTGCTGATGTTCGCGGCGCGCGCGCAACTGGTGCGCGAACTCGTGCAGCCGGCGCTGGCGCGCGGTGCGTGGGTGCTCAGTGACCGCTTCAGCGATGCCAGTTTTGCGTATCAGGGTGGCGGTCGAGGCATCGATTCGGCGCTCGTTGCCGAACTGGAGCGAGGTTTCGTCGGAATCAAGCCCGACCTGACCTTCCTGCTCGATGTCGACGTGCGCCAGGGCCACGCGCGGCTGGCCGGGCGCGGCGGCGTTCGCGACCGCATCGAGCGCGAGCGCGAGGATTTCTTCGAGCGCGTGCGTCAGATCTATCTGCAACGGGCCGCCGCCGAGCCGGCACGGTTCCGGGTGATCGACGCCGGCGCCGAGCAGGCGGCGGTGGTGACGGCAGTGACGGCGGCGCTGGATGCGGCGATCGCGGCATGGACATGACCGATCGTCCGCCGTGGCTGCAAGCGCCGTTGCAGCGCGCCGTGGCCGCGCTGGCGACCGGTCGGCTGGCGCATGGCCTGCTGGTGTGCGGCGCCGAGCACATCGGCAAGCGCGCGTTCGCGGCGGCGCTGGCGGGCGCCGTGCTGTGCCGCCAGCGCGTCGACGGCGCCGCCTGCGGGCGTTGCCGCGATTGCGTGCTGGTCGCTGCCGGCACCCATCCGGATCTGCGCACGCTTTCATACGCCGAAAGCGAAAAGACCGGCGTGCTGCGCAAGGAAATCGTCATCGAGCAAGTACGCGAGCTTGCCGCGTGGCTGACCTTGACCGCGCAACGCGGCGGCGCCCTGGTGGCGATCATCGACCCGGCCACGGCGATGAACCACCATGCCGCCAATGCCCTGCTCAAGGCGCTCGAAGAGCCGTTGCCGGGTCGCTATCTGCTGCTGCTTTGCGTGGCGCCGGCGCAGCTGCCGGCCACCATCCGCAGCCGTTGCCAGCGCATCGTGCTGCAACCGCCACCGACGGCCGAGGCGCTGGCGTGGCTGCGCCGGCGCGGGCACGCCGAAACGACGGCAGCGGCGGCGCTGGCGGCGGCGCGCGGCCACCCGGGGCTGGCCGCGCATTGGTTGGATAGCGGCTTGATCGAGCTGCGCCAAGGCGTGCATGCCGACCTGGCGGCGATCGTGCAAGGTCGCAGCAGCCCGCTGGAAGTGGCCGCGCAGTGGCTGGGCGACGACCGCGCCGGCGAGCGTTTGCAGTTTGCCGCCGAGCATGCGGTCGAACGTGCTGCCATTGCATTGGCGGCGACCACCGGCGCGGCGCGCAGCGCAAGCGGCGATGCCGACAAGCTGGCGACGTGGTTCGCTGCCGCCAACCGCACCCGCGAACTGCTGCGCACGCCGATCCGCGGCGACCTCGCGCTGGCCGGGCTGTTGCGGGAATGGCGGCTGGCGATGGCCGGATGAGGGCGCCGCAGCGACCGCCGGCGGTTGCGCCACGTCTGCCGGAACGGCGCTACACTGGCGGCAGTCGCAATCGGGGGCAACGACCATGATGGGAGCAGGCGGCGCGCGGCAGGGCATCCTGTCGCTGGCCTTGAAGGACAAGAACGCGGTGTACGCGGCCTATCTGCCGTACGTGAAGAACGGCGGCATCTTCATCGCCACTCCCAAGCGCTACAACCTCGGCGACGAGGTGTTCGTGTTGATGACCCTGCCCGAGAGCAGCGAACGCCTGCCGGTGGCCGGCAAGGTGGTGTGGATCACGCCGAACAATGCGCAGGGCAACCGCCCGGCCGGGATCGGCGTGCAGTTCTCCGAATCCAACGAGGCCGAAGCTGCGCGTGGCAAGGTCGAGGCCATCCTCGCCGGCCTGAGCAATTCCGACCGCCCCACCGCGACGATGTGATCGGCGTTGCGGGCGCAACGCGCCGGTCGCTGCGCCCGGGGGCCGTGAGCATCCACTTCCCGTGGAAACGATCGGCGCCGCATCCGGTGCATGCCCGGACGCGCCTTGCTGATCGATCACCTGCGCGATCGATCCGAGGCCGGTCGGCCGTGGCCGGCCGGCGCGGCTGAAAAACGCGCAACCTCTCAGACATCACGCGGATCGAACGCGTTTCCCGTTGCCATCATCGTCGCCGGCTCGCCCGCGCCGTGCACGGCCACGCGATTGCGACCGTCGCGCTTGGCTTGATATAATGAGCGATCGGCGTGCGCCAGCACCACCTTCAGGTCGTGGCCGACATCGCGCGTGCTGGCGATGCCGAAGCTGGCGGTGACGGCAAACGGCAGGCGCGCCGGCAGATCGTGCAATGCCGCGATCCGCGCGCGCATCGTCTCGGCGAGTTCGGCGGCGCGTTCGCGGACGCAATCGGGCAGCAGGATCGCGAATTCCTCGCCGCCCAGACGGCCGAAAATGGCGTCCGACCCCAGATGGGCCTTGCAGCAGTCGACCGTGTGGCGCAGCGCCGCGTCGCCGGCGGCATGGCCGTGCTCGTCGTTGACGCGCTTGAAGTGGTCCAGGTCGATGGTGAGCATGCTGGCCTCGCGGGCATCCTTCCGGCTGGCCGCCAACAACTGTTCGGCCCGTTCCATGAAGTGCTGGTGATTGCAGATGCCGGTCAGGCCGTCGCGCCGGGCGAGGTCGCGGAACTTGCGTTGTGCACGCCGGGTGCGGACGGCATACAAGGCTACCGATCCGACCAGGAGCAGCAACAGTGCGATCGCCAGCTGCACGGCCAGCAGGCTGCGCGCCTGGGCCTGCCGCTTGAGCGCGAGCAGCTGGTTCTGCTGCTGCAGTGCTGCGACCTGATCCTTCTTGCTCCGTACCCGTTGCGCCACCGTCTGGTAGGCCAGCGCGCTGGTGCTGACGGCGTTGAGATAGCTCTTTTCCGCGGCGGCGGAACGTTCCAGGTAACCCAGCGCGGCGGCGTCGTCGCCTTGCTTGCGGGCGATCTGGTAGAGCACCTGCCAGGCGTCCGCAATCGCCTTGGAGTGCGCGCCGACGCCGGCGTGCTCGATGGCACTGCGGGCATATTGGCCCGCTCGCGCGAGATCGCCATGGCGCAGCATGGCGGTGGCGAGCGTGGCGCGGAACGGCGGAATCAGCGCCGTCGATCCGGTCGCCATCGCTTCGGCGTCGAACGGCAGCAGCGATGCCAGCGCCGCTTCGACGTCGCCCCGCCCCAGGCGGACGTTCGCGACCGACACCCGGATGATGTTGGCGAAGATCGTCTCGCCGACGTCGCGGCAGGCCGCGATGCCATCGTCGATCGCCGGTTCATCCAGGCCCAGCTTGCCGTTGCGCTCCAGGGCGTTGACCTTGGTCGCGCTCATGATGCAAGTCGACAACGCCCCGTGATCGAACGCCAGCGCCGCATCGATGTAGCGCATCGCCAGGTCGAACTGGCCGGCGTCGACGTACATCGAACTGGCCGACGCCAGCACGAGAAAGTGGGCATCGTGATCGGTAATCGTCGGCAGCCCGTCGAGCAGCGACTCGATGTTGGCGTAGGCGTCCACGAGATGATTGCTGTTGATCTGATCGTCGATCACGCTGATGCGCGCACGGGCGCGCACGGTCGGGTCGCGGGTGCGCGCCAGCAGGGCATTGAAGCGAATCAGCGCTTGCGGATAGTTGCCGTCGTATCCGGTTTGCCATGCATGCAGGTAATCGAGCCAGTCGCGTTGAACCGCCGTCATGCCGCCTGCATTGGCGTCGAGCTCGGCCAGCAGCGACTGGAACCCGGCGTTGTCGGTGCGCTTGATGCGGTCGGCGTGCTGCAGTCGTGCATCGATGGTGGAGGTTTGCGCGAGCGCTGCATCGGTGGGCGTGGGCGCCGCGTGCGCAATCGCGCAGGCCATCAGCATCGCGACGATCAGCCAGTGCCGCCACGAGCGGCGGCGATGGCGCCATTGCGTTGCGCTGGCGATGGACATGAGGGCCGTTGCCTGTCGATCCGGGAGGGCGGGACTGCCACGCCCGGTGGTGATACTGCACCCGAACGCCGGGTCGGACAACGCCGCCGCGCCGGGCGCGTTCGCCGTTGCGGTGAGGCCGGCCGCCGTGTGCCCGGAGACGCCATCGCGGCCATCGAAGCTCGGTGCAGGGGCCGCTGATGCGGGGCTCGATGTGAGGCTCGATGTTGCAATCAGTCGCCAGCACCCCCATAATTCGAGTTCCACTGCTGCGGGGTGGAGCAGTCTGGCAGCTCGTCGGGCTCATAACCCGAAGGTCGCAGGTTCAAATCCTGCCCCCGCTACCATCGTCGACATCGTTCCCGAGCGCGTGCGTGGTCCTGCCGCGCCCGGCGACGCGATTCCCACCTCGGAAGTCTCCGCCGCTCGCGCGTCTGGCGAGTGGATGGTCGCCGGGCACCGTCCGACCGTGCACGGTCCGGCCGGATTGGCTATCGTGCCAGCCTTGCGAACACGACAAGGCTTCGCCGATGCGCCGTCAACGCCGTTTGGCCGAACCCCCGGGCATCGATCGCGCGCGGCCGTCGCGCGCGGGCAGAGCCTGGTTGCTGGCGCTGCTGCTGGCGGCGACGTGGCTGCCGGGCGCGGCGGCGGCGCCGGCCGATGCCGGCAAGGTATTCGCGAATGCGGTGGCGCTGGACGGCTTGCTGCCGGTGCATGTCGATCGCGGCCAAGGCCGCATCCTGATCACCTTGCCGGCGGCTGGCCGCGACGGCATCTGCGCGCGCTTTCTTTACACCACGGCGCTGCGCACCGGGCTGGGTTCGGCGCCGACGTTCCTCGATCGCGGCCGGGTCGGCAGCACGCAACTGCTCGCCTTCCGCCGCTATGGCGCGAAGATGGCGATCGTGTTCGAGAACCCGCGCTTTCGCGCCGCCGGCGCTTCGGCTGAGGATGCCAGCCCGGATTTCGCCACCTCGATCGTGTGGATGGGCGACATCGCCGCGACCCTGCCCGATGGCCGCACGGTGGTGAATCTGGCAAGTTTCCTGACCAGCGACACGCTCGGCATCGCCGATGCGCTCGATCAGCGCGGCGATACCTTCGGCGTCGGCGGCGCGCAGGGCGCGGGCAAAGGGTTTGCGCTCGACGGCAAGCTCAGCGCGGTCGATCCGGCGTCGGTGAAGGTATTTCCCGACAACGTCGAGATCGATGCGGTGCAAACCTTTTCGAGCACGACGCCGGGCGACGAGGTCGCCAACATCGCGCCGCAGCCGCAGCAGGTCAGCTTCACCGTCCACCACAGTTTCGTGCGGCTGCCGCCGCCGGGATTCCACATGCGCCGTTTCGATCCGCGCGTCGGTGGATTTTCGACCCAGGTGGTCGAATACGGGCAACCACTGGGCGAGGACGTGGTGCGCGATTACGCCAATCGGTTCCGCCTCGACAAGATCGATCCGGGCGCGGCGCGCTCGAAGGTGCGCAAGCCGATCGTGTTCTACATCGACCGCAACGCGCCCGAGCCGATCCGTTCGGCCTTGATCGAGGGCGCGAGCTGGTGGAGCAAGGCCTTCGATGGCGCCGGTTACATCGACGCCTTTCAGGTGAAGCTGCTGCCCGAAGGGGTCGATCCGATGGACGTGCGCTACAACGTCGTCAACTGGGTCGATCGCGCCACCCGTGGCTGGTCGTACGGGCAGGAGATCGTCGATCCGCGCACCGGCGAGGTGGTCAAGGGCATGGTCGTGCTCGGCTCGCTGCGGGCGCGGCAGGATGTGCAGATTTTCGAAGGTCTGGTCGGCGCGAAAATGCTCGGCAAGGGCGGGCCGAACGATCCGCAGCAGGCGGCGCTGGCGCGCTTGCGCCAGCTCGCCGCACACGAAGTAGGTCACACCCTCGGCTTCGCCCACAATTTTGCCGCCAGCACGCAAGATCGCGCTTCGGTGATGGACTATCCGCCGCCGCGAATCGGGCTGGTCGATGGCCGTCCCGATCTCAGCGATGCCTACGCGGTCGGCGTCGGCCGCTGGGACATGGCGACGGTCGACTGGCTGTATGGCGAGCCGCCGCCGGGGCAGGATGCGCAGGCGTTCATCGACGCCAAGGCGAGCGCCGACATGGCCGCCGGCATGCGCTACATCGAAGACGCCAATGCTCGCGCCGACGACACCGCGCAGCCGTGGGCGTCGCTGTGGGACGACGGCGCCGATGCGACCGCCGAGCTGACGCGGCTGCTGCGTGTGCGGCAGGCGGCGCTGGCGCGATTCGGGCTGGATTCGCTGGCACCCGGCGAGCCGCTGGCGAACCTGCCGCGCCGGTTCGTGCCGGTGTGGCTGCTGCATCGCTATCAGGTGGTGGCGGCGACCAAGGCGATCGGCGGCGTCGAGCTGTCGTACGCGGTCAATGGCGGCGGTCACGAAGCCGCGCCGCCGGTGCCGGCTACAGCGCAACGTGCCGCGCTCGCGTCGGTGCTGGCGACCTTGTCGCCGGATGTGCTGCGCGTTCCCGATCGCTTGCTGCCATTGCTGTCGGCAGCGCGCAATGGCAGCGGCAACCGCCAGTACGACATCGAATTGTTCGACGGCCCCGGCGGGCCGGTGTTCGATCCGCTGGTCGCCGCCGACAGCGTCGCCGAGGTGACGCTCGATGCCTTGCTGGCACCGGCGCGGCTGGCCCGGGTGGATGCCCAGCACGCGATCGATCCTGCCACGCTCGGCGTCAACGAATTGCTCGACCGCCTGCTGGCGACCACGCTGCCGGCGCACACCGACGCACTGACGCGGCGCATCGCCTATCGCACCCTCATCACCATCGCGCAGGTGGCGCAGCGCCCGAAGACGCCGCCCGGTGTCGCGCTCGCCTTGAACCAGCGACTGCACACGGTGGCGCTGGCATTGGCGCAACGGTCGGGGGACGCCGCCGAACGCGACTGGGCGGCGAGCCTGTCGCGGCAACTGCTCGATCCGCAGCAGCTCGACAAGCTGCTGGCCGAACGCCCACGCAAGGTTTCCGTGCCGCCCGGTTCACCGATCGGCGATCCAGGCGACTGGCTGGCGACGCCCGGCGACGAGTGAGTGGCGGCGATGGGTGCGTGACGGGCGAGCTCGGGGGCGCTGCTATCATCGGCTTTTGCCAACGCCATAGCGCCGTGCCCATCCAGCAACTCCCCGACACCCTGATCGACCAGATCGCCGCTGGCGAGGTCGTCGAGCGTCCGGCGTCGGTGGTCAAGGAACTGGTCGAGAACGCGCTCGATGCCGGTGCGACGCGGGTGGAGGTCGATCTCGAAGAAGGCGGTATCCGCCTGATCCGCGTGCGCGACGATGGCAGCGGCATGGCCGCCGAGGATCTGCCGTTGGCGGTGTCACGGCATGCGACCAGCAAGATCGCTTCGCTGGACGATCTGGAGCAGGTGCTGACGATGGGTTTTCGCGGCGAGGCGCTGCCGTCGATCGCTTCGGTATCGCGCTTCAGCCTTGTTTCGCGCGATGAGGCAGGGGCGCATGGCGCGTGTTTGCAGATCGACGGTGGCAAGCCGCAGGCGGTGGCGCCGCATCCGCATCCGCGCGGCAGCACGGTCGAGGTGCGCGACCTGTTCTACAACGTGCCGGCACGGCGGCGTTTCCTCAAGGCCGAGCGCACCGAACTGGGCCACATCGAAGAATGGCTGCGGGCGTTGGCGCTGGTGCGGCCCGACATCGATCTGCGCGTCGTCCACAACGGCCGTGCGCTCAAGCATTACCGGCCATTGCGCAGCGGCGAGGACGCGCTCGCGCGCATCGCGCAGGCGCTGGGCGAGGAGTTCGCCAACGCCTGTCTTGCGCTCGATCACGCGGCCGCCGGGCTGCGCCTGCATGGCTGGATCGGGCTGCCGACGACGGCGCGATCGAGCGCCGACCAGCAGTATTTCTTCGTCAATCGTCGCGCCGTGCGCGATCGCACCGTTGCCCATGCGGTGCGCCAGGCCTATGCCGATGTGCTGTATCACGGCCGGCATCCGGCGTTCGTGCTGTTTCTCGAACTCGATCCGCGTCGGGTCGACGTGAACGTGCATCCGGCCAAGCACGAAGTGCGTTTCCGCGATGGCCGGCTGGTGCACGATTTCGTCTATCGCACGCTGCACGAGGCGCTGTCCGACACGCGCGCCGGCGCGGTGGCGTCGCCGCCACAGGACGCGACGATGGCGACGCCGGCGAGCGCGCCGCCGGGCAACGGCGGCAGTGCGGCGGCGCCGCTGGCGTGGTCGGGTCCGCGTCAAAGCGGCTTGCCGCTGAACGTGCGCGATCGCGCGGCGGCGTATGCCGGTGGCTTCGGCAGTGATGTCGCGCCGGCTTCGATGCTGACCTCGATGGCGACGACGGCGGCGGCGACATCGCCCGTTGCCGGCGAGGAAGGCGCGCCGCCGCCGCTGGGCTATGCGCTGGCGCAGTTGCACGGCATCTTCATCCTCGCCGAGAACGCGCAGGGTTTGATCGTCGTCGACATGCACGCGGCGCACGAGCGCATCACTTACGAGCGCCTGAAGGCGGCGCAAGAGGGCGTCGGCATCCGCGTGCAACCGCTGCTGGTGCCGCTGACGCTGGCCTTGTCCGAACGCGAGGCCGATGCCGCCGAAGAACATGCGCAGACATTGGCGGCGCTGGGTTTCGAAGTCGATCGCAGCGGCCCGCAATCGGTGACGCTGCGCGGTGTGCCGGCGCTGCTCGACGGCGCCGATCCGCGGCAGTTGCTGCTCGATGTGCTCACCGACTTGCGCGAGCACGGCCAGACCCGCCGCGTCGAAGAACAACGCAACGAACTGCTGTCGACGATGGCCTGCCACGGCTCGGTGCGTGCCAATCGCCGGCTGACGATTCCCGAGATGAACGCCTTGCTGCGCGACATGGAGGCCACCGAGCGGTCGGCGCAATGCAATCACGGCCGCCCGACCTGGGTGCAACTCGGCCATGCCGACCTGGATCGCTTGTTCATGCGCGGGCGGTAGAATCATCGCGGCGACGGGTGCTTCCAGCGTGAACGATGCTGGCCCCGGTCGCGTCCCCTCGTTCGCCCCACCGTGGGTGCCCCACGCAACCCCAGCATGAGACGCCGCATGTCCATTCCTGAATTTCCGGTTCGTCAGACCGCCTGCGCCGCCGTCATCGCCTTGCTGGCAGGAGTTTGTGCCATGACCCAGCCTTCGGCCGCCGCCACGCCCGCCGCGAAAGCGCCATCGAGTTTCGAGCAGAGCAACCAGCAATGGCGCAGCCAGCGCGTCGAACGCCTGCGCGCGCCCGACGGCTGGCTGTCGCTGGTCGGCCTGCACTGGATCGATGCCGGCACGCACCACCTCGGCCATGCCGCCGGCAATGACGTGCAGCTCAATACCGGCCCGGCGCGATTGGGCACGCTGGTGCTCAAGGCCGGCAAGATCACCTTCAAGGCCGAAGGTGCGGGCGTCACGATTGCTGGCAAGGCGATCAGCGGCGAGGTGAACTTGAAGTCCGATGCGGCCAGCGACGGCCCCACCATCGTTTCCTTCAACAACGGCACCGCCAATTTCCAGGTGATCGAACGTGCCGGCAAGTTTGCGCTGCGGGTGAAGGATGCCAATGCACCCACGCGCACCGGATTTTCCGGCATCGATTATTTCGCTCCCGACCCCTCGTGGCGGGTCACGGCCCGCTTCGAGCCGCATCCCAAGGGCCGCACGATGCCGATCGCGTCGGTCATCAACACCGTCGAGCCGATGGCCAACCCCGGCGTGGTGGTGTTCGAGCATGGCGGCAAGAGCTATCGCCTCGAAGCACTCGACGAAGGCGACGGCCAGTTGTTCCTGATCTTCGCCGATCGCACCAGCGGCAAGACCACTTACGGTGCCGGCCGCTTCCTGTATGCCGATCCGCCGAAGAACGGCGTCACCGTGGTCGATTTCAATCAGGCTTACAACCCGCCGTGCGTGTTCACCCATTACGCGACGTGTCCGTTGCCGCCGCCGGAAAATCGCCTCGACGTGGCGGTGGAAGCCGGTGAGAAAAAATACCGTGGCCCCGTTGCGCAGGCGGCCAGCAAGACGGGTGCCCGGTGAGTCGCTGGCAGCGAACGCTGGCGCTCGTCCTCGGCCTGCTGCTGGCGGTCGGCGCAGCGTGGGGCAAGCCGCCGACGCCATTGCTGTGGAAGGCCACGCGCGGCGACACCACGATCTACCTGCTCGGTTCGTTGCACATCCTGCAGGCGAGCGATTACCCGCTTTCCGATGACGTCGAGCGCGCCTACCACGATGCCGCGCAGGTGCTGTTCGAGATTCCGCCGGCGCAGATGGGAGCGCTGGGTGTGCTGGGGCCGACGCTCACGTACGGGATGTATCAGGATCCAGCGCACGGGCTGAAGGATGACCTGGATTCGGCAACGTGGCAGCGCGTGCAAAATTACGCGGCCAGGAACGGCATGTCCGTCTTCGCCCTGTCGCGCATGCGGCCGTGGCTGGTCTCGCTGACCATCATGGCGATGGAAACGAAAAAACTGGCCTACGACCCCGATCGCGGCCTCGACAAGCATTTCATGGATCAGGCCGTCGCCGACCGCAAGCGTACCGATGGGTTCGAGTCGGCCGAGCAGCAAATGCGCCTGCTCGCCGGTGCGCCGATGGCCGATCAGGTGCGCGATCTCAAGCAGATGCTCGACGACCTGCCGAAATTTTCCGAAAAGATGGGGCAGATGCACGACATCTGGCGTCGTGGCGACGCCACCGATCTGTACCGCGAAGCGGCCGGCGAGTTCAAGGATCAGCCCGGTGCGATGCGGCGCTTGATCGACGACCGCAATCGCGCCTGGGTGCCGCAGCTCGATGCCAAGGCGGCGGCGGTGCATGGCGAAACATTGGTAATCGTCGGCGCGATGCATTTACTCGGGCCCAACGGCCTGGTGCAGCTGCTGCGTCAGGATGGGTACAAGGTCGAGCGCGTGTGCACCGGTTGTGTCGGGGTGAAGTGACGCGGCGAGCTTGTGTTTCGCGGTGTCGACGGGCGTGGCGTTTCATTCCGGCGGCGGCACCATCTGAATGCAGTCGACCGGGCAGGGCGGCACGCACAGCTCGCAGCCGGTGCACAGATCGGCGATGACGGTGTGCATGCGCTGGCGTGCGCCGACGATGGCATCGACCGGACAGGCCTGGATGCATTTGGTGCAGCCGATGCAATCGGCTTCGACGATGCGCGCCACCCGCGGTGGCTTTTCGATGCCGTGGGCCGGGTTCAACGGCTTGCGCGCGCGACCCAGCAACTCGGCCAGCGCGGCGATGCCGGCGGCACCGCCGGGCGGGCACTGATCGATGTCGGCGACGCCATCGACGATCGCCGTGGCGTAAGGCCGACAGCCAGCGAAACTGCATTGACCGCACTGCGTCTGCGGCAGCAGACGGTCGATCGCTTCGATGCGCGCCTCGCGGTCCTTCGTGATCTCCGGCGCATGCGCGCGCCGCAGCAATCCGGGCAGCCATCCGAGCGCTGCCGCGAGCGCGCACCCAACCGCCGGTGCCGTGGTTGCCGCCAATGCGGCAAACGGTAGTGCGGCGGCGGCGGCGGCAAATACCCGCGGTCGCCACTCGCGGCGCTGGCCGGTGCTGGCGAATTCATCCAGACGCAACTGCATCGCCGGCCCGAGCGTGAGCCCGAGCACAAGTGCGATGGCGAAGGCGGCAAGCGCGAGCATGAATGCGGTCAGGCCGATGCCGGCGTCGATCGTTGCCCCACGGATTGCGCAGGCATGGCGGTTGCTCAATCCGGATCGAGGGTGGACAGGCGATCGCGGACTGCCG
The DNA here is from genome assembly GCA_018240435.1 of Pseudomonadota bacterium. GTDB lineage: Bacteria > Pseudomonadota > Gammaproteobacteria > Xanthomonadales > Xanthomonadaceae > SZAS-103. Next base: position 68,604 of record JAFEFT010000002.1, read on the forward strand.
CATCGAGCGCAGCAAGGTCGACATCGGCGAGACTGGTGTGTCCGCGCGTGGCCTCGACCAGCAGTTCGCGCTGCACGCGACCGCGTGCCAGCGCCGTTGCGTACGGAATGCGCCTGAACGTGACCATGCTGTAGCGTGGCACGAAGCGTTCGGGATCGCGTTGCGCGAGCAGGCGTTCGAGTTCGCGTTGCAGCAGGAAGTCGGCGTCATCGACGCGATCGCGCATTTCCAGATAATTCTCCAGCGCCATCTGCTGGATCGCGCAAGCGTTGGGCAGGCGCTGGGCCTGAAAGGCGGCGAAGGCCCCGGCGAAATCGTCGGCGCCGGCAATGCATGCGGCCAATGCCGCGCAGTCCTCGAAAGCGCAATTCATGCCCTGACCATGGAACGGCACCATCGCGTGCGCAGCGTCGCCGAGCAGCACCGCGCGACCGTCCAGGTGCCAGCGATCCAGATACAGCGTCGCCAGCTGGCCGATCGGATGCGCGGCCCAGTCGGCATCGAAATCCGGGATATGCGCCAGTGCGCTGGCGAAGTCGCGTTCGAACAGCGCCCGCGCGGCGGCAGCGTCAGGCAGGGCGTCGAAGCCCGGCATGCCGTCGCTTGCCTGCAACGGCAGGAACAGGGTGACGGTGAACGTGCGTTCGGTATTCGGCAAGGCGATGCACATGTAGCGACCGCGCGGCCAGATGTGCAAGGCGTTGGGTTCGATGCGGAAGCCGCCGTCGGCGGATGGTTCTATCTCCAGTTCCTTGTAACCGTGGCCGAGTGATTCGAAACGCTCGCCGAGCGGCGTGATTTGATCGATCGCGCCACGCAGCGCCGAGCCGGCACCATCGGCGCCGATCAACACGTCGAAGGCGTGGCCGATGCTGCTGCCGTCGCGGTCATCGACGAAGGTTGCGTGCTTCGCGTCGAAATCCACGCGATCCAGGCGTGCATGGAAATGCAGCCTGGCACCCGCGGCTTCGGCGGCATCGAGCAACAGCAGGTTCAAGCGGCCGCGATGCACCGACCAGATCACCTCGCTGTCGTCCTTGCCGTAGCGTTGCAGGGCGGTGTGGCCGTCGGGGTGGTGGACCATGCGCCCGCGCATCATCACCGCCTGCGCCAGCACCGCCTCATGCAGCCCGGCCTGGCGCAGGGCGTGCAGGCCGCGTTCGGCCAGCGCCAGGTTGATCGAACGACCGCCTTCGTAGCCGACGCTGCGCGGATCGGCGCGTTTTTCGAATACCTCGACCTGCCATCCCGCGCGGGCGAGCAAGGTGGCAAGCAGCGCGCCGGCGAGGCCGGCGCCGGCGATGGTGAGGGTGTTCTGGGCTGATGGCTTCATGCTTTTGGCTCGTCATTCCCGCGAAGGCGGGAATCCACCCCATCGTTCTGACCGGTAATTTCGCACCACAAGTCCTTCCAGGAGCCATTGCGTTCTTCGATGAGGCGAATCTTCCAGTCGCGGTTCCACTTTTTCAGTTGCTTCTCGCGAACGATGGCGTTCTCCATCGTGTCGTACAGTTCGTACCAAACCAACCGTCGCACGTCGTAACGCGTGGTGAATCCCTCGACGAGGTGTTCGCGGTGCTGCCAGGTTCTCGTGACCAGGTCGCTGGTAACGCCGATGAACAAGGTGCCGGCTCTTTGACTGGCGAGTATGTAGACGGCGGGCTGCTTCATGGCTTCCGGTGGGAGTGGATTCCCGCCTTCGCGGGAATGACGGCAAGAACAGATGCACGGAGCACGACGGCGAACAGGTTCAAGCTAGCCCGCCGTATCCCGCCACGTCGCTATCGATTCAACCAGCTTCCACGCATCGATGAAACGGTTGTACAGCGGCGTCGGTGCGACGCGGATCACGTCGGGTTCGCGCCAGTCGCCGATGATGCCTCGCGTTGCCAGGTGCTCGAACAGGGCGCGGCCGCGAGCGCGTCCACCGACCACGCGCAGGCTCAACTGGCAGCCGCGGCGATCGCGGTCGGACGGGGTGAGGATGTCGATGACGCCGTGCAATCGGCTGCGGATCAGCGCTTCGAGGTAGGCGGTCAGGTCGATCGCCTTGGCGCGCAGGCGATCCATGCCGGCGCGATGGAACACCTCCAGCGACGCGCGCAGCGGCGCCAGCGCCATGATCGGCGGATTGCTCAATTGCCAGCCATCGGCGCCCGGCGTGGGCACGAAGTCCGGGCCCATGCGGAAGCGGCTGGCCGGGTCGTGGCCCCACCAGCCGGCGAAGCGCGGGCGGTCGGTGCGGGCATGGCGCTCGTGGACGAAGCAGCCGGCGATCGCGCCCGGGCCGGCGTTGAGGTACTTGTAGCTGCACCACGCGGCGAAGTCGGCATCGGCATCGTGCAGCGCGAGCTTCAGGTTGCCGGCGGCGTGGGCGAGGTCGAAGCCGGCGACGGCGCCGCGGGCGTGCGCAAGTGCGGCGATGGCCTTCAGGTCGAAGGCCTCGCCGGTGCGGTACTGCACGCCCGGCCACAGCACCAGCGCGATCTTCGAACCGTGCTCGGCCAATGCCCGCTCGATGCGTTCCATGCCGATCAGGCCGGTATCCGGATCGCCTTCCACTTCGATCAGCGAGGTGGCCGGATCGAAACCGTGGAAACGGATCTGCGAGGCCACCGCGTACTGGTCGGAGGGAAAGGCGCCGGCTTCGATCAGGATCGCGTGGCGCTCGGCGGTGGGCCGGTAGAAGCCGACCATCATCAGGTGCAGGTTGGTGGTCAGCGAGTTCATCGCCACCACTTCCGAGGGCAGCGCGCCGGCGATTTCGGCCAGGTGTGCGCGGACTTCCTCGTGATAGGGCATCCACGGATGCCGGCCGTGGAAATGCGCCTCCACGCCGAGCCTGGCCCAGTCGTCCAGTTCGGTCAGCAGCGCTTCGCGGATGCCGCGCGGCTGCAGGCCCAGCGAGTTGCCGGTGAAGTAGAACTGGGTGTCTTCGCCGAGCGATGGATCGAGTGCCGGCGGGATCAGGAATTCGTCGCGAAAGCCGCGCAGCGGATCGGCGGCGTCGCGGGCGCGGGCGTCGGCTTCGGTGGCGGCCAGCGGAATGTGGGGGATGCTCATGCGGTTATCCCGAAGCGCGAGGCGGGCAACCCCAGCCATTCCAGCGCGGTGCCGTGGTACAGACGCGCTTTGCCGCCATCATCCAGACCCAGGCCGTCGATGTAGCTGCCCGGCTGTTGCTCGCCAAGCGGGAACGGATAGTCGGTGCCCATCATCACCCGCTCGACGCCGACGGTGTCGAGCAGGTAACGCAGGGCGCGATCATCGGCCACCCACGAATCGAAATACATGCGCGGCAGGTACTCGCGCGGGTTGCGCGGGTTGTCGGTGGCGACGAGGTCGGGTCGCATCTTGAAGCCGTGTTCGATGCGGCCGATGGTGTACGGGAACGCGCCGCCGCCGTGCGCGAAACAAACCTTGAGTTTCGGCAGGCGCTCGAGCACGCCGCCGAAGATCAAACAGCAGGCCGCGCGCGCCTGTTCGGCGGGCATCCCGACCAGCCACGGCAGCCAGTATTTGGGCATCGAATCCTTGCCCATCATGTCCCACGGATGCACGAGGATCGCCGCGCCGAGTTCGCTCGCCGCGCGAAAAAAATCGAACAGCTCCGGCGCGTCGAGATTCCAGTCGTTGACGTGGCTGCCGATCTGCACGCCCTGCAGGTCGAGCTGATCCATGCAGCGTTCGAGTTCCTGGATCGCCAGCCGCGGCGATTGCAGCGGCACCGTGCCGATGCCCGCGTAATGGCGCGGGTGGCTGCGGCAGATCGCGGCGGTGTGGTCGTTGAGCGCCTGGTGCAGTTCGAGCGCGTGGTGCGGCTTGGCCCAGTAGCTGAACATCACCGGCACCGTGCTGATCACCTGCACCTGCACGCCGAAGCGTTCGTAGTCGGCGATGCGTTCGGCCGGATCCCAAGTGTTGGACCAGATCTCGCGGAAGAATTTGCCGTCCTTGTAGATGCGGTGGCGGCCGTCGGCGGTGTGGTGGATGACCGCGAAGCGGTCGTCGCCGTACTTGGCCGCCAGATCGGGCCAGTCGCGCGGCAGGATGTGGGCGTGGACGTCGATTTTGAGCATGTTCACGACTCGGGTCGAAAGGACGCCAGCAGGTCATCGACCTGTGCCTGCAGCGGCGCCAGGCGCGTCTGGACGATGTCCCAGACCAGCCGGTCGTCTACCTCGGCGTACCCGTGGATCAGGATGTTGCGGAAAGCGATGATGCGACGGCAGTCGGTGATTCGCTCGGCCAGCGCTGCATCGCGCCGCGCCCATTGTGCCAGCGCATCGCCGATGATCTCGAACTGGCGTTCGACCGCTGCACGCAGCATGGCGTCGTCGAGATAGCCCTGCAGGTCGCGTCCGGCGGTGAATTGCGCCAGCCTGCGGGCAGCCTGCTGGATGTCGAACAGATATTTGGCCTGCTCAAGCCGCATACAAGGCGACCCGCTGGCGTTCGATCGAACGGCGGAAGTAAGGATTGCGGATCGCGGCATCCACGACCAGATCGACCGGCGCGTCCAGCAGCCCCTGCAAGCCTTCGAGCAGGCCGAAATAGGCGTTGGCGTAGCCCTCCTGCAGCGCTCCGAAATCCACCAGGAAATCGTAGTCGGCGGGTGCTTCCTGCACCGTCGCCGAGCCGAACAGGTCGAGCCGGTGCACACCGTGGCGCTGGCAAAGATCCACGATGGCGGACCTACGGGACGACAGCAATGCATTCATGCACGGATTCTACCCGTTGCGATGGGGATGCGTGGCAACGCATGGCGGCACGTCAAGCTTCGTCGTGCTCGTATCGCGCCGGTCGCGGATGCAGCGCGCCGCAGTGCGCGCAGGTGCGGTGCGCATCGCTGCGATAGAAGCGGTCGAACACCGGCGGGAAGTCATGCTCGACGCTGCCCAGGGTGAAGCGTTCTTCGTAAACCTTGTGGTTGCAGTTCTGGCAGTACCACTGCAGGCCGTCCAGCTCGTGCGCCAGGCGCCGGCGCTCGATCACCAGGCCGATCGAATCTTTCATGCGCTGCGGCGAATGCGGCACGTTCGGCGGCAGGTAGAAGATTTCGCCGGCCTTGATCGGAATGTCGTGCACCTTGCCGTCCTCCTGGATGCGCAGGACCATCTCGCCCTCGAGCTGGTGGAAGAACTCCGGGCCTTCGTCGACGTGGTAGTCGGTGCGTTCGTTGGGGCCGCCGACCACCATCACGATGAAATCGCCGTCGACGATGCACTTGTTGCCGACCGGCGGCTTGAGCAGGTGGCGGTGGTCGTCGATCCACTGCTGGAAGTTGAAGGCGGGGGGGAGGGTGGGCATGGCGGGCTCGGTTGGCGGAAAGTGTGCGACGGGGGGCGGGGCGCTCCGACGATGGGTTGCGCGGTGCGCAACCCATCCTGCAGGCTGACTCTTTTCCGGCGCGGTGCGCAACCCCTCCTGCGGGATGACCCTTCTCCCTTCGGGAGAAGGTGGCGCGCAGCGCCGGATGAGGGGTCGTCGGCTCGTGGAGTTGGCGGGCGCTTCGGCCCCTCACCCCAACCCCTCTCCCGGTGGGAGAGGGGCTTTGTCCTTCTCCCTTCGGGAGAAGAGCCTGCCCCCGCGAAGGCGGGGGTGGCGCGCAGCGCCGGATGAGGGGCCGTCGCGCCGTGGAGTTGGCAGGTGCTTCGGCCCCTCACCCCAACCCCTCTCCCGGTGGGAGAGGGGCTTTGTCCTTCTCCCTTCGGGAGAAGAGCCTGCCCCCGCGAAGGCGGGGGTGGCGCGTAGCGCCGGATGAGGGGCCGTCGCGCCGTGGAGTTGGCAGGTGCTGCGGCCCCTCACCCCAACCCCTCTCCCGGTGGGAGAGGGGCTTCAGGTGCGGGGATGGCGGCGGTGCACTTGAGCTCGATCGCGATCGGCGTGGGCAGGGCGGTGATGCCCAGGGTGGTGCGGCAGGGCGCGCGTGCCGGGTCGGGGAAGTATTCCGCCCAGACTGCGTTGTAGGCCTTGAAGTCGCGCGCCATGTCGGTCAGGAATACGGTGACATCGACCAGATCGTCCCAGCCCGCGCCGCAGGCTTCGAGCACGGCGCGGACGTTGGCGAACACCGAATGGCATTGGGCGACGATGTCGTAGCTGCACAGGCGGCCGTCGGCATCGTGGACGTTTCCGGGGATCGAGTCGTCGCGCGCGTCGCGCGGGCCGATGCCGGACAGGAACAGCAACTCGCCGACGCGCCGCGCGTGCGGGTAGGCGCCGACCGCTTTCGGCGCATTCGTGGCGTGGATGGCCTGGCTCATGGCGTGGTGGCCTGCGCAGCCGCACGCGCATGCACGCCGGCGACCGCCGCCGCATGCACCGTGGCCAGCGATTCGCGCGAGCTCACGTCCATGCCCAGTTCGCGGATGCGGCCGTCGAGCAGGTCGTAGACCCAGCCGTGCACCGCCAGCTTCTGACCGCGCGCCCACGCATCTTCGATCACCGTGCTCAAGCAGACATTGGCGGCCTGCTCGATGGCGTTGAGTTCGCACAAGATGGCGTGCCGGCGCGTTGGATCGGCGATGCCGTCGATCAGCGCGGCGTGCTTTTGCGCGACATCGCCGACGTGGCGGATCCAGTTGTCGGCCAGCCCGATGCGCGCGCCGGTCATGCAGGCGTGGACGCCGCCGCAACCGTAATGGCCGACCACGAGGATGTGCTCGACCTGAAGCTGATCGACCGCGAACTGGATCGTGCTCAGGCAGTTGAGGTCGGCATGGACGACGACGTTGGCGATGTTGCGATGGACGAATACCTCGCCCGGCGCCAGCCCCATGATCTGGTTGGCCGGCACGCGCGAATCCGAGCAGCCGATCCACAAGAATTTCGGCGCCTGCTGTTGCGACAGGCGCTGGAAGAAATGCGGGTCTTCGGCGCAGACGCGTGCGGCCCAATCGCGGTTGCTGGCGAGCAGTTCGGTGGTGGAATCGTGCATGGCGTTTCAATCCATCCTGATGCAGATGTTTTTCGGTTCGGTGAAAAAGCGCATCGCGTCCTCGCCACCTTCGCGGCCGAGCCCCGACTGGCCGACGCCGCCGAATGGCGTGCGCAGGTCGCGCAGCAGCCAGGTGTTGATCCAGACGATGCCGACGTGCAGGCCGGCGGCGATGCGGTGGGCGCGGTCGAGCCGTTGGGTCCACACGCTGGCCGACAGTCCGTAGTCCGTGGCGTTGGCCAGCGCCAGCGCGTGGGCGTCGTCGTCGAACGCTTGCAGGGTGACGACCGGGCCGAAGATTTCCTCGGTGTTGCTGCGGCAGTCTGCACCCAGCCCGTCGATCACGGTCGGCGCGATGAACCAGCCGCCTTCGCATCCGAGCGGCTGCAACGATTCGCCGCCGCACAGCACGTTGCCGCCTTCGGCGCGAGCGAGCGCGAGGCAGGCCAGCACCTTGTCGAAATGCGCGCGTGACACCAGCGGGCCGAGGTCGGTTTGCGGATCGAACGGACCGCCGACGCGCAGACGGCGCACGCGCGCGACGAAGGCCTCGCGGAAGGCGTCGAAGACGCGGCGCTCGATCAGGATGCGCGAGCCGCACAGGCAGATCTGGCCGCTGTTCTGGAACGCGGCGCGGACCACGGTGTCGAGCATCCGCTCGCGCTGGCCGGCGTCCTCGAAGGCATCGGCGAACACCACGGTGGCATTCTTGCCGCCCAGTTCGAGTGACGTTTTTTTCAGCGCCGGCCCGCAGTGCGCGGCGATCTGCTGCCCGACCGCGGTGCTGCCGGTGAAGCTGACTGCCTTGATGCGCGGGTGTTCGACCAGCGCCTTGCCGACCACCGGCCCGAGCCCGTGGACGATGTTCAGCACGCCCGGTGGAAAGCCGATCTCGCGCGCGAGTTCGCCGAGCATCCACGCCGTCACCGGGGTGATTTCCGACGGTTTGGCGACCACGCAATTGCCGGTCGCCAGCGCCGGGGCGATCTTCCATGTGAACAGGTACAGCGGCAGATTCCACGGGCTGATGCAGCCGACCACGCCCAGCGGCTGGCGCAGGGTGTAATTCAAGCCGGCCTGGCCGTGGTGGGACTGGCTGGCGAACTGCTCGGCGGCGGCGGCGAAGAAACGCAGGTTGGCGACCGCGCGCGGGATCTCGACCTGGCGGGCGAGCTTGAGCGGTTTGCCGCCATCGTGCGACTCGGCCTGCGCGAAGTCGTCCACGCGCGCTTCCAGCGCATCGGCCAGGCGCCGCAGCCAGTGCGCACGGGCTTCGTTGGCCAGCCCCGACCACGCCGGGAATGCGGCCTGCGCGGCGTGCACCGCGGCATCGACATCGGCGGCGCTGCCGGCCGGGCAATGCGCGAATACCTCGCCGGTGGCCGGATCGTGGACGGCCAGCGAATCGGCGCTGGCGCGGGCCTGGCCGGCGATCAGATGGGACAGATGGAGGGGCATGGGGGCGGAGAGAGCAGGGGGCGGGAAGCAGGAGGCAGGGGTGAGACTACTCCAGCGCGTCCCGTTCATGGCATTGCAGGCGCACAACCGTCTTCTGCCCACTGCCTACTGTCCACCCTTTGTCCTCCGTCCTCTGTCTTCTGTCCTCTGACCTCACAGCGACCGCGTCCTGCCGCCATCCACCGGCAGGTTGATGCCGGTGATGTAGGACGCCGCCGGCGAGGCCAGGAAGGCCACCGCGGCGGCGATTTCGGCAGGTTCGGCGAAGCGACCCATCGGCACCTCCGATTCCATTTCCGCCGCGACCGTGCCGATGCTGCCGCCGGACTTGCTCGCGCGCGCGGCGATGATCTGCTCGATCCGCGGCGTGCGGGTCGACCCGGGCAGCACGTTGTTGACGGTGATGCCGTGCGGCGCCAGTTCACGGGCCAGGGTCTTGGCCCAGCTCGCGACCGCGCCGCGGGTGACGTTGGAGACGCCGATGCCGGGGATGGGCTCTTTCACCGAAGTCGAGATCACGTTGACGATGCGGCCGTAGCCAGCTGCGATCATGCCGGGAATCACTGCTTCGGCCAGCGTCTGATTGGCGAGCAGATGAGCGCGGAAGGCGGCGAGAAACGCATCCTCGCGAGCACCGCGCACCGTTCCGGGCGGTGGCCCGCCGCTGTTGTTGACGAGCACATGGACGGCGCGCTCGGCAACCAGCGCATCGACTTTCGCGCGCAGGTCGGCGGTGTCGCCGGCATCGGCGGCGAGCCAGCCGTGGCGCTGGGCTGCATGTGCGCGCGGCAATTGCCCGGCGAGCGATTCCAGTACCTCCGCGCGGCGCGCCAGCAAGGTCACGTCGGCACCGAGTGCGGCCAGTTCGATGGCGCAGGCCAGGCCGATGCCTTGCGAGGCGCCGCCGACGAGGGCGTGATGGCCGGTGAGGTCGAGTTGCATGCAGGAGCTCCGATGGCGATGAGCGAGGATGATGACGGCAGCTGGACGATGCCCGGCTGCGAGCGGCGGCAGTGTCGCTAATGGCGGGATGGCAGGCGTTGCGTCATCAGCGCGCGCAGTTCATCGGCATCGCTGCCGTCGATGCCGTCGGGCGGGGTGATGGCATCGAGGTCCAGGCCCAGCTGCGCGGCATCGTCGGCGTCCAGGCCGTCCCAGGCGCGAAAATCGGCGTCGAGCAGGGCGGCGTGCGCGGAATCGGCGCTGTCGAAGGTTTCCGTGCGCGCGTCGTTGTCGAGGATTTCGGCGATGCCGCTGTCATGCACGCGCAGGCGCGCCCACACCAGCAGGTTGCCGACCGTGGCCAGCCACCATTGCTCGAAAGCGCCACCCTCGTTGTCGTCGGCGTGCATGAAGTGTCTCCTGGGGCTGCGATGGATTGCTGGAAGTGGAACGGTTGCCGTCCGTGGTTCGACAGGCTCACCACGAACGGTGCTTGGGGAATGCGGGACAGGCGCATCAGGGACGGCGATGGGCTCACCACGAGCGGCCTCTCCCTTCCACCGTTCGCCCTGAGCCTGTCGAAGGGTGAGCGGGCGAGGGGTTGATCGTGGTTCGACAGGCCTGTCCTGAGCTTGTCGAAGGGCTCACCACGAACGGTGCTTGGGGAATCCGGGACAGGCGCATCAGGGACGGTTGCCGTCCGTGGTTCGACAGGCTCACCACGAACGGTGCTTGGGGAATGCGGGACAGGCGCATCAGGGACGGTTGCCGTCCGTGGTTCGACAGGCTCACCACGAACGGTATTCGGGGGAATGCGGTGCTTGGGGGAATGCGGGACAGGCTCACCACGAACGGTTTTCGGGGAAATGCGGGGTTGGCTCGCCACGAACGGAATGGAGTGCATCGACGGGCAGGAACAAGTGTGCTGGATCATGGTTTCACCAGCCACGCCACGGCGCCGAACGCGGCGGCGCTGCACAATCCCAGCAGCAATACCGCCAGTGCGATGCGGGCCGGGGTACCGAGGCCATTCACCGATGGGTCGTGCAAATCATGATGTCGGCCTGCCAGCAGCCACAGCAGCGTCGATGGCGCCAGCATGCCGGCGCCGCCGAGTCGTGCGTGCAGCGCGGGATGGCGATCGCGCAGGTGCACGACCGTCATCGGCCAGAAAAAGGTGAAGGCCATCATGCCGGTCAGGGCCAAGGCGACGCCGAGCAGCGAAAACGTGAGCGCCATCGAGTAGCTCATCACGCAATGGCCATCAGAACGTCGCCAGGCCCGGCGCGCGCGGGTAGGGGATGGCGTCGCGGATGTTGGCCAGCCCACAGACGTACACCACCAGTCGCTCGAAGCCCAGGCCGAAGCCGGCGTGCGGCACCGTGCCGTAACGGCGGAAGTCGCGGTACCAGCCGTAATGCGCCGGGTCGAGGCCGAACTGCGCCATGCGCGCGTCGAGCACGTCCAGGCGTTCCTCGCGCTGCGATCCGCCGATGATTTCGCCAATGCCCGGTGCCAGCACGTCCATCGCCGCGACGGTTTTCCCGTCATCGTTCAGGCGCATGTAGAACGCCTTGATCTGCTCGGGATAGTTCATCACCACCACCGGGCGGCCGACGTGCTGCTCGGTCAGCCAGCGCTCGTGTTCGGTCTGCAAGTCCAGGCCCCATTCGACCGGGAAGTCGAACTTCTGCCCGGATTTTTGCAGCAGCGCCACCGCATCGGAGTAGTCGATGCGCTCGAACGGCTGCGCAATGAAGTTTTCCAGGCGGGTGATCGCGGTCTTCTCGACGCGCTCGGCAATGAAGGCGAGATCGTCGCCGCGCTCGTCGAGCACGGCCTTGAATACGTACTTCAGAAACGCTTCGGCCAGATCGGCATCTTCCTTCAGGCCGGCGAAGGCGATCTCCGGCTCGATCATCCAAAATTCGGCCAGATGCCGCGAAGTATTGGAGTTTTCGGCGCGGAAGGTCGGGCCGAACGTATAGACCTTGCTCAGCGCCAGACAGTACGCCTCGACATTGAGCTGGCCGGAGACGGTGAGGAAGGTTTCCTTGCCGAAAAAATCGCGCGAAAAATCGACCGCGCCCTTGTCGTCGCGCGGCAGGTTCATCATGTCCAGCGTGGACACGCGGAACATCTGCCCCGCGCCCTCGGCGTCGGACGTGGTGATGATCGGCGTGTTGATCCAGAAGTAGCCCTGCTCGTGGAAAAAGCGATGGATGGCTTTCGCGAGGCAGTCGCGGATGCGCGCGACCGCGCCGAACAGATTGGTGCGCGGGCGCAGGTGCGCGACCTCGCGCAGGAACTCCAGCGAATGCGCCTTGGGCTGGATCGGATAGGTTTCCGGATCCTCGACCCAGCCGACGACTTCGATCGCGCTGGCCTGGATTTCGAACGCCTGCCCTTGTCCCTGCGAGGCGACCAGGGTGCCAGTGGCGATCACCGCGCAACCGGCGGTGAGGCGCTTCACTTCGGATTCGTAATTGGGCAACGTCGCCGGTGCGACCACCTGGATCGGATGGAAGCACGAACCATCGCTGACGTTGACGAACGACAATCCGGCTTTGGAATCCCGGCGCGTGCGCACCCAGCCGCGCACCCGCACGCAGGTGTCGGCCAGATCCTTGCCTGCCAGTGCGCTGGCGACGGAAATCGCCGTCATCGTTGCTGCTGCCGATGCTGCCATGCTCGCCTCGTTCGGTCATCGCACTGTGCGTGCGTCAAGCCCGACATGATAGCCGACCGCGCCGGCGCGACGGCGGCCAAGCGGCTCGGCGGCGCTATAATGGCGGGCATGGAAGTCGCCTTCACGCCGGCCGCGCGAGCGCGCGTCGACCAGTTCCTCGCCAGCCACCCGGACAAGATCGGCCTGCGCTTTGGCGTGCGCCGGCGCGGTTGCTCGGGCTGGGGTTATGTCGTCGAATTGGCCGATGCCATCGCCGTCGGCGACACCGTGCTCGAGGTCGATGGCGTGCGCGTGCTGGTCGACGCCAACAGCCTGCCGCTGATCCGCGGCACCCGCATCGACTACGTGCGGCAGGGCTTGAACGCGCAATTCGTGTTCGACAACCCCAACGCCGTCGATGGCTGCGGTTGCGGCGAGAGTTTCACTACCGCCGCCGATCACGCCGGTTGAGGCCGGATTGGCCCGGTACATCGCCTGCGCGCCCGATCGATTTGCGGTCGTGAAGGGCCGCTGCGGCGGCGGGGTGGGGCTGCGGCTGGCCGCGCGTGGTCGCGGCGGCAATTTTTCGACACTCTGCTAGGCTCGTGCTTCCGACGGGCCGGGTTTGCCGCGCATGGAGCACTGGCGTTCGCTGTTGATCCGGATCGAAAGCCTCGGCAGCGTCGATGCGACGGTGCTGGCGGCTGTGGGCGTGCTCGTTGCCCTGCTGGCGCGGCGCGCCCATGCCATCGCGTTTCGCTACGCCTTCTGGCTGGCGCTGGCGATGGCGATCGGGGTGGCGACCAAGCTGGCCTACTACGGCTGGGGGATCCGCTTCGGCATGGGCGCCTATCACGGCATGAGCGGGCATGTGCTTCGCTCGTTCGCGGTTTATCCGGCGCTGGCGTTCGCGATCAGCACCGGCTGGTCGGATGCCTTGCGCATCGTCGGGGTGCTGCTGGGCGCAATCGTCGCGCTGGCGGTGACGGCGGTCATCGTCGGCTTGCGCGTGCATACGCCGGCCGAGGCGATCAGCGGCGGCATCATCGGCTGGCTGGTCTCGGTATGGCTGATCCGTCATGACTGGTTGGCACCGCTGTCGCGCTGGATTCTGTGGCCGCTGGCGCTGGCCTGCGTGCTCGCCTGTGGTCTGGCGGCATGGAAGCCCTACCTCGGCTACGATTTCGAGTCGAGGGTCGCCTTGCTTGCCCGGCAGATGCGTCATGTGATCGGCTCGCCGCCGTGCCGCGTACGCAATGGCCTGGTCGAGTGCCATCATCGCCAATACCGCAACAACGGGAATTGATCCATGGCGCAGAAGAAGGGGGCACCGCCGGCGCCGCACCTGTTCGAGCGGGCCGCGCTGTACTTCACCCGCACCTGGGGCCTGTATGAGCGTGCGTTCGGCCGCACGATCAGCGCGATCGCGCGGCGGATGCGCTTTTCGTTCTTCCTGACGATGACGGTGATCGCGCTGGCCCTGCTGTATTGGGACTACTACGGCTTGGGGACGTGGCGCGGTGTCCAGCTCGGTGGCAACAAGAATCTCGTTTCCGTCGAAGATTCGGTGTTCGACTGGGCGGTGGCGCGACGGCCGGTGGATCCGCGCGAATCGGGCAAGGTGGTGATCGCGGAAATCGACGAATGCTCGATTTCCCATTTCGAGAAAAAGGGATTGCCCGGCTGGCCGTGGCCACGCGATCGCCACGCCGACCTGCTGGCCGCCCTGGGCGATGCCGGGGTGGCGGTGGTCGGCTACGACGTGCTGTTCCTCGACAAATCGACCGAGGCCGATTCGGACCAGATGCTGGGGCAGGTGGCGCAATTCGGCGTGCCCACCTACTTCGGCGCCAATTTCGGCGATGCCGGCGACGACACGCCGGCCACCAGCACCGTCAACCGCTGGCCGACCGCGCTGCCGGTGGTCGCCAAGCCGACCGACGCACCGACCGCATCGATCCAGCTGCCCTACGCGCCCGCTCTTCGCGATCGCGCCGGTTTCATCAACATCGGCCGCTCCGGCGACGGCATGATCCGTGACTTCCCGTTGTGGAAGCAATCCGGCGACTGGGGCGTGCCGTCGATGGCCGCGCTGGTGGCGGCGAAGTACCTGCACCGCAAGTTCACCCGCTTTCCGCAGAGCATCCGCCTGAACTGGCGGCCCTCGCATCCGTTGCCGGTGGTGTCGGCGGTGGATCTGTTGCCCGACGAGCACACGCCTTGCCTCAAGCCGGGCCAGAAGCTGCCCGACCTGAAGGGCAAGATCGTCATGGTCGGCTACGTCGCCGCCGGCATCAACGACTTCAAGCCGACGCCGATCGATCCGGAGATGGCCGGCGTGATGCTGCAGGGCGAGGCGGTGGAAAACCTCGTCGGCGACACCTGGATCCGCATGCCGCACGAGGGGTTGAAGTACCTGCTGTCGGCGCTGCTGATCGCCTTCATCGGCTTCGAGTTCTGGCGCGGCGAGCCCTCGCAGGACATCGACGCGATCTTCACCGCCACCAACCTCGTGCTGACCGCCACCGCGCTGCTGACGCTGACATTCAGCACCTTTTTCTTCGACATCTTCACCACCGTCGGCATCTCGCTGACGTTCTTCGGGCTGTGCCGCACCTACCTTGCCGGCATGCGCGGGCGGGCGCTGGGCAACGACGATCACGTCCCCGAATTGGGCGAGCACGGCCGCCTGCACGTGGTGCTGCTGATCGTGCGGGTGAGCGTGGGTGAGCACCTCGACGTCGCCGGCAAGAACCCGGAGCTGCGCCGGTTCTGGGAAACCAACGAATACCGCCGGCACATCCGGCGCGCGCTGTACGCGCACGGCTACGCCAAGATCCACGAGGGCCTGATCGAGCGCAAGACGTTCCTTGCTTCGGATTTCCGCGACGTGATCTTGATGATCTGCGACGCGCCATCGGTCGAGGAACTGCGCTGGGAGATCCTGCACGACCTGAAATTGATCAACGATGTGCTGCACCATATCGCCGACGAGAATCGCATCGAGCAGGTGATCACCGCCAATGGCGCCTATGTCGACCTGAGCGATCTGGATCAGGCGACGCGCGCCATTTCGTTGCAGAATACCTTGGGGAAGGTGCTGCAGATGCCGGTCGATACCAGCTTGCGCGCATTCGTCGCGGCCGATGTGCCCTGTCTGCCGCGTTATGTCTACCCGGGTGATACGCCAAAATCCGCCACCGAGGAGCCGACGCCATGCGATACCCCGTCCGAGTCCTGACCATCACCATCCTTGCCGCACTGGTCGCCGGCCCTGCGGTGGCGGCAAGAAAGCCGGCCCACCCGGCACCGACACCGGCACCGGCACCGGCGGCGGCGCCGCAGCCCACTGGCAGCACCGGCGCCAGCGTCTACAAGGACGGCGTCGCCGTGCATCAGGCGGCGTCGGCCAGTTCGGCGACCGTCGCCACCTTGAAGAAGGGCGCAACCGTCGAAGTCCAGCGCCAGGATGGCCTGTGGTTCAACGTCAAGGCGCAACCGGATGCCGTCGGCTTCGTCAAGATCAACGAAGTGCGGCTGGCGCGCGCCAGTGGCGGCGGCAACGACGGCTACTCGATGTTTGGTGGCCGCCCCAAGGCGGGCGAGACCGCCGGCGTGCGCGGCATCAACGTCGAGGATCTGCGCGGTGCCGGCTACAACCCGGCGGCGGTGGCGCAGATGGAGACGTTCCGCGTCGACGATGCCAGCGCCGAAGCCTATGCCGCGCGGATGCACCTGCAGAAATCCCAGGTCGCCTACAAGAAAGAGCCCGGCATCGGCCAGGGCCATCGCCAGGCGTCGGGCTCGTCGGAAGAGGTGCAGGCGCAGCAGGCCGAGAGCTCGGCCGCGAAGAAGGGCCTGTTCGGCATGGTCGGCGGTCACTTCGGCCTGGGCAGTTCGGTGACCGACAACGCCGCCGATGCCATGCCCAAGAGCGAGCAGGAAAAATACGACGAGGAGATCGCGATGGGCCCGCAGGTGGCCGGTCGCGTGCTCAGCGTGATGCCGGTCTGGAACAACCCCGAGGCGCAGCGGCGGGTCAACACCATTGGCCATTGGGTGGCCTTGCAGACGCCGCGCGACGACCTGCCGTGGACTTTCGTGGTGGTCGACAGCCCGACCATCAACGCCTTCGCCGCGCCCGGCGGTTACATCATGGTCACCCGCGGCCTGTACGAGGTGCTGGCCTCCGATGACGAGGTCGCCGCCGTGCTCGGCCACGAGATCAGCCATGTCGTCTCGCGCGATCATTACAACGTCATCCGCAAGCAGGCGATGGCGTCGATCGCCCTCAACGTCGGCACCGACAAGTTCGTCGGCGCCCTCGGCAAGGCGGGCGCCAACCCGTTCGCGCAGCGACTGGCCGGCTATTTCGCCAAGGAAGGCGCGGCAGCGATCCTCACCACCTTCGACAAGGACGTGGAATACCGCTCGGACGTCGCGTCGATGATCTACACCGCGCGCGCCGGCTACAACCCGCTGGCGATGTACGCCGTGTTGCAGAAGATCGAGGCCGCTGCCGACCCGGGCCGCACCAGCAACCTGTTCAGCACGCATCCGAACCCCGAACAACGCCTGGACAACCTCGACAAGAAGGGCCTTGCGGCCGTCCAGCCGTACGTCGATCGCGCCTACACGATGGCGGTGCGCTGACGGGCAGGGGCGGCGATCGGTGCGGCCGGTCGCTCGCCCTGAGACGGGCAGGCTTTACCATGCGCTCTGCGAACGAAAAATCGCGGAGCGATCATGGAATTGATGTTGGCAGTGCTGACGGTTTTCGTGCTGGCCGGTGGTGTGTTCGCCTATCTTGGCTGGCGGCGCGACCCGTCGACGGCGCTGGCGGCGGCACTCGAAGCACGCCTGGACACGCTGCGTCAGGATCTCGACCGCATCGAACGCAGCCTGCGCGAGGAGTTGCGTGCCGCGCGCGGCGAAAGCCAGAGCCTGCTGGCGGTATTCGATGGCCGCCTGGGCCAGTTCACCGAGCGCACCGAGGTCGGCTTGGGCAGCCTGCGCCAGAACCTCGGCGACGACGCCCGACGCGGACGCGAGGAATCTGCGGCGGCGCTGCAACGCGTGCGCGAGTCGATGCAGGCGCGGCTGGACACGCTCAATGAAAACACCGAGCGCCGCCTCGACGCGGTGCGCGCGACGCTGGAACAGCAACTGCGCGAGTTGCAGGCCGACAACGCCGGCAAGCTCGAACAAATGCGCGCCACCGTCGACGAGAAGCTGCAGACGACCTTGAAGACGCGCCTGGACGAGTCCTTCCGGCTGGTGTCGGAGCGGCTCGAACAGGTGCATCGCGGGCTGGGCGAAATGCAGGGCCTGGCCGGCGGCGTCGACGATCTCAAGCGCGTGCTCGGCAACGTCAAGACCCGCGGCATCTTCGGCGAGGTGCAACTGGCCGGTATCCTCGAACAGATCCTCACCCCCGACCAGTACGCGAGCAACGTCGCGCTGCGGCCGGGCGCCGGCGAGCGGGTCGAGTTCGCGGTGCGCCTGCCTGGCGCCGGCGGCCGCGACGACGCGCCGGTGTGGCTGCCGATCGACGCCAAGTTTCCGCGCGAGGATTACGAGCGCCTGCTGGACGCGCAAGACAGCGCCGATGCCACCAAGGCGGCGGAAGCGGCGATGGCGCTGGAAAAGCGCTTGCGCGAGGAAGCGAAAACGATTCAGTCCAAATACATCGAGCCGCCGCACACCACCGATTTCGCGATCCTGTTCCTGCCCACCGAAGGGCTTTACGCCGAGGCGCTGCGTCGGCCCGGTCTGGTCGAGGGCCTGTTCCGCGAGCAACGGGTGGTGGTGTCCGGGCCAACCACGCTGGCGGCGACGCTCAGTGCGCTGCGCATGGGTTTTCGCACGCTGGCGATCGAAAAGCGCTCCGGCGAAGCCTGGCAGGTGCTCGGTGCGGTCAAGACCGAGTTCGGCAAGTTCGGCGACGTGCTCGCCAAGACACACAAGAAGCTGACCGAAGCGGCAGGCGTCATCGACTCCGCCGGTGCGCGCACCCGCGCCATCGAACGCAAGCTGCGCGGCGTCGAGGCGGCCAGCCCCGAGGACAGCCAGCGGTTGCTGGGCGATGCGCTTCCAGCTCTCACCGATGGCGGCAACGAAAACGGCGCGGACTAGCCGCGCCGTTTCGTTTCATGAGGCCGTGATTTTGCTTACGGGCCGGGCTCGGGGCCTTCGTGGATCAGTGGCGTCGGCTCCAGCGCATCGGCACCCAGTTCGGCATTGCCCGGCGCCAGCGCGCTGGTGCGACGGCTGAAGGTGAAGTAGATCACCAGCCCGATCACGGCCCAGATGCAGAAGAACTTGATGGTCGGGTTCCAGCCAAGGCTGAAGAACAGCAGCACGCAGCCGGCCATCGCCAGCGGCCCGACCACCCAGACGAACGGCGTGCGGAACGGGCGCTTGCGATCCGGCGCGGTCTCGCGCAGCACCATCACGCCCAACGCCACTGCGAAGAATGCGAACAGGGTGCCGGCGTTGGAAATGTCGGCAAGGACATCGACCGGGAACAACGCCGCGAAGAAGGCAACGAAAATGCCGGTCGTCCAGGTCACCACGTGCGGCGTGTGGTACTTCGGGTGCACCTTGGCCAGGCCCTTCGGCAGCAGGCCGTCGCGGGCCATGGTGAACAGGATGCGGGTCTGGCCGAAGATCATCATCAGCACTACCGAGGGCAGTGCAATCATCGCCGCCGCCGCCACCGCGTCGCCGACCTTGCTCCAGCCGATTTGACGAAGTACGAAGGCCAACGGCTCCTTGCTTTCCGACAGCGCGCCGTTGGGTTGCGCGCCGACCGCGCCAACCGCCGTGTACGACACCAACAGGTAGAACACCGTGCACACCGCCAGCGAACCGATCAGACCGATCGGAATGTTGCGGTTGGGGTTGGTGGTTTCTTCCGACGCGGTGGAAACGGCATCGAAGCCGACGTAGGCGAAGAAGATCGACGCCGCCGCGCCAAGCACGCCGGTGCCCGAAAGCGGTGTACCCCAGCCATTGGGCAGGAATGGGTTGAAATTGGCATGATTCACCACCGGGAAGGCCAGTGCGATGAACGCGATCAAGGCAGTGATCTTGACCAGCACCAGCGCGGCGGTGAACTTGGCCGACTTGGAGGTGCCCAGTACCAGCAACAGCGTCACCAGCAGCGCAAGCACGAAGGCGATCAGATTGAAGCCGCCGATGTGGGTGACGCCATCGACGAGATGGACGGCCTGGGTCTTGTCCGGGAGTGTTTCGGTGTAGAACGGGCCGGCGGTGAGGAATCCGGGCAATCCCAACCCGTGGTTGGCAAGAAATCCGTTGGTGTACCCCGACCATCCGACGGCCACCGCACCGCCGGCGACGGCATATTCGAGAATCAGCGCCCAGCCGACCATCCACGCGATCAGTTCGCCGAGCACCGCATAGGAGTAGGTGTAGGCCGATCCGGCCACCGGTACCATCGCCGCAATTTCGGCATAGACCAGCGCTGTCAGTGCGCAGACGGCGCCGGCAATGATGAAGCTGTACATCATGCCCGGCCCGGCCTTCTGCGCAGCGACGGCGGTCAGCACGAAGATGCCGGTACCGATGATCGCGCCGATGCCGAGCATGGTCAGCGAGAATGCCCCGAGCTGCCGTTTCAGGCTGCGCTTCTCGGCGGTCGCCAGAATCAGATCCAGCGGTTTGACGCGCATCAACGACATATGTGTCCCCAGAGATCGCGTGGTGATCGGCGGCGCATGGCGCGCCACAAGGCCGTCCGCCGCGCGGACTGCGGGCTACCATAGCTTGCGCGGCCATCGCTCACAAGCGGGAATCGACGAAATCGGCGGGATTTTTCGCGCCCATGCCTCGGCCCTGGCCGGGTATGCTGGCGCCCCCGAGCCGGTCGCCCCCGGCATGGAGCAAACGACATGACCGCGAACCGCCGCGCACTGGCGGCCGCCCTTGCCGATTACGAGCGGCGCTGGCCGCTGGAAGCCGCAGCGCCGTACTTTGGCGCATTCCTTGGGCAATCCGTCGATGCCTTCGAGCGAACGCTCGCGATCGGCCATTTCACCGGCTCGGCGTGGCTGGTCAGCGGCGACGGCCAGCGCGTGTTGCTGACGCACCACCGCAAGCTCGGGCGCTGGTTCCAGCTCGGTGGTCATGCCGATGGTGATGACGATCTGATGCGCGTTGCGCTGCGCGAGGCAGAGGAAGAATCCGGGTTGCGCGGGCTGGCCGTCGAGCCGGGCATCTTCGACCTGGATCGCCACCGCATCCCGGCACGCGCGGGCGAACCCGAGCACTGGCACTACGACGTGCGCTACATCGTGCGCGCCGGTGCCAGCGAAGATTTCGTCGTCGGCGACGAATCGCATGCGCTGGCGTGGCGGGAGATCAGCGAAGTCGCCAGCGATGAAGGCGCGGATGCCTCGGTGCGCCGGATGGCAGTGAAGTGGCTGGCGCGGTGAGGCGCAGCATCCGTTTGCGGCAGCGGGGCTCACCAAGAACGGGTCGGCGCGCCCGCCACGAGCGGCTTCGCCCTTCCGCCATTCGCCCTGAGCCTGTCGAAGGGTGAGCGGGCGAGGGGTTGATCGTGGTTCGACAGGCTCACCACGAACGGCAGTGGGCTCACCACGAACGGACTTGCCCTTCCACCGTTCGCCCTGAGCCTGTCGAAGGGTGAGCGGGCAAGGGATTGATCGTGGTTCGACAGGCTCACCACGAACGGCAATGGGCTCACCACGAATGGCCTTGCCCTTCCACCGTTCGCCCTGAGCCTGTCGAAGGGTGAGCGGGCAAGGGATTGATCGTGGTTCGACAGGCTCACCACGAACGGCAATGGGCTCACCACGAACGGCCTTGCCCTTCCACCGTTCGCCCTGAGCTTGTCGAAGGGTGAGCGGGCGAGGGACTGGTCGTGGTTCGACAGGCTGTCCTGAGCCTGTCGAAGGGCTCGCCGCGAATGGTCGCGACATGGCGCGCATGCAACCCGGAAATGGATGCAGTCGTGTGCCGATCGCGCCAATTCAGTGAAGGACGATCGAACAATCGTTTCGCCGTTCAGTGCGAGCCTGAAGCGGTCGGCATATGCACTTGCAGGTGCGGTGCCGGGTGTACGCGCACCGGGCTGCCATCGCGCGATTGGACGTCGACGACGATCGCCGTGGTGCCATCCGAATGCAGACGGATCGGCGCGTTGGCTGCGCGCGCATTCGCTGCGGCAGCGCGCACCTCGCGGGAGATGACGCCTTCGGTCGCGCCGTGGATGGTCACCTGCACGTCGCTGCCGACTGGATCGATAGTGATCGTATACACGCCGCCGGCTGGCAGTGTCGGCCACGCGCCGAAGTCGGCGTGGCCGCTGGCATCGGTGGTACGGGCTGCGCAACCGCCGCCGGGCACCTTGCCCAGACTGATGCCGACCCCCTTGATGGGAGCGCCGGCCGTGGCCACAGCGGCGCATGCCAGCGCCAGAATGACGAGCGGTAATGTGTGCAGACGATTCATGGTAATGCTCCAGGCATTGATCGCGGCGACGGTGCCGCGAACGCGCGTGCCGTTGTAGGCGCGTGCGCATGAATCAAGAATGACTTGGCGCCAGCACCCCGATGCGACAGCGCAGCGCCGATTCAGACGCGACCGGCAAACTCGCCCGTCACCGTGTTCACCCACACCTTTTCGCCGGTGGCGATGTATTCGGGCACCTGGATTTCGATGCCGGTGTTCAGGCGCGCCGGCTTGGGGCGCTTGGTGGCGGTACCGCCCTTGAGCTCGGGCGCGGTCTCGACCACGGTCAGCGCGACCGAGGTCGGCAGCAGCACGCCAACCGGGGCGTCGTCGATGATCTGCACGTAGCAGCCTTCCATGTCCTCGGTGATGAAATGCGCGGCGTCGCCGATGGCGTCCGGATCGAGTGCATAGGGCGTGTAATCCTCGGCATCGAGGAACACGAAGGCCTCGCCATCCTTGTACGAGAAGTTGGCCTGCCGGCGCACGAGGTCGACCTCGCGCAGTTCGTCGTCGGCATCGAAGCTGGCGTCGAGTTTGTTGCCGCCTGGCACCGAGTACATCACGAAGCGGAAGCGGACGTTGCCGCCGCGACCCTGCGGCGAGCTGCGCTCGATGTCGCGGATTTGGTAGACGCCATTGTTGTATTCGACGACGGTGGCTTTCTTGATTTCGGAGGCTTTCATGGGAGGTCCGGGAGGCGGGAATCGGGAGGCGGGAGGTATCTCCTTCCGCCGCGAGAAGGTGCTGCGGCTGATGCGGATGCGGGCAGCCTGCGCCGGGTATCGGGCTTTGTCGGAGGCACGGTCCTGACCCGCGGCGCGATTCGGGGGCAGGACACCTGTGTTCGCTGGCTGGAAGAAACAATCGGGTTTTCGTGCCACGATAAAGCGTTGGCGCGCGCTGTCATCGATTCTCGATTGCCGATTCCCGGTTACTTCGGCGCCAAGCGCACCGCGCCATCCAGCCGAATCGTTTCGCCGTTCAAATAGCGGCTGCGCAGGATGAAGGCGACGAGGTCGGCGTACTCCTCCGGTTTGCCAAGGCGCGACGGGAACGGGATCGACGCGGAGAGCGATTTCTGCACGTCGTCGGGCATGCCATCGACCATCGGTGTCCAGAAGATGCCCGGTGCCACCGCCATCACCCGGATGCCGAAGCGCGCCAGCTCGCGCGCCATCGGCAAGGTCATGCCGACCACGCCGCCTTTGGACGCCGAATACGCGGCCTGGCCAATCTGGCCCTCGAAGGCGGCGACGCTGGCGGTGTTGACGATCACTCCGCGCTCGCCGTCCTCGCCCGCCTCGTTGTGCTGCATCAGCGCAGCGGCGGCCTTGGCGACGTTGAAGCTGCCGATCAGGTTGACGCCGACCGTCATCGAGAAGTTCTTCAGCGGCATCGCCGCGTCGCGGCCGAGCACGCGCCCGGCGCCGAGGATGCCGGCGCAGTTGACGGCGACGTTGAGCCCGCCGAGAAAGTCCTTCGCGGCGGCGACGTTGGCCTGCACGCCGGCTTCGTCGGTCACGTCGGTGCGGAAATAGCGCGCGTTGGCATCGCCGAGCTGCGCGACCGCGGCCGCGCCCTTGTCGTCGTTGACGTCGAACAGCGCGACCTTGCCGCCATGCGCGACCAGATGCGAGGCCACGGCGAAGCCGAGTCCGGATACGCCGCCGGTGACGATGGCGCGGGTGGAGTTGAGATGCATGGGTGATCCGTGCGAGGGGAAACGCGCATTTTACCCGAGCGCCGGGCGCGCCGGCGTTGCGTCGCCGCCGTCACCCTGTCGATCACAACTCCAGCAGATAAAAACGGTCGCAGCCACGATGCCCGGTGGCGCCCATCGGGTCTGCGATGCGGTTGAAGCCGAAGCGTTCGTACAGACGCATCGCCGCGTCCATGCCGCGCAGGGTTTCGATGTAGCACCGACGAAAGCCTTGCAGGCGGGCGGTGTCGAGGCAGCGTTCCAGCAATGCGGCACCGGCGCCGAGGCCGCGCAGCTCGGGCAGGAAATACATCTTGCGCAGCTCGCACACGTCCTGCTCGGCGCCTTCGAGCGGGGCGATGCCGCCACCGCCACGCACCACGCCGTCTTTTTCGACCACGAAGTAGGCGCAACGCGGTGCCGCGTAGGCGCGGTGCATGTAATCCACTTCCGGATCGTTGATCGCGAATCCGTCCCCGCAAGCGCCGAATTCGGGCATCACGGCGCGAATGATGGCGGCGACGGTGGCGTTGTCGTCGAAATGGATGGGGCGGATGCAGAAGGATTCGGTCATGGCGGCGCGGTGCGGGCGCGGGTGACGCGGCTGGCGGTGTCCTTGTGCAGCTGCGCTGCCAGCCACGCGCCGGTGTCGATGAGTCGGTCGAGATCGATGCCGGTGACGATGCCCATGCCGTGCAGCATGTAGACGACATCCTCGCTGGCGACGTTGCCGCTGGCGCCCTTCGCATACGGGCAACCGCCGGTGCCCGATACCGCCGAGTCGATCACCGCCACGCCTTCTTCGAGGCAGGCCAGGATGTTCGCCAGCGCCTGCCCGTAGGTGTCGTGGAAATGCACCGCCAGCGCGGCCATCGGCACCTCGTTTGCAACAGCCTTCAGCATCGCCTTCGCCTTGCCGGGAGTGCCGACGCCGATGGTGTCGCCGAGCGAGATTTCGTGGCAGCCCAGATCGTGCAGGCGACGCGCCACGCGCACCACGTCGGCCAGCGGCACCTCGCCTTGATAGGGGCAGCCGAGCACGGTGGAGACGTAGCCGCGCACCTTCACGCCATCGGACTTGGCGCGCGCCAGCACCGGCTCGAAGCGGGCGATGGATTCGTCGATGCTGGCGTTGATGTTCTTGCGGCTGAAGGCTTCGGACGCTGCCGCGAACACCGCGATCTCGGTGACGCCGACCGCGCGTGCGCGCGCATAGCCTTGCTCGTTCGGCACCAGCACCGGATAGCTCACGCCGGGCTTTTTGTTGATCGCGGAGAACACTTCAGCCGCGTCGGCGAGCTGCGGCACCCATTTGGGGCTGACGAAACTGGTGGCCTCGATGCTGCGCAATCCGGTTGCCGACAGGCGGTCGATCAGCTCGATCTTGACCGCGGCAGGCAGCAGCGTCTTTTCGTTCTGCAAACCGTCGCGGGCGCCGACTTCGACGATGCGTACCTGCGAGGGCGTGGTCACGGTCGCGGCTCCCTCGGGTTGCGGCGAAATTCATATGCCGGTTGCGCCGCGAACACGATCAGCTGGCGAAACTGCGCCGGGTCGAGCGGGCCTTCGACGTGGATGGCGGTCTGCATGGCGCTGCCGGCATCGGCCGTGGTCGGGTGGCGGGTGATGGTCGCCGGCAACGATGCCGCCAGCAGGCGCCGGGCGCTGGCGTCGGCGTCGATCGGATACAGACGCAGGCGATCGTCGTCGATGGCATAGTGCAGCACGATGTAGTCGTGGATGGGCGGCGCCTGGCGATCATCGCCACCGTCGCCCGGCGGCGCATCACGCCCGGCCGGCGCGTGGGCGTCGTCGCCATCGGCCGCCTCGGCGTCGCCGGGTGCAGGTCGCATCGGTGGCGCGCCCTGATCGAGGTTGGCGGCGATCTGGCCACCATCCACCCAGGCCAGCGCGCCGGCCTCGTCGCGGCCGACGTGCAGGTCGATTGGGCCGATCAGGTGCATGCCATCGCCGTCGCGGCGGGTGACGACGAGCCGGCAACGGGCATCGATGCGCGCCTGTGTGCTGGCTGAGCGCTCGCGTGGATCGGTGCTGGCCGCCTGCAGCCAGTCGCCGGCCAGTCGTGCATCGCAAGCGGTTTCGGCCACCGGCGGGTAGGCGAGGGTGGAGGTTTCGCAGCCGGTCAGCAACGCCGCGAGAATGAGCGGCAACGACGAAAACAGCGCAGTCTTTCGTTTCATGGCATCGGCACACTCGGGTTCATCGACCCATCCCGCTGCAGGATCAGGAAGGGTTCGTCGGCGAAGAACTCGGGATGCTGCACGAGGATCTGGGTGATTTGCTCGGGCCCGCCGGCGATCAGGTTGTGGTAGGTCGGCACCTGCTTGTCGTCCCGTGCCGCGGCACGGGCCGCGATCAGGCCGGGTGGCACGGCCTGCGAACGGGTCTGGGTGCCGTTCACGTCGGTGCCCTGGGCTTCGATGCGCATTTCGGTGTAGCCGGACACGAGGTGTGCCTCCAGCGCTTCATGCACGCGGCGATGATCGGGCTTGAACAACTCGATGCGGTCGCCGTTGCGGACGTAACGCATGAGGTCGATGCCGCAATGGGTGTTGCCGTCGCCGAAGCAGGATTTGTCGGCGTCGCCGGGATTGGCGAAGGTGACGAAGTCGCCGGCCCGGCTGCGGATCACGCGCAGCACATGCGGTTCGGTCTGGGTCTTGTCGGCGTCGCTGAAGGTGAACTGCCGGCAATCGGCGGAGATGACCACGCGAGCGCTCTGCGCGGCCCGGCCCACGCCATGCTCGACCGCGCGCCAGGCGCCAGGCCAGGCCGGATCGCAGGTGGTTGCCGCTCCGGTCGGCAGCGATTCGACCAGGGTCATCGAGCAGCCGGGAAGCACGAGCAGCAGCCCGAGCAGCATCAGCAATCCCAGTGCGCGGGCCATCGCCTCAGTCTCCCAGCTGGACCAGCACGGCATCGCCCTCGACCAGATCGCCGGCGCGTGCCTGCACCGCCACCACCTTGCCCTTGCGCGGCGACTTCAGCGACAGCTCCATCTTCATCGCTTCCATCACCAGCAATTCCTGGCCGGCCTCGACTTCATCGCCGATTGTGACCTTGACCAGCACGATGCGGCCGGTCATCGGCGCCAGCACGCGATCGCCGCCGCTGCCGGCATCGGCCACGCTCTGGTACACCGGCACGCGCTCGAAGCTCAGGCGGCGCTGGCCATCGTGGATGAACACCGACTGCGCGTCGGCGCGGGCGCGATGGCGGCGCGCCTGGCCGTCGAAACGCGCCGACAGCACGCCGTCTAGCAAGCGCGCGCCCGCAACGTCGATGGCGATGCCCTCGCCGCGGATGCGCCAGTCGCCATCGTAGCCGCCGGCGTGCAGCAGGTGGCGGTTGCCGCGGTGGGCGAGGCATTTTTCGCGGTCGCTGGCATGGCCCAGTCGCCAGCCGTCGTTGCGTGCCCACGGCGAATGCGGATCGCTGCCGGCCTGCGCGCGCTCGCGCGCGGCGCGTTCGTCGTGCAGCAGCACCGCCGCCATCGCCGCGGCGAGATCGGTCGGCGAGGGCGGCTGCGGCGGCGGCAATACTTCATCGAGATGGCGGTCGAGGTAGCCGGTGTCGATGCGGCCTTCGACCACCGTCGGATGACGGATTAACGCTTCGAGGAACGCGATATTGGACTTCGGTCCGGCGATCTCGCAATCGGCGAGCGCCTCGCGCAGGCGCGCCAGCGCGCGTGGACGGTCGGCATCCCAGACGATCAGTTTGGCGATCATCGGATCGTAGTAGATGCTCACGACGTCGCCTTCGATCACGCCGCCGTCGAGGCGGACATGCGGGTCGGGCGCGGGCAGGCGCAGGCGTTCGAGCTTGCCCGATCCGGGCAGGAAGCCGGCTTCCGGATCCTCGGCATACAGCCGCACTTCGATGGCGTGGCCGTGGCGTTGGATTTCATTCTGCGCCAACGGCAATGTTTCGCCGGCAGCGACACGCAACTGCCACTCGACCAGATCCAGCCCGGTGACCATCTCCGTGACAGGATGCTCGACCTGCAAGCGCGTGTTGATCTCCATGAAGTGAAATTCGCCGTCGGCACCGACGATGAATTCCACCGTGCCGGCATTGACGTAGTCGATCGCTTGCGCCGCCGCCACCGCCGCCGCGCCCATCGCCGCCCGCCGTTCCTCCGTCAGAAACGGCGAGGGCGCTTCTTCGATCACCTTCTGATAGCGGCGCTGCGCCGAGCATTCGCGCTCGCCGAGATGAATGGTGTGGCCGTGCGCATCGGCGAACACCTGGAACTCGATGTGGCGCGGTGTCTGGATGTAGCGTTCGAGCAGCACGCGGTCGCGGCCGAAGGCGTTTTTCGCCTCGCGCTGGCAGCTTTCCAGCGCCGGCAAGAATTCTTCGGCGCTGCGCACGATGCGCATGCCCTTGCCGCCGCCGCCGTGCGCGGCCTTGATCATCAGCGGGAAGCCGACGCGCTGCGCCTCGCTGGCGAGCCGTTCGTTGCCCTGGTCCTCGCCGGTGTAGCCGGGCACCACCGGCACCCCGCGCGCGGCCATCAACTCCTTGGCGCCGGCCTTGGAGCCCATCTTGCGCATCGACGCCGATTTCGGGCCGATGAAGACGATGCCGGCCTGCTCGACGGCATCGGCGAAATCGGCGTTTTCCGAGAGAAATCCGTAGCCGGGATGGATCGCCTGCGCGCCCGTTCTTTTCGCGACTTCGATGATGGCATCGCCGCGCAGATACGAATCCTGTGGCCGCGGCCCGCCGATCGGATGCGCCTCGTCGGCCAACCGCACATGCTGCGCGTTGGCGTCGGCTTCGGAAAATACCGCGACCGTGCGGATGCCGAGCCGGCGGCAGCTGCGGATGACGCGGCAGGCGATTTCGCCGCGATTGGCGATCAGGACGCAGTCGAACATGAGTACACGTCTCGCCGCGCGATGGCGGCACCGTAGAGGGAAATGGCGGCAGGCATCGCCGATTCAGGCGTCCGGAATCGACGGCGCGGGCTCGCGCAGGATCCAGTTCGGCCGACGTTTGTCGAGAAAGGCCGCCAACCCCTCCTGGCCTTCCGGCGAGACGCGCAGATGGGCGATCAACTCGGCATTGGCGGCGTCGATGGCCTCGGCGTCGGCGTTGCCGGCGATACGGCGTACCAGCGCCTTGGCTTGCTTGACGGCGATCGGGCCGTTCTTGCGCAGCAAGTCGCACTGGTGCTGGACGGCTGCATCGAGGGCGTGCGGGGTGGCGGTTTCGTGGACCAAGCCGATCCGCCGGGCGGTATCGCCCTTGAAGATTTCCCCGCTCAGGAACCAGCGCCTCGCTTCGCGCGCGCCAATGGCGGCGATGACATATGGCGAGATCACCGCCGGCACCAGGCCCAGCTTGACCTCGCTGAGCGCGAAGGTGGCCGTTTCCACGGCGACGGCGATGTCGCAGCAGGCGATCAGGCCGACGCCACCCCCGAAGGCGGCGCCGTTGATGCGCGCCACGGTCGGCTTGGCCAGGCCATCGAGGGTGCGCATCAGCTTGGCCAGGCGCAGGGCGTCGGCCCGGTTCTCCGCGGGATTGGCCTGCGCCATCTGGCGCATCCAGCCCAGATCGGCGCCGGCAGAAAAGCTGGCGCCGCTGCCGGTGAGCACCACCACGCGCACGCCATCGTCGGCCTCCAGCGTCGTCAGGGCGGTGGTGAGTTCGGCGATCAGAGCATCGTCGAAGGCGTTGTGTACCTCGGGCCGGGACAGGGTGATGCGGGCGATGCCGGACTCGCACTCCACATGCAATGCAGTCGGGGTCATGGCGGTCGATGAGCAGTGGGCGAAGGTGCATCGTAACCGTGAACGCCGCTGCCGTCGCGCGCGACGGCGCAAGTGGCGGCAGCCGCGTCGGCAGGTCGGCGGTCGGTGGTCGGCGCCACCGCGCATTGCAATCTAAACGAGAACGATTATACTTTGCAGCCGATGGATCGGCTCCGGCCCGTGCGGGCGACCGATCGCCTCGCGAGGACTGATTCGATGATCGCAACCTTGCTGCTGGTGTTCCGGGAAGTGCTCGAAGCGGCGCTGGTGGTCGGCATCGTCGCCGCGGCGACCCGCGGCGTGGCCGGGCGTGGGCGCTGGATCGGCGGCGGCATCGCGCTCGGCGTCGCCGGCGCGGTGCTGGTGGCGCTGGGTGCCGGGCGCATCGCCGAGGCGCTGAGTGGTTCGGGCCAGGAGTGGTTCAACGCCTCGGTGCTGCTGGCGGCGGTGGCGATGCTCGGCTGGCACGTCGTGTGGATGGCCAAACATGGCCGCGAACTGGCGCGGCAGATGAAGGCCGTCGGGCACGACGTGATCTCCGGCGCGCGCCCGCTGACGGCGCTGATGGCGGTGGTAGCGATCGCGGTGCTGCGCGAAGGCTCGGAGATCGTGCTGTTTGGTTACGGCCTGTTCGCCAGCGGATCGTCGGCCGGCGCGCTGGCGGTCGGCGCGGTGCTGGGCCTGCTGGCCGGTGTCGCGCTCGGCGTCGGCATGTATCTGGGTCTGCTGAAGATCCCGATGAAGTATTTCTTCAGTTCCACCAATGGCCTGCTGGTGCTGCTGGCGGCTGGCATGGCCAGCAATGCCGCCAACTTCCTGATCCAGGCCGATGTCTTGCGGCATTGGACGCAGCCGCTGTGGAGCACCGACTGGCTGCTCAGCGACGATTCCACGTTCGGCCGCGCCCTGCATGTGCTGATCGGCTATTCGTCGCAGCCTTGCGGCATGCAGGTGCTGTTCTACCTGACCACGCTGGCCTTGCTGCTGGCCGGGATGCGCTTTGCCGGTCGCGCTGGCGCGCCGCGGGCGGTCGTGGCCACGGCCGCCTGATCCATCCGTCCTTCCATCGGGATCGCCCATGTCGCGCCTGTTGCTCGCCCTCGCCCTGGCCCTCGCACCGCTGGCCGCCCACGCGGCGGACATGCCCGAGTTCACCCTGACCATCCAGAACCATCGCTTCAGCCCGACCGAAGTGACCATTCCGGCCAACACCAGGGTCAAGCTGATCGTGGTCAACAAGGACGCGACCGCCGAGGAGTTCGAGAGCCACGAGCTCAATCGCGAGAAGATCGTCGCCGGCGGCTCGACCATCAACGTCTACGTCGGCCCGCTCAAGGCCGGGCGCTACCCGTTCTTCGGTGATTTCAACCAGGCCACCGCGCAGGGCGTGCTGATCGCGCGCTGACTGCCGCACTCCGCGAATGCCCACCTGCACCGGGTCGCAAGCCGATCCGGCACGCATCCACTTTGTCCGGAAACGCCCCATGACCCCGCAAGCCATGCGCAATCCCGTCATCGCCGCCTTGCTCGGCGCCAGTCACGCCGTTGCCGGCGCCGCCCACGCCGGCCCGGCCAGCAGCATCCACACTCCCGTCGTCGAAAACGGCGAGACCGAGTTCGAGTTGAAAAACGGCTGGCGCGAATTCGATGGCGGTCTGGAGGAACACGCCAGCGTGTTCGAGGTCGGCCGCGGCGTGAACGACCACTGGTTCACCGAACTGGAACTGGAGCAGTCGTTCGAGGATGGCGGCCCCAACCACCTCGAATCGTGGGAATGGGAAAACATCTTCGTGCTCACCGAACGCGGCAAATACTGGATGGACGTGGGCCTGTTCGCCGCCTACGAACACACCTTCGACCCGCACGATCCCAACCAGATCGTGCTCGGCCCGATGTTCATGAAGGACATCGGCCCGGTCACCGCCAACGTGAACTTGTTGTTCAAGCGCCAACTCGGTTCCGGCGCCTCGCATCAAACCGAGCTGGATTACCAGTGGCAAGTCCGCTGGCACGGCCGCGAATCGCTGGAGTTCGGCCTGCAAGGCATGGGCGAGGCCGGCATGCTCGGCCACCTCGGCCAGGATCAGAGCCACATCGCCGGCCCGGCGCTGTTCGGCGAGCACCGCATCGGCCATGGCAAGATCAAGTGGGAAGTCGGCGTGCTGGCGGGGCTGGATCGCAATGCGCCGAACGTGACGGTGCGCAGCAAGATCGAGTTCGAGATGCATTGATGCGGATTGCGCCGGGATGTCGCGCGCACTGAACACGCCTACATCCGGAACACCCCCATCGGCACCCGCTCGATCGGTGCATTCAGCGCCGCCGACAAGGCCAGGCCCAGCACGCGGCGGGTGTCGGCGGGGTCGATGATGCCGTCGTCCCACAGCCGGGCGCTGGCGTAGTAGGGATGGCCCTGGCGTTCGTATTGCTCGCGGATCGGCGCCTTGAACGCATCTTCTTCTTCGGCGCTCCAAGACTTTCCCGTAGCTTCGATGCCATCGCGCTTGACGGTGGCCAGCACCGATGAGGCCTGCTCGCCGCCCATCACGCTGATGCGCGCGTTCGGCCACATCCAAAGGAATCGCCCGCCGTAGGCGCGGCCGCACATGGCGTAGTTGCCGGCGCCGAAGCTGCCGCCGATGACGACGGTGAGTTTCGGCACGCTGGCGCAGGCCACGGCGGTGACCATCTTGGCGCCGTCCTTGGCGATGCCGGCGTTCTCGTACTTGCGGCCGACCATGAAGCCGGTGATGTTCTGCAAGAACAGCAGCGGGATGCCGCGCTGGTTGCACAGTTCGATGAAATGCGCGCCCTTGAGCGCCGACTCGGAAAACAGGATGCCATTGTTGGCGATGATGCCGACCGGGTAGCCGTGGATGTGGGCGAAGCCGGTGACCAAGGTCTTGCCGTAGCGTGCCTTGAACTCCTGGAACTCCGAGCCATCGACGATGCGCGCGATCACCTCGCGGATGTCGAACGGCTTGCGGGTGTCGCGCGGGATGATGCCGTAGATTTCTTCCGCCGGATGCAGTGGCTCGCGCGGCGGCTGCACGGCGACCGGCAGCGGCTTGCGGCGATTGAGATGGGCGAGGATGTCGCGGGCGATCTGCAATGCGTGTGCATCGTTCTCGGCGAAGTGGTCGGCCACGCCGGAAATGCTGGTATGCACATCGGCGCCGCCGAGCGATTCGGCATCGACGACCTCGCCGGTCGCGGCCTTCACCAGCGGCGGGCCGCCGAGGAAGATGGTGCCTTGTTCCTTGACGATGATCGACTCGTCGCACATCGCCGGCACGTAGGCGCCGCCGGCGGTGCAACTGCCCATCACCACCGCGATCTGCGGGATGTTCTGCGCCGACAGCCGCGCCTGGTTGTAGAAGATCCGGCCGAAGTGCTCGCGGTCGGGGAAGACCTCGTCCTGCAGCGGCAGGAAGGCGCCGCCGGAATCGACCAGGTAGACGCAGGGCAGATGGTTCTCGCGGGCGATCTCCTGCGCGCGCAGGTGCTTTTTCACCGTCATCGGGAAATAGGTGCCGCCCTTGACGGTGGCGTCGTTGGCGACGATGACGACTTCCTGGCCGTGCACGCGACCGATGCCGGTGACGATGCCGGCGCCCGGTGCGGAACCCTCGTACATGCCGTGCGCGGCGAGCGGCGAGAGTTCGAGGAACGGCGAGCCCGGATCGAGCAGGGCGGTGATGCGATCGCGTGGCAACAGTTTGTCGCGTTGCAGGTGTTTGGCGCGGGCCTTCTCGCCGCCGCCGAGGGCTGCAGCGGCGAGCGTGGCATCGAGATCGACGACGGCTGTCTGCAGGGCGAGGGCGTTTTGGCGGAATTCTTCCGAGCGGGTGTCGATGCGGCTGGTCAGCACGGGCATGGGGCAGGGCTCATGGGTAGCGCAGGGGCGCATCATCCCACGACCGGTGCCGGCTGCGGCGACATGGGCTCGATCGCGCTGCCGTCGGCAGGCGATGGCGGGCTGTCCCAGGATGCGCACGCAAAGAAAAGGGGCGCGTCTTGCGACGCGCCCCTTGTCGATCCGCGCGAACGCGGAAAGCTGGAACTTACTTCGCCGAAGCGGCCGGGCTGGCAGCCGGGGAAGCGGCCGGGCTGGCGGCGCCCGAAGCGGCCGGCGAAGCAGCCATCGCGTCCGAAGCAGCCGAAGCGGCCGGCGAGGCAGCCATCGCGTCCGAGGCGGCCGAAGCGGCCATCGCGTTGGCGTCCGAGGCGGCCGAAGCCGACATCGCGTCGGAAGCCGGAGCAGCGGCTTCGCTGGCGGCCGAAGCCGAAGCGGCGGCGGCATTGGCGTCGGCAGCAGCCGAAGCGGCGTTGTCGGTCGAAGCCTCGTTGTTGCAGGCGGCCAGCGTCAGGCCGAGGGCGGCGGCAAGCAGAATCTTGTTGATGGACATGGGTATTTCCTCGTCTTGGTTATAGTGATGAAGCTGCATGAAAGCTGGGCACGCGCGCATTGCGCACGTCCGCCTATCTTGACACGGATTGTCGAAATGTCAATGGCTTGGCTTGGGCGAAACAGTGGCGGCGTTCGCAATTCAGGCGATCTCGACTGCGATCGCCGTCGCTTCGCCGCCACCGATGCACAGTGACGCCACGCCGCGCTTGCCGCCGGTTGCCCGCAGCGCGTGGATCAAGGTGACGACGAGACGGGCGCCACTGGCGCCGATCGGGTGACCCAGCGCGCAGGCACCACCGCGGATGTTGAGTTTGTCGTGGGCGATGCCGAGATCTTTCATCGGCGCCATCGCCACCACCGCGAAGGCTTCGTTGACTTCGAACAGATCGACGTCGCCGACCTTCCAGCCGGCCTTGGCGAGCACGTTCGAGATCGCGTTGACCGGCGCGGTGGTGAACCATTCCGGCGCCTGCGCGTGGGTGGCGTGGGCAACGATGCGGGCCAGCGGTTTGAGCCCGCGCTGCGCGGCCTCGTCGGCCGACATCAGCACGGTGGCGGCAGCGCCGTCGGAGATCTTCGACGACGAAGCGGCGGTGAGCACGCCGTCCTTGCCGAAGGCGGCACGCAACGTCGGAATCTTGCCAAGGTCGATCTTGCCCGGTTCCTCGTCGGTGCTGACGACGACATCGCCCTTGCGGCCCTTGACCGTGACCGGCACCACTTCGCCGGCGAACGCGCCATCGGCAATGGCCTTCTGCGCACGGCGTGCGCTCTCGGCCGAGAACGCGTCGACCGCCTCGCGAGTGAAGTCGTATTTGCCGCAGGCGACGTCGCCGAACACGCCCATCGCCTTGCCGTCGTAGGGGTTGGTCAGGCCATCGAAGGCCATGTGATCGAGGAACTCGGCGCTGCCGTAGCGGATGCCGGTGCGCGAGTTGTTGAGCAGGTGCGGGGCGTTGGTCATCGATTCCATGCCGCCGGCGACGACGACCTTCGACGATCCGGCCTTGATCGCATCGAAGCCGAACATGATCGCTTTCATGCCCGAGCCGCAGACCTTGTTGATGGTGGTGCAACCGGCGGCGTCGGGAATCTTCGCGGCGCGCGAGGCCTGCCGCGCCGGTGCCTGGCCGAGGCCGGCCGGCAGCACGCAACCCATGATGACTTCGTCGACCTGATCGGCCGCGAGGCCGGCGTGTTCGAGTGCCCCGGCAATCGCCGCCGCGCCGAGCGTGGGCGTGGGCACGCCGGTGAACTGGCCGAGGAAGGAACCGATGGCAGTGCGCTTGGCACCGACGATGACGACGTCGCTCATGGTGTGCTCCGGGCTGGGCGGCCGGCTCGGCCGGCGCGCGTGGGTGGGTCAGCGAAGCATGATAGCGCGGTTGTGCTGCGGTGCACGAAGAGCCGGGAATCGTGAGGATAAACAGCAGGGTTTCGGCGCCGGGTCGGTCCAAGCGCATCGAGCGCGAACACGGCGCTCTCACTATTCACGTTTCACCATTCACGAATCACGGCTTTCGTCTTTCACGGCTTGTCCGCGAACAGCTCGCGCCCGATCAGCATCCGCCGGATTTCGTTGGTGCCGGCGCCGATGGCGTAGAGCTTGGCGTCGCGCAGGATGCGGCCGGTCGGGTATTCGTTGATGTAGCCGTTGCCGCCGAGGGCCTGGATGCCTTCCAGCGCGACTTGCACGGCGCACTCGGAGGCGTGCAACAGGCAGGAGGCGGCATCGATGCGCGACTTGTGGCCAGCATCGAAATCGCGGGCGACCTGATAGGCGTAGGCGCGGCTGGATTGCAACGCGGTGTACATGTCGGCGATCTTGGCCTGCATGATGCCGAAGCTGCCGATCGGTTCGTCGAACTGGCGGCGCTCGCGGACATAGGGCAGGGCGATGTCGAGCGCGGCCTGCATCAATCCGATCGGGCCGCCGGACAGCACCAGCCGTTCGGTGTTCAAACCCGACATCAGCACCTTGACGCCCTGGTTGACTTCGCCGAGCACGTTCGCCTGTGGAATCTCGCAGTTCTCGAACACCAATTCACAGGTGTTGGAACCGCGCATGCCGAGCTTGTCGAGCTTTTGCGCGGTCGAAAAGCCCTTCATGCCGCGCTCGATCAGGAAAGCGGTCATGCAACGGCTGCCGGCTTCCTTGCCCGCCGTGCGCATGTACACGATCAGCACATCGGCCTCGGGGCCGTTGGTGATCCACATCTTGTTGCCGTTGGCGACCCAAACATCACCCTGCAACTGCGCGCGGCAAGTCATCGAACCGACCACGTCCGATCCGGCGCCGGGTTCGCTCATCGCCAGCGCGCCCTTCCATTCGCCCGAGCACAGCTTGGGCAGATACCGTGCGCGCTGCGCCGCATTGCCGTTGTTGTACAGGTTCTGCACGCACAGGTTGGAGTGCGCGCCGTAGCTCAGGCCCACCGAACCGGAAGCGCGCGAGATTTCCTCCATCGCCACCAGATGGGCAAGGTAGCCCATCTCCGAGCCGCCGAACTCGGCCGGCAAGGTGATGCCGAGCAGGCCGAGCGCGCCGAGTTTTTCCCACAGATCGGCAGGGAACAGATTGTCGTGGTCGATCTGCGCCGCACGCGGGGCGATTTCCTTCTCGGCGAAGGCTCGCACGGTGTCGCGCAGCAGATCGATGTCTTCGCCGAGAGGAAAGGTACGCATGGTGGTCAGCTGTGGCGCATGCGACCGAGGAAGCGCGGCTGGCCCATGTACGGCAGCTTGACGCGGCCGATCAGGTCGATGCGCTCTTCGGCCATGCGGTCGGCGGCCTTGTAGGTCGGGATGTCGTCGCGCTTGGCGATCTGGAAGATCTTGCCGAGGTTGTAGTAGATCGTGCGCATCATGCGCATGGCGCGTTCGCGGTTGTAGCCATCGATCTCCAGCGAGACGTTCATCAGGCCGCCGGCGTTGACCGCGTAATCGGGCGCGTAGAGCATGCCGCGCGCGCTCAGTTCGTCGCCGATGGCGTCGGTGGCGAGCTGGTTGTTGGCGGCGCCGCAGATGATCTTGCACTTCAGGCGCGGCAGCGTCTGCTCGTTGACGGTGCCGCCGAGCGCGCAGGGCGAATAGACGTCGGCGTCGGTGTCGTAGATCTGATCCAGCGGCACCGCCTCGGCGCCGTGTTCGGACACCGCCTGGTCGACCAGCTGCTTGTTGATGTCGGTGACATACACCTTGGCGCCCTGCTCGCGCAGCAGCTTGATGAAGTGCATGCCGACGTGGCCGGCGCCTTGCACCGCGTAGACGTGCTTGCCGACGTCCTCGTGGCCGTACTTGACTTGCAGCGCCGCCATCAGGCCCTGCAGGGTGCCGTAGGCGGTGAACGGCGACGGGTCGCCGGAGCCGCCGTGAACCTGGTGCACGCCGGTGACGTAGTCGGTTTCGCGGAAAACGTATTCCATGTCGTTGACGTCGATGCCGACATCCTCGGCGGTGATGTAACGGCCACCCAGCGAATTGATGAAACGGCCGAAGGCGCGGAACAGCGCCTCGGATTTGTCCTTGCTCGGATCGCCCCAGATCACCGCCTTGCCGCCGCCGAGGTTCAGGCCCGACACCGCCGCTTTGTAGGTCATGCCGCGCGACAGGCGCAGCACGTCGTTGAGCGCTTCCTGCTCGGTCGCGTACGGCCACATGCGGGTGCCGCCCAGGGCCGGGCCGAGCACGGTGTTGTGGATGGCGATGATCGCCTTCAGGCCGGCGTCGGCGTTGTGGCAGTAAACGACTTCCTCGTGACCGTTCTTGGCGAGGCTCTCGAAAATCATTGCGGACTCCGGTGGGTGGCGGGTGGAATGGCAGCGAACTGCCGGCCCCGTGCGATGACGGGGGAGCCAGCCATTTTAGCCCAGCCGGGAGCTGCGTGTCGTTCGTGGTGTTGGTTCGCGGCCGCCGCGCCGCCGCGATCGGCATGCAGTTCAACGGGTGCGTGATGACCACGCCCCGCGCGTGGCGGGGCTTTGCGTTGACGCCGCATGGACCGGCTCAGCGCCGCTGCCAGTGTCCGGGCACGAACTGCCAGGTGCCATCGGGATTGCGGCTCCAGTGCGGTTGTCGCCATTGGTAACCCGGCCGCAGCGGCTCGTAATGTCCGGGCACCCAAGCATAGTGATTGCGATCCCAACGCCAGAAACCGGTGGCATAAACGAACCCCGGCCGCTGCACGATCGGTTCGATTCGCGGCGCCGGCGGTGGCATGGTGATGCCGACGGCAGGCGGCGGCAGCGGTCGCGATCCGCGCGGCGGCGGTGGCGGCGGTGGCGGTGGCAACGGGCGGCCGGCGCCGGACGGGCGTATCGCCCAGTGCCCAGGTTGGAACTGCCACCCGCGTGGCGTGCGCACCCAGCGCGCCGGCACCCAGACATTGCCGGCGCGTGCGGGGACGTAGGTGCCGGCTACCCAGACGTGCCGATGTGCGCGCACGTCCCACCGCCAGTAGCCCGGTGCCCACGCATATCCCGCCCGCGGTGGGAGCGGGCGGTCGACTCGTGGTGCAGGCGGCGCGGTCATCACCACGATCTCGCCTTCGTCAGCGACCGGCGCCTGCGGCGCTGGCGGCGGAGGCGGGGGCGCACTGGCCGGCGCGCGTGCCATCGCCGGCAAGGGTTTGGTGGCAAACGCCGGCCCCTGCCGAGGCAGCTGTGGCGGCGCCGGTGGCGGTGGCGGTGGTGGCGGTTCGACCTGCGCGGTGGCTGTGTTGTCGCCCGCATCGGCATCGCTTGCTGGCGGCAGGTCGCTGCTCGCGGCGCCGCCATCCGGAGTTGCCGGCGACGTCACCGATGCGGCCGCCGCCGGTGCCGGCGGTGGCGCGGGTGGGGTTGGGCTGTTGCAGCCGGCAGCGCCGAGGGCGATTCCG
Organism: Pseudomonadota bacterium; assembly: GCA_018240435.1. GTDB lineage: Bacteria > Pseudomonadota > Gammaproteobacteria > Xanthomonadales > Xanthomonadaceae > SZAS-103. The sequence continues at coordinate 106,885 of JAFEFT010000002.1, forward strand.
AGCAGGCTGGCAAGGGCGATCGGTCTGGGCTTCATGTGTGCAAGGACCTCGATGTGGAATGGCGGTGGCGGTTGTGCGCCTGCGGCGTCGCCGATATTTCACTGCGCACTGGCGGCTGTGACCTTTGGCAATCAGGTCGCCGCTCAGGTCCAGTGACCGGGCCGGAAGTGCCAGCCGCCGCGCGGTCCCTGCTGCCAGTGCGCCGGCACCCAGCGGTGGCCATGACGGTCGGCGACGTAATAGCCGCCGACCCAGACATAGCGGCGGTAGCGCCCATCCCAGTTGTAGTGGCCCGGTACCCAGACATAGCCGGGACGGACCACGACCCGTTCGTACCGCGGGGGTGGCGGCGCGACATTGATGCCGATGTCGACGAACGTGCGGGCCTGCGCCGAAGGCGCGCAGAACACGCCGGTGCTGGCAAAGGCCAGCAGCATTGCGATGGAAAGGTTGCGGGTCGTCATGGTCGAACTCCAGGTATGGAATGCCGTTCGGCACGGTGAGACTACGTTGGCGAACATGACTGACAGCCAAGCAAAACGGCCTGCAGTCGCGCCGGTGTTCGCTCGCATTCAGCTTGCGCACGAGCCGACAAGAGTATTGCCGGGCGTACATGAAAGGAATCTTGCGGCGCGATGATTGCGGCCGCAACGGCGCAGGCCGATCCGCGTGATCGCGACAAGCCGATCCAGAAATGCCATTGCGCTTTCGCGTGAAAAACGGTTCGGCTGCGCGTGTGCGGCACGGGCAATCGCAATTCCGGGCTAGAACGCCCGCAGGGGCTGCGAGCGTATCCAGCAGGTCGCCAGCCACTTCTCGCCGACCAGCACTGGCAGTCCGGCGTGCAGGCTGCGCGGATCGGGGCGGGCATCGGGATGCAGGTTGCGAAACATCACCGCGCGACCGCGGCGTGGCTGCACGCTGACGCGGCATTCCGGGAACACGGTTTCGCCGCCGCGTTCGACGTCGTTGAGATACAGGCAAACCGTGCTGTGGCGCTGGCCACCGGGTTGCGCCAGTTGCGGCGCCGAAGGCGTGAAGTAATCACGATGCGGGCGATACTCCTCGCCCGGGCGGTAGCGCAGCAGCGTCAGCGGTTCGCACGGAGCAAGGTCGAATCCCGCCAGCCTGGCCAGCCGCCGTTGCAGCAGGCGGATGCCGACATCGTCATGGGTGGGCACGAACGCCATGTCCTGGCTGATCCGCAGCCCCTTTTCGAGGGGCTGCCCGGTGTGCGGATGGATGACTTGCGAGCGTTCGAGGAAGCGTGCGCCGGAATAGATGATGTAGCGGCATTCCTCGTCGCCGAGGCAATCGTCCCAGGTCGCGATTTCGGGCTCGGCGCACCAGTCGACGCGGCTGCGAGGGCGATCATCGCGGTGGCGCAGGCGATGCCATGGCGGCTCGCCTGCGGTGCTCGTCGCTGGCGTCGAAGCGGCGGCTGCCGGCAGTTCTACCGGAATGCCCATCGCCCGCAGTTGCGCAGCCAGCTCGCCAGCGGCGCGTTCATCGCGGGCGATGCCGATACCGGCATGCAGGCGATCGGCGTAGAGGGCGGCGCCGACGGGATCACGAAGCTCGCAGGCGCGACGGAAACATTCGCTGGCGGCCTGTTGCATCGCCGGATCGGGATCGCGGCCGAAACACAGCCCGGCTACCCGCAATGCCGCAGGAAAGCCTCGCCTCGCGGCATCGGCGAGCAGGGTGTCCACGCGCACTGGGTCGCAGGGAATCAACACCCCGCCGAGCACGATCTGCGCCAGCAGCCAGGATGTCTCGGGCGTGCCACCGACGGCGGCAGCGCGTTCGAGCAGGGTCAGTGCGCGCGCCGGATCGGCATCGCGACCGAAGCCATGCAGATGGACGATCGCCAGTTCGGTCAGCGCCGCCGGGTGGTTGCCGTCGGCGGCGCGTTCGAGCCACTGCGTGGCGCCGTCGATGTCGTCGCCTGCGAGGTGCTCGCGGGCGCGCCGATAGGCGTCTGCGGCACCGGCCGCCAATTGCGGTTGGGTTGCCATGAAGATCGATGCACGAAGGGCGACTGGATGCGGCAGTCTAGCAACCCCGCGCTGGAGCCGCCGACGCCGATGCGGGTCGATGCGCGAGCGCTCGGGCGGCGAAGGTTACAATGCGCAGTCGCACCGTGAAGCCCGGAGTTCCGATGAGCACGCCCAGCCTTGCCACTGCCGTTTCCGGCGACGCCCCCGTCGCCGCCGCCGAGGCCGCCCCGCTGCGTTTCGTCACCGCCGCCAGCCTGTTCGATGGCCACGACGCGGCGATCAACATCATGCGCCGGCTGATTCAGGCGCAAGGCGTGGAGGTCGTTCACCTCGGCCACAACCGCAGCGTCGAGGACGTGGTGCGCGCGGCCTTGCAGGAAGACGCCGATGCGATCGCGCTGTCGAGCTATCAGGGCGGCCACGTCGAATATTTCAAGTACATGGTCGACATGCTGCGTGAACGCGGCGCCGCGCATATCCGCGTGTTCGGCGGCGGTGGCGGCACCATCACCCCGGAGGAAATCCGCGAGCTGGAAGCCTACGGCGTCGAGCGCATCTACCACCCCAACGATGGCATGAAGATGGGGCTGGTGGAGATGATCGGCGACGTGGTGGCGCGGGCGGCGCGCCGCCGTGAATCGTCAATCGTGAATCGTGAATCGTTCAAGCAAGGTGTTCATTCGCTCGACGATGAAATCGCCATCGGACGCGTCATGAGTGCGATCGAGGACGGCGCGTACGACGAAGGCGAACTGGTGAAGCTGCGCAAGCAATGGGCGGCTGGCGCGGCCGATTCCCGATTCCCTGTTTCCGATTCCCGGCACACGCCCGTCGTCGGCATCACCGGCACCGGCGGCGCTGGCAAGTCCTCCGTTACCGACGAACTGCTCAATCGTTTTCTCGCCAGTTTTCCGAAGATGCGCATCGCGGTGATTTCGGTCGACCCGACCCGTCGCCGCAGCGGCGGCGCGCTGCTCGGCGATCGCATCCGCATGAACTCGTTGCGCAGCCACCGCGTCTACATGCGTTCGATGGCCACGCGCCGGCAGAACGTGGCCACCAATGCGGTGCTCAAGGATTGCATCGGTTTCCTGCGCGGGCTGGGCTTCGATCTGGTGATCGTCGAGACCGCCGGCATCGGCCAGAGCGATTCGGAGATCGTCGATCTGGTCGATTTTCCGATGTACGTGATGACCTCGGACTATGGCGCCGCCAGCCAGCTCGAGAAGATCGACATGATCGACTACGCGCAGTTGATCGTGCTCAACAAGTACGACCGCCGCGGTGCCGAGGACGCGCTGCGCGACGTGCGCAAGCAGTGGAAGCGCAACCACAATGCCTTCAAGACCGCCGACGCCGACGTGCCGGTGTATCCGACCATCGCCAGCCAGTTCAACGATCCGGGCATCAGCTGGATGTTCGTCAACCTGTGCCGGTTGTTGCGCGAGAAGCTGGGAGTCGGGACTGGGGAATCGGGAATCGGAAGGGCAGGGAACTGCGACTTCCAGCCGCAGATGGATACCTCGCTCAAGGAGCCGCGGGCGACGGTGCTGATTCCGGGTGCGCGGGTGCGATATCTGGCCGAGATCGCCGAGCAGGGGCGGGCGATCAATGCGTCGATCGGCAAGCAGGCCGAGGCGGCCGATCGCGCGCAGGCGCTCTGGCAGGCGCTGGCGGAGATTGGCGATCCGTTGTTGCCCAAGCAGCTTGCGTTGTACGAAGCCGACGCTCTTCTCCCTCCGGGAGAAGGTGCCCCGGCAGGGGCGGATGAGGGTTCGGGTGCTCGTGGCGCCGCGAATGTCCCGGCCCCTCACCCCAACCCCTCTCCCGGGGGGAGAGGGGCTCAAGCAGCCGACTGCACCCTGCTCACCCTGCGCCAGCGCTACAACGACGCCGTGCAGTCGCTTTCGTCCGAATCCCTGAAGCTGCTGCGGCAATGGCCGGCCCGGCTGCAGGCGATCACTGCCGAAGTCAACGAGTACAAGGTCCGCGACAAGACCATCCGCGTCGAGAACTACCGGCAATCGCTCTCGCATCAGAAGGTGCCGAAGATCGCCGCGCCGAGCTACAAGAGCTGGGGCGAGTTGCTGACCTTCCTCGGCAAGGAAAACCTGCCGGGCAGTTATCCCTACACCGGCGGCGTGTATCCGTATCGGCGCAGCGGCGAGGATCCGATCCGCATGTTCGCCGGCGAGGGCACGCCCGAGCGCACCAACCGCCGCTTCCATTACCTCTCGCAGGGATTGCCGGCCGCGCGCCTGTCCACCGCCTTCGACAGCGTCACGCTCTACGGCGAAGACCCCGCGCCGCGCCCCGACATCTACGGCAAGATCGGCAACTCCGGCGTCAATATCCCGACGCTGGACGACATGAAGAAACTCTATTCCGGCTTCGACCTGTGCGCGCCGACGACGTCGGTGTCGATGACCATCAACGGGCCGGCACCGATCATCCTGGCGATGTTCATGAACACCGCCATCGACCAGCAGGTCGAGAAATATCTGAAGCAAGATGCGGCGCGCTGGGCGGAAGCCGAGACGAAGATCGCGACATTTTTCGAAGGCCGCGAACGTCCTCGCTATCACGGCGATTTGCCCGCCGGCAACGACGGCCTCGGCCTGGCCCTGCTGGGCATGAGCGGCGATCAGTTGGTCGATGCCGACACCTACGCGAAGATCAAGGCGCACACGCTTGCGACCGTGCGCGGCACCGTGCAGGCCGACATCCTGAAAGAAGATCAGGCGCAGAACACCTGCATCTTCAGCACCGAGTTCGCCCTGCGCATGATGGGCGACATCCAGCAACATTTCGTCGAGAACGGGGTGCGCAATTTCTACTCGGTGTCGATCTCCGGCTACCACATCGCCGAGGCCGGGGCGAACCCGATCAGCCAGCTCGCCTTCACGCTCAGCAACGGCTTCACCATCGTCGAGTATTACCTCGCGCGCGGCATGCAGATCGACGACTTCGCGCCGAACCTGAGCTTCTTCTTCAGCAACGGCATGGACCCGGAATACACCGTGATCGGCCGCGTCGCCCGGCGCATCTGGGCGCGCGCCATGCGCGAGCGCTACGGCGCCTCGGCGCGCAGCCAGATGATGAAGTACCACGTGCAGACCTCCGGCCGCTCGCTGCACGCGCAGGAGATCCAGTTCAACGACATCCGCACCACGCTGCAAGCGCTGTATGCGTTGTTCGACAACTGCAACTCGCTGC
>JAFEFT010000002.1:112115-115958 GCA_018240435.1 Pseudomonadota bacterium
GCGATCACCACGCCGACCGAAGAATCGGTGCGCCGCGCGGTGGCAATCCAGATGATCATCAACAAGGAACTGGGCCTGAACTTCTGCGAGAACCCGTGGCAGGGCAGCTTCGCGGTGGAATACCTTACCGACATCGTCGAGGAAGCGGTCTACAAGGAGTTCGAGGCGATCAGCGAGCGCGGCGGCGTGCTCGGCGCGATGGACACCATGTACCAGCGCGGCAAGATTCAGGAAGAATCGTTGTACTACGAGCATCGCAAGCACGACGGCTCGTTGCCGCTGGTGGGCGTCAACACCTTCCTGCCCAAGGAATACGGCGGCGAGATCGCCACGCAGATCGAGCTGATCCGTTCGACCGAAGAAGAAAAAAGCCAGCAGATCGCCAACGTGCGCGGCTGGCAAGCGGCCCGCAATGCGCTGGCGCCGGTCGGCGAAACCGAGCACGGCCACGTCGCCGATGCCGACGAGGTGACCGAGCCCGACGCCCACGACGGCCACGGCCTGGCCTGGCTGCAACGCACCGCGCGCGAACGGCGCAACCTGTTCGCGGCGTTGATCGAGGCGGTGAAAACGCACAGCCTCGGCCAGATCAGTCACGCCCTGTACGACGTCGGCGGGGAATATCGGCGCAACATGTGAGCGCAAGTCGGGCGCGCCGATCCGGCCGTTCCGCGTTCACGCTGGAAGCGAGGATCGAGTGCGGGCCAGCGGAAGCGGTGCTGCGGCGCATGCCGCAGCGCGGCGCCTTGCGCGACCAGAAATAGCCCCCCCGCGCTGGCTCAGTCGGTTGCCGCGCCACCGACGCGCTGCACTCGCTTTCGATATTCGCGCACGTTGTCGCCTTCGATGCGCGACTCGCGGGTGCCGATCGTCTCGTCGACCTTGTGGTCGGAATCCAGGCCGGTGACCGGCTTGGCGTCGACGGCGGTTTCACGTTCGAACGCATTGGATTTGTCGGTGTTGCGGTAGTACCGGAACATCGCCCAGTAAAACCCGACGCCGCCGCCCGGGCCGAGCAGGAGCAACCAGCCGCTGCCGCCATCGTGGCTCATGAGGAGCTCCCGAGAATCCAGAACACGAAGAATTCGATGAAGGTGCCGATGCTGAAAGCGGCCAGCAGCAGCTTCCACATCTGCACCGGCACGCTGCCCATCGTTTCGCCGGTGCGGCCGTTGACGGCGATGTAGTGCAGCATGCCGCCATTGGCGCCGGGCTGGTGATAGGAATACAGCCAGACCGGCAGGTACATCGCCACCCAGCGCGAGCCGCGCAGGTCGAGTTGTTCCTGCTCCCAGCGCACGCCGCGGTCGTATCGGCTCACCGAGGACTCCACCTGCGAACGCGCGATCGACAGCAGTTGGTCTTCGAGCATCGGCATCAATTGCTGGACGTTCTGGTCGCGCTTTTCGGACGTGCAGCCCACCAGGTATGACGCGTTCCACTTCACCGCATTCTTGGTGTCGAACGGCAGGATGGTGTTGATGATGTTGTTGGTGTTGCGGCGGGTGTCGAGGTTGCCGCGTTCGGCCGAGGCTTCCAGTTCAAGGTCGTCGACGGTGAAATCGACGTGCCGCTGCACCGCGTAGACGTCGGCGTCGTAATACGTTTTCTCGTTGTCGCCGCTGCCCTTCTTGTAACGGCGCGTCTCGATCTCGCCGTGGCCGGCGACGTCGGCACCGACGTTGGCGTCGACGATCATGTAGGGCAGGTAGACGGCGACGACGTTTTCCGGCGTGAATTGTTCCTTGAACGCCTTGAGCGCGAACATCTGCCGCTTGCCGACGAACTGGCGGATGCGCGCGACGGCATCGTCCTTCTTGATGTGGAAGGGCAGCACGGCGTCGGGAACGGCGCCGTTGGCGATCTGCTCGTTGACGCCCAGCACGTGCCGGCACCAGTGGCAGCGGGCCGTCATCGCGTTCTGGGTGTTGATCGTCACCTCGGCGCCGCAGCCCTTGCACTTGAAGGTCATCAACACGCTGGCGTCGGCGGCGATGTCCTTGGCGCCGGAGGCGATGACGGTGCCTTCGAGCTGGTCGATGCCCTCGCCGAGGCCGAATTCCTCCTCGACCCGCGCCACCTGCCACTGGTTGCGGCAGAACTGGCAGATCAGCAGGTCGGTGCCGGGTTTCTGCCGGACTTCGGTGGCACCGCATTTCGGGCAGCGGTTGACGCCATCCTTGAGTTCCGACGAGGACGTGTCGATGGCCACCGGTTCGGGTGCGGTGACTTCCTTGCGCACCGGATCGGGCAGCGTGTCCGGGTCGATCGGAAAGCTGCCCGGCGCCGGTGGTACGTCGCGCGGCGAACCGGGGCCGGTCGGCGGCGGTGGCATTTGTGCGTTGGACATCGCCGTGACGTGCGCTCGATTACAGGCCCAAGGCCTTGGCCTTGAGCGTGTCGTAGTCGGCTTGCGTGATCAGCCCCAAGTCGAGCATGTCCTTGGCCTTCTTCAGTTTGGCGATCGGATCGTCAGCGGCGGGTGCCGCTGGCGCCGCCGGTGCGGCCGGCGCCACCGGCTGTTGCAGGCCGCCGAAGCCGCCGACCATGCCCGAGGCCATGCCCACGCCCATGATGCCTGCCGCGCCGCCGTTCTGGCCCGCCGACTGGAAGCCGGCGGCGACGCTGGCCTGCAGGTTGGAATTGCCGCGCGCACCGGACAGTGCGTCGGCACGCTGTACCGTCTTGAGCAGTTCCTTGGTGTTTTCGTCGTATTCGATGGAAACGATGGCGGTCTTGGCGATCACCAGGCCGCGGTCGGTTTTCCATTGATAGGCGTTCTCCACCGCATCGGACAGGCTCTTGGCAAAGCCGATGGAATCCTGCTGGATCTTGGTGATGCGGTTGCCCTTGCTTGGGTCGTTGGTATAGGCGCTGAACGCCGGCGCCAGCGAGCCGACCACTTCATTGAACAGCTGATCGGCAGCGGCGTTGTCCATGTCGGTGAAATCGAACACTTGGCCGGGCTGCAGATAGGTTGCCGGCACGAAGTTCTTCACGAACAGGATCGGATCGACGATCTTGAGCGTGTACGAGCCACGCGTCATCGCGCCGACCTGGGTGTTCAAGAAACCATCGTCCCAGTAGATTTCGGACTGGGTACCGAAGCGGTTGTCCGGCAGTTCCTTGAGCGAAACGAAGAACGCCGCCTGCATCGAGCCGGGCTGGCCGCCGAACTTGAAGCGTTCCCAGCTCTGCTTGACCATCGAATCGACGAAGCCGTCGCCGGAGAAGATCGACTTCGAGTTGATGTCGTCCGATCGCCATTCATAACCGCCCGGCTCGGCGGCAAAGCCGGTGATCTTGCCGTCCTGGAACAGCAGCAGGCCGTAGCCCTCGGGGACGACGATCTTCGAGCCGTTGGTGATGATGTTCGACGAGCCCTTGGTGTTCGAGCCGCGGCCGGCATTGGTGCCCTGTGGCACTGCGGCGAACAGCGCGGCCGTCGCCGGCAAACCGGCCGGAACGGTGTAGAAATCCTTCCACTGGTCGGCGAGCATCCCGCCGATCGAGCCTTTCACCGCTTGAAACAATCCCATGACGCGCTCCTGATGGTTCGTGGCTGGCTGCCGTACCGACGGACCGGCAGACTATACATGCCCTGACGTTAACGATGACAGGGTGAAATCGAGGACATCGCCGCGCGGATCCGGGCACGGCAATAGGCGCGACGCCGCCGATCCGGTTGGCGGGGAATGTCGCCTCCGTTCGGCGCGGTACAGAGCCTGCCGTGCGTGGTTCGACAGGCTCACCACGAACGGGAGTCTTCCTTCTGCCGTTCGCCCTGAGCCTGTCGAAGGGCAGGCTCGAGGTGGGGGGTGCCTCCGGACGTGGTTCGACAGG
>JAFEFT010000030.1:0-17464 GCA_018240435.1 Pseudomonadota bacterium
ATCTTTCTTGACAACGACCGAACCTGCGCGGACCAAACTGCTCGCTCGATCCAACACCCCGGCGGCACGGCCGCTTGGCTTGGGCGCCAGCCCGCTTCGGTGGGTTTCCCGTGAATTGGGCGAGGGACGTGCTAGCGTGCGTTCCCCAGCGCCCCCGCCGACGCCTGTCGGGTGTGCAGGTTGAAGGTAGCGCCCTCGACCAGGATATGCACCTTCAGCCCGAGCAGGCAGACCGGCTGGCTCTGGCTGACTTCGGCCATCGACGAGAACGACAGCTCGGCGGCATCGACGATGGTGACTGCGCCGCTGCCTTCGACCTCGATCACGTTGTCGGGGTTGATGAAGGCGGCGGTGTCCTCGTCCAGGCCGATGCCGATCGCGAACGGGTTGTAGGCCAGCGCGGCGACGAGGCGGCCGAGGCGGTCGCGCTGGCGGAAATGCTGGTCGATGATGAAGCGATTGGTGAGCCCGAGGCCGGGTGCGAGGCGCACGCTGCCGGCGCGCGGCGAGCTGCCTTCCTTGCCGAAGGCGATCATGTGCTCGGACAGGATGCTGGCGCCGGCGCTGGTGCCGGCGACGTGGACGCCGCGGGCGTTGCGCTCGCGGATCATCTTCGCCGCGGGGGTGCCGCCGAGGATGGTGGAGATGCGCAGCTGATTGCCGCCGGTGAAGAACACCCCGTTGGCCTTCTCCAGCCGTTTGAGGAAGTCGTCGCGAGCACCGTCCTCGCGCTTGTTGATGTCCAGCGCGGTGACTTTGCCGGCGTCGAGACGATCGAACAGGTCCTCGTAGCGGCTGCCGGTATCGGGCAGGCGGCTGGCGGTGGGGATGACCACGATGTCGGCATCCTCGCCGCCGCACAGGTCGACGAAGCGCCTGAGGATACGTCGCCGGCTCTGCTTGTCCTCGGCGCCGCCGATGGGAATGATCCAGCCGCGTTGGCCGCCGTCGGGAATCCTGCTGGGCATCGTGGGGTGGTTCCTTGCGTGATTCGGGTGCGCGCACGCTAGCACGGATGGGCCGGGCGCGGATGTGACCGGGTGCAGTGGATGGATGCCCGGACTCTGAACTCGGAACTCGGAACTTGGAACTCCCGAACCACCACGCATGACTCCGGCTGCTGGCCAGCGACCGCCCCTGTCGATGCGACGACAGCCCACTGAATACCGACTACCATCTGTCCTCAGTCTTTTGTCCTCAGTCTTTTGTCCTCTGTCCTCTGCCCGTGCGCATCATCACCTTCAACGCCAACGGCCTGCGCTCGGCGGCCGGCAAGGGTTTCTTCGACTGGTTCGCCGGGCAGCAGGCGGACGTGCTGTGCGTGCAGGAAACCAAGGCGCAGGAGCACCAGCTGCGCGAGGCGGCGCTGCTGCCCAAGGGCTACCACGCGCACTTCCGCGATGCGACCACGAAGAAGGGTTACAGCGGCGTGGCGATCTACAGCAAGCGCCCGCCGGACGCGATCGTCACCGGCCTGGGCCGGGCCGATTTCGACGAGGAAGGCCGTTACATCGAAGCGCGGTTCGGCAATCTGAGCGTGGTGTCGATCTATGTGCCGTCGGGTTCGTCGGGAGAGGAACGACAGGCGTTCAAGTTGCAGATCATGGAATGGTTGAAGCCCATCCTCGACGGCTTTCTCGGCAGCGGCCGCGACTATGTGCTGTGCGGCGACTGGAACATCGTGCGGGCGAAAAACGACATCAGGAACTGGACTTCGAATCAAAAAAATTCCGGCTGCCTGCCGGCCGAACGCGCCTGGCTCAACGGCCTGATCGCTGATGACCGCGGCGACGGCACGCCGGCACCGGCGCAGGGCTGGATCGACACCTTCCGCGCGCTCAAGCCCGATGCCGTCGAATACTCGTGGTGGAGCCAGCGCGGGGCGGCGCGCGCCAACGACGTCGGCTGGCGCATCGACTACCAGCTCGCCACGCCCGGTTTGCGTCCGCAGACGTGTGCGATCCATCGCGAGCCGCGGTTTTCCGATCACGCACCTTATGCCGTGGATTACGTTTCGTGACGGTGACGGACATGCAGGCTCCTGGGGGGCTGCCGACCGGCTGGCGGCGCTGGCTGCATCCGTCGGTGTTGCGCATGTTGTTTCTCGGCTTTGCTTCGGGGTTGCCGTTCCCGCTGGTGCTGACCACGCTGTCGCTGCGCCTGCGCCAGGCGCATATCGACCGCACCACGATCGGCCTGTTCAGTCTGGTTGGGCTTGCGTATTCGCTGAAGTTTTTCTGGGCGCCGGTGGTCGATCGCCTGCGCCTGCCGGGGTTGTCGGCGCTGGGCCAACGGCGTAGCTGGATGTTGCTGGCACAACTGGGTGTGGTCGCGGGGCTGGCGGCGATGGCGTTGCACGACCCGGCCAGCGCGCCGCAACAGATGGCATTGCTGGCGACCGCGACCGCGTTCTGCGCGGCGACGCAGGACATCGCCGTCGATGCCTATCGCATCGAATCGACACCCGACGAATGGCAGGGTGCGGCGGTGGCTTCGTATCAGATCGGCTATCAACTGGCACTGATCTGCAGCGGTGCCGGCGCATTGTGGGCGGCGGCCGATCACGGCTGGACGTGGTCGTATCTGTTGATGGCCGGATGCATGGCGGCCGGGCCACTGACCTGCCTGTTGATACGCGAGAGCGGGCTCGTGCGCGAGCGCGGTCTGGCGGCGGATCCGGTGCTGGTGCAGGCGGCGATCGCGAGCATGAAAGCGACCTCGCTGGCGATCGTGCTGGTGGTCACCGCCGCGCTCGGCATCGGCTTGCGCATGGCGTTGCCGGCGAAGGACTCGCCGCTGGCGATCGACGTCAGCTTCGGTGCCATCGTGCTGATCGAGGTGGCGCTGCTGGCCATGCTCAAGGCGGCGGCATTGCGGCCGGCGCTGGAAAAGCTCACCGCCGCGGTGGTGCTGCCGTTGGGCGATTTCTTCCAGCGCTTTGGACGGCAGTTGGCGATCCCGATGCTGCTGTTGATCGTCACCTACCGGCTCAATTACATGACGATGGGCGTGGCTGCCAACACCTTCTACGACGACATGGGCTTCACTCTGAAGCAGATCGCCTTCGTCTCGAAGTTCTTCGGTGTTGGCGTCACCCTCGGCGGCGCAGTGTTCGCCGGCTGGCTGGTCAAACGCGTGGGTTTTCTGCCGACGATGCTGGCGGGGCTGATCCTGCTCAGCGCCGCCAACGGCTTCTACGGCTACATCGCCACCTTTGGCGCCAAATCGGCGCCGGCGGTCGGTTGGCTGGCCGCTGCCGTCAGCCTCGACAACCTCGCCAACGGCATCGCCGGCACCGCCTTCATCGCCTGGATGTCGTCGCTGACCAGCAAGCAGTACACCGCCACTCAATATGCGCTGTTCGGCACGCTCTGGAGCCTGCCGGCGAAGAGCCTGGCCAGCCAGTGGGGGCGCATCGTCGATGCGATCGGCTATCCGGCGTTTTTCGTTTACACCACGGTAATCGCGCTGCCGGCGCTGCTGCTGATCGTCTGGTTGCTGCGCGCATCGGCACCGCGCGCCGCCAAAGAGATTCAGCGCGACGCCGGATAAATCGCCCCCAGCACGCGCGGCCCGCGCGCGCCGGTGACGGATGGCAGGTTTCCAGGTTCTCCCGCCAGCCGCGCTCGCGCCAGCCACGCAAAGCCGGCGGCTTCGACGAAATCCGGATCAAGCCCGAGCGCGGCGGTGGAATCCACGCGCACGTCTGCAAGCTCGGCGCGCAACGCATCCATCAGTGCCCCGTTGTGGACGCCGCCGCCGCAGGCGTACAGCTCGCGCACTTCCGGCGCATTGGTGCGCAAGGCATCGGCGATCGTGCGCGCCGACAGCGCCAGCAAGGTCGCCTGCACGTCGGCCGCAGCCAGCGCATCGGGCTTGTGCGCTTCCAGCCAGTCGAGGTTGAACACTTCGCGGCCGGTGCTCTTGGGCGGCGCGGCGGCGAAATATGGGTCATCGAGGCAGCGTGCCAGCAGGCCGTGATCGACGCGGCCGCTGCGTGCCCACGCGCCGCCGTCGTCGCGCGCCTGGCCGCGTTGACACAGCGCCCAGGCGTCGAGCAGGCAGTTCGCCGGGCCGGTGTCGAAACCGATCACGTCGCGGCCGGGCACCAGCAGGGTGAGGTTGCCGATGCCGCCGAGGTTGAGGATCGCGCGCGGGATCGCCGGATCGGACAGCACCGCCGCGTGCAGCGCCGGCAGCAGCGGCGCACCCTGGCCGCCGGCGGCGACGTCGGCGCGGCGGAAATCGGCGACGGTGGTGATGCCGGTGCGCTCGGCGATCACGCTGGCATCGCCGATCTGCAAGGTGAACGGATGCGTGCCGCCAGGGCGATGGCAGATGGTCTGGCCGTGCGAGCCGAGCGCCGTCACCTGCGCCGGATCGATGCCGGATTTACCCAGCAGCGCCAACGCCGCCGCGGCGAAACATTCGCCGATCTGCACGTCGAGCTGGCCGTAGTCATCGAGAGTGATGCTGGCACGACTGCGCGCCAGTGCGAGCACGCGCTCGCGCACGTCCGCGGGGTAGGGATAGGTACGCGCGGCGAGGATGCGGATCGCGCCCGTCGGCGCTGGCGGCGCCGTGACAGCACTAGCATCGGCGAACGCGCACACGACGGCGTCGATGCCATCGGCGCTGGTGCCGGAGATCAGCCCGAGAAAGTGCCCGGGCTCAGCCACGCGAGCGGCGCAGCTTGCGCGCCGACGCTACCATCTGCCGCTTCATCGCTTTCTTCACCGAGGCCGGTGCGTTGATCACGCTTTGCGCCACGGTGGCGCGGGTGAGCACCTGCATGCGGTTGAGCTGCGCCAGCGCGGTGGCGTTCTGAGTGCGGAAAGCAGCCAGCTCGGCGCCTTCCAGCGGCTGCGGCTTGGGCATCGTCACCGACAGCGGGTTGCGGTACTGGCCATTGATGCGGAATTCGTAGTGCAGGTGCGGCCCGGTGGCCATGCCGGTCATGCCGACGTAGCCGATGGTGGTTCCCTGCGCCACGCTCTGGCCGACGCGGTAGCGCCCGAAGTGCGACATGTGACCGTACAGCGTGGTGTAGCCGCGACCGTGGTCGACGATGATGCAGTTGCCGTAGCCGCCCTTCCAGCCCTCGAACACCACCTTGCCGTCGCCGGCGGCGACGATCGGCGTGCCCGAAGGGGCTGCGTAGTCGATGCCGGTGTGGGCGCGCATGTAGCCCAGGATCGGATGCATGCGGCCGGCCAGGGTGAAGCCCGAGGAGATGCGGGTGAACTCGACCGGCGTGCGCATGAAGCTGCGCTTGAGCGGGACGCCGCTTTGATCGACGTATTCGGTCTTGCCGTTGGGATGGGTGTAGCGATAGGCGAAGTAGCGTTTGCCGTTGTTGTCGAAGCTGGCGGCGAGGATGTCGCCGGTGCGCACCTTCACGCCATCGCGCCAGTAATCCTCGTACACCACCTGGAAGCTGTCGCCCGGCTGCAGGTCCTGCGCCATGTCGATGTTGTAGGAGAAGATCTTCGCCATCTGGATGACCGCGGCATCGCTCAGGCCGGCTTGCTCGCCGGCGCTGAACAGCGAACCGGCGATCACGCCGCTGGTCGATTCCAGCCGCCGTTCGAGCGGCCGATGAAGGGTGGTGGCGCGAACCTTGTCGCCATTGAAACGCAATTCGATGCGGGTCGAGTCGTCCTTGTCGTAGCGCAAGCCGCGCAGGATGCCCGGCGCGGGCACGTCGAAGGCCAGTTGGGCGCCTTCGCGCAGGTGGGTCAGCACCGCCTTGGCGCCCGGCTGCGCCAGCAACTGCTTCCGGGTCGTTGCCGGCAGGTTGAACTGCGCCAGCAATGAATCGAGATTCTGACCCTTGCCGACGGTCACCAGTTGCCAGTTCTGCGCCGGTGGCGGCACGTCGGCCGGCGCCGGCTTGGGCAGGCTGAGCACGAAAGTGGCGCGGGTGGCCTTCGGGGTGTGGATGGCGTTGTTGAAGCCTGGCACGATCGCGACCACGAGCGCGCCCATGGTGGCGAACATGCTGGCGAGCATCCAGTGCTCGCGCGACCAGCGACCGCGGAAATCCTCGCTGCCGGCGGCATCGAGCCGCTTGAGCCAGGACTTTTTCGGCGGGCGCGGCGAATGGGAGGGATGGCAACCGTTGACGGCAGGCGGGGCGTCGTTTTGCATGCGCGGCCCTCCGGGGGCTCTTCTTCAAACCGCGGGCACCATAATTTGCTTGAAGGACACACGTCAAGTCATTGTTGCAATTGATGTTTTTGCTCTGCAACAATTAACTTCACTTTAACGTAACATGGCGTTTCGGTGGGCTCGGCGGCCGCCTGCAACGTCTTTGCGTACAAAAACAGGACAGTGATGAGCGACCTCCAAGCCAGCCTCGACCTGATCGCGCGCGGCGCTTCCGACATCCTCAAGCTCGACGAACTCAAGGCGCGGCTTGCGCTCGGCCGCCCGCTGCGGGTCAAGGCCGGATTCGACCCGACCGCGCCCGACCTGCACCTCGGCCACACCGTGCTGCTCAACAAGATGCGCCAGTTCCAGGACCTGGGGCACACGGTGATCTTCCTGATCGGCGACTTCACCGGCATGATCGGCGACCCGACCGGCAAGAACGTGACGCGCAAACCGCTCACCCACGCCGACGTCGAAGCCAATGCGCGCACCTATGCCGAACAGGTGTTCAAGGTGCTCGATCGCAGCCGCACCGAGCTGCGCTTCAACTCCGAGTGGTTTTCGCGCATGAACGCGGCCGACATGATTCGCCTCGCCGCCTCGCATACGGTGGCGCGCATGCTCGAGCGCGACGATTTTTCCAAGCGCTACAAATCCGAACAGCCCATCGCCATCCACGAATTCCTGTATCCATTGGTGCAAGGCTACGACTCGGTCGCGCTCGCGGCGGATGTCGAACTCGGCGGCACCGACCAACGCTTCAATCTGCTGATGGGCCGCGCCCTGCAGGAGCAAGCCGGCAAGCCGCCGCAGATCGTGCTGACGATGCCGTTGCTGGAGGGCCTCGACGGCGTGCAGAAGATGAGCAAGTCGCTGGGCAACTACATCGGCATCGACGAGCCGGCGATCGACATGGTCACCAAGACGATGAAGATCGACGACGGCCTGATGTGGCGCTGGTTCGAGCTGCTCAGTTTCGAGGTGTCGATGGCCGAGCTTGCGCGCATGCGCGCCGATGTCGACGCCGGTGCGCTCAATCCGCGCGACGCCAAGTTGCGGCTGGCGCGCGAACTGGCCACGCGCTTTCACGATGCGGCCGCCGCCGAACAGGCGATCGCCGGCTGGCAGGCGGTGGTGAGCGGGCATGGCGATACCTCGTTGCTGCCGCTGCACGAGTTGGCCGTGCCCAACGAAGGCCTGCGCATCGCCGCCTTGCTGGTTGCGGCTGGATTGGCGACGAGCAATGGCGAGGCCATGCGCAAGCTCAAGGAGCGCGCCGTGCGCATCGACGGTGAGGTGTTCGAAGATGCGCAGCGGACGTTCACGCCGGGATTCGAAGGCGTGTTGCAGATCGGCAAGCGCAATTTCGCGCGCGTGCGCCTGGCGGCTGGTGCTTGACGGCGAGCCGGCGCGGCGTGCGCCCGGCAGCGTCAATCGCAATCCAGTTCCACCAGCACCGGCGTGTGATCCGATGCACGCTCCCAGCCGCGCGGTGTGCGGTCGATCCAGGCCTGCTTGCAACCTGCACGCATCGCCTCGCTGACCAGCAGCAGGTCGATGCGCAGGCCGAGGTTGCGGCGGAATGCCGCCTGCCGGTAATCCCACCAGCTGAATTGCCCGCCATCGTCGTGCAGCAGGCGAAAGCTGTCGTGCAGGCCCAACGCCAGCAGCCGGCGCAGCGCGGCGCGTTCGGCGGTCGAGGTCAGGATCGACTCGTCGTTCCAAAGCTGCGGATCGTGCACGTCGCGATCATCGGGAGCGATGTTGAAATCGCCCAGCACCACCAAGCGTGGGTGGCGGGTGATTTCCTCGTGCAGCCAGCCGTGCACGGCGTCCAGCCAGCGCAGCTTGTAATCGTATTTTTCGCTGCCCACGGCCTGGCCGTTGACCACGTACAGATCGACGATGCGCACGCCGGCGACGGTCGCCGCCAGTGCCCGCTTCTGGTCGTCGGCAAAGCCGGGGATGCCCGCTTGCACGTCCTCCAGCGCACCGACGCGCGACAGCAGGGCCACCCCGTTGTAGGTCTTCTGGCCGGAAAAAACGCTGCGGTAGCCGGCCTCGGCAAGCGCGGTGTCGGGAAACTTGCCGTCCTCCGTCTTGGTTTCCTGCAACGCCACCACATCCGGCTGCGCCTGCGCCAGCCATTGCAACAGGTGCGGCAGGCGCACGTTGAGCGAATTGACGTTCCAGCTGGCGATTTTCATGCGCCCAGTATGGCATCGCCACATGATCGGGCTACACTGCCGCCGGGGGTAAACCATGAACTGGATCGACCTGCGCAGCGACACCGTCACGCAGCCCACGCCGGCCATGCGCGAGGCCATGGCGCGCGCCGAAGTCGGTGACGACGTCTACGGCGAGGATCCGACCGTCAACGCCTTGCAGCGACGGCTGGCGGTGAAGCTGGGTTTCGAGGATGCGCTGTTGCTGCCGTCGGGCACGCAAGCCAACCTGTGCGCGCTGATGAGCCACTGCCAGCGCGGCGACGAGTATCTCGTCGGCATGCAGGCGCACACCTACCAGTACGAAGGCGGCGGCGCCGCCGTGCTCGGCTCGATCCAGCCGCAGCCCATCGTCCATGCCGAAGACGGCACGCTGCCGCTGGAGGCGATCGAGGGCGCGATCAAGCCGCTCGATCCGCACTTCGCACGCACCCGCCTGCTGTGCCTTGAAAACACCTGGCATGGCCGCGCGCTGCCGGTGGAATACCTGCGCGACGCGCACATCCTGTGCAAGCGCCACGGCCTGGCGATGCACCTGGACGGCGCCCGCCTGTTCAACGCCGCGGTCGCGCTCGATCTGCCGGCGCGCGACATCACCCAGTATTTCGACAGCGTGTCGGTGTGCTTCTCCAAGGGTCTGGGCGCACCGGTCGGCTCGGTGCTGTGCGGCAGCAAGGCGCTGATCGAGCAGGCCCGACGCTGGCGCAAGGTCTGCGGCGGCGGCATGCGTCAGGCCGGCATCCTCGCCGCCGCCTGCCTGCACGCGCTCGACCATCACATCGAGCGGCTGGCGCAAGATCACGCCCGCGCTGCGCGGCTGGCCGAAGGGCTGCGCGGCGTGGCGACGATCGAACACGTCAGCCAGCACACCAACATGGTCTTCATCGAAGTCGCACCCGCGCATCTGGGTGCGTTCAAGGCGCACATGGACGCGGCCGCGGTGAAGCTGTCGATCGGTTACGTTCCGAACATCCGCATGGTCGTGCATCTGGACATCGACGACGCCGGCATCGACCGCGCGATCGCCGCGCTGCGCGCGTTCGCGCCCTGATCGCCTTCACGTCGCCGGCCGTTGCTCGGCTTTCGGGCGCGTCAATTCTTTACCCGGCTGCGCATGCCCGGACATCTCCAGGCCGGCGTCGGCGGGGAGTTTCCACATCAGCCACGCCGAGATCGCGCTGATCGCGCCAACGATGACGAAGGCGGTGCTGAAACTGCCCGCCGCAGTGGCCGCATCATGGCGCAACCAGCCGCTGATTTGCAGCGCGTAACCACCGACGGCCACGCCCAGCGACAACGAGAACTGCTGCATCATTCCCGACAGGCTGCTGGCCTGGCTCATGCGGTCTTGTTCGACCTCGGCAAAACTGATCGCGTTGATCGCGGTGAATTGCAGCGAGCGAAAACAGCCCGCCACGATCAGCACGGCGATGATCAGCGCATGTGGCGTGCGGGCGGTGAACAATCCGTAGCCGGCCAGCATCGCCGCGCAGACCAGCGCGTTGCGCCACAGCACGTCGCGAAAGCCGAAGCGCTTGAGCACGCGCGAGGCGATCGTCTTCATGAAGATCGCGCCGATCGCCGAGGCGAAGGTCAGCAAGCCCGAATGCAGCGGATCGAGACCGAAGCCCAGTTGCAGCATCAACGGCAGCAGGAACGGAATGGCACCGATGCCGACGCGGAAGATGCCGCCGCCGAGCACGCCGGCGCGAAAACTCGGCAGATGGAACAGCCGCAGGTCGAGCAGCGGATGCGGATGCCGGCGCGCGTGCCGGGCGTAGGCGAACAGCGCCGCCAGCCCGACCAGCAGGCAGGCGATCGCCACCGGTAGCGACACCATGTGGCGGCCCAGGGTGGAGAAGCCGAACATCGCCAGTGCCAGGCCGATGCCGGACAGCGCGAAGCCGGTCCAGTCCAGCGGCTGCACGTCCTCGCGCAGGTCGGGGATGTAGCGCAGCGCCAGCACGATGCCGAGCAGGCCCATCGGCAGGTTGATGCCGAAAATCCAGCGCCAGTGAAAGTACGTGGTGATGAAACCGCCCAGCGGCGGCCCGAGCATCGGCGCCATCAGCGCCGGGATGGTCAGCCAGCTCAATGCGTCGACCAGCTCGTTTTTCGGAATCGCGCGCAGCAGCACCAATCGTCCGACCGGCACCATCAACGCGCCGCCCATGCCCTGCACGAAACGCGCCGCCACCAGCGTTTCCAGCGAATGACAGGCGGCGCAGGCCAGCGAGCCGAGCAGGAATACCGCGATCGCGGTGACGAAGGTGCGACGCGCGCCAAAGCGATCGGCGATCCAGCCGCTGATCGGGATGAACACCGCCAGTGCCAGCAGGTACGCGGTGAGCGCGAGTTTGAGCGCGATCGGATCGGTGCCCAGATCGCGCGCCATCACCGGCAGCGAGGTGGCGATCGCGGTCGAGTCCATGTTCTCGATGAACAACGCGCAGGCGACGATCAGCGGCAGCAGGCGGGCGTTTCGCATCGGCGGCATTGTGCCAGTCGCAGCGTGCAGGCGACTGCAACTGGAAACGCGATGGCCAGAGCCCCGTTCGTGGTGAGCCTGTCAGCCGACCGTTCGTGGTGAGCCCTTCGACAAGCTCAGGACAGGCCTGTCGAACCATGCGCGGGGCGTAGCGCGCGACACGATTCGCCCCCATCCCAACCTTCCCCCGCAAGCGGGGAAAGGGGCACCTGCACGCTGGCAAACAGACTCGCCGCTCAGCGGGTCAGGAATTTCACCAGCGTGTCCGCCAGCCCGCGATAGGGCGGCTTGAACAGCGCCATCGACGACAGCCGCGACTGGAACAGCACCGCCTTGTGGTGGCTGAAGGTCTCGAAACCATCGCGGCCGTGATAGCGGCCCATGCCGGACGGGCCGACGCCGCCGAAGGGCAGGCGCTCTTGCGCGTAGTGCATCACCGTGTCGTTGATCGACACGCCGCCGGCGACGGTGCGTTCGAGCATCGTTTGCACGCGCCGCGAATCGTTGTCGAAGTAATACAGCGACAGCGGCCGCGGATGATCGTTGATGTAGCCGATGGCCTCGGCGAGCGTGCCGTAGGTCTTGACCGGCAGGATCGGGCCGAAGATTTCCTCGCGCATGATCGCCAGATCGTCGGGCGGGTCGATCACCAGCGTCGGCGGAATCAGGCGTTGCGCATCGGCGATGGCGCTATCGCAGGGCGCCAGTTCGAGGCAGCGCACGCCGCGCCCGGCTGCCTCGTCGAGATAACCACGCAGACGCCGGTACTGGCCTTCGTTGACGATGCTGGTGTAATCGGGATTGCCGGCGATGCTCGCGTAGCGGGTGCGTACGGCCGCGGTCAGCGCTTCGATCAGGCCATCGCGCGCGTTGCGCGGTACCAACAGGTAGTCCGGCGCGATGCAGGTCTGGCCGGCGTTGAGCCATTTGCCGGCGGCGATGCGCGAAGCGGCCAGCGGCAGCGGGAAGTCGGGCGCGATCACGCACGGCGACTTGCCGCCCAGTTCGAGCGTCACCGGTGTCAGGTTGGCCGCCGCCGCCGCCATCACCTTGCGCCCGAGTGCGGTGGACCCGGTGAAGAACAGGTGATCGAACGGCAGGCCGGCGAACGCCGCCGCGACCTCCGGGCCGCCCGTGACCACGCCCACCCGATCGGGCGGAAACACCTCGGCGAGCAATTCGCGCAAAAACGCGCTGGTGCGCGGGGTGTGCTCGGAGGGCTTGATCATGACGTGATTGCCGGCCGCGATCGCCGCCGCCAGCGGATTGAGCGCCAGGCTGACCGGATAATTCCACGGCGAAATCACCCCGACCACGCCCAGCGGCTGCATCCGCAGCTGCGCCCGCGCCGGCAGGAACAGCCAGTTCACCATGCGCCCGCGCGGCCGCATCCACGACTTCAGATGTCGGCGAAAGCAATCGATTTCGGCCAGCACCGTCATGCCGTCGGCAACCAGACTTTCGTGTCGCGAACGGTTGCCGAAGTCGGCGCTGACGATCTTCGCCATCTCCTCGACCCGGCGTTGGAAGACGCTGCGCAGGCGATCGAGGTCATCGCGCCGTTGCGCGTAGTCGGGCACGTGCGCCGCCTGCGCGGCGCGCAGCTTGCGCAGCATCGGCTGCAATTCGGCGATCGGGGTGTCGGTGGCAGTGTCCATACGGGGCAGTGTAGTGCGCACGGGTCGTGCAAGCACTCCAATTTCCGGAATCGGGAATCGGGAATCGGGTTACGGGAATCGGGAATCGGGAATCGACAAAGCCGGATTCCACCTCGGACATCACGCCCGGGACGACAGCCAACTGATTACCGACTACCATCTGTCTTCTGTCCTCTGTCCTCTGTCCCCCGTGCGCCCCTATCTCGACACCCTTCCCACCCTCGGCGCGCGTGTCTACGTCGATCCTGCGGCGGTCGTGATCGGCGATGTCGTGCTCGGCGACGACGTGTCGATCTGGCCGATGGCGGTGGTGCGCGGCGACGTCCATCACATCCGCATCGGCGCGCGCAGCAATGTTCAGGACGGTGCCATCGTCCACGTCACCCATGCCGGGCCGTACACCGGTGAAGGTTTTCCGTGCCTGATTGGTGCCGATGTCACCATCGGCCACGGCGCGGTGGTCCACGCCTGCACCATCGAGGACGCTTGCCTGATCGGCATGCATGCCACCGTGCTCGACGGTGCCATCGTGCGCCGGAACGGCTTCGTCGCCGCCGGTGCGGTGATCGCGCCGGGCAAGGTGGTCGGCGAGGGCGAGCTGTGGATGGGCAACCCGGCGCGCTGTGTGCGCACGCTCGGCGCCGAACAGATCGAGCAGCTGCACTACTCGGCCGCGCATTACGTCAAGCTCAAGGATCGCTATCTGGCGTGAGGCATCAGGTGGCGGAGACTTTCGCCTGTCACGTCGAGGCGCTCGTGGCATGAGCGCGTTTTTATGTTGACGCCCCCCCCCCCCTATCGCAATATCCTTGCGACGCCAATGATGGCACTTCACTCGGGGAGGATGTTCGATGTGCAACAAGATTTTGGCCAAGGCGGCCATGCTGTGCTTGTCGCTGATGATGATGTTTGCCGGCGTCTCGGTGCCAATGCCAGCCAAAGCCAATCCGCCTGTCACGGATTGCACGAACGGCTGCGTGATAGTTACCTGTTCAGGTCCGACCTGCACGGTCTTGTATTGCAGCGGTGCGAATAATGGTTGCAACGTCATCGGCTCTTACAAAAACCCGAACTGGCCTCGAGGTTCCCAACCACAGGATGAATCTGTGGCAGCCAGCGGCCACTCGCCATTCACACTCGTTTGTGGTGAGCATGATCCGTGCGCGTTCAAGTTTTGCAAGGGATCAACGTGTTCCTTGTTTGCATTCGACGCAAATGCGAAAGCGTTCAAGGTGATTGGCATGATCGACAACGTGGACTACCTCATCCAGCAAAGCCAGAAGAGCAAACGCTGACTTCCGGCAGCATCCAGATTGATGTAGCGAGCGGGCGCCCGGCAATGAGCGCCCGCTCTTGTTTTGCGGTGCTCAGTGATGGCACTCGTGTTGTCATTGCGGTTGTGAATCGATGCGAAGCGCCGCTTGTTGACGAGCGATGCTAAATTTGCGCCATCTCCATGCTGCGGCTGTTCAGCTATGTCGTCTGCGAGGTTCTACCCCATCGGCACCCCCGGCCAGCCCTGGGGCGATGCGGAAAAATCGCAATGGTTGGCGCGCCAGCGCCGGCAGCGTTCGCATGCCGATGACGTGGTGGCCGTGGTGGAGACGCTGGGTGATCGTCTCGATGTCGAATGCTATGGCCATATCGATGTATCGGCGCATCGGTATCCATTGCTCGCATTGCGCACGCGCGGATGGCATCCATCGCGGCCGACACTGCTGGTCACCGGCGGCGTGCACGGCTACGAAACCAGCGGCGTGCTCGGCGCGCTGCGCTTCGCGCAAGAACGCATGGCCGATTACGCCGACGTTGCCAACATCCTGCTGGTGCCCTGCGTGAGCCCGTGGGCGTGGGAGCATGTGCAGCGCTGGAACGCGCAGGCGCTCGATCCCAATCGCAATTTCCGCGCCGACAGCCCATGCGGCGAATCAGCAGCGCTGTGGCGCTTGCTCGAACCGCTGCGGCAGACGATCGCGATGCACATCGACCTGCACGAGACCACCGACAGCGATGAGGGCGAGTTCCGTCCGGCGCTGGCGGCGCGTGATGGGCAAGCGTTCGAGCCGGGCGAGATTCCCGACGGATTTTATCTGGTCGATGACGAAGACCAGCCGCAGCCGGCATTCCAGGCGGCGGTGATCGCGGCGGTGGCGAAGGTCACCCACATCGCCCCGGCCGATGCGCATGGGCAGATCATCGGCTCGGAGGTGGTCGCGCCGGGCGTGATTCGCTACCGCCTGCGCGAGTGGGGCTTGTGCGCCGGCATCACTGACGCGCGCCATCGCACCACTACCGAGGTGTATCCCGACAGCCCGCGCACCGATCCACAGCAGTGCATCGATGCGCAGGTGGCGGCGGTCGATGCGGCGATCGGCTTCGCGCTGGCGGCGGGCTGTTTCACGCCCTTCAATCAAGGGTGATGGATGATTCTTGACGCCCCCCCCCCTAATCGCAATATCCTTTGGCGGGCAATGATGGCAAATCGATTTGGGAGTGGCTGGATGAACAGGAAACTCATCGCCGGGATGGCTGCGTTGTGCGTGACTTCGATGATGCTGTTCGCAAATGCCTCGCTGGCTTCGAGCGCACCTTCCAGATCGGCACCCGACCAACGTCGATCGTTCTGCGTTGGCAACTGCCTCATCGTGAAGCAGACCGGTACCGTCGTGACGGCGGTTGCCGTCGACCGCGCGGGTGCGGTGATGGCCAGCGGTTCCGCATCCGTCGACGGATTGTCAGCCCATGGACGCGCGACTGCATATATCGACTTGATCAGCTTGGCGCTGCGAGGCACGACGGGCTCTGGCCCCGGAAGCGTGGGCATGCAGACGACGGCACCGACGGAAACCACGCCTTTGCCAGGTGGCGGATGGGTGACGGTCATCCACTTTGCGGCCTATGATGTCGTCGTCGTGACGGATAACACCGGCAAGGTCGTCAGCACCAACATCGTGCCTCACGGACTGGTCAAGTAGTCGATGCCGCATTCCCGGCTCGCCATGCGCTGATGAAGCGGGGTGCGGACTATCGAACGGATACTATCGGCGACCACGAGAGTTCTTGTGGCCGTCGGTTTCGCTGTGGCTCAATCCATCGCCGTCAGCTGGCGGTCGCAGCGCAGCAGTGCATACACGGAATCGGCCGCCGGTCGCCGGCCATGCCAAAGCGAGAACGCTTCGGCGGCCTGTTCGACCAGCATGCCCAGGCCGTCAATGGCGGCGGCGCAGCCGGCGCGGCACGCCCATGTGACGAAGTCGACCGCTGCCTCGCCGTAGCCCAGGTCGACCGCCAGTGTGCCGGCGTGGATCCGCATTGGCGGCAGGTCGAGCGCCGCCGGCTCGAGCGCGGCCGCAGTCGCATTGACGATCAAGTCGAACGCGCCCAACGATCCAAGTTCGTCCCAGTGCCGCGCCTGCACGCGCGCGGGCGTGGCGAGTGTGGCGGCGAGGTCGGCGGCGCGGGTGGGCGTGCGGTTGACGATGCACAGGCTGCCGATGCCGGCATCGAGCAGGGCCGGGGCGATGCCAGCTGCGGCACCGCCGGCGCCGAGCAGCAGGGTGCGCCGCTCGCGCAGGTCGTGGCGATGGCGTTGGGTGAGATCGCGCACCAGACCGATGCCGTCGGTGTTGTCGCCGAACCAGCCATCGTCGCGACGCATGAGGGTGTTGACCGCACCGCAGCGGCGCGCGCGCTCGCTGATGTGATCGCACAGCGCCAGCGCGGCCTGCTTGTGCGGCACGGTGACGTTGCCGCCGGCGCCGCCTTCGCGTGCGAATGATTCCAGCGCGGTCGAAAAATCATCCGGCGTGGCATCGATCAGCGCGTACTCCATCGCCACGCCGCATTGTTTGGCGAACGCGGCGTGGATGCGCGGGCTGAGCGAGTGCGCGACGGGGTGGCCGAACAGGGCGTAGCGATGGCTCACTCCCGCAGCCAGCGCGCCGCGTCGAGCGCGAAGTAGGTCAGGATGGCGTCGGCACCGGCGCGTTTGCTGCCGGTGAGGGCTTCGAGCACGCAGGCGCGCTCGTCCAGCCAGCCATTGATCGCGGCGGCCTTGAGCATCGCGTACTCGCCGCTGACCTGATAGGCGAACGTGGGCACACCGAAGCGATCTTTCACCCGCCGCACGATGTCCAGATACGGCAGCGCCGGTTTGACCATCACCATGTCGGCACCCTGCTCGATGTCCAGCGCCACCTCGCGCAGCGCCTCGTCGGAATTGGCCGGATCCATCTGGTAGGTATATTTGTTGCCCTTGCCGAGGCTGCCGGCGCTGCCGACCGCGTCGCGGAACGGGCCATAGAACGCCGATGCGTATTTCGCCGCATAGGCGAGGATGCGGGTATGGATCAGGCCGTGTGTTTCGAGCGCGTTGCGGATCGCGCCGATGCGGCCGTCCATCATGTCCGAGGGTGCCACCACGTCGGCACCGGCCTGCGCATGCGACACCGCCTGCTTGACCAGCGCCTCGACGGTTTCGTCGTTGACGACGTAGCCGCTGGCATCGATCAATCCATCCTGCCCATGCGTGGTGAATGGATCGAGCGCGACGTCGGTGATCACGCCCAGTTCGGGGAAGCGCGCCTTCAGTGCCCGCACCGCGCGCTGGGCGAGGCCATCGGGATTCCACGCCTCGCAGGCATCGAGCGACTTGGCCGAATCGGGCGTCACCGGAAACAGAGCGAGCGCCGGAATGCGCAGCGTCTGCGCCTGCTCGGCCACGCGCAGCAGTTCGTCGATCGACAGCCGCTCGACGCCAGGCATCGACGCCACCGCTGCGCGGCCGGACAACTCGTGCACGAACACCGGCAGGATCAGGTCATCGGCGGTGAGCACGGTTTCGCGCATCAGCCGCCGCGAGAAGTCGTCGCGGCGCATGCGGCGGGGGCGGGTGGGCAGGTGGGGCATGGGTGGCGGAGGACAGAGGACAGGGGGCAGAG
>JAFEFT010000030.1:17514-37381 GCA_018240435.1 Pseudomonadota bacterium
CAGAGGACAGAGGACAGATGGTAGTCGGTATGCAGTTGACTGTCGTCAGGGGACGTCGGGGGCGCGGCCGCGAACACGTTTCCACGCCCGCCCGCCTCCCGATTCCTGATTTCTGATCACCGAGGCTGGCCGTCCGTGGTTCGACAGGCCTGTCCTGAGCTTGTCGAAGGGCTCACCACGAACGGTCGAGCGAGAACGGTCGCGACTGCGCCTCCCGCCGCCCGCCTCTCGATTCCCGATTCCCGATTCCCGTCATCCGATTCCCGATTCCCGCTTTCCGCGCGATGATGCGTCCATGCACACGTTCCTGCGGCGCGCGCCGCGTTCGACGACGATTTGTCTGACCATCCTCGCCGCGCTGGCGCTGTGCGCGCTGGTCGGGCCGTGGTTGTCGCCGTGGCGGCCGGAGCATCCGGACTGGAGTGCGCTCTCGTCCGCGCCGTCGCTGGCACGTTCGCACTGGTTCGGCACCGATGCCATCGGCCGCGATACGTTCGTGCGCGTTTGGCTCGGGCTGCGCCTGTCGTTGCTGCTCGGTGGGGGTGCGACGGCCATCGCGTTGGCCATCGGGCTGGGCTATGGCGCGCTGGCCGGCTATCTCGGCGGCGGTGTCGAGCGGGCGATGATGCGCGCGCTGGATGTGGTGTCGGCGCTGCCGTTCCTGCTGATCGTGATCTTGCTGCTGACCCTGTTCGGGCGCTCACTGCCCTTGTTGCTGGCGGCGATCGGCGGTTACGTCTGGATCGATCTGGCGCGGGTGGTGCGCGCCGAAGCGGCGCGCCTGCGCGAATTGCCGTTCGTGCTGGCCGCGCGCGCCGCCGGCGCCAGCACGTGGCAGATTCTGCGTTGGCATATCGTCCCCAATCTGCTCGGCATCGCGCTGGTCTACGCCAGCCTGCTGGCGGCGCAGGCCATCCTCGTCGAGAGTTTTCTCGGCTTTCTCGGCTTGTCGATCGATCAGCCGTCGGCTGGATTGGGCACGCTGCTCGAAGAAGGCGCGGCCGAGCTCGACAGCGCGCCGTGGACCCTGCTCGCGCCGGCGTTGCTGCTGGTGACGACGCTGGCCTGTTTCCAGCAACTCGGCGATGGCCTGCGCGATGCGCTGGACGTGCGTAACGCGGCGGCGAGCGAAGTCGTCGATGAATCCGTGCCGGCGACGGAATCGTGAGCACGCCGGTGCTGCTGGCAGTGCGCGATCTTCAGGTGTCGCGGCGCGCTGATGGTGGCGTGCTGCTCGGCCCGCTCGATCTGGACGTCGCGGCGGGCGAATGCGTGGCGGTGGTCGGCGAATCCGGTGCCGGCAAGAGTCTGGCGACGCTGGCCTTGCTCGGCCTTTTGCCGCCGGCATTGCAGGCGCGCGGACGATTGCAGTTCGCCGGTCGCGAGCTCGCGCTGGGCGGGCGCGAACATGACGCGCTGCGCGGTCGCGCTCTGGGCTGGGTGCCGCAGGATGCATTGGCGGCGTTGCATCCATTGCGCCGCATCGGCGCGCAGCTCGACGAAGTGCTGCACGCGGCCGGCAGCGCCCGCGCGCAGCGGCGCACGCGGGCGCTGGAACGGCTCGATCGCGTCGGTCTCGCCGATGCCGATGCGCTGCTGGATCGGCGTCCGCACGAACTCTCCGGCGGTCAGCGTCAGCGCGTGTGCATCGCCCTGGCGCTGGCGTTGTCACCGCGCGTATTGATCGCCGACGAGCCGACCTCGGCGCTCGATCCGCGCGTGGGTGCCGGCATCGCCCGTCTGCTCGACGACCTGCGTGTGCGTGAGCGGCTCGGCTTGCTGTTGGTCAGCCACGATCTTCCGCTGGTGCGAACGATGGCGCAGCGGGTGTGTGTGCTGCGTCGCGGGTGCGTCGTCGAGGCCGGCGCGACCGATACCGTATTCGCGCGCCCGCAGGCGGCGTACACGCAAGATCTGCTCGCCGCGGCCCACCTGCCGGCGGCGGTCGCCGGCGAGGCGGGCGCGGTGCTGCTGGATGCCCAGGCGTTGGCGGTGCGCTATCCGCGCAGCGCCCACGATGCCTTGGCGCCCACCGACCTCGTGATCCACCGCGGCGAATGCGTGGCGCTGGTCGGCGAATCGGGCTCGGGCAAATCCACCCTCGCGCGGGCAGCGCTGCGCCTGCTGCGCGGTGGCGTGCGCGGGCGCATCGTGCTCGATGGTAACGACCTGCACAGCCTCGCTCCGCGCCGCTTGCGTGAGCTGCGCCGGCGCATCGGCGTGGTTTTTCAAGATCCGCTGGCCTCGCTCGATCCGCGCATGAACGCCGCGCAGATCGTCGCCGAGCCGCTGCGCATCCACGCCATCGGCGATGCCGCCACGCAGCGCGCGCGCGCGCGCGACTTGCTGATCTCGGTGGGCATCGACGAGCAAGCCATCGACCGCTATCCGCATCAATTCTCCGGCGGTCAATGCCAGCGCATCGCCATCGCCCGTGCGCTCGCCACCGATCCCGAGCTGCTGGTCTGCGACGAGGCGGTGTCGGCGCTGGATGCGCGTACTCGCGCCGCCATCTTGCAACTGCTGGCGCGCCTGAAGCGCGAGCGTGGGCTCGCGGTGTTGTTCATCACCCACGATTTCGCGGCCGCGCGCGCACTGGCCGAGCGCATCGCGGTGATGCACGAGGGCCGCATCGTCGAGAGCGGCCCGGCAGCGACCGTGCTGACCTCGCCACGGCATGAATACACCCGCGAACTGCTGGCCGCCGGCATGCCGGCGCTGGCGCCTTGAGCCGCCGGATCGGTCACGCCACCGGCCGCCGGCGATGAAGCCGCGCCCTCGCGATTGGCCGCGGCGGCCCTTGCCGGATTTTGCGGCCCGGCATCCGGAGGCCCGCGCCGTGGCGCCGCGACAGGCGCACCGCCCGGGCCAAGCTGAATGAAAGCCCGCCAAAGCATGAAAATTTCGTTTGCATGTTGCAAAAATTTCGTTATTTTGCTAGAGAGTTCACAAAGACCCTCTCGCAACGTCCTGACTGGATTGAACGTCGTGAACGTCGCCATCGTCCTGACCGCGCTGCTGCCGCTCGTCGGCTACCTGCTGACCGTGCGTCGCGTGCCGGAAGGGCAGGCATGGACGGTGCACCGTTTCGGGCGTTTTGCGCGCACGCTGAAGGCCGGCCGGCATCCGGTGTGGCCGCTGATCGAGAAGGTCGCGCGGCAGGTGCCGTTGACCGGCCACCATCTGGAGGTCCCGACCGGCGATCTGTCCGGTGTACCGGCCAGCGCCGACCTGTACTACCAGATCCTCGATCCGTTGCCGGCTGGCGACGGCCTGGAGCGCCTGGACGAGGAAATCCGTCGTCACGCCGATGCCGTGCTCGCCGTCGTCGTTGCCGCGCAGTTGCCCGCCGATGCGGCGGCGCCGGTGCTGGCCGACGCGCTCAAGGCCGAACTCAACCGGCGCCTCGACGGCAGGGGCTTGCGCGTGGTGCGCTGCGCCCTGCACGCGGCCTGAGCAGAAGGCCCGCGCCGCGATGGCCGCATGATCGCGCCGGAACGGCGCGCGGGCCCCGGGCCGTGGCATGCAGGCATGCCAGCACGGGCGCCGACGTGGCGGACGCCGCGATTCCGAGGCGCCATTTCCCTGCTCGCGCGACCGGTCCATGCGCCGTCAGCAGGCGTTTTGCGGGATACTCGGCGGCCGTTTCCATCCGCGCCCCATGTCCGACCTGTCCGCCCTGCGCCCTCGCCTCGATGCCGGCCTGCACGCCTTGCAGCTGCCCGTCGAGCCGCTGGCGACGCGACTGCTGGCCTATCTGGAGTTGCTGGCGCGCTGGAACGCCACCTACAACCTCACCGCGATCCGCGATCCGCAGCAGATGCTGACCCTGCACCTGCTCGACAGTCTGGCGATCGCGCCATTCGTGCATGGCCGGGTGGCGGACATCGGCTCCGGTGCCGGCCTGCCGGGGCTGGTGCTGGCGCTGGCGCGGCCGGACATCCAGGTGACCTCGATCGAATCGGCCGGCAAGAAGGCGCGTTTCCAGCGCGAGGCAGTGCGGGTGCTCGGGCTCGCCAACGTCAGCGTGCTGGCCGAGCGCGCCGAACAGGCGCCGCGCGGCGAGGGTTTCGATTGTGTGCTTTCGCGCGCCTTCGGTAGTCTTGCGCAATTCGTGCGCGTCGGTGGCCACCTGTTGCGCGACAATGGCCGTTTGCTGGCGATGAAGGGCGTGATCCCGGCGGACGAAATCGCGGCGCTGCCAGCCGGCTGGACGCTGGTCGCCACGCGCGCGCTGGCGGTGCCCGGGCTGGATGCGCAGCGTCATCTGCTGGAGATCGAACGAGTGAGCACCGACGAGGGCAGCCGGACATGAGCAAGGCGCGGATCATTGCGGTGGCGAACCAGAAAGGCGGGGTCGGCAAGACCACCACCTCGGTCAACCTTGCGGCGGCGTTGGCCGACACCGGCGCGAAAGTGTTGCTGGTCGATCTCGATCCGCAAGGCAATGCCACCACCGGCGCCGGCGTCGACAAGCGCGCTCTGGAAGCGACCACCTGCGAGCTGTTGTTGCGCGAAGCCGAGTTCGCGCAGATCGTCCAGCGCAGCCCGGAAAACTACGATCTGCTGCCCGGCAACGGCGATCTGACCGCCGCCGAGATCCGCCTGATGGACGAATCCGGCCGCGAACAACGCCTGAAGCAGGCGCTGGATCCGCTGCGCGAACGCTACGCGTGGATCGTCATCGACTGCCCGCCGTCGCTGTCGCTGCTCACCCTCAATGCACTGGCCGCGGCCGACAGCGTGCTGGTGCCGACGCAATGCGAATTCCTCGCCCTGGAAGGGCTGACGGCGATGCTGGGTACCATCGAGGCGCTGATGAAGCGGCTCAATCCTTCGCTGCAAGTCGAAGGCATCGTGCGCACCATGTACGACCTGCGCAACAACCTCGACAACGCGGTGTCCGCCGACCTGCAGGCGCATTTCGGTGAGCGCGTGCTGCGCACCGTGATCCCGCGCAACGTCCGGCTGGCCGAAGCGCCCAGCCACGGCCAGAGCATCATCGCCTACGACCGCGCCTCGCGCGGCGGCATCGCCTACCTCGGCCTGGCCGGCGAGATCGTGCGCCGACGGCGCGAACGCAAGAAGACGGAGACGAGCTGACATGGCGGCAGCGAAGAAAAGGGGACTCGGGCGCGGGCTGGAAAGCCTGCTCGGCCCGAAAGGCCAGTCGGCAGCGGAGGACGAGATCGCACCGGCCGCGCCGCAGCAGTTGCCGATCACGGCGCTGCAACCGGGCCGCTATCAGCCGCGCACCGGCATGGATCCCGAACGCCTGGCCGAACTGGCCGATTCGATCCGCGCGCAAGGCTTGATCCAGCCCATCGTGGTGCGCGCGATCGCCGCCACGAAAGGATCGAAGGCCAGCCACGAGATCATCGCCGGTGAACGCCGCTGGCGCGCCGCGCAACTGGCCGGTTTGACCGACGTGCCGGTGGTGCTGCGCGAGGTCGACGATCGCGCGGTGATCGCGATGGCGCTGATCGAAAACATCCAGCGCGAAGATCTCAACCCGCTGGAAGAAGCGCAGGCGCTGGGCCGGCTGATCGACGAATTCGGGCTGACCCACCAGCAGGCCGCCGAAGCGGTCGGCCGCTCACGCGCGGCAGTTTCCAACTTGCTGCGCTTGCTCGAACTACCCACCGCGATCCGCGAACTGCTCGCTACCCGGCAACTGGAGATGGGTCACGCCCGCGCCCTGCTGACCTTGCCTGAAGCGATGGCGCTGGCATTGGCGCGGGAAGCGGCGGCGCAGGGCTGGTCGGTGCGCGAAACCGAACACCGCGCGCAACTGGCGCAGGCGGCGCGCAACAAGCCGCCGGTGAAAAAGACGGCGGCCAAGGCCGACCCGGACATCGCCGCGCTCGAGCGCGAGCTGTCGGAAACGCTGGGTTCGCGAGTGGCGGTGCTGCACGGGCGCGGCGGTCGCGGCAAGCTGGTCATCCACTATCACGGGCTGGAGGCGCTCGATGGCGTGCTCGAGCGCTTGCGTGCGCGATAATGCGCCGATGACTTTCCTGCTGCCCGTGCGTCGCTCGCGCTTATCCCGCGCCCTTTCGACTTCGTTGCTGCTGCCATGACCGCCCCGGATCTGTCGGTCGTGGTGCCGGTGCACAACGAGGAAGCCAACATCGCGCCGCTGGTCGGCGAGATCGTCGCCGCCCTGCGCGGGACGATCGCGTTCGAGATCGTCTACGTCGACGATCTCAGCCGCGACGGTTCGGTCGCCGCCTTGCAGCGGCTGCAACGCGACACGCCGGAATTGCGGGTGATCCGTCACCTGCAACAAGCCGGGCAGAGCACCGCCATCCGCAACGGCGTGAAAGCCGCGCGCGGGGCATGGATCGCCACCCTCGACGGCGACGGCCAGAACGACCCGGCCGACATTCCCAAGCTGCTGGCCGAACGCGCCAAGGCCGGCGCGCAGATCAAGCTGTTCGCCGGCTGGCGGGTCGATCGCCAGGATTCAGGCTCCAAACGCTGGGCCTCGCGCTGGGCCAACCGCATCCGCTCGCGGATACTGCGCGACGACACCCCCGACACCGGTTGCGGCATCAAGCTGTTCGAGCGCGCAGCCTTCCTCGACCTGCCGTATTTCGACCACATGCACCGCTACCTGCCGGCGCTGATGCAGCGCGCCGGCTGGCAGACGCTCAGCGTGCCGGTCAACCATCGCCACCGCACCGCGGGAGTGTCGAAGTACAACAATCTCAACCGCGCCCTGGTCGGCATCAGCGACCTGCGCGGCGTGGCCTGGCTGATCCGGCGCAGCAAGCGTGCTGAAGTGGCGGAAGTGCGCGCGGAGGATTGACCCCCTCCCGATCTCCCCCGGTGCATTGCGCAGGGGAGGAGAAATCAATGGAGACCCCATGAACGACGAAATCCTCTGGCTGTCGTGGACCGGCATCCACGTCACCGTCTGGAAGCTGATCGGCTACACCGGCGCGCTGATGTTCTCGGCGCGCTGGTTCGTGCAGATGCACGCCTCGCGCAAGGCCGGCAAGCCCGAAGTGCCGCGCCTGTTCTGGTACATGAGCATCATCGGCAGCCTGACCACGTTGAGCTATTTCATTTTCTCGCCCAAGGGCGACTCGGTCGGCGTGCTGCAAAACCTGTTCCCCGCCTTCACCGCCAGTTACAGCCTGTATCTGGACATCCGCCATCACGGCTGGAAGCGACAGCGCAACCCGTCGGGTTGATGCGGCCGGTGGCGGCGCCACGACCCTTGCCCGATGGGCCCACCGCCCGCGCGATGCGCCCGGGAGACGCCTTCGGCGCCGAGCGCCGTCATGCGGCCCGGCTTGCGCATTTCCGCCGGTCGGAGTAAGCGTTGCACTCTCGGCCCGCGATACGGCGGGGTGGGTACTCTTTCGGCCGACCTTCCAGGGGAAACAGCATGCGCATACTCGATCGATCGATCTACCAGGGCCCGTCGCTGTACGCCCACTTCCCGGTGATCCGGCTGGAACTGGATCTCGGCGAGCTGGAACACTGGCCGACCGCCAAACTCGGCCCGGCGTTCATCGACGGCCTGCTGAGCGCATTGCCGGGCCTGAAGGAGCACGGCTGCTCGTACCGAGAGCCGGGCGGCTTCGAGCGGCGCATGCGCGAGGGCGAGGGCACCTGGCTGGGGCATGTGCTCGAACACGTCGCCATCGAATTGCAGAACGTCGCCGGCGAGAACGTCACCTTCGGCAAGACACGTTCGATCTCCGACGATCGCCCCGGTGTTTACACCGTGGTCTATGAGTATTCGCAGCGCGAGGAAGGCATCGCCGCCGGCGAGCTGGCGATCAAGTTGCTGTGCTCGCTGCTGCCGGCGGCGATCCGCCCGGACGGCAGCGTGCCGGACGATTTCGACTGGGCCCACGAGCGCGACGCCTTCATCCGCTATGCGCAGCGGCGCGCGCTCGGGCCGTCCACGGCCTCGCTGGTGAAGGCCGCCGAGCAGCGCGGCATCCCGTGGCTGCGCATGAACGACCAATCGCTGGTCCAGCTCGGCCACGGCAAGTACCAGCAGCGCATCCAGGCCACGGTGACCGGCAAGACCCCGCACATCGCGGTCGAGCTGGCCTCGGACAAGGAGGAGACCAACAAGATCCTCGGCGCGCTCGGCCTGCCGGTGCCGCGTCAGGAACTGGTGCAGTCCGAGGAAGGTGCGGTGCGCGCCGCGCGCCGGCTCGGCGGGCTGGTGGTGACGAAACCCTACAACGGCAACCACGGCCGCGGCATCACCATCGGCATCAGCGGCGACGAGGCGGTGCGCGAAGGTTTCCGCGCCGCCAATGCGCATTCGCGCTCGGTGATCGTGGAGACTTACATGGCCGGCGACGACCACCGTTTGCTGGTGGTCAACGGCGAGCTCATCGCCGCCACCCGACGCACCCCGGGCCACGTGGTCGGCGACGGCGTGCACTCCATCGCGCAACTGGTGGAGATCGTGAACCGCGATCCACGTCGTGGCGTCGGCCACGAGAAGGTGCTCACCCGCCTGCAGCTCGACGCGCAGGCGCAGATGATGATGGAGCGCGTCGGCTACGGCGCCGAGTCGGTGCCGAAAGCCGACGAGATCGTGTACCTGCGCTCGACCGCCAACCTGTCCACCGGCGGCACCGCGACCGATGTCACCGACATCATCCATCCCGACAACCGCGACATGGCGGTGCGCGCGATCAAGGCCATCGGCCTGGACGTGGGCGGCGTGGACTTTTTGTCCACCAACATCGCCGAGAGCTACAAGGCGATTGGTGGCGGCATCTGCGAGGTCAACGCCGCGCCCGGCTTCCGCATGCACGTCGCACCCAGCGAAGGCACCCCGCGCGATGCGGCCGGCCCGGTGATCGACATGCTGTTCCCGCCGGGCATGCCGTTCCGGGTGCCGATCGCCGCGATCACCGGCACCAACGGCAAGACCACCACCGCGCGCATGCTCGCGCACATCACCAAGATGGCCGGCTACACGCCGGGCCTGACCACCACCGACGGCGTGTACATCGATGGCCAGCGCACGGTCGAAGGCGACATGACCGGGCCGGTGTCGGCGCGCATGGTGCTGGCCGACCCGCACATCGACATCGCGGTGCTGGAGACCGCGCGCGGCGGCCTGCTGCGCGCCGGCATGGCGGTGCGCCACGTCGACGTCGGCGCCGTGCTCAACGTGCAGTCCGACCACCTGGGCATGAAGGGCATCGACACCCTCGAACAACTCGCCGAAGTCAAACGCATCGTGGTCGAGGTGGCCACCGAATGCGCCGTGCTCAACGCCGACGACCCCAACGTGCTGAAGATGTCCGGCTATACCGACGCCAAGACGATCTGCTACGTCACCATGAACCCGGCGCATGCGCTGGTGCGCGAGCACATCCGCGCCGGCGGTCGCGCCTGCGCGCTGGAAGCGGGCGTCAACGGGCAGATGATCACCCTGTACGACAAGGGCAGCCACATCCCGCTGCTGTGGACCCACCTGATCCCGGCCACGCTCGAAGGCCGCGCCCTGCACAACGTGCAAAACGCGATGGTGGCCGCGTCCTGCGCCTATTCGCTGGGGATCAAGCTCGACGCCATCCGCCAGGGCCTGCGTACCTTCGACACCACCTTCTTCCAGGCCCCGGGGCGGATGAACGTGTTCAACGAACACCCGTTCAAGGTGCTGTTCGACTACGGCCACAACGCGCACGCGGTGGGCATGGTGGCCGACCTCGCGCAACGCCTGGACGTGGCCGGCCGGCGCATCGTGGTGGTGGCCGGCCCCGGCGACCGCCGCGACGACGACCTGCGTGAAATCGCCCGCGCGGTGGCCGGCAAGTTCGACCATTACATCGTGCGCCGCGACGACTCCCTGCGCGGCCGCGAGCCGGGCGCGGTGGTGGCCATCATCGCCGGCGAACTGCTCGCCCGCGGCGTGGCCGAGGCGCAGATCAGTCGCATCGAGGACGAGGCCGAAGCCATCGACGCCGGCCTGAAGATGGCCCGTGCCGGCGACCTGCTGCTGGTCTTCGCCGACGCCCTGATCCGCTCGTGGAAGCAGATCATCAAGTTCCGCCCCGAAGGTGCCCCCGAACTGCCGCCGGCGCGCGCCGCCGCACCCGAGCTGCGGGTGGTCGAGCCGGCCGCCGAGGAAGCCATCCACGCCGCGATGGAAGGCATGGTGCGCGACGAACGCGGGATCAGCATTGCGCGCGAAGGGGATGATTGACGGAGGACAGAAGACAGAGGACAGAGGACAGAGGGTGGTCAGTGGGCAGTGGGCTGAAAAACAGAAAGCAGAAAGCGGAAAACGGAAAGCGAAAAACGGAAAGCAGAAAACGGAAAACGGACGCGGTATGCCGGCTGTTCCTTTTCCCTTCGGGAGAAGGTGCCCCGAAGGGGCGGATGAGGGAAACACGCTGCAAATGTCGAGATGGATCGTGCCCGCCCTGCCGGAGTGATGCTTCCTTGATTCCACCCGCGCCACTGGAGACGTTCACCGACTCGCGCCGTCTGCTGGGCAGCAACCCGTATTTCGCCGACCGCGGTGCGGCGCTGGAAGCCTGCGCCGATTGCATCGACCCAGCCATGCTCGACGCCTGGCGCGAGCGCGTGCAGCGCGCGCGTCAGGCCTTGCACTGGCCCGAGCAAGCCACCTTCGCCCACGTCCACCCCGGTGGCGCAACGCTGGCGCTGGCCGCACCGCTCGATGGCCTGTTCACCGCCACCGAGATCAATGAATGGGCGTGGGAGGCCGCGCTTCATTCCTTCTCCCTTCGGGCTCCTTCTCCCGGCGGGAGAAGGAACGGCTCTGCATTCCCCGAATCTCCAGCAGCGCCGCCTCCCGCTTCGCTGCCGCACGCCCCCGGCCACCCGGCGGTGTGGGACGAAGACGAGGCGATGGCCACCCTGCGCGAACTGGCGCGCAGCGAGTCCGATCCCGCCCTCGTCGCCCTCGCCAATGCCGCGCATGAGCACCATGTCGAATTGCTGCTCGACGACGACGAACTCGCGCTCGGTGAAGGCCATGGCGCCCGCGTGTTCCCGCGCGATCCGCTGCCCGATCCGGCGCGCATCCGCTGGTCGTCGCTGCACGACGTGCCGGTGGCGCTGGTCACGGGCACGAATGGCAAAACCACCACCGTGCGCCTGCTCGCCGCGATGGCGCGCGCGCACGGCTGGAGCACCGGCCATTCGTGCACCGACGGACTGTTCGTCGATGGCCGGCCGATCGCCGCGGGCGACTACTCCGGCCCGGCGGGCGCACGCAAGGTGTTGCGCCAGCCCGGCGTGCAGTGCGCGATCCTCGAAACCGCGCGTGGCGGCATCTTGCGCCGCGGGCTGGCGATGCAGCGGGCGCAGGCGGCGGTCATCACCAATATCAGCGCCGATCATTTCGGCCGCTACGGCGTGCACGATCTCGATGATCTGGCGCGCGTGAAACTCACCGTGGCGCGCGTGCTCGATAACGGCGGCCTGCTGGTGCTCAATGCCGACGACGCGACCTTGCGCGAGCACGCAGCGGACGTGGCCGGCACGATCGGCTGGTTCGCACTCGACGACGAGCACCCGTTGCTGATAACGCACCGTGCAACCGGCGGCGCCACCTGCGGCGTGCGCGACGGCCGCGTCGTGCTCACCGTCGGTGGCGCTGCCCAGGATCTGGGCGCGGTCGTCGCCATGCCGCTGACGGTCGCCGGCGTGGCGCGCTACAACGTTGCCAACATCCTCGGTGCGACCCTGGCCGCGACCGCACTGGGCGTGCCGGCGACGACCATCGCCGAGGTGTTGGCGCGCTTCGGCGCGACCCACGCCGACAATCCCGGCCGTCTGCAACACTGGTCGATCGCCGGCATCGACATCTGGCTGGACTACGCGCACAACCCCGATGGCCTGCGCGGCTTGCTCGACGTCGTCGGCGTGGCGCAGCGGCGTGGTCGTTTCGGGTTGTTGCTCGGTCAGGCGGGCGACCGCAGCGATGACGATATTCGCGAACTGGCGCAGGTAGCGGCCAGCCATCGCCCCGACCATGTCGTGCTCAAGGACATGCCCGCCTTCATGCGTGGCCGCGCCCCCGGCGAGGTCGCGGCGGTGCTGCGCACGGCGCTTGCCAAGGCCGGCGTGGATGGCGTCGCGCCTGGCCACGCCGAGGACGAACAGCAGGGCGCTCGCGCCTTGCTGGCGTGGGCGTGTCCCGGCGACGTGCTGGTGCTGCCGGTGCATGCCAAGGCCGCTCGCGTCGAAGTCTCGACCTTGCTCGACCGGCTGGCGGCGATGCGCTGGGCGCCGGGGCAGGCGCTGCCGTGAACGTCGCGCCGCGCGGGCGGCGGACGTTGTCGATCAGCCCGCGCGCTTGGCTTTCGTCAACAACTGATCGAGCAGCTTCAGGCCGAGATCGATTTCCTCGGTACTGATGTGCAACGACGGCGCCAGGGTGATGACGTTCTTGTAGTAACCACCGACGTCGAGCACCAGGCCGGTCTTCTTGCCGTTGTGCTCCAGTTCGCCGGCAAGGCCCATGTCGACCATGCGATCGAGCAGCTTCTTGCTCGGCGTGAAACCATCGGCCTCGCAGATTTCCGCGCGCAGCGCCAAACCCAGCCCGTCGACGTCGCCGATCTCGGCGTGGCGCTTTTGCAGGTCGCGCAGGCCTTCGAGGAAGTGCGCGCCCTTGGCCATCACCATCGACTCGTAATCGGTCTCGGCCAGCATCTTCATCGTTTCCAGACCGACCGCGGTGCCGAGCGGGTTGGAGGCGAAGGTCGAGTGCGTCGAACCGGGCGGGAACACGGTCGGATTGATGAGCTCCTCGCGCGCCCAGATGCCGGCCAGCGGATTGAGGCCGTTGGTGAGCGCCTTGCCGAACACCAGCACGTCGGGTTGCACGCCGAAGTGTTCGATGCTCCACAGCTTGCCGGTGCGGAAAAATCCCATCTGGATTTCGTCGACCACCAGCAGCACGCCGTACTGGTCGAGCACCTTCTTCAGGCCCTTGAAGAAGTTCATCGGCGGAATGACGTAGCCGCCGGTGCCCTGGATCGGTTCGACGTAGAACGCGGCGTATTCGCACTGACCGGCTTTCGGATCCCACACGCCGTTGTATTCGGTTTCGAACAGGCGCGCGAACTTGGCCACGCAATGCTCGCCGTATTCCTCCTTCGACATGCCCTTGGGGCCGCGGAAGTGGTAGGGAAATTCGATGAACATGGCGCGATCGAAATGGCCGTAGCGACGGCGATAGCGATACGAGGACGTGATCGCCGAAGCGCCCAGGGTGCGGCCGTGGTAGCCGCCTTCGAAGGCGAACATCAGGCTCTTGCCGCCGCTGGCGTTGCGCACCAGCTTGAGCGAGTCTTCGACCGACTGCGCGCCGCCGACATTGAAATGGACGCGGCCATCGCGGCCCCATTTCTTCTTCGCGTCCACCGCGACCGCTTTCGCCAGTTCGATCTTGGTCGGATGCAGATATTGGCTGGCCACTTGCGGCAGGGTGTCGATCTGCGCCTTGAGGGCGTTATTCAGGCGGGCGTTGCCGTAGCCGAAATTGACCGCCGAATACCACATCTGCAGGTCGAGGAAGGGCGTGCCGGCACCGTCGAACAGCCAGCTGCCATCGGCGCGGGTGAAAATCTTTGGCGGTTCGGAATAGTGGACGGTGTCGCCGAACGAGCAGTAACGCCGTTCGTCTTGAAGCAGCGCTTCGTCGGCCAGCAGCGCGGCATCGCGCTCGGCGGGGTTGCGCGAGGTCACGGCGGTATCAGGCATGGGTATGGGACTTGGCGTGGGCAGTGGGGGCGTGGGCCGGTGCGACCGGCGCCAGATTGCCTTCGAGCAGTGCCGGCAACAGCACGATGGCATCGGCGAAGCCGGTGATCGGTACGTAGGGCAGGTCGCGGGCGCGGCAATGTTCGATCAGGCGATGCTTGGCGAACACCAGGTCGACCGCGCCGGCGGCGCAGAAATCCGAGGTGCCATCGCCGATCAGCAGCACCTTCTTTTTCGCCTGCCTGGCGAGCGCGACCTGTGCGCATTTGCACAGGCCGCTGGACACCGCGCAGTCCGCGCGCGCCCAGGGGAACTCCAGTTGCCAGCGGCGCGGGCCGTCGGCGCGCAGGTGGTTGGCGGCGACCGGCAGATAGTCGAGCTGGTGACGCGCCAGCAGCGATTCGATGGCGACATCCAGGCCGTCGCTGACGATCCGTACCGGAATGTTGGCGGCCATCGCCGCTTCGACGAAGGCAGGGAAGGCGCGGTCGATGCGCATGCTGGCGAACAGCGCATCGAGCTGGCCGCGATCGGCATCGACCAGGGCGATCTGCTCGCGCAGGCATTGCCGCGAGCCGATCGCTCCGGCGCGCCAGCGTTGTTCGATCGCCGTCCACTCCGGATGCGCGTGGCGCTCCAGCAGCGAGTCGGTGACGTCCTCGACGCTGATGGTGCCGTCGAAGTCGCAAAGGATGATCCAGTCGGACACGCAGGTCGCCTCGTTGCTGCAGGGGACGCCAGCATCGCCGGCGCCGGATTAAGTTTCCCTGACGGTTGCCACACGATTTGTA
This sequence comes from Pseudomonadota bacterium, assembly GCA_018240435.1. Taxonomy (GTDB): domain Bacteria; phylum Pseudomonadota; class Gammaproteobacteria; order Xanthomonadales; family Xanthomonadaceae; genus SZAS-103. Next base: position 32,037 of record JAFEFT010000030.1, read on the forward strand.
CAGGTTCCGCGAACGAACTGGCAAGCCGACCCGTTGCCGCCGGCCTGATCGATGCCGTCGATGAGGCTGTCGTGGATGCAGGAAATCCGCCATCCGGAACCGGAGGATCGGATGCCTCATCCGGCGCAAGCTCCGCCGATTTTTGCCATGCCCGCACGCGGCGGGCATCCGTGCCATGCCGGTGGGAGCATGCCCGACCCGGCGCTGCAACGCCGCGCGCACCGGGTAGGCTGCCGGTCGCGCTGCCGCTATACTGCCGCGCTGGAATCGACCGCGCAGCCAGGGTACCGCCGTGCAAAGCAATCACGATCTCGTATTCATGAAGCACTTTTCGATGGTGATCGGGTTTCTGGTCGCCGTGGCCATCTCGTTGATCCTGCTGGCAAATTATCTGTATGGCCTGGCGCCGAAGGATGCCGATCCGGCGCGGCTGGACAAGACTCAGGCGCGCATCGCGCCGGTCGGCGCCGTCTATGCCGGCTCCACCGGACAGGCGGCGATGGCCGCTGCCGCCGAGGCAGCCAAGGCCGCCGCTGCATCGCAGGTCGCCTATGGCGGCACCCTGGACGGGTCGGTGATCTTCGGCCAGCTGTGCACCGGCTGCCACACCAGCGGCGCCAGCGGCGCGCCGAAGCTCGAAAAGGCCGCATGGTCGGCGCGCCTGGCACAGGGCGAGGCGACGCTGATCAAGCACGCCATCGACGGCTACACCGGCCCGGACGGCAACCACATGCCGGCCAAGGGCGGCAACCCGGCCCTGAGCGATGCCCAGGTCGAAGCCACCGTGAAGTGGATGGTCGGCCAGATCAAGTAAGCGCCGCGGCCCGCGTGGCCGCGAATCCGACGCGCCAGACGCCATGGCCCAGCCCACGCCGTCGTTCCCGGAGGTCACCGGCAGCCTGATGCTGCCCGGCCCGGCTGGCGGGCTGGAGGTGTGCGTCGATCATCCCGATCCGGCACAGGCGCGCGCCGGCGTGGCGGTGTTCTGTCATCCGCATCCGCTCGAAGGCGGGACGATGCACAACAAGGTGGTGACGATGGCCTGCCGCGCCTTGCGCGAACTGGGCCTGGTCACCGTGCGCTTCAACTTCCGCGGCGTCGGCCTGTCGCAGGGCCAGTACGACCACGGTCGCGGCGAAGTGCTGGATCTGCATGCGGTGGCGCAGTGGGTGCAGGCCGCGCACCGCGACTGGAAGCTCTGGCTGGGCGGGTTTTCCTTCGGCGCCTGGATTTCGTTGCTGGGCGCGCGCGATCTGCCCGCCGCGCAATTGATCTCGATCGCGCCGCCCGCCGGGCGCTGGGATTTTTCCGCGGTGCTGGCGCCACGCTGCCCGTGGCTGCTGGTGCAGGGCGAAGCCGACGAGATCGTCTCGCCCAAGGCGGTGTACGACTGGCTGGCGCATCTGGATCGGCAGCCGACATTGGTGAAGATGCCCGATACCGGCCATTTCTTTCATCAGCGGCTGATGGACCTGCGCGGGGCGATCAAGAACGGCGTCCGCCACAACCTGCCACCGCAGCGGCATGACTGAAGGCGGCGCGCCGACGCGGCCATCGGCGCTGTATGCGCGCGGCGTCGCCAACGGTCACTGGCAGGCCGACGCGGCCCAGCAAGGGGCGCTGGCCGAGCTCGATCGCATCCACGATGGCCTGCTCGCGCCGGCGGCGGCCGGCACGCTGGGGCGCTGGCTGGCGCGCCTGCATCGGCCAGCGCCGGTGCGCGGCTTGTACCTCTGGGGCAGCGTCGGTCGCGGCAAGACCTTCCTGACCGAACTGCTGTTCGAGCACATCCCGTTGCCGCAGCGGCGACGGTTGCACTTCCACCGTTTCATGGCCGAGGTCAATGCCCGCTTGCGCGCCTTGCCCGAGGTGCGAGATCCGTTGCAGATCCTCGCCCGTGATCTGGCCGCACAGGCACGGCTGCTGGTGCTCGACGAATGTATCGTCACCGACATCGGCGACGCCATGCTGCTGGGCCGGCTGCTCGCAGGCCTGCTTGCCCGCGGCGTGTGTCTGGTCGTCACCTCCAACATCGCGCCGGCCGACCTCTACAAGGATGGACTGCAGCGCTCGCAATTTCTTCCCGCGATCGCCGCCATCGAGCGCGGCTGCGTCGTCGTCCACCTCGATGGCGCCTGCGATTACCGCCTGCAACACCTGCGCCAGGCGGCACGCTGGCGGGTGCCGGCCGACGACGAGGCCGAGCAGGCCTTGCAGGCGAGCTTCGAGACGCTGGCCACCGGCCTGCCGCGGCTGCCGGAAATCCTCGCCATCAACGATCGCGCGATCACCGCCCGCGCCCATGCCGACGGCATCGTCTGGTTCGACTTCGCGGCGCTGTGCGAAGGCCCGCGCGCGGTTTCCGACTACATCGAGATCGGCAAGGATTTCCACACCGTGCTGATCTCGGCGGTGCCGGTGTTCACCACCGCCGACGAGGACGCCGCCAAGCGCTTCATCGGGCTGATCGACGAGCTGTACGATCGCCACGTCAACCTGCTGGCATCGGCGGCGGCGGCGCCGACGGCGCTGTATCGCGGCGAGCGCCATGCCGCCGAGTTCGCGCGCACCTGCAGCCGTCTGCTCGACATGCAATCGGACGATTATCTTGCGCTCGAACACCGTCCATGACCGCGGGACACCAAGGTGGCCGAGGCCGTGGCGCGCCATCGGGCGATTGCTTCTCGCTGCGGAAGAAGGTGAGCGAAGGCCGGATGAGGGAAAATCGCTCATGATCTCGACACCGCTGGCGATGCCATGAACCCGGCCGACCACTCCCCGCTCGGCAAGCCCGTCCCGTGGCCCGCCTGCCACGATCCGGCATTGCTGTTTGCCATCGCGCGCGCCAGTGGCCGATCCGGCTTGCCGCTTGGCGTCGACTCCTTCCCGTTCATCGGCCACGACCAGTGGACGGCCTACGAGCTGTCCTGGGTCGACGCCCTGGGCAAGCCGCAGGTCGCCATCGCCCGCCTGCAGGTGCCGGCCGATTCGCCAAGCCTGATCGAATCCAAATCGCTCAAGCTGTATCTGGGCGGGTTCGCGATGGTGGCGATGGCCTCGGCCGAGGCCGTGCGCGCGCTCATCGCCGGCGATCTGTCGGCCGCTGCCGGCGCCGCGGTGGCCGTCGAGCTGTTGCCGGTCGTCGGCGCGACGCCGGTGCGCGAGCTCGATGGGCAGTGCATCGACGATCAGCCCATCGCCATCGTCGACCACGCCGGGCCAGCACCCGAGCACCTGCACGTGCACGCCGATCACGTCGAGGAAACCCTGCTCAGCCATCTGTTTCGCTCGAACTGCCCGGTGACCGGCCAGCCCGACTGGGCCAGCGTGCAGATCGGCTATCGCGGACCGCGCATCGACCGTGCCGGGCTGCTGCGCTATCTGGTCTCGTTCCGCCGCCACAGCGGTTTCCACGAGCAATGCGTCGAGCGCATCTTCCTCGACCTGCGGGCGCACTGCCGCCCCGATGCGTTGTCGGTGTACGCGCGCTACACCCGCCGCGGCGGCATCGACATCAACCCGTGGCGGGCGACGCCGGGCATGCCCGACCCCGCGCCGGCGCGTTGCGCGCGGCAATAGCGGGCGCTGCTCCCGAGCGATGCGGCGGCAGCGAGCATCGCGATCGCCCGCCAGATCGTCAGATCTCGGATCGTCATTGACCCGTCGCGACCCCGCACCTATACTGCCGCCGCCCACGCGGCGGTGACGACAGCGCGCCGTGCGGCAATCCCCAGGAGAGTTTCATGCCCAGCGACTGTTGCAGTCGATCGATCAGGCTGTCGCTGCGCGCCCCGGACTGATTGCCCGGACGGCTCCCGCGGCGGCAGCCGCCGCACGAGGTGAGCCATGACCCAGACCCAGACGGCCGAGCGGCCTGATCTGCGCGCATTCGCGTCGCTCAACAGCGCCGACGCGATCGAATTGTTGAATACCTTCGAGCTCGACGAAGCCGTCGAGGTCGCCGCGCGGCTGCCGCTCGAGCGCGCGGTGGCGATCTTCGACCGCCCCGAGCTGCAACGGGCCGGCGAGCTGATCGCGGCGCTGCCCGAGCCGCGCGCCACCGCCCTGCTCGAGGGCATGGCCGACGACCGCGCCACCGACGTGCTGGCCGAGCTCGACGAGGCTGACCGCACCCGCCTGTCCGGGACGCTGCGGCGCGGTACCCGCGAGGCGTTGGGCAAGCTGATGCGCTACGCGCCCGATACCGCCGGCAGCATCATGTCGACCGAATTCGTCTCGGTGCCGGCCGACTGGAGCGTCGCCGAAACGCTCGACCACGTGCGCCGGGTCGAACGCTCGCGCGAAACGATCTACGCCATCTACCTGCTCGATCCGCACACGCATGCGCTCGAGCGCATGCTGTCGCTGCGCCGGCTGATCGCCGGTGAGCCGGACGCGTCGGTGCGCTCGGTGGCGCAGCGGACGACGCCGGTGGCAGTGACGCCGACCACCGACCGCGAGGAGGTGGCGCGGCTGATCCGCCGCCACGACCTGCTCGCCATCCCCGTGCTCGACGAATCCCGGCATGTGCTGGGCGTGGTGACGGTGGACGACGTGCTCGACGCGCTGATCGCCGAGAGCACCGAGGACGTGCAGAAGTTCGGCGGCATGGAGGCGGTGACCGAACCCTACCTGCGGATCGGCTTTCTGGCCATGATCGGCAAGCGCGCCGGCTGGCTGAGCGCGCTGTTCCTTGGCGAGATGCTCACCGCCAGCGCGATGCAGCATTTCCAGGACGAGATGGCGAAAGCGATCATGCTGACCTTGTTCATCCCGCTGATCATGAGCTCGGGCGGCAACTCCGGCTCGCAGGCGACCTCGTTGCTGATCCGCAGCCTCGCCCTGGGCGAGGTGCGTCTGCGCGACTGGTGGAAGGTGGCGGTGCGCGAGATTCCGACCGGCATGGTGCTGGGCTCGGTGCTGGGCGTGGTGGCGATGGCGCGGATCGCCATCTGGCAGCTCGCCGGCATCTACGATTACGGCCCGCATTGGCATCTGCTGGCATTGACGGTGGCGGCGGCGCTGGTGGGCATCGTCACCTTCGGATCGCTGTCGGGCTCGATGCTGCCATTCGTGCTGCAAAAGCTCGGCTTCGACCCGGCCAGCGCATCGGCACCGTTCGTCGCCACCCTGGTCGATGTCACCGGCCTGGTGATCTATTTTTCCATCGCCGCCCTGATCCTCGGCGGCACGTTGCTGTAAATGCGGCCATTGCCGGGCATTCACGTCGGACTGCCAGCCCCCATCCCGACCTTCCCCCGCACGCGGGGGAAGGAGCAGATCGCGCGCCGTCCCGGCTCCCTTCCGGAGAAGATCCAGTCCTTGGGAAGGTCTGAACAACTTTG
>JAFEFT010000031.1 GCA_018240435.1 Pseudomonadota bacterium
ACAAGACTTGTTCAGACCTTCCCTAGCGAAAATCCCCCGCGATCGCCTGCAGCGCGGCAATCGCCGCCAGCCCGGCGGTCTCGGTGCGCAGGATGCGCGGGCCGAGCCGCAAACCGCGAAAGCCGACGGCGCGCAGTTGCGCCAGGTCGCGATCCGACAGCCCGCCTTCCGGGCCCACCACGAAATGGATCGGTGCGTCGAGCGGCGGGTCGGCGGTCGCCGACGCCAGCATGGCCGCAGGCTCGCCGTCCGGGTCGAGGGTCAGGCGCAAGGCGCGCGGCGTGATGCCCGCCAGATAGTCGGCCAGCCGAACGGGCGTGGCGATCGTCGGCACGTCGGCGCGCCCGCACTGCTCGCAGGCGGCAATGGTGATCGCGCGCCAATGCGCCAGCCGCCGTTGCGCGCGATCCTCATCGAGGCGAACCTCGGTGCGTTCCGTGATCACCGGCATGATCGCGCTGACGCCCAGTTCGGTGGCCTTCTGCACGATCCAGTCCATCTTCTCGCCGCGCGCCAGTGCCTGCACCAACACGATTCGCAAAGGCGACTGCGTGGCGTTGACGGATTGCGCGAAGACCGTCGCCGTCGCGCCGCGTTTGCCGATGTTTTCCAGACGCGCGCGGTAGTCGTTGCCGTCGCCGTTGCACAAGATCAACTCGGCGCCGGCGGACAACCGCAGCACGCGCAGCAGGTGCTCGCAGGCAGACGCTGGCAGCGCCACCTCGCTGCCGATGGCCAGTGATGATTCGACGAAACAACGTGGAATCCTCATCGCGATCGATCTCCGTGTGGCGGCGTGCGCGTCAGGCGCTGGCGGCGTCGATCGCCTCGGCGCTCACCTGCGCCAGCAAGTGCAGCTCATCTTCGTCGACGCAATACGGCGGCATCCAGTACAGCACATCGCCGAGCGGCCGCAGCAGCACGCCGCGCGCAAGCGCATGGCGATAGGCGCGCAGACCTCGTCGTTCCTGCGCGGGCCAGGGTGTGCGCGTGCGCGCATCGGCGGCCATCTCGATGGCGAGGATCATGCCGGTCTGGCGCACCTGCGCGACGTGCGGATGTTCGGCCAGGGGCGCGGCGAGCCGGGCCATCGTGGCGCTGGTGACACGATTGCGCTCGATGATCGGCTCGCTGGCGAACGTGCGCAGCACTTCCCGCGCGACCGCGCAGGCCAGCGGATTGCCGGTGTAGCTATGCGAATGCAGGAAGGCCTTGCTGGCCGCGTAATCAGCGTAGAAGGCATCGTAGATGCGTTGCGTCGTCAGTACCGCCGACAGCGGCAGCATGCCGCCGGTCAGGCCCTTGGACAGCAGCATCAGGTCGGGTGAAATGCCGGCCTGTTCGCAGGCAAACAGCGTGCCGGTGCGACCGAAACCGACCGCGATCTCGTCGCAGATCAGCAGCACGCCATGCGCATCGCACAGTTTGCGTGCTTCGGTCAGATAGGTCGGATGGTGCATGCGCATGCCGCCGGCGCATTGCACCAGCGGCTCGACGATCAGCGCGCAGACCTCATCGCCGTGACGTTCCAGCACCTCGCGCAACCCCTCGGCGACACGTCGCGCGCAATCCTGCGGCGACTGGCCGGCTTCGCCGAGATACGCATCGGGCGAGGGCGCGAGCAGCGGTTCGAGCAGCAGCGGTGCATAGGTCTTTCGATACAGCGGGATGTCGGTCATCGCCAGCGCGCCCAGCGTCTCGCCGTGGTAGCCACCGTGCAGCGCGATGAATTTCGTGCGTCGCCCATCACCTTGATTGCGATGGAAGTGGAAGGCCATCTTCAACGCGACTTCGACCGCTGCCGAGCCGTTGTCGGCATAAAACACTTTCGCCAGTCCCGGCGGTGCCACGCGCAGCAACGCTTCGGCCAGCTCGATCGCCGGCGCATGGCCGAAGCCGGCCAGCAGGACATGATCGAGTTCATGCAACTGCCGTTCCAGTGCCGCCACCAGACGTGGATCGCGGTGGCCGAACAGGCAGGTCCACCAGCTCGACACGGCGTCGAGATGGCGTTTGCCGTCCATGTCGGTCAGCCACGCACCCTGTGCTGAACGGATCGGCAGCAATGGAATGGCGTGGTTCGCGGCAACACCGTCGCCGTGGTCGTGCATCTGCGTGCATGGATGCCACAACACGGCCAGATCGCGGGCATTCCAGGCGGCATTGTCGGTGTGGGTCATCGGCATGGCAGAGTGCGAGTCGTGCGCAGGCGGGCATCATCGGCCGCGCCCGCGGCGATGTCACGCACCGGTAGCGACGCGGCGACGCCAACGATGCGCGGCCGCGGCGGCCGGATGGCTTATCATGAGCGCCGGGCGCATCGCATCGCGCTCGTCGGTCTGGCCTTTCGGAAGCGCCTCGCGATGTCGTCTCCCCGTTCGATTCCACCGGCTCGGCCGCTGCCGCGCGTACACGGCATCAGCGCCCGCGGCGAGGGCGATCGCATCGTCGAGGAAGTCGATCTGGAATTCGGCAACGGTGAGCGCCGGCGTTATCGCCGCGTCTGCGCGCGCGGGCCCGGTTCGGTGATGGTGGCGGCGATGGCCGATGCCGACACCATCCTGCTGGTGCGCGAATACGCCTGCGGCACCGGCCGTTACGAAATCGGCCTGCCCAAGGGGCGGATGGACGATGGCGAGAGCCCCGAGCAGGCGGCCAACCGCGAGCTGAAGGAAGAAGCCGGGTTCGGCGCCCGTCGGCTCACGCGCTTGCGGTCATTGGCGTTGTCGCCGAGCTATATGGAATTCACCACCCACCTGGTCCTCGCCGAGGATCTGTACCCCGAACGCCTTGCCGGCGACGAACCCGAGGAGATCGATGTGCTGCCGTGGAAGCTGGCCGATTTGCATGCGCTGATGCTGCGCGAGGATTGCTCGGAGGGGCGCTCGCTGGCAGCGCTGTTCATCGTGCGTGAACTGCTTGCCCGTCGAGCGGACGGAGAGATGGCATGAGCGAGTGGACGATCGACGATGTCATCGCCATCGCCCGCCGCGCCGGCGATGCGATCATGCAGATCTACGTGCAGGATTTCGCGGTCGAGGCCAAGGCCGACGATTCGCCGCTGACCGCTGCCGACATGGCTTCCCATCGCATCATCTGCGACGGGCTGGCGGCGCTGACGCCGGAGCTGCCGATTCTTTCCGAAGAATCGAAAGCCATCGCCTGGGACGTGCGCCGCAACTGGCAGCGCTACTGGCTGGTCGATCCGCTCGACGGCACCCGCGAGTTCGTCAAGAAGAACGGCGAGTTCACCGTCAACATCGCCATGATCGAGGACGGTGTGCCGGTGCTCGGCGTCGTCCTGGCGCCCGCGCTGGATTACCTCGTGCACGGTGAACGCGGTGTCGGTGCCTGCCGCCGCGACGGCGAGCACGACATCGAGCTGCTGACGCGGCGCCCGGCGCCCACGCCGCTGCGGGTCGCCGCCAGCCGCTCGCATCTGGATGCACGCACCGCAGCGGCGCTGGAGAAGATGGGCTCGAGCGAACGCATCGGCATGGGGTCATCGCTGAAATTCTGCCGCATTGCGGAGGGCGGCATCGACGTCTATCCGCGTTTCGGCCCCACCTCGGAATGGGATACCGCGGCGGCGCAGTGCGTGCTCGAAGCCGCCGGCGGCGTCGTGCTCCGCCTCGATGGCCAGCCGCTGGCGTACAACGGCAAGGACAGTCTGCTCAATCCGGATTTCATCGCGCTCGGCGATGCCGACCTGCCGTGGCGGAGCTGGATCGATGGTTGATGGCGCCGGTGGCGAAATCCAGCGCCTGCTCGCCATCATGGCGCAGTTGCGGGACCCGCAGCGCGGCTGCCCGTGGGACGTGCAGCAGACATTCGCGACCATCGCTCCGTACACCATCGAGGAAGCCTACGAGGTCGCCGACGCCATCGATCGCCAGGACATGCACGACCTGCGCGATGAATTGGGCGATTTGTTGCTGCAAGTCGTCTTCCACTCACGCATGGCCGAGGAGGCAGGGCAGTTCGCTTTCGCCGACGTGGTCGCCGCCATTTGCGAAAAGATGGAGCGCAGGCATCCACACGTGTTTGCCGCACAGGCGGACGGCGAGGCCCAACCGGCCGATGCGCAGGCGCAGACGCAGCGTTGGGAGCAGATCAAGCGCGACGAACGCGTCGCGAAAGGTACCGCCGGCGATGCCAGCGCGCTGGCCGGAATCGCGCGCGGGCTGCCCGAGTGGCAACGCGCGCTCAAACTGCAAAAACGCGCCGCCACGATCGGTTTCGACTGGCCCGATCATGTGCCGGTGATCGCCAAGCTGCATGAGGAAATCGACGAGGTGCGCGCCGAGTTCGCGGCGGTCGCGGCAGCGCCCGACGATGCCGCCGCGCGTGCGCGCCTGGCCGACGAGATCGGCGACGTGCTGTTCGTCTGCGCCAATCTCGCCCGCCATGCCAAGGTCGATCCGGGCAGCGCGCTGCGCCATGCCAATGCCAAGTTCGAGCGCCGGTTCCGGCTGATGGAAGCACTCGCCCGCGGCGATGGCACGCCATTGCCGACGCTGTCACTGGCAATGCAGGATCATTACTGGGATCGCGCCAAGGCCGCCGAGCGCGGAAGCGAAGCCGAGCAATTGCCTGCTGATCGAATGGATTGAAATTCGGTTGATTCCGTCCGTGCTGAATGGGTCGCGCTGCAAGCGGAGTCGATGGCAGGAATGATGCCGTTCGTGATGAGCCATGTGACTTTGTTCAGGACAAGCCAGTCGAACCCGAACGAAGACGAGGGCAGCAAACGATACCGTTCGTGGTGAGCCTGTCGAACCATGAACGGCACCGCCGACATCGCCGACATCGCCCCCGCACCCTTGGCCTTCGTTGCTGTCCGCGCGCCATTCACTCCGCGAAAATCAGGAACGCGGCGCCGACGATCAGCACGAAACCGGCGATGTGGTTCCAGCGGATCGGCTCGCCCAGGTACCAGATCGAAAAAAACGCGAACACCACCAGGGTGATGATTTCCTGCATGCCCTTGAGCTGGGCGGCGCTGTAAACGGTGTGGCCGAGTCGGTTGGCCGGCACTTGCAGGCAGTATTCGAAGAAGGCGATGCCCCAGCTCATCAGCACCACCATCCACAATGGGCGGCTGGTGAATTTCAGATGCCCGTACCATGCGGCGGTCATGAAGATGTTGGAGCCGATCAGCAGGGCGATCGGCAACAGCCAGGGGCGCAGCGAGACAGGCATGGGCAGGGCCGGATGGGGAAAGCGCAGATGCTACCGGAGCGGCTGCCCGACCGCGTCGGCATCGCCGAGCATCCGCATGTCTCCGCCGGCTCCGGTATCCTTGCGCGCTCGCCAGCGTGCATGCGCGTTGCTTGCCTGGCACCACCCGGAACCCCGCCATGACGCATCCAGTCCACGCTGCCGTCGATCCATCCAACCCCGCTGCCGAGGCTGCCCGGCCGATCACCGCGCTGGTGATCCACGGTGGTGCCGGCACCATTGGCCGCGCCCAGCTCACCGCCGAGAAGGAGGCTTCGATCCGCGCCGGACTGAACCGCGCGCTCGATGCCGGCCATGCCGTGTTGCACGCCGGCGGCAGCGCTCGCGAGGCGGTGGTCGCGGCGGTGGCGGTGCTCGAGGATGACCCCCACTTCAACGCCGGCCACGGCGCGGTGTTCAGCCACGACGGCGTCAACGAACTCGATGCCTCGATCATGGACGGCCACACGCTCGAAGCCGGTGCCGTGGCGGGCGTGCATCGGGTCAAGCATCCGATCGAACTGGCGCGCGCGGTGATGGAGCGTTCTTCGCATGTGATGTTGATCGGCGACGGTGCCGAGGCATTCGCCAGGACCGTTCCGGGCATCGCCTTCGTCGATCCCGGTTACTTTTTCACCGACGACCGCTGGCAACAGTTGCAGGATGCCAAGCGCGAAGAAGCCGCCGGTGCCGCCAAGGCGCCCAGCGCGCACTTCGGCACCGTCGGCGCGGTCGCGCTCGATGCGCGCGGCCACCTCGCCGCCGCCACGTCGACGGGCGGCATGACCAACAAGCGTTGGGGCAGGGTGGGCGATTCGCCAATCATCGGTGCCGGCACCTATGCGACCGCCGATTGCGCGGTGTCGGGTACCGGCTGGGGCGAGTTCTTCATCCGTCTGAACGTCGCCGCCGACATCTGCGCGCGCGTGAGCTATCGTGGCGACGACTTGCAGGCGGCCGCAGACGCCGTGGTGATGCAGCGCCTGGGATCGCTGACGTTGAACGGCGAGCACGGCGATGGCGGCGTGATCGCCATCGACGCACGCGGGCAGATCGCGATGCCGTTCAACACCGAGGGCATGTATCGCGGCTGGATCCGGCTCGACGGCACGCGCGGGACGGCGATCTTCGCGGACGACGCGCGCCGCTGACGCCCGGCGGCGCGCCCGCCGGGTGGCTGCCCGCTGGCTTGACGGCACTTTCGAGCCTGCGCCGGCCGGAATGCGCCCGCACTTTCGCGTCGTGGACGATGCCAGAGGTTTCGCCCGCGTGATGGCGGTATGCGAAACTCCGTGGCCAGACCGGACAGATGTGGGAACAGGCCATGGCAGCGAGCCTCGGCGCCGAGGTCACCGTGTTGCTGGCTCGCGCCCGCGCTGGCGACAGTGCGGCGCTGGGCGCGGTCTATGGTGCCGTTTACGACGAACTCAAGCGTGCCGCCCGCCTGCAACTGCGACGCATGCACGACGACTTCCAGACCACCGCGCTGGTCCACGAGGCCTACCTCAAGCTGGCCGGCGGCGCGCCGCTGGCCGCGGTCGACCGCAACCACCTGCTGGCGCTGTCGGCGCGGGCGATGCGGCAGGTGCTGGTCGACGACGCGCGCGCACGCAACGCGGACAAGCGCGGCGGCGGCCAGGCCGCGCTGACCTTGACGGCTTCCATCGGCAGTGGCGATGCCGCCGCCATCGAGGTGCTGGCGCTGGACGAGTTGCTGGCGTCCTTGCACAAGCTCGATGCGCGCGCCGCGCAGATCGTCGAACTGCGCTACTTCGGCGGTTACGAGGAAGCCGAGATCGCGGCGATGCTCGGCGTCACCGGCCGCACCGTGCGCCGCGACTGGCGCAAGGCGCGCGCGTTCCTGCTGGCGGCGATGGCGCATGAATGACACCCTGCGCGGGCAGCGCGCGCTGGCGATCTTCGACGCCGTCGCCGATCTGGAAGGCCAGGCACGCGAGCTGCGGCTGCTGGAATTGTGTGAAGCCGATGCCGGCATGCTGGCGCATGTGCGCGCGCTGCTCGCCGCGGATGCCGAGGCGGCCGATCCGTTCGGCAACGCGCCGCACTGGGGAGAGGCGATGGCAGCCGACGCGGTCGATGGCGATCGCCTGATCGGCCGCAGCATCGGCGCCTGGCACATCGTCGGCGTCATCGGCCGTGGCGGGATGGGCGCGGTATACGCGGCCGAACGCAGCGACGGCGCCTACGCGCAGCGCGCCGCGCTCAAGCTGATCCGCGCCAGCGCCGATTCGCGAACCGCGCGCGAGCGCTTCCTGCGCGAACGGCAGATCCTCGCCCGGCTGCAGCACCCCAACATCGCCACCTTGCTCGATGGTGGCATCAGCGCCGAGGGCGAGCCGTATTTCGTGATGGAGCGCGTCGACGGCGAGCCCATCGACCGCTGGTGCGACGCGCACCGGCTCGGCCTGCGCGCGCGCATCGCGCTGTTCCTGCAGGTGCTCGACGCGGTGCGCTATGCCCATCGCAACCTGGTGGTGCACCGTGACCTCAAGCCATCCAACCTGCTGGTGGACGCCGATGAGCGGGTGAAGCTGCTCGACTTCGGCATCGCCAGACAACTGCAGGACAGCGGTGCCACCGCCACCCACGACCGCGCCCTGACCTTCGAATACGCCAGCCCGGAGCAACTGCACGACGCGCCGATCACCACCGCTTCGGACATCTGGCAGCTGGGCATCATCCTGCATGGATTGCTGACTGGCCTGCATCCCTTCGGCCTGACCCATGCCACTTCGCTTGCAAGCCGGTTGCAACGGCTGGAAGGCAATCCCGAGCCGCTCACGCGATCAGCGGCAAAGGCGAACATCGAACAGGCGCAACAACGTGGGGAGCCGACACCTGCGGCATTGGCGCGTGCCGTCCGCGGCAATCTCGCGCAGATCGTGCTGGCCTGCCTGCGCCGGGACCCGGAGGCGCGTTACGCGTCGGCCGATGCACTCGCGAACGATCTGCGTGCCTGGCTGGACGACCGGCCCATTGCCGCCGTGCGGCTGTCGGGCGCTGAGCGCGCCAGGCTCTGGCTGCGCCGCAACCGGGTGTTGGCGGCGTCGGGCTGTGCGATCGCCATGGCCCTGCTGGCCGGCACCGCGGTGGCGTTGTGGCAGGCGCACGTCGCCCGCGAGCAGGCGCGCATCGCGCAGCGCGAGAGCGCCAGCGCCACCGCGGCCATGCAGTTCATCACCAACACCTTCGCGTCCACTTCGCCCGAGCAATCGCTGCAATCGGACGTGAAGCTGCGGCAACTGGTCGAACGCGCCCAGGGCGAACTCGACAAGCAGGGCGCGGTCGACCCGCAGGTCCGGCAGCCGGTGCAGCGCATGCTGGGCCGGCTCTACTTTTCGCTGGACGACAAGAAGCGTGCGGCACAGATGCTGCAAGCCGGAACGCGTGGCGTGCAGCCCCGCAACCGCGCCGAAGCCCTCGCCCTGGCCGACGATCTGGTGGTCGAAGCGATCGCCCTGGACGCGCTGGAGCGCTACCCGGAAACCCTGGCCGCTTCCGACCGCGCGGTGGCGCTGCGCAAGCAGTTCGCGCCCGACGATCCCGAGCAACAACTGCGCGCGCTCGCCAACATCACCATGGCGCATGTGCACAAGTACGGGCTCGCCGCCAGCCGCAAGCAGGCCGAAGAAGCCCTGGCGCTGGCCAGGCGCTTGCCCGACCCGCCGACAGACGTGGTGCTGCATGTGTATTCGCTGATCGCGGCCGGCGCACGCATCGCCGGCGAACAAACCCGATTGCTGCAGGCCAGCAACGAAGGGCTTGCCTTCGCCGACCAGCAGGGCGTGGCGCCGGAATCCCCGCTGCGCAGCGAGCTGCTGCGCAACCGCGCCGAGGCGCAACTCATGCTCGGCCAGTATTCGCAGGCCGAAGCCACGGTGCGCCATGCCATCGCCATCGCCGACCGAACTGGCAGCAGCGGCGACACCCGTATCGGCATCTTGTACGGCATCCTGGCCAAGTCCCTGTCCGGGCAGGGGCGCTATCGCGACGCGCTGGTCGCGCATGACGATGGTGTTCGCCTGATGCCCGCGCAGGATCTGGGGCCGCGCAACGGCGCCATCTCCCTCGCCAACGAGGCCATGCTGCAGTACGCGGTAGGCGACTACGCCAAGGGCCTGGCGACTGCCGACCGCGCCGTCGCGCAGTTGAACGATGCCCGCATCGCGCCCGGCGACGACTTCCGAACCCCGGTGGAAGTCAAGCATGCCCTGTTGCTGATCGCCAACGGCCGCACCGCGGAAGCCAAGGTGCTGCTGGATGCGCTGCTTCCGCGCGCACGCATCGCCGAAGACGAGAATTCAGAAAATTTGCCGCTGATTCTGGAAGCCATGGTCGAGGCCGCGCTGCGCCAGGGCGATGCCGCGAACGGGCAGGCGCTGCTGGACGAAGCACGCGAACGCTACCTGAAGCGCGGCCTGCCGCCGACGCATGTCAAGTTCGCGCAATACCTGCGCGAGGACGCCGCTTTCGCGCGGATGCGTGGCGACCTGGCCGCGGCCGAACGCATCGAGCGCGAGGCGGTGGCGAAACTGCAAGTCGTCGGCAATCGCTTCGACGTCGCCGCCGCCCGCGCCGAGCTGGCGGCGATCCGCTTCGAACGCGGCGACAAGACCGAGGCGCGCACCTTGCTCGTCCTCGCGCTGCCGGTCCTGCGCGATTCGGTGCTGCCGCAGCAGCGGGATCGCGCCGCCGCTGAGGCATTGGCGAAGCCGCTCGGCCTGCGCTGACGCGGGCGCGGCAAAGGCTGTCGGTACCGGCACCGACCGCCTTTGCCGAGCGCTGGCTGCAGAGGCAATGGGCTGCGATGTCACTTCTTCCCGCTCGCCGGCTCCTTGTTTCCCTTCGCCATTTCCTTGCCGATCTTCACGCATTCCTGCTGCGCCTGCTTCCCGCCCGCGCCATCGAGCATGTCCGCGCAACAGGACGCGATCTGCTTGTCGCTGCGGGCGTGCTGGAATTTGACGCACTGTTCGGCAGCGCCCTTGCCGCCGTTGACCGAATCGGCGTGGGCGGTTGGCGCCAGGGCGGCGCAGGCGACGATGATGGGCAAGGTGATCGTGCAAATCCGATTCATGATGTGCTCTCCAGGTGAGGTAGTCCGGCGTTTCATGCCCGCTCGGCGCGCGCCGGGGTTCGCGTCGAGCGGTTGATCTGGCGTCTGGGTCGGCTAGAACAGCTTCGCCATGGCGTTCGGCGTGATCCTTATCCAGAGGTCCTGGCGCAGCGGAAGTCGCCCGCGCGGATGCCATCGCCTGCCTGCGGGTTCGAGTGATCGTTCTTGCGGAACACGATGGCACCGTTGAGCCGCGCACCTTTCCAACCGTCATAGGCGCCGCCGCGGAATGCCACGACGTCCGGCGAGACGGCGACCGTGCCGCCGCCAGCGTTGGCCGAGTAGGTATCGCCAGCGATGGCGAACCCCATGCCGGTCGGTTGATATTGGGTCGAGAACGATGCGCCAACGGTCATCGACAGAATCAGGCAGTCGTAATGTCCATCGGGCAGGCGATTGCCACTTGCAGCGCCGGTGCCTGCCGTTGGCGCAAGGGATGCGGTGGGGACAGCTGGCGACAGCATCGCCAGCAACGCCGGCGGCTCGGAATGCAGAATCTTGCGGCTGTACTCGGCGGCCAGCGTGCGCGCCTGCTCGATCTCCGCCGCGTTGCCCTTCTGTTTGCCGTCGATGTACAGCAACACCGGCAGACTGGCACTGGCGATCAGGGTGTCGTACAGCGCGGCTTTCTCCTTGTTGCTCATAGTCGCCATGGCCGGTGCCAGCTTGGTGCTGAAGTCGGCGAACACCCGATCCTCCACGGCGGTCGATGGCGCTTCTCCACTCAGCACCGTGGCAAGGCCGACGACGAAGCCCGCATAGGCACCGGCAACATTGTTCTTCCATCCCCTCGGCCCGTAGGGCTGCTCGAACAACTCCTGCTTGGCCTTGGTGATGGCTTCCAGCAGTTCCCGGCGTTGCTGCGGGTTGTCTCCCAGCTGGTCAGTGAAATTGCGCAAGGTGTCATCGCCGGCCACGGGCGTGAAGGTCAGCGCCGAGGATTGGGCAAATGCGGTTCCGCCGGCCAGCAGCAGGGTGAAGGCGATCACGATGGTGTGAAGCTTCATGGCGTCTCCCCTTCGCCCAGCATCCTGCTCATTGCCTGCAAATCCATCTTGAGGAACTTCTGGCCAAAGCCGGCGGCCATTGTCTTCGCCTGGTTGATCTGTGCGGTGTTGTTGTTCTGCTTTCCGTCCACATAGAACACCAGCGGCAGGCCAGCACCGGCCAGCAGCACGTTGTACAGGGCCGTCTTCTCCGCGTTGGAGGCGCTCAAGATGTCCGATTGCGCCATCGTGGCGTTGACCGCGGAGAACAGCCGCTCCTCGGCTTCCATGCTCGGTTCGCGGTCGTTGCCCACGGTGCAGACGGAGGCGATGAAGAAGGTCATCGCGCCGGCAAGCGTGTTGTTCCACTTGCCCTTGTACTTCTTCGTGAAAATCTCCGGACCTGCGGCGGCCAGCTGCAGGATCTGCTGCCGTTCCTCCGGGTTGCTGCCCAGACTGTCGGCCAGTTTCTTCACCGCATCATCGCCGGCTACCGGGGTGAAGCGGGTCGCGGTGGGCGAGATCGATGCCTGCGCCGAGGGTGAGGGCGCGGTGCCCTGTACTTTCGGCGTGCCGGTGTACTGCGGGTAATCCGCACATGCCGCAGGCAGTTTCTCGTGCTTCTTCAGTGCGTCCTCGCAAGCGTTCCGGATGACGTTGTCGGTCACCATGTGGTTCATGATCCTCTGGCTCCAGAAGTCCTGCGCCTCTACGGCGAATGGAGCAAGCAACAAGGCACAGGCGATGAAGGCGCTTCGTGTACGCATGGATGATTCCTCGGGTGATTGTGGCCTGGACGCGTCGGATCCCGGTCAGCGGGGTTGTCCGTCACTGCCACTTGAACGCGCCGGTCAGGGCGGCGGCAAGGAGGGAGGTACGGAGGTTCATGCCGGTTCCGATTCGTGATGGAAACGAGAGGTTCATTTGCATGCCGCCACCGGCGTCAGGGTGAAATGCTCAGCGCCACTGGTGGTGCGCGACTGGCTGCCGGCGGTGGTGGTGCCGCCGCCTTCGGTGGTCAACGTTCCGCGCTTGCTTGCGCCGTCGGGGAATTCGATGTGATAGCGCCCGCCGGCAGTCCAGCGCAGGCCTGGAACGTTCGGCGTGCGCACGAACTTGTAGGTGCCGTCGACACCGCCGCTGAATTCCACGCCGAACAGCCTGCCGTTGAGCACGAAGGACTGATTGATGTCGCAGACGGTTTGATCCACCGGGTCGCCGCTGCCGCCGACGACGTGGTAGGCGCGCGGCGCGCTGGCGGCGCCCATGCTGCCGCAGCGCGGGCGCTTGTCGCGTTCGTCGGTGCGCGGTTCGTTGGTGCATTTTTTTTCCTTCGGCGAATCGGCGATGGCGGTCGGGCCGGAGTGTTGACTGGCGGCTGCGCGAGCGCCTGCCGCGGTCGCGGTCGCGGTCGCGGAACTGGCGGCGACAGCCAGCAAGGCAAGGCACAGGCAGGAGGCGGATGGAACGCGCATGGCAGGTGTCCGTCGACGTGGTTGTCCTGCTAGCGGAAATCCGCGCGCAAAGGGGACATCGCAGCGACCGGGATCGCTGGCGTCGTCGGCGAACATGGTGAACATCGCGCGATCGCGATCGGCGTGCGGGTGGGTTGCGGCGCCGTTCGAGTCAAATAGTAAAAAACATTGACAGTAAATATATGTTGACGTAATGTGACGGCCATGAAACGTCACGACGATGAAGCACGCCCCTCACTGCCCGCGCTGCTGCGCGCCGGCCGTCGCGTTTTCGGTCATGCGATGCGCAAGGGGTTGATGGATGCCGGTCACGACGACATCCCCGGCAACGGCCTGTTCGTGATTGGCGCCTTGGCGCGTTCGCCGGCGCCGCTGAGCCAGATCATCGCGCACCTTGGCGTTTCCAAGCAGGCCGCCGGCCAGCTCATCGACACGCTGGAGCGCCGTGGCTATCTGCAACGGTCGGTCGATGCCGACGATCGCCGTCGCCTTCGTGTCGAGCTGAGCGCGCGCGGCCGCGCCGCCGCGCAGATCATCCATGCCACCGCCGAACGCATCGAAGCCGAACTGGTGCAACGGGTCGGATCCGCGGCCGTGGTGCAGGCCCGCACGACCTTGCTGGAACTCATCGCCATCGGCGCTGCCGATGCCGACTCGCAAGCGCCCGCCACCGACCACGACAGGAGTTGATCGCAAGCCATGATCGCCCACACGCAGACTCGAACCACGCCCGGTGCCATCGACGCCGGTGCGGTGATCTACGCCAGGGATCTCGCCCGCCTGGCCGCGTTTTACGCCGCCGTCGCCGGGCTCGACGAAGGCGGCCGCGAGCACGATCACGTCGTGCTGCAACGCGGGCGGTTCGAACTCGTCATCGTCGCCGTGCCGGAAAAAATCGCCGCTTCCATCCATATCACCGAGCCGCCGCAGCGGCGCGAAAACGTCGCCATCAAACCGGTGTTTTTCGTCCAATCGCTGGACACGGCCCGGCGCATCGTCAGCGAATGGGGTGGCGCGATGAACCCATCGGATCGGCAGTGGCGGTTCGGACACTGGCAGGTATGCGACGGCCACGACCCGGAGGGCAACGTATTCCAGTTGCGCCAACCGGAGGCTGCAACCCTGCGATCAACCCACGAGGAGACCTCCGCATGAGCATCGCGTCGATCGGCAATGAACGCATGCGCGCCTTCCTGCCGACGCAGGATATGGCGCGATCGCGCGGTTTCTACGCAGCCTTGGGCTTTCGCAAGGTGCTCGATGGCGAGGTAGTGATCTTCGACACCGGTTCCGGCGGCATCATCCTGCAAGATCGCTACCAGCAGGACTGGGCGGAAAATTGCATGCTCCAGTTGCTGGTCGACGATCTCGATGCATGGTGGGCGCACATCGTCAGCCTCGACCTGGCCGGCCGCTTCGGCGTGCAGCCGCCGCGTGAACCTGCGATGCAGCCGTGGGGTCTGCGCGTCGCCTATCTGTTCGACCCGGCCGGCGTGCTCTGGCACGTCGCGCAGCGGCGTCCCGGGGACGGGCAAGCTTGACGGCGGCATCGACCTCGCCCGTACGTGGCTGCCAATCCCGCTCGCGATGGCGGATAATTCGCGGCCTATGCCCGTCACCATCAAATCCCCCGACGAAATCGTCAAGATGCGCGTCGCCGGCCGCCTTGCGGCCGAGGTGCTGCAAGTGGTCGCCCCGCACGTCAAGGCCGGCGTGAGCACGGCCGAGCTCGATCGCATCTGCCACGACCACATCGTCCATGTGCAGCAGGCGATCCCGGCCAACGTCGGCTACCGCGGCTTTCCGGCCACCGTGTGCACCTCGGTCAACAACGTGATCTGCCACGGCATCCCGAGCGCAGCGAAGATTCTCAAGGACGGCGACATCGTCAACATCGATGTCACCGTCATCAAGGATGGCCTGCACGGCGACACCAGCCGGATGTATCTGGTCGGCGAGGTGCCGGTGCTCGCACGGCGACTGGTGGATGTCACCCGCGAGGCGATGTTCCGCGGCATCCGCATGGTGAAGCCGGGGGCGACGCTGGGCGACATCGGTCACGCCATCCAGAGCCACGTCGAGGCGGCGCGGTTTTCGGTGGTGCGCGAGTATTGCGGTCACGGCATCGGCCGCATCTATCACGAAGACCCGCAGGTGCTGCATTACGGCCGCGCCGGCGAAGGGCTGGTGCTGCAAAAAAACATGACCTTCACCATCGAGCCGATGGTCAATGCCGGCGCGCGTCATACGCGCTTGCTGCCCGATGGCTGGACGGTGGTCACCAAGGATCGCTCGCTGTCGGCGCAGTGGGAACACACCGTGTTGGTCACCGACGACGGCGTCGAGGTGCTCACCCGCGTGCCCGGCGACGACAACGATCTCTGATCGGCCCGCGCGCCGGTGGCCTCGTGACGACTTCCGCGCCGACTTCCACCCTGACTGCGGCAGCCGACGACGCGGCATGGGCGCAGCAGGCGCGGGAGCGACTGGCGGCGGGGCAGGCCGAGCGGGCAGCGCGGTTCGATCGCGGTGATGCGGTTGCGACGTTGCTGGCCGCGCGCGCGCGTGAGGTCGATGCGATCGTGGTCGAGGCGTGGCAGCGTGCCGGTGGCAGCCGGCCCGACTTGCACCTGCTCGCCACTGGCGGCTACGGCCGCAGCGAGCTGTTCCCGCATTCGGACATCGACCTGCTGGTGCTCGCCGAGTGCGCGCCCGATGCGTTGGCGCAGGCGGCGCTGTCGCGCTTCTTTGCCCTGCTGTGGGATGCGCGGCTGAAGGCCGGACACGCGGTGCGCACCGCCGATGAATGCACGCAGGCCGCTGCGGCCGACATCACCGTGGTCACGGCGATGATGGATGCGCGCCTGCTGGACGGCGATCCGGCGGCGCTGGCCACCCTGCGCGCCGCGACCGCGCCGCCGAACGTCTGGCCACCGCAGGCCTATTTCATCGGCAAACGTGATGAACAGCGCCAGCGCCACGCTCGTTTCAACGATACCGCCAACAACCTCGAACCCAACCTCAAGGATGGCCCGGGCGGCTTGCGCGACGTGCAGACGCTGCGCTGGCTGGCAATGCGGGTGCTGGGCGTGGATCTGGCCGGGCTGGTGGCATTGGGACAGATCGGCGCCGACACGCTGGCGGCGCTGCAGCGCGAATGGCAGGCACATGCGCGCATCCGCTTCGCCCTGCATCTGGTCGCCGGCCGTGCCGAGGAACGCCTGCTGTTCGACCATCAACGCACCGTGGCAGCGCGGCTGGGTTACGTCGACGAGCGTCGCGACAACCTCGCCGTCGAACAACTGATGCAGGGATTTTTCCGCAGCGCGGCGCTGGTGTTGCGCATCAACGAGCGATTGTTGCAGCGTTTCGAAGAGCAGTTCGAAGGCCAGGCCGAACCGATCGCGCTGGACGGTGCGCCCGGATTCGTGTCGCGGCGCGGTTATCTGGCGTTTGCCGGCGTCGGCTTGCCGACGCCCGAGCAGGCGCTGGAGTTGTTCGCGGTGTGGGCGGCGCGTCCGCAATTGCGCGGGCTGCACTCGGAATCGGCACGACGCCTGGCCGAATCGTTGCCGGGTTTCCCGGATTACACCGCCGCCAGCCCGGCCATGCGCACGACGTTCATGGCGCTGATCCGTCATCCTGACGCGGTCGCGACACTGGCGCGGATGGCGCGACTGGGCGTGCTCGCACGCTATCTGCCGGGGTTCGGCCACGTGTCCGGGCGGATGCAATACGACTTGTTCCATGTCTTCACCGTCGATCAGCACACGCTGACGGTGCTGCGCCACATGGATGGTTTCGCGCGGGCATCCGAACGCGATCGCTTCACGCTGGCGCACGAGGTCTGGCCGCGGCTGCGCAAGCCCGAGCTGCTGTTGCTGGCCGGGCTGTTTCACGACATCGCCAAGGGCCGTGGCGGCGATCATGCGCAGCTGGGTGCGGTCGACGCCCGCGAATTCTGCCATGCGCACGGCTTGCCCGAGGCCGACACCGATCTGGTCGCGTGGCTGGTGCGCGAGCACCTGACGATGTCGGTGACCGGGCAGAAACAGGACATCGCCGACCCCGAGGTGATCAACCGTTTCGCCTTGCGCGTGGCCGATCGCGAGCGTCTGGATTATCTGTATCTGCTTACCTGCGCCGACATCGCCGGCACCAGCCCGAAGCTGTGGAATGCATGGAAGGATCGTCTGCTGGCCGACCTTTACGCCGCGACGCGCTTTGCGCTGCGGCGCGGCCTTGAGCATCCGATGCATGCCGCCGAACGCATCGCCGAGACGCGCTCGCAGGCGTTGGTGCTGCTGTGCGAGCAGGGCGTCGACGATGCCGCGATCGAGCGTGTCTGGCAGGCTTTGCCCGACGAGGTGTTCTTGCGTTATCGCGCATCCGATGTCGCATGGCAGACGGCAGCGATCGTCGGAAACGTCGGGCAGGGCGGCAATCTGGTCGCGGTGCGTGCGCGCGGCGACGGCGGTTTGCTGGAAGTCTTCGTGCATGCCGAGGATTGCGACGGCTTGTTCGCGGCGGCGGTGGCAACTCTGGATCGCCTCGGCCTTGGCGTCGTGCAGGCGCGCGCATTGGCAACCCGTGATGGCCGCGTGTTCGACAGCTTCCAATTGCTGCCGGTGCATCCCGAGCGCGTGCCGACGTTCGATCACATCGGTCAGGCGATGCGCGCGGCATTGCAACGGCCCGAACAGGTGCGGCCGACCCGGCGCGCCGCGCCGCGCACGCTGCGCCATTTCGCGATTGCGCCGAACGTGGAGTTCGTCGATGCCGGCGGTTTGACCCGCATGACGGTGGTGGCCGCGGATCGGCCCGGCCTGCTGGCCGCGATCGCGCAGGTGCTGCGCGATGCCCGTCTGCGCGTGCATGATGCGCGCATCGCCACCTTCGGCGAGCGCGCCGAGGACTTCTTCGTGATCAGCGATGCCGGCGATCACGCGCTCGACCCACCCACCCGGCAATCCCTGCGCGAGGCATTGATCGCGCGTTTCGACGGAGACGAGGCTTGAGCACATCGCTGCAACTCATCATCGACGACGCCTGGGAGCGTCGGGCATCGTTCACCGAATCCGATGCCGATGCGCTGCGCCCGCATGTCGAGCAGGTCGTCGCCGCGCTCGAGGCGGGCACATTGCGGGTGGCCGAACCGGACGCCGGCGGCTGGCGCGTCAACCAATGGCTCAAGAAAGCGGTGCTTTTGTATTTTCGCGTGAGCGCCAACGTCGTCCAGGACGCCGCGCCGGCGCCGTTCTGGGACAAGGTGCCGCAGCGTTTCGCCGGCTTCGACGAAGCGGCGTTCCGCGCACTGGGCGCGCGCGTGGTGCCGGGCGCGGTCGTGCGCCGTGGCGCGCATATCGGTCGCGATGTCGTGCTGATGCCGAGTTTCGTCAACATCGGCGCGCATGTCGGTGCCGGCACGATGGTCGATACCTGGGCGACGGTCGGTTCGTGCGCGCAAATCGGCGCGCGCTGTCACCTGTCCGGCGGTGCCGGCATCGGCGGCGTGCTCGAACCCTTGCAGACGGCGCCGACGATCATCGAGGACGATTGCTTCATCGGCGCACGCAGCGAAGTGGTCGAGGGCGTGATCGTCGAGCGCGGCAGCGTGATCGGCATGGGCGTATTTCTCGGCCAGAGCACGCGCATCTACGACCGTGCGACGAAGACCGTCAGCTATGGCCGCATCCCGGCCGGCAGCGTGGTGGTGTCCGGCTCGCTGCCGGCGAGCGATGGCTCGCACTCGTTGTACTGCGCGGTGATCGTCAAGCAGGTCGATGA
This sequence comes from Pseudomonadota bacterium, assembly GCA_018240435.1. Lineage (GTDB taxonomy): Bacteria > Pseudomonadota > Gammaproteobacteria > Xanthomonadales > Xanthomonadaceae > SZAS-103. Next base: position 18,606 of record JAFEFT010000031.1, read on the forward strand.
GAAGACACGTTCGAAAACCTCGGTCAACGAACTGCTGCGCGGGGCGGCGGAATGAAGACGATTTCGACATCGACATTCATGGCGAGACTCTTCGCCCGCTACCCGATAGCCGAAGACCTCATCGTGCGCGTCGATCCGGCGCGCAGGAATTGCCCATGACCACGCTCTACGGACTCGACAATTGCGACACCTGCAAGAAGGCGCGCAACTGGCTGACGCGATTTGCCATCGCGCATGTCTTCATCGACTACCGTGCGCAACGACAGGGCGCGGCCACGCTGGCCGGATGGGCGAAGCAGGCCGGCGGCTTCGACGCATTGATCAACAAGGCGTCGACGACGTGGCGGCAGTTGCCGGCGAATCGCAAGACACCCGGGTCGGACCCGGAGTGGCAATTGCTGCTCAAGGAATATCCGCAATTGATTCGTCGCCCGGTCGTGGTCGCCGATGACGGCACGATGACGCAGGGATTTTCCGACAACGGCTTCAAGGCGCGATTCGGGATCGGCAAATGAGCGACGTTGTCGCACTCACGGAAGAACTCATCCGCCGCCGCTCGCTCACGCCGGATGATGCTGGCTGCCAGGAGTTGATCTCGCGGCGATTGACGCAGGCCGGCTTCCATTGCGAACAGCTCGACTTCGGCGAGGTGAAGAACCTCTGGGCGACGCACGGCCCGCTCGATGCGACGCGCAGCGCGCCGGTGCTGTGTTTCCTCGGCCACACCGACGTGGTGCCGCCGGGGCCACGCGAAAATTGGGCCAGCGATCCTTTCGTGCCAGAGGTTCGCGACGGCAAGCTGTACGGGCGCGGCGCGGCCGACATGAAGTGCGGCGTCGCGGCGATGGTGTGCGCTCTTGAAGCATTCGTCGCCGCGCATCCCGATCATGCGGGTACGGTCGCGCTGTTGCTCACCTCCGATGAAGAAGGCGATGCCATCGACGGCGTGCGCCGCGTCGCCGAGCACTTTCGTGCGCGTGGCCAACGCATCGACTTCTGCGTGACCGGCGAGCCGTCGTCGATGCAAAAACTCGGCGATCTGATCCGCGTCGGTCGGCGCGGCACGCTGTCCGGCACGCTCACCGTGCGCGGCGTGCAGGGCCATGTCGCCTATCCCGAACGCGCGCGCAACCCGATCCATCAGGCGCTGCCGGCGCTGGCCGAATTGGCGGCGCGACGCTGGGACGATGGCTATCGGCTCGACCCGGCGCAGCCCGTTGCCGACGGCGATTTCCCGCCGAGCAGCATGCAGATCTCCAACATCCACGCCGGCACCGGCGCCAACAACGTCATCCCCGGTAGCTGCGAGGTGGTGTTCAATTTCCGCTTCAATCCGCACTGGCGCGCCGAGCAGCTCGAACGCGAAACCCGTGCCATCCTCGACCGCCACGGCCTCGAATACGATCTGCGCTGGCATCGCGGCGGCGAACCCTTCCTGACCGCCGATGGCCGTTTGCGTGAAGTGATGCGCGAGGTGCTGCGCGAACACTGCGGCGTGGTGCCCGTCGAGAGCACCGGCGGCGGCACTTCGGACGCGCGCTTCATCGCGCCGCTGGGCGCGCAGGTGATCGAGTTCGGGCCGGTCAACGCCAGCATCCACAAGATCGACGAGCATGTCTGCCTCGAAGACCTGCGGCGACTGCCGAAGATCTTCGCGGCGATCATCGTCGCCGTGCTGGCCGTTTGACGCCGACGCGGACGTGGTCAGGGGTGGAACACCGGCGGCGGGCTCGCATCGCCCGACCGTGGCACCGCCTCACGCCGTTGCCGCAGACGAGCCAGATTGGCCGCCACCCTGGCTTGCAGCGTGGACGAGATCGGCAGCAGCGGTGCGGCGGCGGAATGCACCATCGGCGCGCGTGTCATCAGGTTGAGCATCGTGGTGACGATCGCCTGCGGTGCGGAAAACACGTCGGTGCGGTTGCTGGTGCTGTTGTTGGTCATCACGAAAAACGGCTCGCTGATGCTGCCCATGCTGGTCAGGCCCTGATAGTCGCCGAGGAACAAGCCGCGCGCGTACGGCGCGTAGTCGAGGTCGAACGGGCCGGCCACTGCCGATTCCTGCCAGTTCACCGCATCGGTCGAGCGGGTCAGCCACAGGATGGTCGGCAGGGTGTTCGGGTCGGCCGTGTCGTTGCGAAAATCGTAGTAGCTGACGGTGATGGTGCCGTCGGCGCGGACATGGATGTTCGGCTCGAAGGCTTCGGCGTGGTCGGCCGGGTTGATCGCCACCGGTGCGCTCCAGGTCGCGCCGCCATCGCTGGAGCGTGACAGCGCGATGGAGTCGTACTGGCCATTGGAGAAGCGGGCGTCGGCCCAGGTCACATACACGCTGCCGTTGGCGGCGACGGCGATCTGCGCCAGATCGGAGCCGTCGCGTACCGGCTTCCCTGTTTCCGGATCGGTGGCACCAATCGGCAACATGTCGGCGACCTTGATTGGCGCCGACCACGTCAAGCCCTTGTCGGTCGAGCCGATGACCATCGCCGCGGCCGTTTGCGGGCCGCTGGCGGGGTAGTCGATTTGCGTGAACAGGTCGAGCAGGTTGCCGTTGGGCAACACCACGATCTCGTTGCCCAGCGTCTGCGCGCTGCTGCCCGGATCATAGATCGTGCGCGCCGACTCCCAGCTCGCGCCGGCATTGGTGCTGCGCGCGAAGGTGGCCGGCGCGGCATTGGAGTTCGTCGGGCCACGATCCCAGACCGCGTAGACGAGGTTCGGGTTGCCCGGATCGGCGGTGATCGATTCCTTGTCGTTGGCGTAATTGGGCCCGTCGAGGATCAGCGTCGATGGCGATGCCCAGGTGCGGCCGCCATCGAGCGATCGTGTTGCGAGGATGGCGGTGTCGTTGGCGTCGAACGACAGCGAGATGGCATGGACGATGCCGCTCGGGCCGATGCTGACCCACGGATCGGAGGCGAAGGAATAGGCGTTGGCGGCGGTGCCGCCGCCGCAGGCGGTGACGGGCAGCGGCGTGCGCGTCCAGCTCTTGCCGCCGTCGAAACTGGCCGCGCTCAGCAGACCGCGTGCGCCGCCAGCAGACCAGCGATCCTGTTGCCAGACGCCGACCAGGTGGTTGGCATTGGTCGGATCGACGGCGACGTAGGGCTCGACCTCGGCATTGACATACAGCGTGCCATTGCTGGCGCTGCCCGAGCAGCCGGCGGCAAACGGCGAGGGCGCCGATACCAGATACAGGGGGTTGGCGATCGGTGGTGGTGGCGGCGGTGTGACGGGCGGTGGTTGCGAACCGCCGACGCCGACCCAGATGCCTCCGCCGCCGCCGCATCCGGCCAGGGTGGCGATGGCGGCGGCGAGGGCGCCAAGGAGCAAGCTTCGTGGCGACGTGCTGATCGTGTGCATGGAGGTGACTCCCCCAAGATTGAATCGATGGCAAGTATCGGCACGCGATTGTTACGCACGGCTTTTCGGCGATCCAGTACGATGTACTTCACCGTCGCCGTCGCGCCATCGACCACGCCGACGGGCAGGTCGTCCATCCAGATGTATTCGCTCACGATGGCGCTGGCGGCATTGAAGTCGCCGAGGCGGTGGCCGGCTTCGTCGTAGACGGTGCGCAGCGTCTGGCTGTTGTCGCTGGGCGTGCTTTTCATCACCCGCTGGCCCAGCGCGTTGGTCAGGTATTGCTGGGTCAAACGCAACGATCGCGCGAAGCGCAGACATGATCGTCTCCCCGGACGATGGCCACCACGCACGACAAGCGCGTTCTCAGTGCAGTCTTCCTGCGACTGTCCGAGCTTTTTTGCGTGATGAACGTGCCAAGGAAGGTCTGAATAAGTCTTGTCATCCCTGCGAAGGCAGGGATCCAGTGACCCTATGTTGTTGAAATAAACGACACTGGATTCCCGCTTTCGCGGAAGCGCTTTACAACGGCGAAGCCGGTCAATGACGATCAAAAACAAAGTTGTTCAGACCTTCCCTAAGCGACTGGCCCGTAGCGCCATCGGTCGTTCGCTTCATCGCGATGTTCAACATTTCGGGGCGCGGGATTGCCACGGCGCTTCGCGCCAGGCAATGACGGCTTTTTCTTGTCATGGGATGGGGAACAGGGCACGGTGAGGATGGTTGCGCTTGCGATGGTGTGGAAGTGCGTCAGCGCGCCGCCGGCAGCAGGCGAAGCGTGTGCGTGGTTTGTCCCGGCAAAAATGGTGTCGCCTCGCCGCGCACCCACGCCTCGTGGCCGGCACCCCAGAACGGCGAGAGCGGGTTGCCGCTCTGCCCGCCGGGCATTTCGATGATGCCGTCGGCTTCATGGCCGGGCGACACCACCATGCGTTCGGATGCGCCGAAGGCCGGTGCCGCCACTCGCGGCATGTTGGCATCGCCGGGCAGTTCGTCGGGTGGCATGCACAGCCAACGTCTGAAAAAGCCTGGCAACGCCTGCGCCAGTGGATGGCAGATCGCGGCGGTGTTGCGCTCGCCCCAGCGTCGTTGCGCCAGTGGCCCGTGCTTGGACAGTTCGTCGCGAACGGTGATCGCGGCATCCTCGAACAGCGCATCCCAGCCGGTCGCGCCGTGGCATGGATCGGTGTTGGCGTTCGCCGATGACGAGCATTGCGCGAATCGCCGCGGCAGCAGGTTGTCGGGACGCTGCGTCACCAGTGGCCAGGCGACGCCTTCGAGTTGCGGCAAGCTGGGCATGATGAAGTCGTTGCCGAGTGCGGCTTCGGCCGGGGCCAGCAAACCGTCGCGAATGCGTGACAGCACTTCCAGGCGCCACGCGCGCACGAGGCGATAGCTCACCGACGACGGATCGGCGCGGCCGTCCCAATGCGCGGCGGCAGTGGCCAGCTCGCGCAGCGCCGGCGCCTTCGTGCGAGTCGTTTCGTCCTGCAGCAGCTTCCACCAGCGTTGCAGGAACACGGCGCGATCATCGAGCTGGATGGCGAGCAAATCCTTTTCGGTGAATTGGTTTTTCGTGAACAGGTCGTCGCGGATCTGCTGCGCGCGAGTACCCAATGCGTAGCCGCCGTCGCCGAGAACGACGAGATCGGTGCCATCGGCAACGCGGTTATTGGCGGTCCAGAGGCGCGACGACGAAGGATCGAGAATGGTCGGCGCGATGCTGCCATCGACACGCCACGGCGGGCACCGTGCGTTCGCGCCTTGCATGTCCGTCGCAGGTGGCTTGCGGGTTTGCAGTTGCGCGCCATTGGGCGCATCGGCCACGGCGCTGTCGTTTGCGCGACAGCCTTCGCCCAGATCGGGCAGCGGGCCGGTGACACGCCAGCCGATATGGCCGCTCGCATCGCCGACCAGCAGGTTTTGCGCCGGGATGGCGATGGCCTTGCTGCGCGCAAGTGCTTGCCCGCTGCTCGCGATCGCCGGCAGGTCGACCAGGCCCAGGTTGAGCGAGCCGCTGACCTGCGCGACCCAACGCAACGCAAGTCCGTCGCCGTTGCCGAGCGTGCGCATGATCGGGCCCCAGTCGGTTTCCTCGAAATCGAATGGCTTCGGCTTGCCATGTGCGACTTCGATGATTTCGTGTCGCGCCGTTCGGCCGCAGGCTGCGGGCGTGCGCGTGCAACGCGGAATCTGCCGCCATTGCGCGTTCATCGCGTAGCTGTTGGTGAACCCCCATGCCACATGCGTATTGCTGCCCACGATCACGCCGGGGATTCCGGGCAGGGTGAAGCCGCTGATGTCGACCTTGCCATCGACCGCGCGCTGGTCCGGATACTGCAATCGCGCACGGAACCAGATGTCGGGTACGCGCAGGCCCAGGTGCATGTCGTCGGCGACGATGGCGCGGCCATCCTTCGTCAGCGCGCCGGCGACAGCGAAGTTGCCGCTGCCGGGCGTCATCGGCTCGGCGAGCCTTTTCGCGCTAACCGCATCCGGCATCGGCAGCGTGCGCAGGTCGAGCGTGGCCGTATCGGGCAGCGCGGCATCACCGCGTGGCTGGCCTTCCAGCGGCGCGTCCCAGCGCGTGCCGTCGCGCGAAATCAACGCCCACAACGTAGGCGGCACATGCTGCTTGATCCGCCACAACGCCAATTCACGCTCACCATCACCGCCTTGCAAGTCGAAATACATCGCGTAGCCGACCAGCGGGGTGTCGGCAAGCTGCCACGGCTGCGGCTTTTCGCGTAACAACAGGTAAGGCCATGGCCGCACTTTCAGATCGTTCAAGCCGGCGTTGACACCCTCGGTGTATGCCTGCAATTGCGGCAGCTTGTCGCCGGCAATGGCGTCGAGGTTGTCCAGCACGCGCGTGCGCAGGCGATGGATGCGATGTTTCTTGTCGAGCTCGATCGTCGCCGGCCCAATCAACGCCGACAGCTCGCCAGCCGCCGAGCGACGCATCAAATCCATCTCGAAAAAGCGTTCTTGCCCGTGCACATATCCAATCGCGCGCATCGCATCGAGTTCATTGGCGGCGTGAATGGTGACCACGCCCAGCGCGTCGCGCTCGATCGTCACCGGTGCCGATAAGCCGGGCAGACGAAGCTGGCCATCGAGCGTCGCCAGACTGCCGCGCAGCAACCACCAGCCGGCACAAAAGCCGATCAGGACAAGGATGAGCAGCGCCAACACGCCACGTTTGAGCCAACGGATCATGCATCGTCCTCGGAGAATGGCGCGAGAATTACGCACGAAAAGGATTTCGCGGCTGGCCGTACAGGGGAAGCGAGCCGACCCGCTGCCACGTTGCAAGATGGTAACGGACAGCGAGTGGCGTGATAAGCCACAATTCGCGCGCCGCGTTGCGCGAGGTGCGTGCCGTACGATGACGAATGGAGACGTGATGGAGAAGCGTGATTTTTCCGGCAACGAGCGATTGCTGCTGCTTTCCGTGTTTGCCGTCGTCATCGGCGCGATCAGCACCCTCGGTGCATGGGTGTTGTTGAAGTTGATTCGCTTCTTCACCAATCTGTTTTTCTTCCAGACGCTGTCGGTGGCGCAGACGTCGCCGGCAAACCATCACCTGGGCGCGTGGGTGATCGCGGTGCCGGCGATCGGCGGCCTGCTGGTCGGGTTGATGGCACGTTATGGCACCGACAAGATTCGCGGCCACGGCATTCCCGAAGCACTCGAAGCGATCCTGTTCGGCAAGAGCCGCATGTCCGCCAAGGTCGCCATTTACAAGCCGATTTCTTCCGGCATCGTGATCGGCAGTGGTGGCCCGTTCGGTGCCGAAGGTCCGATCATCATGACCGGCGGCGCTGCCGCATCCTTGCTGGCGCAGGCCTTCCATCTGACCTCGGTCGAGCGCAAGGCACTGTTCGTCGCCGGCGCCTGCGCCGGCATGACTGCCGTGTTCGGCACGCCGGTGGCGGCGGTGCTGCTGGCGGTCGAACTGCTGTTGTTCGAACTGCGGCCGCGCAGCTTGCTGCCGGTGGCGCTGGCCTGCGCAGTGGCCGGCTTTCTGCGCCCGCTGTGGGCCGATTCCTGGCCGTTGTTTCCGCTCGATGTGGCGGCGACTTCGCCGTGGGCGATGGCCTCGTGCGTGGTCGCCGGCCTGGCGGCTGGTTTCCTGTCGCTGGCGATGACCTATGCCGTGTACGGCGTCGAAGATACGTTCGCGAAGCTGCCGCTGCACTGGATGTGGTGGCCGGCGCTCGGCGGCGTGCTGGTCGGTATCGGCGGCTATTTCGAACCGCGCGCATTCGGCGTCGGCTATGACGTGATCGGCGATCTGCTGCATCAGCATCTGGCGTTGTCGGTAGTGGTGGCGTTGCTGCTGGTGAAAGCGGCGATCTGGGTGATCGCGCTGGGCTCGGGCACCTCCGGCGGCATCCTCGCGCCGTTGTTGATGATCGGTGCCGGGCTGGGCTGCGCGCTGGGTATCTGGCTGCCGGGCGGCAGCGCCGGGCTGTGGGCGCTGGTGTGCATGGCCGCCACGCTCGGCGGCACCATGCGGGCACCGTTGACGGCAGTGGTGTTTGCCTTCGGCCTGACTCACGACGCCAACGCCGTGCTGCCGGTGCTGCTCGGCAGCACGGTGGCCTACGGCTTGACGGTGGTGGCGCTGCCGCGCTCGATCCTCACCGAAAAAATCGCCCGCCGTGGTCATCACATCCTGCGCGAGTACGGGCTCGATCCGCTCGAACGGCAGTTCGTGTCCGAGGTGATGACGCAGAACGTGAAGACCGTCGATGCCGCGCTGAGCGTGCGCCAGGTGCGCGACGAGCATTTCGGCGAAGGCCAGACGCAGCGGGCGTATCCAGTGGTCGCGCACGGGCGTTTGCTGGGCATGGTCGATCGCGCTCGACTGAACGCCTGTCCGCCCGATCGAATCGACCGCGGCATCGCCGATCTGTTCATTGCCGAAACCGTCGCACATGCCTTGCCGACCGAGACCTGCCGCGCCGTCGCCTCGCGCCTGGCGGCGTTCGGGTTGGAGCGCATGCCGGTGGTGGAGTCGCCCGATTCGCTGCGCCTGATCGGCATCGTCAGCCGCAGCGACCTGCTGCGCCCGACCAGCCAGCTCTACGAGGAAGAAACGCAGCGCGAGAAGTTCATCTGAAATCTTGAAACTTCGCCGGTCGCCGCTTGCGCCCCCTCGCGTAATCAGTCACGATCAACGCATGCCATCGCCGCCCACTCTCGCCATGAATGCTCTCGCCCTCAGCGGCGATGGCGTGCGCGCGTTCGTCGCCAAATTCAATCGCAACAATAATCCCCGCCCACCGCAGGCCGGCGATTAGCGCGCGATTTCTCACCGCTCCGATCCCGAAACCTGCACCCGCAAAGTGCAGGTTTTTTGTTTTTCAGCCCAAGGAAAACTCCATGTGTTCGATTCTCGGTGTATTCGATTTGCGCAGCGGCATCGACCTGTCGCCGCTGCGCCCGCTGGCGCTCTCGCTTTCGGCAAAGCAGCGCCATCGCGGGCCCGACTGGAGCGGCGTGCATGCCGATGCCCACGCGATCCTCGTCCATGAGCGACTGGCCATCGTCGATCCGGCCGGCGGTTCGCAGCCGTTGCGTTCGGCCGATGGTCGCCTCGTGCTGGCAGTGAACGGCGAGATCTACAACCATCGCGAACTCGAAGCCGGCCTGCGCGCACCGTATGCGTTTCAGAGTGGATCCGACTGCGAAGTCATCAACGCCTTGTTCGCGCAGCGCAACGACGTGAGGACGTGGCTGGGCGAGATCAACGGCATCTTCGCGTTCGCGCTGTGGGATGCCGTGGCGCAACGCGTGCTGATCGCGCGTGATCCGATCGGCGTGTGCCCGCTGTACTGGGGTCACGACCACGACGGTCGGCTCTGGGTCGCCTCCGAGATGAAGGCGATCGCGCGCCTGTGCGAGGACGTTGCCGCGTTTCCGCCCGGCCACTGGTACGACAGCGCGACCGGCGTCTGCGCGCGCTATTACACGAGGACATGGCGCAACTACGACGCCGTCGCCGGCGTGAGCGTGTCGGCGCAGGATTTGCGCGAAGCGTTCGAAGCGGCCGTGCATCGGCAGATGATGAGCGACGTGCCTTACGGCGTGCTGCTCTCCGGCGGGCTGGATTCTTCACTGGTCGCCGCCTGCGCTGCCCGTTTCGCGCGCAAGCGCATCGAAGAGGACGACCGCAGCGAGGCGTGGTGGCCGCGCCTGCATTCGTTCGCCATCGGCCTGGAAGGCTCGCCCGATCTGGCCGCCGCGCAAGTCGCGGCCGACGCGTTGGGCACCGTCCACCACGGCTTCAAGTACACATTCGAAGAAGGCCTCGACGCGCTGCCCGACGTGATCGCCCACATCGAAACCTGCGATGTCACCACCATCCGCGCCTCGACGCCGATGTATCTGCTGGCGCGGCGGATCAAGGCGATGGGCGTGAAGATGGTGCTCTCCGGCGAGGGCAGCGACGAGATTTTCGGCGGCTATCTGTACTTCCACAAGGCGCCGAACGCGCGCGAGTTCCACGATGAACTGGTGCGCAAACTCGACGCCCTGCACAGCTACGACTGCCTGCGCGCCAACAAGTCGATGATGGCGTGGGGCGTCGAGCCGCGCGTGCCGTTCCTCGATGTCGAGTTTCTCGACGTGGCGATGGGCATGGATGCCGCGCACAAGATGGTGCGGCCCGGGCCCGATGGTCGTCGCGGTATCGAGAAGGCCGTGCTGCGCGAAGCCTTCGTCGGATATCTTCCCGATGAAATCCTGTGGCGACAGAAGGAACAATTCAGCGATGGCGTCGGCTACGGCTGGATCGACGGCCTGAAAGCGCACGCGCAGGCGCAGGTGAGCGATCGCGAATTCGCCGCCGCCGCCGGCCGCTTCCCGATCAACACACCGCAGACGAAGGAGGCGTACTTCTACCGCGCGATCTTCGATCGCTTGTTCCCCGGCGATGCCTGCGCCCGCACCGTGCCCGGCGGCAAGTCGATCGCCTGCTCGTCGCCGGCAGCGATCGCCTGGGACGCAACCTTCGCCAGCGCCGCCGACCCCTCGGGGCGGGCGGTGGCGGGGGTGCATGAGGCTGCAGGGTGATCGCCGGATCGCATCCCGATCAGCGAACTCGCGCGACCTGAACGGGAGGGTGCCGACAGCGACCGCCGCCGCTAGGGAAGGTCTGAACAACTTTGTTTTTGATCGTCATTGACCGGCTTCGCCGTTGTAAAGCGCTTCCGCGAAAGCGGGAATCCAGTGTCTTTTATTTCAACAACATAGAGTCACTGGATCCCTGCCTTCGCAGGGATGACAAGACTTATTCAGACCTTCTCTAGGCATCGCCCCCCATCTCGATGTGCTCGGCGCCCAGATCGCGCACCATGCGCTCGGCCTGCTCGACGATGGCCTCGTTCGAGTCACGGAAGCGATTGGCGATCCCGCGAATTTCGCCCTCGATGCGGATGAAAGCGTCGGTGATGTCGGGATCGAATTGCTCGCCGCGGCCGTCGCGGATGATGGCAACGGCCTGCTCGTGGGTCATCGCCGGCTTGTAGACACGGCGACTGATGAGGGCATCGTAAACGTCGGCCACCGCCATCAAACGTGCGGAAATCGGGATGTCGTCGCCCTGCAGACCCTCCGGATAACCTTTGCCGTTCCATTTCTCGTGGTGGCCGTAGGCGATTTCCTTGGCCAGTTTCAGGAACGGGACTTCTCGGCCCAGTGCCAGCTCGGCGTGCGTGATCGCATCGCCGCCGAGCGTGGTGTGGGTTTTCATGATCGCGAATTCATCCGGCTCCAGCTTGCCGGGCTTGAGCAGGATGCGGTCCGGGATGCCGATCTTGCCGATGTCGTGCAGCGGTGCCGACCGATACAGCAGATCGATGTTGCCCGGCGTCAGAAACGCGGCGAAACGCGGATGCGCGGAGAGGCTGCTCGCGATCACCTTGACATAGCTCTGCGTGCGCCGGATATGGTTGCCGGTGTCGATGTCGCGGGTTTCGGCCAGCGAAGTCAAGGTGCGGATGGTCACTTCCTGGATCGCCTCGACCTCGCGCGTGCGCTTTTGCACCTCGCGTTCGAGGAACTCGCTCTTGTACTTGAGAAAATCGCGCGCGGCCTTCATCTGCAGGTGGTTGCGCACCCGCGCCTGCACGATCGGCTGGCTGATCGGTTTGGTGATGTAATCGACCGCGCCCAGATCCAGGCCCTTGCGCTCGTCGTTCACCGATCGCATCGCGGTGAGGAAGATGACCGGAATGTCGCGGGTGACTTCGCTCTCCTGCAGGCGCCGGATCACCTCGTAGCCGTCCATCTCCGGCATCATGATGTCGAGCAGGATGAGATCGGGTCGGGTGGCCTGCGCCAGTTGCAGGCCGCGCTCGCCGTTGGCGGCGACCTTGACCTTGAATTCGGAGCGCAACACCTCCGATATCAGGGCAAGGTTTTCGGCGGTGTCGTCGATGACCAGCACGACGTCTTCGGCATCGGAATCATTCACGGGACATCCTCCCTGTAACGTCAGCATCCAAATTGCTGTCGGCGAGCATACGGCAAAATCCACAGGTGCAGCACGCGGTTTCAGGCTCAGGTGGCGCTCGCCAGTGGGTGCCTGCGATTTTCAACTTCCCCCGAAACCATCGACGTCGCGTCCGCCGCAGGCCCGGACGCGCCTCGCTGGATCAATCACCTGCGTGATCGATCCGGTGTCGGCCATCCGTGGCCGGTCTTCACGGTTGAAAAACGCACAGCCTCTCAGTGATCCGGCGGCATGGCTGCGTCCAGGGCGTGCAACGCCGCTTCGAAGTCGAAGGCGGAGATTTTGCTGGCGATCCGATGCCAGGCGTCGTCGCGCTGCCCGCTGCCGATCGCCGCCAACAGATCGGCGAGCACGTCGATGGCTTCGATGTCGCCGCCGGCGAGCAGCGTCCGCAGTTTTTGCGACAGCACGGCCACCTGTTGCGGGTCGGCGCGGGGCGCCGGCTCGCGACGTTGTTCGCCGGGGCCATCCAGTTCGGTCAATGTCGCCAGCACGTCGTCGAGCTCGCCGGCTGCCGTCCCCTCGATCGCGTCGATGCGCTCGTGTTCGACGCCCTGCTGGCAGGCGGCTTCGAGCTCGGCGGCGGCGCGGCTGAGCGCGGTCGCGCCGATCGTCGCGGCGACGCCCTTGAGGGTGTGCGCGGCGCGGATCGCGCCCGGCAGGTCGCCCTGCGGGAACGCTTGCCGGAAGCGATCGTGGAAGTCGCGCTGGTTGTCGCCGAACATGCGCAACAGGCGCAGGTAGAGGGTGCGACTGCCGCCGGCCGCTGCCAGCCCGGCCCGGGTGTCGATGCCGTTCAGCGAGGGAAGCAAGCCGGTATCGGCGCCACCGCCCGCATTCGCCGATGGCGTCGCGGCAATGGCCGGGCGGATCCAGCGGGCCATCGTCTCGAACAGCGCGTCGACCCTCAGTGGTTTGGCGATATGGTCGACCATGCCGGCGGCGAGCGCCTTCTCGCGATCGCCGGTCATCACGTTGGCGGTCATCGCGATGATCGGCAGATCGGCCCATTCCGGCCGTGCGAGGATGGCCCGGGTGGCGTCATAGCCGTCCATTTCGGGCATCTGGCAGTCCATCAGGATGCCGTCGAACTGGCAGTCGTGGGCGAGCATTTCCAGCGCTTCGCGGCCGTTGCCGACGATCACCACTTCGATACCGGCCTGGCCCAGCAATTCGGCTGCCAACTCCTGGTTGAGCGTGTTGTCCTCGGCCAGCAGGACGCGGACGCCTTGCAGTTGCCGCAGTGCCTTGTCGGCGCGCGGGCTGCGCGATCGCTGCCGCCTGCTCATCGGCGTGGCGCGATCGAAGGCTTCGCAGATGGCATCGAGCAGGCTCGATGCGGTCACTGGCTTGGCCAGCAGGCGCAGGCGCCGGATTCCGGCCTGCTCGGCGGCGCGGTCGACGGCATCGACGGCGCCGACGGGCGCCATCAACAGCACCGGGATGCGTTGCGACAGCGACTGCTCGTCGAGCTTGCCGATCAGTTGCACGCCGTTCACATCGGGCATATCCCAGTCGATCAGCAACAATTCGTAAGGATGCCCGCCCAGATCGGCCTGTTTGAGCATCAGGCCGGCGCGCTGGCCATCGGCGGCAGTATCGACGACGAAGCCAAGCTGACGGGCCATGGCCGCGATCACGTCGCGGGCGGTGGTGTTGTCGTCGACGATCAACAGGCGCCGGCCGCGTAGTTCGTCGGCTGGCGCCGGAGGCGGCAGGGCCACCGTTTGCGGCAGTTCGAAGCGCGCCCGGAAATGAAAGGTCGAGCCGCGGCCGGGTTCGCTGTCCGCCCAGATCCGGCCGTGCATCAGCCCGACCAGGCGACGGGAAATCGCCAGGCCCAGGCCGGTACCTCCGTACTTGCGGGTGGTCGAAGTGTCGGCCTGGCTGAACGGCTGGAACAGGCGGGCGACCTGTTCGGCGCTCATGCCAATGCCGGTGTCGCGCACGAAGAAATGGAGATCGGCCTTGTCGCCGCTTACCACCAGCTTTTCGACGCCGATCACGATTTCGCCGCGTTCGGTGAACTTGGCGGCATTGCTGCCGAGATTGAGCAAGATCTGACCAAGACGGTGCGGATCGCCGATCAGCGTGCTCGGGATGTCGGCGGCAATCGAATAAACCAGTTCGATGCCGCGCTCGGCGGCCTTCAGCCCGACGATGTCGACCAGCTTGTCCAGCACATCGCGAAGCTCGAATTCGACCGTTTCCATGGTCAGCCTGCCGGCCTCGATCTTCGAGAAATCGAGAATGTCGTTGATGATGTCCAGCAGTGATTCGGCGGCCTGATGCGTCTTTTCGACGTAGTTGCGCTGGCGCGGGTCGAGGTTGGTCTTCAACGCCAGGTGCGACATGCCGATCACGGCATTGAGCGGGGTGCGAATCTCGTGGCTCATGTTGGCCAGGAAGTCGCTCTTGGCGCGGGTGGATTCTTCGGCCGCTTCCTTGGCGTGGGTCAGGGCCTCCTGCGCCTGCTTCCAGTCGGTGATGTCCTCGAACCAGGCGACGACGCCGTCGGCGTCCTGGATGTGGATCGGCAGAAACGCGCTGCGCATCAAGCCGGTGCTGCCATCGGCGCGCCGCATCCGCAATTCGCGGTCGTCGATGCTGCGCCCTGCACGCAGATCGCGCAGGAGCGCGTTGCGATCGTTCAGGTCGTGATACATGCGGCGCACGTCGTCGCCCACCGCCAGGCCGAAGGTCTGGGTGAACTTCGGGTTGGCAAAACGCAATATTCCATCGACGGCGATGCTGGCGCAGATCGGGGAGGTGTCGAGGATGTCCTGCAATTGCTGGCGCTGGCGGGCCAGCGTCTGGCGGGCCAGTTCGTGTTCGGTCACGTCCTGGGTCATGCCCTGGAGGGTGGCCGGTTGCGATGGGTCGCCGGCGAGGACGTTGGCGATGGTGCGCGTCCAGATGATCTGGCCGTCGCGCGGGCGGCGCCATGGATAGGTTGCCTCGCAGTGGGTGATGGTGCCGGCGCGCATGCCGGCGAGCGTGTCGGCGATGCGCTGGCCCGCGGCTGCGTCGGCGGCCTGCACGCAGCCGATCCATTCATCGCGGAAGCCATAGCGGTGATCCGCGCGCTCGGGGTTGCCGAGGATCTGCGCCAGCCGCTCCGATGCGGTGTAGATCTCGGCATCGTCCAGCACCATGTGCCAGTAACCGGCGCGGGCCAGCAGCAGCGCCTGGTCGTTCAGGGTCTGCATGTGCGTCAGCCGCGACTGGCTGGCGATGCGCTCGCGGATGTCGCGAAATACCAGCACCACGCCGCTGACGCGGTCGTCGGTGAGGATGGCCGTGGTTTCGTACTCCACCGGCAAGGCGCTGCCGTCCTTGCACCAGAACACTTCGTCGGTGACCGTGCGCGACCGTCCATCTTGCAAGGTCAGGTTGACCGGGCACAGCGCGTATGGGTAGGGGCGGCCGTCGGGATAGCTGTGGTGGATGCGCTCGTGGCCGAGTTCGTCGAACAACTCCTCGTCCGGGTAGCCCAGCATCCGGCGCGCCGAATCGTTGATGAAGGTCACCATGCCGTCGACATCCATGCCGATGATGCCTTCGCTGATCGAGCCCAGGATCAAGCGGCTGTGTTGCTCGAGCAGGGCGAGATGGCGTGCGGTGGCCAGCCGTTCGGTGATGTCCACCACCGATGCCGTAAAGCAGTCGTGGCGTTGCCCGAACGTCGGCAGGCGGGTGAACAAGGCCTCCAGCGGGAAGGTGGTGCCGTCCTTGCGCAGCCCCAGCGCCGGCTGCTCGCCTTCGCCCTTGTACCAGACCGAACCGGCCGCCATGAACTGGCCGAACAGTGCGGCGAATCGTTCGCGGGCGGGCGGCGGGATGAGGCGATCGACGGCCTGACCGACCAGTTCGCCGCGGGAATAGCCGAACATTTCCTCGAACGGCTTGTTGGCGAGGATGACGTTTCCTTTTGCATCGGCCACCACGCGGCCATCCCTGGCCGACTCGACGATCTGCTGGTACCACTGCTCGGTTGCGCGCAGTTCGGACTGCCTGGCGTCGGCCAGGCGGACGACCATCGTATTGACCGAGCGGGCCAGGTCGCCCAGTTCGTCGTCGCGCAGCGCCGGCAGGCGCTCGTTCACGTTGCCATCGGCGATCCGCTGGACGCCATCGACGACACGCGACAGCGGGCGCACTACCAGTCGCGTCCCGGTCAGCAGCAGCAGCAGCGCCATCAGCGTCCAACTGCCGGCGATCAGCCCCAGGATCAGGATGTAGTTGCCGCCGAAGGTGTCGTGCGGTGAGTCAAACGCGGCGAGAGTGTATTCGTATGCCGGGCGGATGTGCCCCACCGCGACGATGCGGCGAACGCCGTCGATGGTCAGCGGCACCGATGTCACCACATCGCGAAAACTGGAGGTGTCGCGCAGCGCTGCCCGCAGGGCGTTGCGGTCGGCGTCGCTGGCCAGCAGGGGCCAGATCGTGGTCGGTTGCGGCGTCGATGTGTTGCGGGAACCGTCCAGTGCGGCGGCTGATGCAGAGGCGTCACGAATGTGGCCATCGGCATCGATGTGCCAATCCAGCACAGTGCCGGTGCGCATGCTGAATCCATCGATGAGCCGCTTGAGATCGATTTCAGCATGAAGGGCGCCAACGATCTTGTGCGCATCCCGGATCGTGACGGTGATCTGCAACGTCGCCATGCCGTCCGTGGATCCGCGAGTCGTTTCGACCACGGTGGCATTGCTCGCCGCCAGCGCAGACCAGTACCAGGCGTCGGCAGGCTGCTCGCGCCGCAACGGGAGAGCGGATGCCGACAATGCCTCGCGGCTGCTCAGCGGCGCGCCGGCGGCAAGCGGCCAGACGGTCGCGGTCGTCGCCGACGCGATCTTGACGCCGCGAATGGCGTCGATGCCGCGGGCCATGCGCAGCGACGGCAGCGCGTGCGTGGCGGCGGACGCGTCGGCGGGCTGGGCGACCCATGCCACTACTTCCGGATCCTCGGCGAGCAGGCAGAGCCGCGCGGTGACGTCCCGAATGCGATCGCGTGCGCGCTCGTCGTGCAGAACGACCAGCGAACGGATGGCCTGATCGGCTTGATCGGAGTCGATTCGTTGCAGGATCGAGTGCGCCAGCCACAGCGCGATTGCCGTCAAAATCAACCCGGCGGTCAGCAGGACCGCGATGAACTTCGCCCGCAGTCCAATACGCATGCTTGGACTCCCCCGCCGTCGGCTGGCCGAGTATGGCGCGCGTCGCGTGAGCGGATGTTGAACGCGATCACATCCGCGCCCCGTTGGCAGCACCTGTGCGTTGCAGCCACCCCCTGCGCTGGCCGGCATCGGGCCCGGACGCGCCCGCATCGGTGCACCGCCGCGCCCGTGCTAGCATCCGGCCAACCATCGAGGTATCGCCCATGAGCACACGCGGCAAGCCGTTTGCCCTGTTCGTCGTCTGCGCCGTCGTCGCGTTGGCTGCGGCCGCGGCCGACGTGGGTTACCAGCAACCGCCCGAGCCATTGCTGAGCGTGCTGCGGGCGCCGCTCAATCCGGCGTTGCGGCTCGATCCCACCGGCAAGACGCTGCTGTTGATGGCGCGCACGCAGTACCCGCCGATCGCGCGGGTCGCCGAGCCGTATCTGAAGCTGGCCGGCGTGCGCGTCGAGCCGCGCACGCACAATCGCCACGATCGTGCCAATGGCTATGGCATCCGCACCTGTCTGGATGGCCTGAGCCTGCTCGACATCGCCAGCGGCAAGCAGACGGCGATCGCGTTGCCGGCTGGCGCCTGCCCGGCGGCGCCGTTGTTTTCGCCCGATGGTCGCCATTTCGCGTTTGCCAATACCGTCGCCGAGCACGTCGAGCTGTGGCTGGGCGACGTCGACAGCGGCAAGGCGCGGGCCATCCCCGGCGTGCAGCTCAACCCGGTGCTGGGCGGGGAAATCCAGTGGCTGGGTGCGCGCCCGACGTTGCTGGTGAAGGCGGTGCCGCAGGACATCGGCCCGGCGCCGCAGCGCTCGGCGGTGCCGTCCGGCCCGGAGGTTGCCGAGAGCCTGGGCGGCAAGGGCGAGAGCAGCACCTACGAGGCGCGCGACACCCTCAAGAGCGCCGAGGACGAAGCGTTGTTCGACTATTACGCCAGTTCGCAACTGGCCACGATCGACGTCGATTCGGGCACGGTCGTCAGGGTCGGCAAGGCCGCCGTCTTCACCGACGTCGACGCCGCCCCGGATGGCCGCCACGTACGGGTGGAAACCCTCACCCGCCCGTATTCGCGTGTCACCACCTATCAGCGTTTCGCCCACGACGTGGCGGTGCTGGATCTCGCCGATGGCAGTCTGCGTCCGCTGGCGCACTTGCCGGTGGCCGACCGGGTGCCGGTGCATGGCGTGCCGACCGGCCCGCGCGACTACGCGTGGCGTGCCAACCAGCCGGTGACCCTGATCTGGGCCGAGGCGCTCGACGGCGGCGACTGGAAAGCCAAGGTTCCCGCACGCGACCGGCTGTGGTCGCTGGCGGCGCCGTTCACCGCCAAGCCGGTGCCGATCGGCACGGTGACGCAGCGTTTCGCCGGGCTGTCGTGGTTCGCCGATGGCGGCCGCGCGCTGCTGGACGAATACGACGAGAACCGCCATTGGCGCCGCACCAGCCTGATCGATGTCGATCATCCGCAGGCGGCGCGGCGCGTGTTGTGGGACTTGTCGACCGACGATCGCTATGCCGATCCCGGCTCGCCGGACACGCGCTCGTTGGCCAATGGCGCCTGGGTGCTGCGCGAGGATGCCGGTGCGCTGTTCCTGAGCGGGCAGGGCGCGACGCCGCAGGGCGATCGCCCGTTCCTGGATCGCTACGACCTCGCCAGCGGCAAGAGCCAGCGATTGTTCCGCAGCGGCGCGAGCGTCGACGAGCGGTTCGTCGGCTTCGCCGGCGACGACGTCTCGCGCCTGCTGACCTGGCACCAGTCGCCGAGCGAGCCGCCGAACCTGTACGTGCGCACGCTCGGCGCGGCCTTGCCTGCGGCGGCGGCGGGCGAAGCCGCATATGCCTCGACGCCGGCGGCGGTGACGCATTTCCCCGATCCGACGCCGCTGGTGCGGCAGATCCACAAGCAACTGGTCACCTACAAGCGCAAGGATGGCGTCGAGTTGTCGTTCACCCTGTACACGCCGCCGGGTTACCAGCCGGGCACGCGCATTCCGGCGGTGCTGTACGCCTATCCGCTCGATTATGCCGATCCGTCGATGGCCGGGCAGATCAGCGGCGCCGCCGACCGCGAGTTCACCCGCCTGCGCTATTACCAGACACTGTTGCTGGCCGGCTACGCGATCATCGACGACGCCGCCTTCCCGATCGTCGGCGATCCGAAGAACGCCTACGACACCTACATCCCGCAATTGATCGACGACGCCCAGGCGGCGGTGGACAAGGCGGTGGCGATGGGCGTGGTCGACCGCGACCGCATCGGCATCACCGGCCACAGTCACGGCGCGCTGATGGTCGCCAACCTGCTGGCGCACACCGACCTGTTCCGCGCCGGCGTGGCGACCAGCGGCAGCTACAACAAGACCCTCACCCCGTTCGGCTTCCAGAATGAGCGGCGCTCGTTCTGGGCGGCGCCGAAGGTGTACGCCGACGCCTCGGCGTTTTTCCATGCCGACACCATCGACGAGCCTCTGCTGATCGTGCATGGCATGGACGATGCCAATCCCGGCACCGAGCCGATCCAGGCGCCGAAATTGTTCCAGGCGATCCGTGGCCTGGGCGGTACCGCGCGGCTGGTGATGCTGCCCTACGAGCCGCATTGGTACACCGCGCGCGAATCCAACGAAGATCTCGTCGCCGAGATGCTGCACTGGTTCGACCGTTACGTGAAGAACGCGCCGCCGCGTCCACCCAAGCCGGCCAACGCCAACTGAGGGCGGGATCCGGCGGGCGATGACGATGTGATGGTGCATCGCAGCATTTGCGTGTACCATGCAGCGGTTCGTGCGCCGTGGCTCGTTTTCCCACGCGGCCTTCCGACATCCGCTGAGCCCGTGGCGCTGCCATCCAGGCAGTCGCTGCGGTCACGATGTCCGGCCGTCACCTTCAGCCCGCCGCGCCAACTCGCAGACCGCATTGCGCGGCTGCGCATCGATTATCACTCGTCGCGCGGTTCAACGGGAACGCTTCGAGCAGGAAAGCCGCACTCCACCCATCGCGGGTGGCCGGCCCGATCCTGACTTACACGGAGCGATACCCATGTCATTTGAAACCCTCGGCCTGTCGGCCTCGTTGTTGCGTGCGCTGACCGATCTGGGCTACGCCACACCCACGCCGATCCAGTCACAAGCCATCCCGGTGGTGCTCAGCGGGCGCGATCTGCTCGCCACCGCGCAGACCGGCACCGGCAAGACGGCCGCGTTCGCGTTGCCGATCCTGCAGCGCCAGTTCGTCAATGCCGCCAGCGACGGCGAGCCCGCGCGCGGCCCGCGCAAGGTGCGCGTGCTGGTGCTCACGCCCACCCGCGAGCTGGCCGCGCAGGTGCACGAATCCTTCCGCGACTACGGCCGCCATGTGCGGGGTGTCGTCACCACCACGATTTACGGTGGCGTCGGCATGGGCCCGCAGCTCGACGCGCTGCGGCGCGGCGTCGATGTGCTCGTCGCCACGCCAGGTCGCCTGATCGACCACATCCAGCGCCGCAGCGTCGACTTGTCGAAGGTCGAGGTGCTGGTGCTCGACGAAGGCGATCGCATGCTCGACATGGGCTTTTTGCCGGCGATCCGCACGATCCTCGAAAAGCTGCCGAAGTCGCGCCAGACGCTGCTGTTCTCGGCGACCTTCGACGACCCGATTCGCGCCCTGGCCGCGCAGTTCATGCGCGATCCGGGCGAGGTGGATTGCGCGCCGCGCAACACGGTCGCCAATACCGTCACCCATCGCGTGCACCCGGTCGATTCCGATCGCAAGCGCGACCTGCTGCTGGAAATCCTCGCCGTCGACAGCCGTCGGCAGACGCTGGTGTTCGGCCGCACCAAGCACGGCTGCGATCGTCTGGCCAAGCAGCTCGAAGCCGCCGGCCACCGCTGCGCCGCGATCCACGGCAACAAGAGTCAGAACGCGCGCCTGAAAGCACTGCGCGACTTCAAGGACGGCCGCATCACGATTCTGGTGGCCACCGACATCGCCGCGCGTGGCCTCGATATCGAAGCGCTGCCGTGCGTGATCAACCACGACCTGCCGATGGTCGCCGAGGACTACGTTCACCGCATCGGCCGCACCGGCCGCGCCGGTTCGACGGGCTTGGCGCTGTCGCTGGTGTCGCCGGACGAGGGCGGCCTGCTGCGGCAGATCCAGCGCCTGCTCAAACAGGAACTGGAAATGGTGCCGATCGCCGGCTTTGCGCCGTCGCGCCCGATTCGCATGGGCAACGATGCACCGATGCCGCAGCGCGGTCGCGCTGGCGCCGGCCAGCAGCCGCCGCGCAAGCATGCCCGTCGCCCGCACCCGGCGCCGTCGCGGCATGCGCACGCCGGCGGCAAAGGCGAGCACGACACCGGGCGCTGCAACGGCACCCAGCGCACGCCGGGGAGCGCCCGCAGCGGTCGTTGAGGATCGCAGGATGGGTTGCGTGCAACGCAACCCATCGGCCGATGATCGCTGGTGATCGGTTGCGCGCTGCGCAACCCATGCTGCGGACAGTTCCTGATCCTCAGCCACGTCATCCCGCGTCAGCCACGTCATCCCCGCGAAGGCGGGGATCCACGGTCTTCTGGAAAGTCCATCACGACGTGGACGACCAGCCATCGGCTGTCGAGAAGCGCGTCCCGCCTTTGCGGGGATGACGAGCTTGAGCCGTACGGCACAGCGTTGTGACCATCGTGCCTGGCTGAGAGTCAGGGCTAATCAGGTCGGCCGATCATTTCCCGCAATCGGCGACGCCACCAGGCTATTCGGCCTTGGTGATCGTCGTCATCAGTTCGCCGAGCACGCGGTCGGCATCCTCGTTGGCAACCTGGCAGGTGCCGGCGGCGTGGTGACCGCCGCCGCCGTACTTCAGGCACAGGGCGCCGACGTCGATCTTGCTGGAGCGGTCGATGATCGACTTGCCGATGGCGAAGGCGGTGTTCTGCCTTTCCTTGCCCCAGATGGCGTGGATCGAGATATTGGTCTGCGGGTAGAGCGCGTACAGGGTGAAACGGTTGGTGGCGTAGATCACGTCCTCGTCGCGCAGGTCGAGGAACACCAGCTTGCCGTACACCTCGGCGAGACGGCGCAACTGGGCGCGGGCCATGTCGTGATGGGCGGCGTACAATTCGGCGCGCTCGGCGACGTCGGGCAGGGCGAGAATCTGCTCGATGCTGTGATCGCGGCAGTAGTCGATCAGTTGCATCATCAATTGGTAGTTGGAGACGCGAAACTCGCGAAAACGCCCCAGGCCAGTGCGCGCGTCCATCAGGAAACTCAGCAGTACCCAGCCTTTCGGATGCAGGATCTCGTCGAGGCTGAACTGCGCCGAATCGGCCTTGTCGACCGCGTCCATCATCTCCTTCGATACTTTCGGGAAGGCCGCTGCGCCGCCGTAGTAGTCGTAGACCACGCGCGCGGCCGAGGCGGCGTTGGGGTCGATGATGTGATTGTCCGGATGCCCCTCCACGCGCGTCATTTCGCTGGCGTGATGGTCGAAGGCGAGCCGGCAGCCGGGGACGTAGGGCAGGTTGGTGCTGATGTCGTCCGGGCCCATCGGAATCTTGCCGTCCTGCATGTCCTTGGGGTGCACGAAATCGATGCGGTCGATCAGGCCGCGCTCCTTGAGCAGCACCGCGCACACCAGGCCATCGAAATCGCTGCGTGTCACCAGACGGCACTTTGGGGTATCGGTCATGGTCGGCTTCTCCGGATCGGTGCGGATGGGTGGCGGGAAAGGCTCCAGTCTAGATCGAACCGGGGCCGCTGTGCGCGCTGCGCATGTGCCCGCCGCCGAATCTTTCGGTGGTCGATGAGCCGGGCGGGGCCGCGACGAGCGCATTCGCCGCATCGGGGTCAGCTTCGCGTCGCCAGCACACCATCCAGTGCCGGCTCGGCACGGAATCCAGCCTGATGCAGACGCCGGGCCACCTCGCGCGGCAGGTCGCGGCCGCGGCTGACCTGGTTCGGCGTGCCGGTGTAGTGGAACATGCGCCCGCCGCGACGCAGCACGCGGGCGAGCTGACGGTAGAAATCCAGCGCATACAACTCGCCGGCGATGGAAAAGCGCGGCGGATCGTGGGCGATCGCATCGAAGCTGGCATCGGCCAGCCCCGGCAAGGCCCGGGCGATGTCGGCGTGCTGCAGTTGCAAGCGGCCTGCCGTCGCCTGCGGATCGGGCGACCACGGGTTGAGCGTGCGCAGCCACAGCACGTCGGGATTCTTTTCGAACGAATCGACGCGCGCCACGCCGGCATCCAGCGCGCAAGCGGCGAAGTAACCCAGGCCGCCGCAGGTGTCGAGCAGGCGCTTGCCCGCCGGCGCGAGCAGGGCGATCTTGTGCCGGGCATCGTCCAGCGGCGATGCCTTCGCGGTCGGCAGCATCTTGATGCCGTCGATCTCGAAGGTGGGCACGCCCCAGGCGGTCGGCACCAGCTTGATCAGTGCGCCGGAGTAGCGCGCCGCGGGCGCGAAGGTCTCGCCGTCCCAGTAGTGGATGGCGCGTTCCTTCAGCGTTGGCGGGTACGAAAAAGGGTGCTCGCGCCATACCCAGCTATCGCGGGCGATGCCGACGTGCTCCTGGCTGCGGCCGAGGTCGAACGAGCCGGTCCAGTGCGCTGCGCCTTCATCGCGGGCGCGGCACAGTTCGATGGCGTGCGTGTGCAGCAGCAGCGGGCCGTGGTAGCGGGACGATGGTTCGCTCATGCGCACTGGGCGCCCGATGGGCGCCGATTCAGGCATCCAGCCGCAGCAAGCGCCACGCCGAAGTGGTCAGCGCGGTCACGCCATCGGCCTGGAAGCCGGGCTGGTCGGCGAGGATGTCCTTGCATTCGAGCAGGTCGCGACCCCATTGGCCCCCGAACAGCTGCGCCACCTCGCCGGCATCGACGCTGAACGGTGGCCCGGCCTTCTCGTGCTCCGGGTAAGCCAGGGTGATCAGCAGGCCGCGACAGCCGGGTCGCAGGCCCGCGTACACGGTGGCGAGGTAGCGCCGGCGCAGATCGGCCGGCAACGCGATCAGCGCGGCGCGGTCGTAGATGAGGTCACATTCGGCGAGCAGGGCATCGCTCAGGGCAAAGGCATCGCCCTGGATGAGATCGATCGAGCCGGCGCGATGGTGGATGCCGTCGGAATCGTCGTGCACCTCCGGCGCGATGCCGCGCTCGGCGAAGAATTGCTGCACCGCCAGCGGCGACAGCTCGACGCCGATGACGCGATGGCCACGCGCCGCCAGCCAATCCAGATCGTGGCTCTTGCCGGCCAGCGGCACCAGCACCGTGCTGCCGGCGCGGGCGCCGATGCGGTCCCAATATCGCTCCAGCAGTGGCGTCGGATGCGGTTGATGAAAGCCGGTGCGGCCTTCCTGCCAACGTTGCAACCAGAATTCGGCGTCCATCACTCCACTCCCAGTCCGTCGATCTTCTGCCAGCCGCGCGGCAGCAGGCTGCCTCGGGTGGCGCGGGCCGCCGCATAGGCATCGAGTTCTTTCCATGACAGGCGCATCGGCGAGCGCTGGCCGCTGTAAACGAGCAGCGCGCCATCGGCGGGGATCGCGGCGATCGCCGCCACCCGTTCGGTGCCGAGCTTGGCGCGCGGGATCTCGATCATCTTGTTGCCCTTGCCCTTGTCCAGTTCGGGCAATTCGGCGACGGGGAATACCAGCAGGTGGCCGGCGCTGGTGATGATCGCGAGGCGATCGCTGGCGGCATCGCGCACCAGTGCCGGCGCGAGCACGCGCGCGCCGTCGGGCAGCGACAGCATCGCTTTGCCGGCTTTCTGCCGATTGACCAGATTCTCGAAGCGGGTGAGGAAGCCATAGCCGGCATTGGACGCAAGCACGAGGCGGGTGTCGGCTTCGCCGCTGACCAGCGCCTGGAACTGCGTGCCCGGTGCCGGGGTGAAGCGGCCCGTCAGCGGCTCGCCGTTGCCGCGCGCCGAGGGCAGGGTGTGCGCGAGCGCCGAATAGCTGCGTCCTTCCGAATCGAGGAAAGCCACCTGCTGCGTGCTGCGCGAATGGATGGCTTGCAACAGGCGGTCGCCGTCGCGATAACCCAGTTCGGCGGCGTTGATCTCATGGCCTTTGGCCGAGCGCACCCAGCCTTTTTCCGACAGCACCACGGTGACCGGTTCGCTGGCCACCAGCTCGGTTTCGGAAATGGCCTGCGCGGCGGCGCGGGCGACGATCGGCGAGCGCCGGGCATCGCCGAACTTCTTCGCGTCGGCGAGCAGTTCGTCCTTGATGAGTTTTTTCAGCCGCGCCTTGCTGCCGAGCGTGTTCTGGATGTCGGTGCGCTCTTTCGCCAGCGCGTCCTGCTCGCCGCGGATCTTCATCTCTTCCAGCCGCGCGAGCTGCTTCAACTTCGTCTCGAGGATGTATTCGGCCTGTTCGTCGTCGAGCATGAAACGCTGCATCAGCACCGGCTTGGGCTCGTCCTCGCTGCGGATGATGCGGATCACTTCATCCAGATTCAGAAAGGCGATCAGCAGACCTGCGAGCAGGTGCAGCCGGCGTTCGACCTTGCCCAGCCGGTGTTCGAGGCGGCGGCGCACGGTGCTGGTGCGAAACTCCAGCCATTCGGCGAGTACCGACTTGAGATTCTTGACCTGCGGACGACCGTCGCGGCCGATCACGTTGAGGTTGACGCGGTAACTGCGCTCCAGATCGGTGGTGGCGAACAGATGGCCCATCAGGCCGTCGAAATCCACCCGGTTGGAACGCGGCACCAGCACGATGCGGGTGGGGTTGGCGTGATCGGATTCGTCGCGGATGTCTTCCAGCCACGGCAATTTTTTCGCCCGCATCTGCTGCGCGATCTGCTCGATCACCTTGCCCGGCGACACCTGCCACGGCAGCGCGGTGACCACGAGGTTCGCGCCCTCGCGCGCGAACACGGCGCGCGCGCGCACGCTGCCGGTGCCGCTCTCGTAAATCGCGCGCAGGTCGGCGCGCGGGGTGATGATCTCGGCGGTGGTCGGGTAATCCGGGCCGAGCACGTGCTCGCACAGATCGCGCACGCTGGCGTCGGGATCGTCGAGCAAGCGCACGCAGGCGCTGACGATTTCGTTGAGGTTGTGCGGCGGTACGTCGGTGGCCATGCCCACGGCGATGCCGGTGGTGCCATTGAGCAGCAGATGTGGCAGCCGCGCCGGTAGCCAGGTCGGTTCTTGCAGGGTGCCGTCGAAGTTGGGTGCCCAATCGACGGTGCCATGCGCCAGTTCGCCCAGCAGCACCTCGGCGATCGGGGTGAGTTTGCATTCGGTGTAGCGCATCGCCGCGAACGACTTGGGATCGTCGGTCGAACCGAAATTGCCTTGCCCGTCGATCAATGGATAGCGATACGAAAACGGCTGCGCCATCAGCACCAGCGCCTCGTAGCACGCGCTGTCGCCATGCGGGTGGTATTTGCCGATGACATCGCCGACGGTGCGCGCCGACTTCTTCGGCTTGGCGCCGGCGTTCAGGCCCAGCTCGCTCATCGCGTAAACGATGCGCCGCTGCACCGGTTTCAGGCCGTCGCCGAGGAAGGGCAGGGCGCGATCGAGGATCACGTACATCGAGTAATCGAGGTAGGCGCGTTCGGCGTATTCGCGCAAAGGCACTTGTTCGAAACCGTGGAACCTGGCGCGTGCGGATGAATTCATGGGCAAGGATCGGCTGGATCAGGGCGTGATGATACGAGGATGCGGACCGTCAGAGGGTGCGCCGAGGTGGCGAGGTGCGGTCGCGGATCGTGTCCGGGCCGTCGCCGAGAACAGTCGCGTGCGGATCGTTGTCTTGTTCACCTGCCGCCAGACCAGGAGTCGAGCATTTCCCGGGGCTTCGTGAAAGTGCAGTGCGCGGCAATGTCTGCCGACAATTCATTTGCCTTGACAAATATTTTTGTGGCAGTAGACTGCGCGGCGATGAATCGCGCCGCCACATCCCCAGCCGTCGCTGCGCCGCTTGCCGGCACTACCACCACCCACATTTGCCTGCTGTTCCGACAGGTGCGCGACGGCTTGGCGCGCTGGATCGAGCAGGATCTGGCCAGCCACGGCCACGAACTCAACCTCAGCCAGTTCCTGGTATTGCGCAAGCTCGATGCGCTCGGGCCGATGACCGCGATCGAGCTGTCGCGGGCGATCGATCACAACCCCGGCGCGATGACGCGCCTGCTCGACCAGCTCGAACAACGCGGCCACCTGCGGCGGGTGCCGGTACGTGGCGACCGACGGGCGTTGCGGATCGAATTGACGGTGTCCGGCGCGGAGTTGTCGCGGCAGTTGCGCGCGCACGCCGATCGCGCCGCCGAACATGCGCTGCGCACCTTGAGCGCTGCCGAACGCAAGCAATTTCTCGCGCTGTTGGAGCGCGTTCACGCCTCCTTGTGACTGCGATGACCATGGCTCTCGATCACGCTGCTTCGATGGATCGCACCGCACCGCGGCCGGCGTCGCGCGCGCGCCGCACGTTCTTCATCGCGCTCGCCAGCGTGGCGTTGAGCGGTTGCGTGAGCATGCAAGGCCTGCAACCGCAGGCGACACTGGCGGATCCGTCGCACCTGCAAACCCGCAACAGCCTCGCGGGCGTCACCCTCACGCCGGCGGCGTGGCCGCGCGCGGACTGGTGGAAGGCGCTGGGCGATCGTCAGCTCGATGCGCTGATCGACGAAGCGCTGGCCGGCAATCCGTCGATCGCCGCCGTCGATGCGCGGGTGCGCGTCGCATTGGCGCAGGCCGGCGCGCAGGATGCCGAGCGCAAGCCGATGGTTGGCGGCAAGGCCGCTTACAACGGCATCGAGGTTCCCTCCACGCTGGCGCCGCCGCCGTTCGGCGGGCACTACCTCGCGGCGAACATCTGGACGGTCGGCGGCAGCTATTCGCCCGATCTGTGGGGCGGCCATCGCGCCGCCTGGGAAGCGGCGGTCGATGGCGTCCATGCCGCGCAGGTCGACGCGCGCGCCGCGCGCCTGTCGCTGGCGGCCGGGATCGTGCAGACGTACGCGGAACTGGCCCATGCGCAGGCGCTGGCCGCTATCGCCCAACGCGAGATCGATCGCGCTGCCGGCATTCGCAGCCTGACCGTGCAGCGCGTCAAGGCGGGGCTGGACGGCGATTTCCAGTTGCGCCAAGCCGATGTCGCGGTGGCGGCGGCGCAGCGCATGCTCGATGCGGCACGCGCGCAGCAGGCGCAGGTGCGCGTGCAACTGGCGGCGCTGGCCGGGCAGGGGCCTGATCGCGGTTTGCAGCTGACCGCGCCGGCGTCGTTTCCGGCGACGGCGCTGGCGTTGCCGTCGAATCTGCCCAGCGACCTGTTGGCGCGACGTCCCGATGTGCTCGCGGCGCGCTGGCGGGTGGAAGCGGCCGCGCGCGGCATCGCCGCGATGAAGGCGCAGTTCTACCCGAGCATCAATCTGGGTCTCACCGCCGGGCTGGCCTCGGCGCATCTGGGCACGCTGTTCGAAGCGCCGTCGCACTATGCGCAGATCGGCCCGTCGCTGTCGTTGCCGATCTTCGATGGCGGTCGGCTTCGTGCCGGCCTGGCGGGTCGCGATGCGGCGTTCGATGCCGCCGTGGCGCAGTACGACCAGACCCTCGTCGATGCCGTGCACGAGGTCGCCGAACAGGTGATCGCGCGGCGCGCCATCGATGCCCAGATCGCCAGCCAGCAGCAGGCGCTGGCGGCCGCCAAGGCGGCGTATGCGCTGGCGGATGCGCGCTGGCGCGGCGGGCTAGCGAGCCGGCTCGATGCCTATGCGGTCGAACAGGGTGTCCTGCGCGCCGAGCAGCAATTGGCCGATCTGCAGGCGCAGCGCGACGTGCTGGCGGTGCAACTGGTGCGCGCGCTCGGCGGCGGTTTCATGGCCGATGGCGCACTGCTGCCACCCACGGCGGCACCTGATACCCGCCTGCCGCGAACCCCGAGTCCGGGTGCGCGCCGTTGAGCCCCGTCGTGATGCCACGCGTCGCCTGACCCTTGCACCCGTCTCACATTCGAACTGCCGAGCCCTGCCATGAGCGCTGCCGCCACCGATACTGCCAAACCCGTCGCTCGCCATGCCGCGCTGCGCATCCTGATGATCGTGCTGGTACTGGTCGGCATCGGCTGGGCGGCGTGGTATTTCCTGATCGGTCGCTGGCACGAATACACCGACGATGCTTACGTCGGCGGCAACATCGTGCAGATCACGCCGCTGGTGCCGGGCACGGTGACGCGCATCGGTGCCGACGACGGCGACCGGGTGCAGGCCGGGCAATTGCTGGTGCAGCTCGATTCCAGCGATGCGCAAGCGGCGCTGGCGCAGGCCGAGGCGACGCTGGCGCGCAGCGTGCGCCAGGTACGCGGCATCTATCGCGGCATCGACGGATCGCAGGCGATGCTCGCCACCCGCAAGGCCGACCTCGATCGCGCTCGCGCCGATGTCGCGCGGCGACAGGCGTTGGCCGGCAGCGGCGCGGTGTCGGCCGAAGAACTGGCACATGCGCGCGACGCGCTCGCCGCGGCTCAGGCGGCCTTCGATGCGGCGGATCAGAAACTCGCCAGCGATCGCGTCCTCGTCGACGATGCCGGCGTCGCGGCGCAGCCCGACGTGCAAGCGGCAGCGGCGGCGGTGCGGCTGGCCTACATCAATCACGCGCGCACCGCGATCGTCGCGCCGGTGAGCGGCTACGTTGCCCGTCGCGCCGTGCAACTCGGTCAGCGCGTGCAGCCGGGTGCGCCGCTGATGGCGGTGGTGCCGCTGGATCAGGTGTGGGTGGACGCCAATTTCAAGGAAACGCAATTGCGCGACATGCGCATCGGCCAGCCGGTGTCGCTGGTGTCGGATCTGTACGGCGATGACGTGAAATACAGCGGCCGCGTGCTCAGCCTCGGCATCGGCACCGGCAGCGCGTTCTCTCTGCTGCCGGCGCAGAACGCCACCGGCAACTGGATCAAGATCGTGCAGCGCCTGGCGGTACGCGTGGCACTCGATCCCGCGCAGGTGCGCAAGCATCCGCTGCGCATCGGCATGTCGATGGCGGCCGATGTCGACCTGCACCACGGCGGCGCGCTGTTGCCGACGCAGCAGCCGGCGCAACCGATCCTCAGCACCGACGTATATGCCGGCAGCGTGCGCGAAGCCGATGCATTGATCGCCCGGATCATCCATGAAAACCTGCCGCCGGCGCAGGCGGCAGCGACGCGAAACCCACGCCTGCCAGCCGCGAAGGACGCGAATGCAGGGGCGACGGCCATTCGCCCGCACGGCACGCACGTCGTCGTCGCCAGTCGCTGACCGCGCCGGATCGACGAGACCTCATGGCCGCCGTTGCCGCCGCCGCGCCCGCCGACACCTTTCGCCCGCCCAGTCTCGCGCTGGCGACGATCGGACTGTCGCTGGCGACGTTCATGCAGGTGCTCGACACCACCATCGCCAACGTCTCGTTGCCGACCATCGCCGGCAATCTCGGCGCCAGCGTCTCGCAATCGACCTGGGTGATCACCTCGTTCGCGGTCAGCAACGCGATCGCCTTGCCGCTGACCGGCTGGCTGAGCAAGCGCTTCGGCGAAGTGCGCATGTTCGTGCTGGCGACGATGCTGTTTTCGCTGGCGTCGTTCCTGTGCGGCATCGCGCGCAGCATGGAGATGCTGGTCGCCTGCCGCGCCCTGCAAGGCTTCGTCGCCGGGCCGATGTACCCGCTGACGCAGAGCCTGCTGGTGTCGATCTACCCGCGTGAAAAGCGCGGCATGGCGCTGGCGTTGCTGGCGATGGTCACCGTGGTCGCACCGATCGCCGGACCGATTCTTGGCGGCTGGATCACCGACAACTACAGCTGGCCGTGGATCTTCTTCATCAACATCCCGATCGGCATCTTCGCCAGCACCGTGGTCAAGGATCAGCTCGCGCAGCGACCCGACCCCACCGTGCGCTTGCCGATCGACTACGTCGGCCTGATCACCTTGGTGATCGGCGTCGGCTGCCTGCAAGTGCTGCTGGATCTTGGCAACGACGACGACTGGTTCCACTCCACCCGCATCGTCGTGCTGGCGATCGTCGCGGCGATTTCGCTGGCGGTGTTCCTGATCTGGGAGTTGACCGAAAAACATCCGCTGGTCGAACTGAACCTGCTGCGCCATCGCAACTTCCGTGTCGGCACCATCGCGATGGTGATTTCCTACGCGGCGTTCTTCTCGGTGGGCCTGCTGATGCCGTTGTGGTTGCAGCGCGATCTGGGCTACACCGCGATCTGGGCGGGCCTGGCCACCGCGCCGATCGGCGTGCTGCCGGTGTTCCTGGCGCCGGTGGTGGGCAAGCACGCGACGAAGTTCGATCTGCGCATGGTGGCGACGATCGCCTTCATCGCGATGGCGATCACCAGCTTCATGCGCGCCGATTTCAACCTGCAGGTGCCATTTTCCGTTGTCGCCGGCATCCAGTTGTTCATGGGCGTGGGCGTGGCGTTCTTCTTCATGCCGGTGCTGACCATCCTGCTGTCGGATCTGGAAGGCATGGAGGTCGCGTCGGGTTCAGGGCTGGCGACGTTCCTGCGCACGCTCGGCGGCAGCTTTGCCGCGTCGATCACCATCTTCATGTGGAACGAGCGCACCGACGTCCATCACGCCCAACTCACCGAGCACATCAACGTGTACGACCCCGCGGCGATGCACAGCGTGCAGGCGTTGGGGCAGGGCGACCTGCAACGCGGCGCGGCGATGATGGATTACATGATCACCCGGCAGGCATCGCAGATCGGCTTCAACGAGATCTTCTGGGCGCTGGGCTGGATGTTTCTTGGCATCATCGTGCTGATCTGGTTCGCCAAGCCGCCGTTTGGCGCCGGGCCGGGTGCGGCGGGCGGGGGCGGGCACTGATTTCCAACGCCGCGGCGACACCATCCGCATCGACTTCATCGGGAGGACACGCAAATGCCGAAAAACAAAATCGCTGCGACCGCGATGGCGCTGGCCGTTGCCAGCGTGCAGGCGCAGGTTGTGCCGCCGGTGGATGCACCCTACGCGCCGGGCGCCATCTCGATTCATGTCGATGCGACGGATCTGGGCCAGCGCATTTTCCGGGTGAAGGAAAGCATCCCGGTGCAACCTGGTTCGTTGACTCTGCTGTTCCCGAAATGGTTGCCCGGCAATCACTCGCCACGCGGTCCGATCGACAAGATCGCCGGCATCGTCGTCAGCGCCGGCGCGCAGCGCCTGACGTGGAAGCGCGACACCCTGGACGTGTATGCCTTCCACATCGACATACCACAGGGCGTGACGCGCATCGACGTGCAATACCAGTACCTGACGCCCACCGACGGCGGCCAGGGCCGGGTGGTGATGACGCCGGTGATGCTCAACCTGCAATGGAACGCGGTGGTGCTCTATCCGGCGGGGCATTACGCCAGCCGCATCGACTACGACGCCAGCGTCACCTATCCGCCGCAGTGGCAGGCGTTCACCGCGCTCGACGTGGATCGCCGTGACGGCGATAGCGTGCATTACAAGACGGTGCCGCTCGACATCCTCGTCGATTCCCCGGTGTATGCCGGCCGGTATGCGAAGCAGTACGAACTCGCGCCCGGCGCGAAGATTCCGGTGCGGCTGGACGTGATCGCCGACGCGCCCAAGTATCTGGACGCCAAGCCCGAGCACCTGGCGCAGCATCGCGAACTGGTCAAGCAGGCACTGGCGTTGTTCGGTTCGCAGCATTACGACCATTACGATTTCTTGTTTTCGCTGTCCGACCAGATGGGCGGCAACGGCCTGGAGCACCAGCGTTCCAGCGAGGACGGCGAGGGCGTGGATTATTTCAGCGACTGGGACGCCAAGATCGGCAGTTCCGATCTGCTCGGCCATGAATACACGCACTCGTGGAATGGCAAGTTCCGCCGCCCGGCCGACCTGTGGACGCCCAACTACAACGTGCCGATGCAGGACAGCCTGCTGTGGGTCTACGAAGGCCAGACGCAATACTGGGGCAACGTGCTCACCGCGCGCTCAGGGCTACGCCCCGCCGAAGCCTCGCGCGATGCGCTGGCGTCGGTGGTGGCGACGTACCGCGACGGCCGGCCCGGCCTGTCGTGGCGCAACATCCAGGACACCACCAACGACCCGATCGTCGCCCAGCGCCGGCCCAAGCCCTACACCAACTGGCAGTTGCGCGAGGATTACTACAGTGGCGGGCAGATGATCTGGCTGGAAGCCGACGCGCGCATCCGCACGCTCAGCGGTGGTCGCAAGTCGCTGGACGATTTCGCGCGCGCCTTCTTCGGCGTCCACGATGGCCAATGGAAACAGCAGGACACCTACACCTTTGATGATGTCGTGGCCGCGCTCGACCGCGTCCAGCACGCCGATTGGGCGAGCTTCCTGCGCGATCGTCTCGACGGCAAAGTCGGCTTGACCAGTGGCATTGAGGCTGCCGGCTGGAAGCTCGTCTATACCGACCAGCAAGGCGCGCTGGCGAAGGCGCGCGCAAGCAAGTCGGGGATGCAGGATTTCTTCTACTCGCTGGGTTTCTACCTCGACAAGAACGGCAAGGTCGAGGAAGTGCGCTGGGACAGCCCGGCCTTCAACGCCGGACTTGGCACCGGCATGACGGTGATGGCAGTGAACGATCTGGCGCTGGCCAAGGACACGCTGGCCGACGCGGTCAAGGCCGCGCAGTCCGACAAGGCACCGATCCGGTTGCTGGTGAAGGATTTCAACCGCTTCCGCACGATCAGCATCGATTACCACGATGGCCTGCGCTACCCGCATCTGCAGCGCATCGCCGGCAAGCCCGATTTGCTGACGAAGATTCTGGCACCGAAGTAGCGGGGCGTTGGATAGGAAAGACTACCCGGAACTCCTGATCTCCCCAAGGCGCGAAGCAACACCTTTCAGCACGACGCGGAGTGGATGTCCGTGAACCGAACGGTGGTGTAGCCGAGCCCGGCGCGCTTTGCCTCGATCACCGCCAGCTTGCGGCCGCGGTAGCTCAGCACGTAGTCCGCCGCCAGCGGCGTGCCGCGCTGGCCGCCGGCAAGGATGCGGCCCGGGCAAATCAGTTCGCGATGGATCCGCGAACCCTCCACCACGCCCCAGCCGGCTTCGCGCAGCACCGGGTCGATGCGGTTGGCGCGGGTATCGGCTTCGGTCTCGGTCATGTTCATGAATGTAATCGCCCACAAAGATTCCATCCAGACTGTGCCCGCCGCGGCTCACTTGCATTGCTCGGCAATCGGGCCCCATACTTGCCCCAAGTGGGTTGGGAGATCCCGGCCGGCGTCATGGCCTCGGTGCGTTCACCGGGGCCTTTCGCTTTCTGGTTCCGGGTGAATCTTCAGCCCCCACCCATCAAACCCCTCCCCGACGTTCCTGCGCCCACCGATGCAGAAGAACTTGCGCTTCAACACCTCGAACGCACGGTTGTCCTGCGCCGGTCTGACCACCGACAGGCCTATGGGACGGGCCACCAGGTCCGCCAGTTGCAAGCCGCTTGAATTGGTCTTCTTGTCGGCAAACACGACCTCGAAGGGCAGCGGCGTGCCGAACCGATTCTCGCCTGCGCATACGCGACGGAACTCCAGTTCCAGTTCTGCATCCTCTTTCTTCCCGCGGCACTCGACCACCACATGAGTCGGCAAATCGTCCTGATGCTTTTCCTGCATGAGTTCGTGCAGGGTCTCCAGGCAAAACCCGAGGGCAAGGTGGTACGGATTTTCACTGCGATCCCGAAGTCTTGCCTTGTCGATGACGCTGGCGATCAGGATGAAGTTGTTGGCTTCGATGATGCCGGTCAGTTCATCGAGAAAGGCTTCCTTGTGGGGTCGGCTGGAGAACCGGAAGCTGCCGCGCTCCTTCCGAATATCGGTTTCGTGCAGCACCACCACGTCGTGCCCGAAGTGCTTGAACTTGAAGCTTTCCAGCGCGGGTACAACATGCGTGGCGTAGTAGCGCTTGTTAAACACGCAGAACGCCAGCACAAACACCGGGTACTGCGGATCGATGCTCTCGAGGCTGTGGTCGCCACTCTCGTCCACGTAGACCACGTACTGGCTGAACTGCTTGTCCGGCACCATCGGACTTGCCTCGCCGACATGCTGGGGCACGTGGTTGCCGAACAGCGGAATCTGCGCGCTCGCACCCGGTGACGCCACTTTGTCGCTCGACGGCTTCGGTTTCGTCATTGATCGTCCAAATCCAGGGAGACCACGCGCAGCACCGGGTCGATGCGGTTGGCGCGGGTATCGGCTTCCGTCTCATTCATCGCGTGCATAGCCTCCCTCGCGCTGGGCGCGGATCGCCAGCACCACCACGGTGTCGGCAATTGCGGCATAACGATACAAGGCCAGGTATCCACGCGACCCGCGGCCAATCACCAACTCGCGTTTGTCTTGATGAACGGGACGACCGATCAATGGATTGGCTGCGAGTATGTCCAGCGCACTGACGATCTCGTCGGCTCTGGTCTCCGCATTCTCGACCTCGTGGTACCGCAACCAAGCGGCAATCCTGTCGAGATCTTCCATCACACCATCGCTCAGGCGGATGCGCGTCACCTCACGGTTCCAGCTTGCGCGCCACCGGCCGTTTGGCATCCTTGCCTGCGACTCGGGCCTTGAAATAGCCGCGAGCCTCTTCCCAGGGAATGCTCTCGCCGGTTTCCAGGAATTCGGCCCAGCGGCGCTCGGCCACAGCAAAGAAATCGGCGCGCCGTTCGGCCTGTTCGGCTTTCTCGGCAATCGCTTCGAGGATGAAGTTATGCGCGCTGGTGCCGGCCGCTTCCGCCGCCTTGGCGACGCGGGCCTTGAGTTCCTCGGGCAGGCGGATGGTGGTGGTGCTCATGCGCGGCTCCCGGCCGTGGGGCTGAAGGCAATGTAGCACAGGTGTGGTACACCGCTGCTCGAAGCGCGCCATCCAAGGCGGTGCAGCTGTTCCTTGCGTGATCGGCTACCAGCACCTTCTCAACAGCGGCGTACCGATGCGGCTGTCGTCCATTGCGGCGTCCGAGTTTGCGATCAAGCAGCCGTTCACTGAACTTGCGCTCAACAACTTCCGTCCCCTCGATTTCAACCTCATCCATGCGCATGAAGCCGCACGACTGTGGAATGCCGGGATTCCCTGGGTGCTTCACCGTGGCAAACTGACCACCGCGGGCCAAACCCGCCCACGCGCCATCGAGCCGGAATTTGCACCACGAGCCAGGACACGAGCCGGACATGACTGACAAGGAAGACGATCAACCCAAATCCTTGGTGATCCGGCCTGGAGCACTGACCGTGCCCGGCCGTAAAAGCGCGGAGATCGTCTCGCGCATGGTTGATGGGGCACTGGTGATTGCCCGCCGCAAGGATCTCGATGCGCCGCGGATGCATCGGGTCGGGGACTTCGAGCTGTGCGCGCCGGATTACCGGCAGATCTCCCGTTGGGCCGAAGAACTTGGCCAGTCTCCCGAGCGTGTGCTTGAAGTGCTTGCCAGCGGGGAGTGGGAGCCACCATTTCCAAGCAATGAAGAAGTGGCGCACTTCCGTGTCGAGAATGGCCGGATCAAGCAGTTGGTTTTCGACGGCAATCTGCTGCCGATCAAGCAGTTCCAGTGGGAGCCTGGGCTTGCCATCGAGACGTTGGTGGTGAGTTGGTGCCTGCCGACATGGCCTGCGGATGCGGCATTGCCGACCCTCCGGGAGTTTGGCGTTCACCGCGTCACTGCAAAGAGTCTGGACCTGGCGCCGGTACCTCAGATCAACGTGCTTTGGTGTGACGACAACCAGCTGACGGAACTGGACCTGTCGCCCGTGCCCGGGCTGACGAAGCTGGTGTGTGGCAGCAACCAGCTTACGGAACTGGACCTGTCGCCCGTGCCCGGGCTGACGGAGCTGCGGTGTAACGGCAACCACCTGACGGAACTGGACCTGTCGCCCGTGCCCGGGCTGACGGAGCTGTGGTGTAACAGCAACGAGCTGACGGAACTGGACCTGTCGCCCGTGCCCGGGCTGACGGAGCTGTGGTGTGGCAGCAACGAGCTGACGGAACTGGACCTGTCGCCCGTGCCCGGGCTGACGGAGCTGTCGTGTATGCGCGACCAGCTGACGGAACTGGATCTGTCGCCCGTGCCCGGGCTGACGAAGCTGTCGTGTTTTTGCAACAAGCTGACGGAACTGGACCTGTCGC
>JAFEFT010000032.1 GCA_018240435.1 Pseudomonadota bacterium
TGGCCGCCGAACAGGCCGAAGCCGCGCAGGCCGAAGCCGAGCGTGTTGCGGCCGAACAGGCCGAACAGGCCGAGCGGTTCGCCGCCGAGCAGGCGCAGGCCGAGCGGTCGGCGGCCGAGCGTCGGGCGGCCGAGCAGGCCGAACTCGATTGGCTCGCCGCCGCGATGGCCGAAGAATTGGGGCATGCCGGCAAGCCGACCGAGGCACCTGTCGATTCGCGCGCCGATGAGCCGATGCCGAATCCGGCTCAGGTTGCGGATGCGTCGTCCAGTCAGCCGCAAATCGAACCGGCCAGCGACGACTCCGGGTCAGCGGATCGCATTGAAACCGTGGTCGAACAGCCGTTTGCAGCCGCGCCGGATGCCGCGCATGCGGACGCCGCCGAGCCGGCCGCCAGCGAGCCGGACGAGGCTGAGCGCACGCATGCCGAGCGCGCTGCGTTCGAACAAGCACACGCCGACGAACAAGCACGGTCCGAGCAGCTGGAATACGAGCGGCTGGAGGCCGAGTACGCCGAGCAGGCGCGGTTGGCCGAGCAGCAGCGGCGGGCGGCCGAGCAGGCCGAAGCCGAGCGGCTGGAGTACGAACGGCTGGAGGCCGAGTACGCCGCGCAGACGCAAGCGGGTGGGACCGAACAGGCGGCCGCCGAGCAAGCCGAAGCCGAACGCGTCGCCGCCAAGCAGGCCGAAGCCGAACGCGTCGCCGCCGAGCACGCCGAAGCCGAGCGAGCTGCTGCCGAGCAGGCCGAAGCCGAGCGCGTCGCTGCCGAGCAGGCCGAAGCCGAGCGCGTTGCTGCCGAGCAGGCCGAAGCCGAGCGCGTCGCCGCCGCGCACGCCGAAGCCGAGCGAGTTGCTGCCGAGCAGGCCGAAGCCGAGCGCGTCGCCGCCGCGCAGGCCGAAGCCGAGCGTGCCGCTACCCAAGCGATGGGCGCGCGGTTGGCGCAAGAAGCGCAGTCGGCGGCCGATGCCGCGACGACGGAATCGCTCGCCGACGAGTCGCACGCGCCGGTAGGTGAATCGGTGGCGGTGTTCCGTTTCCCGGCCGGCGTCGATCCCGATCCCGACACCGCGCTCGACATGACCGATGTCGATCCGGATCTGCTCGACATCTTCGTCGAGGAAACCACCGACATTCTCGATCACTCCGACGGCCTGCTGTCGCGGCTGCGCGAAGCGCCGACCGAGCGTGAGCTGGTGGTCGGCCTGCAGCGCGACCTGCATACCCTCAAGGGTGGCGCGCGCATGTGCGGCATGATGTCGATGGGCGAGCTCGCGCACGCCATGGAATCGGTGCTCGAAGGGGCCGCCGACTCCCGCCTGGAACTGGGTGCCCAGGGGCTGGGTGTGCTCGAACAAGGCTTCGATCGCCTGCACGGCATGCTCTCGCGGATCACCGCGCGGCAGTCGGTGGCGCTGCCGGAGACCATGATCGACGTGTTCAACGGCTTGGCGCGGGGCGTGTTGCCGGCAGCGGCGCCGGCGGAAACCCCGGCCGCCGAGCCGACCGCTGCCGCCGGCGGTGTTTCGGAGGCGGCGCGTGCCGCTGCCGTCGAGCCGGCGACGGCCGAGCCGGCGACACCCGAGCCGATGCCTGCGGCCGAAGTGTCCGGGGTCAAGCCCGTTCCGGCGGACAAGCCAGGGCTCAAGCCGCTGTCGCGGCCGGTCGAAGCCGCCTTCGGCGAGGACGACGACGTCAGCGTGCGTGCGCCGCAAGAGCAGGTGCGCATCCGCGCCGACTTGCTCGACCGCCTCGTCAACTACGCCGGCGAGGTCGCGATCTATCGCGCCCGTCTCGAACAGCAACTGGGTACGTTCCGCACCCATCTGGACGAAATGGAGCAGACCACCACCCGTCTGCGCCAGCAGCTGCGCAAACTGGAGATTGAGACCGAGGCGCAGATCAGCGCCCGTTACCAGCGCGCCGGCGAAGTCGAAAAAGAATTCGATCCGCTCGAACTCGACCGCTTCTCGACCCAGCAGCAGCTGACCCGAGCCCTGTCCGAGTCGGCCTCGGACATGACCAGCCTGCACGCCTCGCTGGACGACGTCACCCGCCAGTACGAAACCCTGCTGCTGCAACAGTCGCGGGTGAGCTCGGAACTGCAGGACGGCTTGATGCGCACGCGCATGGTGCCGTTCGATGCCCTGGTGCCGCGCCTGCGTCGCGTGGTGCGTCAGGCCGCCACCGAAACCGACAAGCAGATCCAGCTCAAGGTCGAAGGCGCACAAGGCGAGATGGATCGCAACGTGCTCGACCGCATGACCGCGCCGCTGGAGCACATGCTGCGCAACTCGGCGGTGCATGGCCTGGAATCGCCTGACGAACGGCGTGCGGCCGGCAAGGCGGAGGAAGGCACGGTCACCGTCAGCATGCGCCGCGAAGGGTCGGAAGTGGTGATGCACGTCGCCGACGATGGCCGCGGTCTCAATCGCGATGCCATCCGCAAGAAGGCGATCGAGCGTGGTTTGCTCAAGGCCGATGCGGTGGTCAGCGACAACGCGCTGTACGCATTCATCCTCGAAAGCGGTTTCTCCACCGCCGACACCGTCAGCCGCCTGGCCGGCCGCGGCGTCGGCATGGACGTGGTGCACAACGAAATCCGCCAGCTCGGCGGCACCTTGCAGCTCGATTCGACGGCCGGCAAGGGCACCACCTTCACCATCCGTCTGCCGTTCACCTTGGCGGTGACGCAAGCGGCGATCGTCAAGATCGGCGAAACCAGCTTCGCGGTACCGATTTCGTCGGTGCAGGGTGTCGGTCGCATCGCTCGCGACGAGCTCGAAAAGCAGCTCGCCTCCGGCAGTCCGACCTTCATGTATGCCGGCGAGCCGTACGCGATCCACGACCTCGGCCGCCTGCTCGGGCAGGCGCCGGCAAAAGCGCCGACCAGCCTGCAGATGCCGCTGCTGCTGTCGCGTTCGGGCGACGCCCGTGCCGCGATCTGCGTCGACGAAGTGCTGGGCAGCCGCGAGATCGTGGTCAAGCCGGTCGGGCCGCAGGTCAGCTCGATCCCGGGCATCTTCGGCGCCACCATCATGGGCGATGGCCGGGTGATGGTGATCCTCGACGTGGTGCCGCTGGTGCGTCGCGTCGCGGCGCAGGCGCTGCTGCCGGAAGAACCGGTGGTCGAAGCGGCGGTCGAAGCGCGGCGCATTCCGCTGGTCATGGTGGTCGACGATTCGATCACCATGCGCAAGGTCACCGGCCGCGTGCTCGAACGCAACAACCTCGAGGTGTTGGCGGCCAAGGACGGTGTCGATGCCATCGAGAAGATGGCCGAAGTCGTGCCCGACGTGATGCTGCTGGACATCGAGATGCCGCGCATGGACGGTTACGAGCTGGCCACCCACATGCGCAACGATCCGCGTCTGCGCGAGGTGCCGATCATCATGATCACCTCGCGTTCGGGCGACAAGCATCGCCAGCGCGCCTTCGAGATTGGCGTCAACCGCTATCTCGGCAAGCCCTATCAGGAAGCCGAACTGATGCGCAACGTGTTCGAACTGCTGACTCCGGTGCACAACGATGGCTGACACCAACCTTCGCGTAGTGATCCTCGGCGCGGCCGGCGAGGCCCAGTCGCAGTTGCGCAATGCGCTCAACGAACTGGGGGCGGCGATCCTCGCGGTCGGCGATTTCGAGCAACTCGACCCCGATGGCCTGCGCCAGCAGAAACCCGACGTGTGGCTGGTCAGCATCGACGAGGCCACCGATTCCGGGCGGCTGGATCGCTGGCAGCCGTTGTTTGACGATCCGTCAGCGCGGGTGATCTTCGACGACGCCGATGTCACCGGTCGCCTGAGCGGCTGGGATCTGGCCCGTTGGGCGCGGCATCTGGCGGCGAAGGTGCTGGGCCGCGACGACGTGCTGCCGCCGGTGAGCCCGGGTGCCGAGCGACTGCCGCAGCCGGCGGTCGACGAGGCTTCGGCTGGCGATGGCGATGCCGCGTTGGCGGCGCTGTCGGCCAGTTTCGATGCGTCGCGCCGGCCGGTGGCGAGCGAGGCCGTCGCGCCTGGCCTGGATGACTTGCTGGCGGGGCAATCGGCCCCGGCTGCGCGCGCGGGTTCGTCATCGCCGTCGCCTGCGGCGGCGCCCGCGGCGGCGAAGTCCGAGCTGTCCTT
Organism: Pseudomonadota bacterium; assembly: GCA_018240435.1. Taxonomy (GTDB): domain Bacteria; phylum Pseudomonadota; class Gammaproteobacteria; order Xanthomonadales; family Xanthomonadaceae; genus SZAS-103. The sequence continues at coordinate 4,122 of JAFEFT010000032.1, forward strand.
GCTGGGTGATGACGTCGATCTGACGGCGGTGCCGGCGCCGAAGAAATCCGAACCGACGGTCAGCATCGATGTCAGCCGTTTCGAACTCGAACCGGTGGAAGTCGAAGCCCCGGCCAAGCCAGCGGTCGATCCGGCCGCCGGGCAAAGGGTGCCGACGCTGCCGGCCAAAGGCATCATCGCCATCATCGCCGGCCTCGGCGGCCCCGATGCCGTGCGTCAGTTCCTCGGCAGTCTGCCGACGGGTTTGCCGGTGCCGATCCTGTTGTGGCAGCACCTCGATGGCGGCAAGCACGATCGGCTCGTGCAGCAAATGGCCAAGTCGACCCACTTGCCGGTGTATCTGGCGCAGCCCGGGCAGGTTGCGCGCGCCGGGGAAGTGGGCGTGATGGGTGCCCGCATGGGCATCCTGGCCGATGGCGACTGGGTCATGCGTGAAGGCAGTCCCAGTGCCGCGCACGCGCTGGCGCCCGCGCTCAAGCATCCACGCACGGTGCTGGTGGTGCTCAGCGGCGCCGAGGCCTTGATCACCGAGTTCGCACGCACGCACAAGGCCAATGGTGGTACGGTGCTGGTGCAGACGTCGGCTACCTGCTTCGATGCCGGCGCCGCTGAAGCGCTGGAGAAGCAGGGCATCGCCTCGGGTTCGCCCGGCAATCTCGCCGAGCGCGCCGCGCAGAGCGTCGTCGCGAAATGAGCATTGCGGCCTGGCGTTGCGACGGCCCGGCAGCGTGCTGAGTAACCATCGCAAGGATCGGACACCATGAATGCAGTCGTCAGCCAGGACATCCGCGGCGTGCTGATTTCGGTCAGCGGTGGCAAGTTGATGCTGCCCAACGCCACCGTGGCCGAAGTCATCACCTACTCCAACCCCGAGCCGGTCGCGAACGCGCCGAAATGGCTGCTGGGCCGCGTGCGCTGGCGCGGTTGGGGATTGCCGATCGTGTCGTATTCGCAGATGGTCGGCTGGCCCGATGAGGCGGCGGCGCTGGGCGCCAAGGTGGCCGTGCTCAAGGGTGTGGGCGGTTACGCCAAGATGCCGTATTTCGCGATCGTGACCCAGGGCTTCCCGCGCCTGATCACGATTGCCGAGTCCGAGCTGAGCGAGCGCTCGGCGCGCGATGCGTGGTTGCCCGAAGGCATCTTCTCCGAGGCCACGTTCCACAACGACGATTGCGTGGTGCCCGATCTGGCCAGCATCGAAGCGAAGATCGCCGCCGCCCTGCAAGGCGCCGGTGCGATGGCGGCGGCCTAGGGAAGGTCTGAACAACTTTGTTTTTGATCGTCATTGACCGGCTTCGCCGTTGTAAAGCGCTTCCGCGAAAGCGGGAATCCAGTGTCTTTTATTTCAACAACATAGAGTCACTGGATCCCTGCCTTCGCAGTGATGACAAGACTTAGTCAGACCGTCTCTAGGCATCGCCCCCCATCTCGATGTGCTCGGCGCCCAGAACGCGCACCATTCTCGCGTCCGGCTCGACGA
>JAFEFT010000033.1 GCA_018240435.1 Pseudomonadota bacterium
GACATCTTTCTTGACAACGACCGAGGCAGGGCGCCAGCAAGCCGATCACCGGCCGCAGCGGCTGGCGCACGGCATCGGCTTGCAAGGTCTTCAGCCGTTGCAGGATGGACGTGTGCGCGGAGTCATCCAGCCGCGTGGCGATGCCGGCGCGGACCGGGTTGAGGTCCACATAGACCATTGCCGCCAGAGTGGCGCGGGTATCGCACAGGGCTTGCGCCTTGAAGCGGCCTTCCCAAAAGCGGCCCTTGCAGTCGTCCTCGGCATTGGCGGCGCGGGCGATGGGTTCGGCCAGGCAGCGCATCAGCCACGACAGGTCGGCCAGGCGGGCACGCAGTACCGCCACGCGTCCGGGTTGTTCGAGGATGCGTTGCTGCTTGGCGAGCTTCGCTGCGTCGTCGTCATTCGCAGGCGGAAACAGCCGCACCCAGCGTGCGGCCACTTCGGCACCGCTCCACGTCGCGGCGTGATGCGGATCGAGATGGACCACCACATGCAGGTGGTTGCTCATCACCGCGTAGGCGTGGATGGCGACCGCGAAGCAGTCACCGAGCAGGCGCAAGCGTTGCTCGATCCAGTTCTTGCGGTGCTCGAAGGAGCGCCGCGACAGACGATCGAAACCGCACAGGAAGGCCCGCCGGACGCAGCGCTGCACGCAGTGATAGGCACCAGCGGCACCGGGCGGGACCAAGAGGGAGCGGGCTTGCGTCATGCGGCCAGTGTCTGCAACCCGCGCGGTGTGCGCTATCGGCAAAGCACGCGATGGCGTGTAGGGAAATCCCTACAAGGCACGTGGGCGTCTTCGCCGCATCGTCTTCGCCGGATCGCCGCACCTCCGCATCCAAGGCACGTGGGTGTCCTCGCTGCACTCGCTGCACTTCGCTGCACTCCAACCGAACGCTTCCGCAGCGCCCGTACTCGATCACCATCTGGAAACCTATCGAATACCCAAGCCATCACCACCGTCACCACCACGACCTTGCGTCAGCGGGGGCGTCCATGTATGTCCTCGATGCCGCCTATCGGGTGTTAGGCCCTTAAAGACACTTGGCGGTACAATGCCTTGACACAACCGGAGGCTACCTTATGCAGCTCACTGCTGTTCTAATTCCCGCCGAGGAAGGCGGCTTTGTTGCGCTGAATCCTGAGACTGGTACTTCCACTCAGGGCGAGTCGATTGAGGAAGCATTGGCCAATCTCCAGGAGGCCACAGAGCTGTACTTGGAAGAATTCCCAATCACTTCCTACGGCAAGGCCCTGTTGACTACTTTCGAAGTCGCAGCTCGTGCCGCCTAGCCTCCCGCACATTTCGGGCACGGAAGTAGTGCGCGCGTTGGAAAAGCTTGGTTTTACTGCTGTGCGTCAAAAGGGCAGTCATGTCGTGTTGCGCCGAGGCTCAGCCGGCTGCGTTGTTCCGCTACATCGCGAGCTCAAGATTGGCACATTATCTGGCGTTCTAAAGCAAGCAGGCGTCGCGGCAGATGAGTTCATGTGCGTACTCTGACGGGGCCTAACGAAAAGAAACACGGGATCAGATCTATAAATGTAGCGCCCAGCCAGTGCGAGTCCGACCGCGCCAGCATTCCGGCCAGCGCGCAAACGCAGCGCATGTACGACGCCCGCAACCGGGTGTTGTCGGTGAGCGAGCCCGACGGCCTGGACAACCTGTCGTACCGCTACTTCAACGACGGTGCCTTGCAGACGGCGGGCAGCGGCAGCGGTGCGGCGTTCACGCAGTGGAGCTACACCTACACCAAGACCCGCCTGCCGCTGACCGAAACGCTCACCCTCGACAGCCGCAGCAGCACGATCGCGCACACGTACGACGCGCTGGGCCACCCGAGCCAGCTGACGTATCCGGACGGTCTGACGATCGCCAGCGCGCCCAACGCGCTGGGCCAGCCGACGCTGTCGCCGCAGCCATCGCCGCCGTAAACTGCGGCTGTCACACATCACGCGCACGGAGCTCCGTACTTGAATCCGATCCAGTCGAAGTTGCCCAAGGTCGGCACCACCATCTTCACGGTGATGTCGCAGCTGGCCGGCGAACACAAGGCCGTCAATCTCGGTCAGGGGTTTCCTGATTTCTCGCCACCCGAGCCGCTGGTCGAGGCGTTGGCGCGGGCCGCGCGCGAGGGTCGCAACCAGTATTCGCCAATGAGCGGCTGGCCGGCGTTGCGGCAGGCGATCGCGGCGAAGACGAAAAAAATCTACGGGCGCGATGTCGATGCGGATGCCGAGATCACCGTCACCAGCGGCGGCAGCGAGGCGATCTTCGACGCGGTGCTGGCGTTGGTGCGCGCGGGTGAAGAGGTGATAGTGCTCGATCCCTGCTACGACTGTTACGAGCCGGCGATCGAGCTGGCCGGTGCGCGCGCAGTGCATGTGCCGCTGGATGCGCGCGATTTCGGGGTGGATTGGCAGCGGGTGCGCGATGCGATCACGCCGCGCACGCGAATGCTGATGATCAACTCGCCGCACAATCCGTCCGGCGCGATGCTGTCGGCGCAGGACATGGCGACGCTGGCGGACATCCTGCGCGGCACCGACATCGTGCTGTTGTCCGACGAGGTCTACGAGCACATCGTCTACGACGGCGCGCGCCACGAATCGGTGCTGCGCTATCCCGAGCTCGCTGAACGTGCGGTGGTAATTTCGAGTTTCGGCAAGACGTATCACTGCACCGGCTGGAAGGTCGGCTACGCAGTCGCGCCGACCGCGCTAAGTGCCGAATTCCGCAAGGTGCATCAGTACAACACGTTCTGCACGTTCACCCCGGCGCAGGTGGCGCTGGCGGAGATGCTGGAACGGCATCCCGAACACCACGAGGACCTTGGCGCGTTCTATCAGCCCAAACGCGATCATTTTCGCGAGCTGCTGGCGCGTACGAAATTCAAGCCGCTGCCGGTGCCCGGCGGCTATTTCCAGCTCGTCGATTATTCGGCGGTGAGCGACCTGCCCGACATCGAATTCGCGCGCTGGCTGACGATCGAGCACGGCGTCACCGGCATCCCGCTGTCGCCGTTCTATGAGACCCCGCCGGCCTCGCAGCGGCTGCTGCGGCTGTGTTTCGCCAAGAGTGAGGCAACGCTGGAGGCGGCGATCGCGAGGCTGGAGACGATATGAAAGACCTCCGCGTTTCCCTCGTGCAAGGTGCCACCCTTTGGCATGATCCGGCCGGCAACCGCGATTACTACGGCGAGTTGATCGCGCCGTTGCACGGCCACACCGATCTGATCGTGCTGCCCGAGACGTTCACCAGCGGCTTTTCCAACGCGGCGATCGACAACGCCGAAACGATGGAAGGCCCGACGGTGCACTGGCTGCTTGCGCAGGCGCGGGCGGCGAAGGCGGCGGTGACCGGCAGCGTGCAACTGCGCACCGAACAGGGCGTGTTCAATCGCCTGCTGTTCGCCAAGCCAGACGGCGCGCTGTTTCATTACGACAAGCGCCATCTGTTCCGTTATGCCGGAGAACACGAACGCTACGCCGCCGGCCGCGAACGGCTGACCATCGAATGGCGCGGCTGGCGCATCTGCCCGCTGGTCTGTTACGACCTGCGCTTTCCGGTGTTCGCGCGCAATCGTTTCGATGGCGAGCGCAAGGACGGCCTCGACTACGATTTGCTGCTGTTCGTCGCCAACTGGCCCGGCGTGCGTGCGTATCCGTGGAAGACGCTGCTGCGGGCCCGAGCGATCGAAAACCTGTGCTACGTCGCCGGCGTCAACCGCGTCGGGCATGACGGCAATGGCCTGGACTACGCCGGTGACAGCGCGGTGATCGACTTCCTCGGCCATCCCGCCAGCGAATGCGGGAATCAGGAAGTGGTGGCGACGACGACATTGCTGGCCGAGGAACTGCTGGCGCATCGCAAGCGGTTTCCGGCGATGCTCGATGCCGATCGGTTTGCGCTGGAGTGAGTTGCCGCTCGCGGGCGTGGTTCCCGTCGACAGGCTCGGGGCAGGCCAGGCTCACCGTGAGCGGTTCGTTTCGATCGTGGTTCGACAGGCTCACCACGAACGGGTTGGCTCACCGTGAGCGGTTTGGCTCGCCGCGAATGGTTCGGCTCACCGCGGGCGGTTCGAGTTCGATCGTGGTTCGACAGGCTCACCACGAACGGGTTGACTCACCGTGAGCAGTTTGACTCACCGCGAATGGTTTGGCTCACCACGAACGGGTTCGGCTCACCGCGGGCGGTTAGATTCAATCGTGGTTCGACAGGCTCACCACGAACGGTTTGACTCACCGTGAGCAGTTTGACTCACCGCGAATGGTTTGGCTCACCACGAACGGTTCGGCTCGCCGCGGGCGGTTAGATTCAATCGTGGTTCGACAGGCTCACCACGAACGGTGCAACGGGCTCACCGTGAGCGGTTCGGCTCGCCGCGGGCGGTTCGTGTTCAATCCTCATCCCGCGGCAGGCCCTCATAACGTGGGCCGCGTGGTGCGTGTGGGCGATTGCCGCGCGGGCTGCCGGCGGGCTTGCCGCCGGGGCCGCGTGCGTGCGGCGGACGCTGGCCGTCGCGGCGCGGGCCTTGCGGGCCGCGATCGTGTCCGCCTTGCGGGCGCTCATTGCGCTGCTCGTTGAAGCGTCCGCGATCGCCGCGCGAATCGTCGTTGAAACGGCCGCGTGCGCCTTCGCCGGGTCGTGACGGATAGCCTTGCGCGTCACGCGCTCCGGGGTAGCCGCCACCGTGCGGTCGCGGTGCGCCTGGGCCGCGCTGGCCACGCGGTGCATGCGCGTTGGCACCACCGCCCGGGCGTCCGGCGCCACGGTGATGGCCGCCGTGCGGCGGACGCGGGCCGGTGTCGACGCCCTCGGGTACGTACCAACTGCGAAATTCGCTGCCATTGCCGGCGTGGCCGGGTGCGCCGCCATTGCGCGGCGGGCGGCCCTGAGCGAATGGTTTGTCGCCGCGCGGCGGACGGCCTTGACCGTACGGCTTGTCGCCGCGCGGCGGGCGACCTTGGCCGTACGGCTTGTCGCTGCGCGGCGTATATGGGCGATCACCACGGGGCGCATACGGTCGATCGCCTCGCGCCGTGCCAGGGTGTCCGGCACCGGTGTGCGCCGCGTTGGGACGGCCTCGGTAGCCGCCGCGCGCCGGCGCCGGTTTGTCGTGGCTGTACGACGCCGGTGGCTGGTCTTCATGGCGACCGTGCCCTCGGTGCGGCGCGCCGTGGCCGCCCGCTGCACCCTTCTTGCCGTAGCCGCCATGCGGTTTGCGCCCGGCGCCGCGACCGGGACGATCGTCGCGCACGTGATCGAAACGGCGCAGTTCGCGGCCCTCGTCGGCGGTCGAGAACGCGCCGTTGACATACGCCTTGCCGGCGCGTTCGTCCTTGTGCAGATGGATTTCGTTGCGCGCCTTGCGCTGGCCGATCACCGGCTGCAAGGTCAGCACCTGCGCGCCGCCTTCCAGGCCGAGTTCCTTTTGCATCGCCGCGACCTGATCTTGCGCCAGTTCCTCGCTTTGCCCGCGCTTGAGCAGGCGGGGCAGGGTGATCGTGCCGTAGCGGATGCGCTTGAGGCGGCTGACCTGGAAGCCTTGCGACTCCCACAGCCGGCGCACTTCACGGTTGCGGCCTTCCTTCACCGCGACGCGGAACCAGGCGTGCGAATCGGAACTGTTGATCGGCTCGATGACATCGAACCTGGCCGGGCCATCGTCGAGGGCGACGCCGCGCTTGAGGCGATCGACGATGTTCTCGGGCACCTCGCCGTGGATGCGGCAGACGTACTCGCGCTCGACTTCGCGCGAGGGATGCATCAGCGCATTGGCCAGTTCGCCGTCGGTGGTCAGCAGCAGCAAGCCGGTGGTGTTGATGTCGAGACGACCGACCGCGATCCAGCGCGCGCCCTTGATGTTGGGCAGCGATTCGAAGATGGTCGGGCGGCCTTCGGGATCTTCGCGGGTGGTGACCTCGCCCTCGGGCTTGTTGTAGATCAGCACGCGCGCCGGCTCGTTGAGGGCGCTGGCGACGAAGCTGCGACCGTCGAGATCGACGCGATCGCCGCTGCGGATCGATTGCCCGGTCGTCGCGACTTCGCCATTGACGCGCACCAGCCCGTGCGCGATGCGTTCTTCCAGCGCTCGCCGCGAACCCAGCCCGGCCTGGGCCAGCACCTTGTGCAGGCGCTCTTCGAGCTTGGGCGCGCCGGTATCGTCGCCGCCGCGATTGAGCGAAAGCCGGTTGCGCGTGCCTTCAGTGGCGGGTTTGGCGTGATGGCCGTGGCGGTCGTGGGTGCGGTCGTGCTGGTCAGTCATGGTGGGGCTCGGGCGCGATCTCGCGCGATGGGTTCGTGGTGGCGTCGATGGTTGCGTCGACGGTGGTGGTTTCGGGGTCATCGGCAGGCGCGTCCTCGCTGGCGCTGGCGATGGCCGGCATCGCGTCGCCTTCGCCGCCGTCGATGGCGCTGTCATCGCCGCTCATCTCGATGATCGCCACGGTCGGCGCGGCTTCGAAGGGAAGTTGCGGATCGATGTCGGGAATCTCGCCGATCTCGGCCAGCGGCGGCAATTGGTCGAGGCTGCGCAGGCCGAAGTAATCCAGGAAGCTGCGCGTGGTTCCGTACAGCGCCGGCTTGCCGGGCACGTCGCGGTGGCCGACGACGCGGATCCATTCGCGATCTTCCAGCGTCTTGATGGTGTTGGTGTTGACCGCCACGCCGCGCACCTGCTCGATTTCGCCGCGGGTGATGGGCTGCCGGTAGGCGATCAGCGCCAGCGTTTCCAGCGTCGCACGGGTGTATTTGGCCTGCCTCTCGGCCCACAGCCGCGCCACCCATGGCTGCACGCTGGCGCGTACCTGGTAGCGCCAACCGGAGGCGACTTCGAGCAACTCCACGCCGCGTTCGCCGCAGTCGTTGCGCAGCGTGTCGATGGCGCGTGCGATGTCGTCGCGCGTCACCGCCGGCTCGTCGGCGAACAGTTCGGCCAACTGGGCGAGCGACAGCGGCCGCTGCGCGGCGAGCAGGGCGGCTTCGATGATGCGGGCGAGGGCGGATGGTTCCATTGTGTTCGTGGTTCGCTGTCCTTCTCCGTCCGCGAGAAGGTGCCCCGGCAGGGGCGGATGAGGGACGGTCGTCACGGTTTGCGAGGGTGTGCGGAGTTCACGGTGTTTCCTCACCCTGCGCCGAAGTGATTTCCGGTAGTTCGAGCATCGACGCGGTCGCATCGTCGTTGGCAGCGTCGCCATCGCCGGCCGGCAGCGCCAGCGACTTGACGTAGATCGCCGCCAGCGGCTGCTCCTGCACGATTTCGATCAGCAGTTCCTTGGCCAGCTCGAGGATCGACAGGAAGGTGACCACCACCCCCAGCCGGCCTTCCTCGGGCGTGAACAACGAGGTGAACTCGTGGAAGCGGCCGTCGCCGAGCGTGCGCAGCACGGTGCCCATGCGCTCGCGCACCGACAGCGCCTCGCGGCGCACCGCGTGCCGGCCGAACAGTTCCGAGCGCTTGAGCACGTCGCGCAGCGCCAGCAGCAGCTCGCGCAGATCGACCGGCGGTGGCGCCGCAGCGAGCTTGAACTCGGGCATCTGCGCGCAGGCCAGGGCGGTATCGCGGTCGAGGCGGTCGAGCGCGTCCAGATCCTGCGCGGCCTTCTTGAAACGTTCGTACTCCTGCAGGCGCCGCACCAGCTCGGCGCGCGGGTCGATGTCCTCGCCGGATTCGTCCTTCGGCCGCGGCAACAACATGCGCGATTTGATCTCGGCCAGCATCGCCGCCATCACCAGATAGTCGGCGGCCAGCTCGAAGCGCAGTTCGTGCATGGTCTGGATGTAGTCGACGTATTGGCGGGTGATCTCGGCCACCGGGATGTCGAGGATTTCCAGATTCTGTCGGCGGATCAGGTACAACAGCAGGTCGAGCGGGCCTTCGAAGGCTTCGAGGATGATCTCCAGCGCATCCGGCGGGATGTACAGATCCTGCGGGATTTCCAGCATCGGCTGGCCATGCACCATCGCCAGCGGCATTTCGCGCTGAATTGCCGTTGCGGCAGGGTGCTGGGCATCGGCGACGTTTGCCGATGGATCGGGTTGGCTGTTCACGCGGACTCGTGATTCATGGTCTGTCGATATCGCCGGACGGCACGGAGACCATCCGTGTCTTCTGGCATTCGTTCACCCTTCGACAGGCTCAGGGCGAACGGAAAAGGTTTGTGTCGCAACAGGCAATCGACTAGCGCTCCCGGAACGATCATCAGCGCCGCCGCCGAACCAAGCATCCGGTTCGTGGTGAGCTCGCCACACCAAGCATCCCGTTCGTGGTGAGCTAGGGATGGTCTGAACAACGTTGTTTTTGCTCGTCATTGACCGGCTTCGCCGTTGTAAAGCGCTTCCGCGAAAGCGGGAATCCAGTGGCTTTGATTTCAAACGATTACAGTCGCTGGATCCCTGCTTGACCAGCCTTCGGCTGTTGATTGCCGCAGGGATGACGGCAATTATTCAGACCTTCCCTGGTCGAACCATGAACGCAGACGATCACAGATCCAGCGAACGAAACCCCTGGCGCAGCAATTGCGGTGCATCACCGGTGACATCGATCATGCTGGTCGGGCCCTGCTCGCAATCCCCGCTGTCGAGCAGAAAACCCACGCGATCGAGCAAGCGCTCAGCCACGTCATCGACCTGATGGCTGGCCAGTTCGTCTTCGCCCGGCAACACCACGCTGGTACTGAGCAACGGTTGCTCGACCGCCTGCAACAAGGCATCGACGACCGGATGATCGACCCTGCGCACGCCGATGGAGCGGCGCTTGTCCAGCTTCAGGCGGCGGGGCAGGTCGGAGGAGGCGGTCAGGATGAACGTGCACGGGCCGGGTGTCAGCGATTTCATCAGCCGGAAGGCCGTATCGCCGAGCCGGGCCATGCGCCCGACTTCGCTCAACGAGGCGCAGAGTAAGGTAAATGGGTGCTTGTTGTCCAGCGCGCGCAGGCGGCGCACCCGCTCCTCGGCGGCATGGGCGTCGAGCATCCACACCAGCGTGTAGCCGGCATCGGTGGGGCACAGACCGACGCCGCCGTCGCGAAGCAGGGCGCTGGCGCGGGCGATCGAGCGGGGCTGCGGGTCGACCGGATGGGCGGGAAGGCGTTCACTCATGCGGCGCGTATGATGCACGCTTTTGCGGCGCCGTCCGCATCGGAGCAGGCAAATCATGCATTACGCCATCGTCGGCCACGACCGCCCCGAATCGCTGCCCGCGCGGCAGGCAGCGCGTCCGGCCCATCTGGATCGCCTGCTCGCCCTGCGCGATGCCGGGCGGTTGTTGCTGGCCGGGCCGTTTCCCGCCATCGACGCCCTCGACCCGGGCCCGGCGGGGTTTTCCGGCAGCCTGATCGTGGCCGAATTCGAGTCGCAGGAGGCGGCCAAGGCCTGGGCCGATGCCGACCCGTATCTGGCTGCCGGCGTCTACGAGCGCGTCGATGTGCGCCCGTTCCGGCAGGTGCTGCCGTGACCACGAACGGCGTCGGCGACAAGGCGACGCGCGCCGAGCGCATTCGTGCTGCGCTGGCATCACTGCAACCGATCGCGCTGGATCTGGTCGACGAGAGCCACCGGCACATCGGCCACGAAGGCGCCCGCGACGGCCGTGGCCACTACGCGCTGCGGATCGTCAGCACCGCTTTCACCGGCAAGTCGATGCTGGCGCGGCATCGGCTGGTGTATGCCGCACTCGACGCGTTGATGCGCACCGACATCCACGCGCTGTCGGTCGAGGCGCTGGCGCCGGGCGACGCGGGCGGTTGACGTCAGTCCGGCGGCGCCTTTGCTTTCCTGGCGCCGTCACTCATGCGCGCGACGGCATAAGCGAGCCCCGCCACCGCCATCGCCGCGCCCATCGCGGCCCACTCGGCGCCGGTGGTGGTGGTCAGCACCCAGATCATCGCGATGCCGCCCAGCAGGGGCATCAGCGCGCCGCCGGGCAGCCGGAACGGTTTGCCGTCGATGCGATAATCGCGGCGCTGCAACATCCATGCGGCGATGCAGACGGCGAGATAGACCCAGCAGATCGCCTTGCCGGAAAACAGGGCCAGCAGGGTGAAACCGTCGCTGCCGCCGAAGATCGCCAGCAGCGCGCCGATGCCGGCATACAGCAGCACCGCCAGCAACGGGACGTGGCTGGCGGTGACGCGCGCCAGCGGCGCCGGCAGGTAGCCGTCGCTGGCCAGCGCATACAGCAGCCGCGGCGAACACAGCAGATCGTTCTGGATGGTGCCGAACAAGGAAACGCCGGCGGCGAGCAGCAACAGGTTGCGCAACGACGGCGCGATCGCCCCGGCGGCGTCGGCCAGCGGCGTCTTGCTGGCGGCCAGGGCGCCGCCGAGCAGCGCCTGCGCGGCGACCTGCAGCGTCACGTAGAGCAACACCACCAGCACGATCGCCGCCATCGTCGCCCGTGGCACGACGCGGCTGGGATCGCTGATTTCACCCGACGGCAGCAGCGCCGTCTCCAGGCCCGAATAGGCGAAGATCACCAGCGCCATCGAGGCGGCGATGGTCGATGCCGCCGGCATTGCGCCGACGTGCAGCGCGGCCGGATGGACGAAGGCCAGCCCGAGCACTGCCAGCAACGCCAGCGGCAGCAATTTGAGTGCGGCCAGCGCCATGATCGCGCGCGCACCCATGCGCACGCCGCGGGCGTTGAGCCAGCACAGCACGGCATAGACGCAAACGATGAATGCATCGCGACCCAGCGGCTGCGCCAGCGCCGGAATCGCCCGCGCCGCCTGATCGGCCAGCTCTGCGGACAGTGCGCCGCTGGAGGTGACGTTGGCCACCGAAAAAATGGCGGCGATCAGAAAGCCGGCAAACGGGCCGAGCGCGGCCTCGACATAGCGATACGCGCCACCGCTGGCGTGGATGCGGCTGCCGGCGGCGGAAAAACACAGCGCGATCGGCACGAACAGCAACGCACCCAGCACCAATATCCACGGCGCGGCCGCGCCCAGATCGTGCGCCAGATCGCGCGGCATGGCGAAGATGCCGCCGCCGATGGTGTTGTTGAGCACCAGTGCCGCCAGCGCCCAGAAACCGATGGCGCGCAGCAAGGGGGCTTCGATGGAGCGTTGTGCAGTCGGTGCAGGCACGGGACTCATCGGCGTTTTCCGGGCAGGGGGCGATGGCTGCGGGCATGGCTGCGACGGTCGCCCCGTCAGCCATTGCGATCCCAGTGGAATCGGTGCAGCAGCCGATGCGCCACCGGCGCCAGCATCAGCCCGGCGGTGACGATGAAGATCAATCCGGCATACAGCGCATAGATGCCGGCGAACAGCTTGCCGGCTTCCGTCTTGGGCGCGTCGACCGGGCCCATGCCGCCGAGCAGCATCGCCGAATTGAGAAAGCCGTCGATCCACGGCAGATGCTCGAAATGGGCGTAGCCGGCGATGCCGATCAGCAACGAGGCGATCAGCAGCACCAGCGCGATCAGTCCGTGCAGGAGCCATCGCCGCAGGAAGCGGGGGAATGACAGCAGCGGTGTCTGGCGCGATTCATACATGGGCCGTTCGATCCCGGATGCGCGGTGGCCGGATAGTGCCACGGGCGGCGTTCACATGAGCGATCGCCGGCGATGCAGGCACGAGGCGCGGCATCGGGCTATGCTTCCGGCTTGCTCGCCGAGCAACGTGCAAACGGGGGAAATCGCCATGTCACTCATCGTCCGCCCGCGGTTGCCGGGCGTGGTTGCGGTGTTCGCCCTGTGGCTGGTGCTGGCGCCCGCGCCAGCGCGTTCCGGTGAAGCGGCAAGCACGGCCTTGGTCGCCTGCAAGCTGCCCGGGCAGATCATGACCGGCGGCGGCCATGCGCGCATGGCTGCCGGCCAGATCGTGCAGGTCAGCGCTGCGCAATGCCGCCAGCGCGGCGGCGAGTACACCGTCGATGAAACTCCGCCGCCAGCGGCCAGTCCGGCGCCGGTGGTCGACGCGGCCGATGCCCGCATCGTCTCCTGCCTGTTGCCGGCGCAGACCCGCCAGCTCGGCGAGAAGGCGCGTTATCGCACCGGTCGGCGGATCGAGCGCATGCGTCTGGCCGATTGCCGCGCCAAGGGTGGCTCGATCTACACGCCACGCAAGGCGCCGACACGCCGGAAGCATTGACCGGCCCGACCGGGTCCGTTCGGAGCCGGCGGTTGTTTCCGCTTGCCGCGGGAATGATCGGCATCGCGTCCGCGACCTGCCCGGACGCGCCTTGCGGCGGAAAGACTCCCAGCCGCTCATGGCGGGCCGTCCGCGCCCGGGACGCATCGCGCCATCGTGCGATGGCGCGACGCCGACGGCGTCGCGGCCAGCCGTGCCGGTGCGTCAGTGCTTGACCGGCGCCGGCCCCTGCACCACCTGCACGAGGCGATCGGGCGCGATGTATTGGCGGAACGCCGCCTGTACCTGCGCCGGCGTCAGTTCGAGGTAGTGCCGCGCGGCGACCATCGGCTCGTCCAGCGGCAGGCCCTGCCAGCTCCACGACAGCAATTCACGCGCAATGCGCTCGACGCTCGATACGCTCACCGGAATCGAGCGGATCTCGTACTGGCGGGCGTTGTCGAGTTCGGCCCGGCTCACCGGCGTATCCTGCATGGCGCGCAGGTTCTGGTGCACCAAGGCATCGACCGCCGCCACCTTGTCCGGGTCGGCGCCGTACTCGACGTAGAACACGCCGCGCGAGCGGTCGAAGCGCAGCCCCGAACCGGCGCCGTAGGCATAGCCGTGCTTGACCCGGATATCGACCGTCAGCCGCGAGGCGAAGCCGTTGCCGCCGAGCACATCGTTGCCCAGGTCGAGCGCATAGCGATCGGGGTTGGCCAGGTCCATCGCCAGCGACTGGCCCATCAGCACCTGATCCTGCGAGGCGTAGGCGTTGGCCACGACACCGTAGCTGGCAGGGTTGACCGGCACCTTGGGCGCGATCACGTCCGGTCGCGGCCCGCGCGCCGTCCAGCCACCGAAGTATTTCTCGACCGCCGAGCGGGCTTGCGCGGCGGTCACGTCGCCGACCACGACGATGGTGGTCATGTCGGGGCGGAACGTTGCCGAGTAGTAGTCCTTGGCGTCCTGCAAGGTCACCGCATCGACGGTCGTCGGCGTGGCTTCGCGCAGGTGCGCATCGCCGGCCGGCAGCAGGCCTTTTTGCAGGGCGCGGAACATCTGGTACTGCGGCGATTGCAATTCGCCGGCGAGGGTGCGGGCGAGGGTGTCTTGCTGCACCTTGAAGGCGGCTTCGGGCAGCGCCGGGTGCAGCATGTTGGCGGCCAGCAATGCCATGCCGCGCTCGAAGCCGGCGCTGGGCACGGCAAGGCTGAAATCGCTGCCGCCCGACTCGCTGGCGGCGATGTCGTCGAGCGCCTTGTGGAAGGCGGTGCGATCCAGGCTCGTGGTGCCGTAATCGAACATGGCATCGAGCAGCCTGGCGACACCATCCTTGCCGGCCGGCTCTTGCAACGTGGCATCGTGGTCGACGTGGCCCATCACGGTGACGGTCTTGCTGACCGTCTCGGGTTGCACGATCAGGGTGATGCCGTTGGCCAGCGTCATGCGCTGCGGCGCCAGCGTCCAGTGCGGCATGTCGAGCTTGCCGAGCGAGGCCGTCGCCCAGTCGGGCAACGGCGCATCGAGCTTGTCGTCGCCGGCGAACGATTCGCTGCCGCCGAAACCGGCGCTGTCCGGCGGGCGCTTGCCGTCGGGGTCGGGGGTGAGCACCACCGTCACCCGTGCATCGGCTTGCAGCCACTGGCGGGCGACGCGGTCGACGTCCGCGACGGTGACCTCGCGGAGCTGCTGCTGGTACTGCTCGGGCGAATCCAGCCCTTGCCAGGCCAGTGCCTGCGACCACGCGCTGGCCTGGGTGACGGCGCTGTTCTTGTTGAATTCGAACTGCGCCAGTTCGGCGCGCCGCGCCGCTTCGATCAGGTCCGCTGGCACCCCGTCCTTCAGGATGGAAGCGATCTGGCCATCCATCGCCGCCTGCGCGGCCCTGGCATCACCGCCCTTGGGGAAACCCACCGCGACGAAACCCATTCCGGCATCGCTGAACGGTTGTGCGCCGGCGGTGGCGCTGAGCACGATGCCCTTTGCGGCCAGCTCGGACAGGCCGCTGCGGGCATTGCCGAGGGCGTCCATCAGCAATTGCGCGGCCGCGAAGTCGCGCGAACGCTGGCCGGGCAGGCGGTAGATGAACTGCACCGACCCGGTCGCGTCCGGCGTGGTGCGGGCGATGGTCGCCGGCTTGAACGGTTGCAGCCGCAACGGTGCTCGCGCCGGCAGCGGTCGCGAGGCGATGGCGCCGAACAGTCGCCGGACCTGCATCATCGTCGCCTGCGGATCGACATCGCCGACGATCACCAGGATGGCGTTGCCGGGCTGGTACCACGCGTCGTAGAAGGCGCGCAGATCCTTGCCGGTGGTGCGATCGAAAGAGGGACGGGTGCCGAGCGCATCCTCGGCGTAGCCGGTGCCGGCGAACAACACGCGCTCGGCGTCGGCGAAGGCGAGGTAACCCGGATCGGAAATGTCGCGCGAGACTTCCTGCTCGATCGCGCCCTTCTCCAGCGCCCAGTCCTTGTCCGACAGCAGCGCCCCGCGCATGCGCGCCGCCTCGATGCGCAGCAGGATGTCCAGATATTGCGCCGGGGCGACGAAGTAGTACTGGGTGGCGTCGCTGGTGGTGAAGGCGTTGTTCTCGCCACCCATCTTGCCGGTCATCTCGTTGAGTTGGGCACCGCTGAGCCCCTTGCTGTCGCGAAACAGCATGTGTTCGAGCGCATGGGCGCTGCCGGGTTGCCCGCTCGGCGTCTGGTAGCCGCCGGCGAGGTAGGTGATCTGGGTGGTGACCATCGGCGCCAGCCGGTCGCGCACGATCACCACCCGCAGGCCGTTGTCGAGGGTGGCACGGCTGACCGCGCCGGACGCGGCCACCGCCGCGGCGGGCGGGCCGGCCAAGGCCGGCCGCGGCGCCAGCAGGCCGCCGGTGATCGCCAGAGCCAGTGCCAGTGTCAGCGGTTTGCAGGCGGTCATCGTCATCGTTCGTCTCCGGGCAGCGGGGTGGATGCGACGCGTGGCCACGACGGCCACGCTCGGGCGCAGGGGGCGGATGCTAACAGGGGCTGCGCAAGCGGGCCTTTCGCCGGCGGCTGGCCGCGGCGGCGCATGAAGGTGACCGCGGCCGCAAGCTGGCCTATCATTCGCCCCATGCCTGCCACCCAGCCCTGCACGATCCTGTTCGCCGACGTCAGCGGCAGCACCCGCCTGTTCGAGCTCAAGGGCGACGTCGAGGCGCGGCGGCTGATCGCCAACGTGCTCAACGCCCTGACCATCGTGTGCAATTCCCACGGTGGCCGCGTCATCAAGACCATCGGCGACGAGATCATGTGCACCTTCCGCAGCGCCCTGCAGGGCGTGCTGGCGGCCTGTGACATGCAGCGCAAGATGGCGCGCGACATCGAATTCGTGCGCGACAACCTTGCCGTGCGCATCGGCCTGCACCACGGCGAGGCGCTGCTGGAGGACAACGACGTGTTCGGCGATGCGGTCAACGTCGCCGCGCGCATGACCTCGCTGGCCAAGCGCGAGCAGATCGTCACCACCGCTTCGTCGCTGCGCGAGCTCACCGGCCCGCCGATCAGCGTGCGCAGCCTTGGCCGGGCGCGGGTGTCCGGCAAGCTGCTGCCGATCGAGATCGTCGACGTGATCTGGCAGGAAGACACCTCCGGCATGACCACGGTGCAACGCGCGGTGCGCACGATGTCGGCCGAGGTCGCCGAACCGACGCGGCTGGTGCTGCGCTTCAAGGACCAGGTCGTGGAGCTGACGCCCGAATCCGAGCCGATCAGCCTCGGCCGCGAATCCACCAACAAGCTCACCGTGACTGCTGATTGGGTCAGCCGCAACCACGCCACCATCGAATACAAGCGCGGCCATTTCGTGCTGTCGGATCGGTCGACCAATGGCACCTGGGTCAAACTCGGCAGCGACGACGAGATGCGCCTGAGCCGCGATGAGGTGCATCTGCGCAAGTCCGGCACGATCAGCCTGGGCAAGGGCGCCGCTCTCAACGGCGACTTGCTGGTGCAATTCGATTGCGAGGCCGACGGCGCGGCCTGATCGACCGGCTGGCGCTCAGGCCAGCGAGCGCAACCATTCCAGTGCTTCCCGTTCGTGCGCGAACACGTCCGCGGTCAGGCCGAAGCCGGCGGCGACGGTGACGCCGAATTTCTGCGGGTCGATGAATTCGGCAGGGCACACCAGCGCAACGGCGACCTCATTGCCGGCGACCGCGGCCCATTCCCGGATCATCTCGACCCGGCGCGCCAGGCTCGGCGGCTGGAAACCGCCCGCCGCGCGCGTCGACATCAGCAGACGGGTGTGCCGACACTGGCGCGCGAACGCCAGGGTCTGGCCGATCCAGGCGATCGCGTCCTGAGCGGACACGGTGCCGCGCAATCGAGCCACGGCGATGCCGTCGACGAGAGTGAATCGCTGGCCGATCAAGTCATCCATCGCCATCGCCCCTCGCGAGCCCGATGCAAACGACGCCCCGCACCGACCACCGGTGACGTACACGGCAACGCGATCGCCGTGCTCAAGCGTCCGCGAAGTCGCCCTCGTCGATCGCGCCGTGCAGTCGGGGGCGCGCCAGACGATCGGCAACCAGTGTCACCAGCGCCGCCACCAGCAGGTTGGCGAGCACCGCCAGAATGCCAAGATAGACCACGCCCACGCCCGGCACCAGCCAGGTCGTCTTGACCCCGTTCGCCCAGCCCTGCATCGCGCTCAGGCCGGTGCCCAGCGCCATCCCGACCGCCCAGCCGGCGAGCAGGCCGCCGGCGCGAAACCAGCGCGTGAACAGCCCAAACACCACCGCCGGAAAGGCTTGCAGCATCCAGATGCCGCCGAGCAATTGCAGGTTGATGGCCAGATCCTGCGACAGCGCGATGACGAACAGCAGCGCACCGAATTTCACCAGCAGCGAGGTGATCTTGGCGACTCTGGCTTCGCCGCGGGCGTCGATGTCCGGCTGGATGAACGGCTTCCAGATGTTGCGGGTGACCAGATTGGCCGCGCCGATCGACATGATCGCCGCCGGCACCAACGCGCCGAGCGCGATCGCGGCGAAGCAAAAGCCGGCGAACCATTCCGGAAAGCTTTGTTGGATCAGCGCCGGCACGATCGCGCTGCCTTTGGCATCCACATGCGCGGCGATCGCCATGTAGCCCATCAGCGCAATCAGGCCCAGCGCGACGCTGTAGGCCGGCAGCAGCATGGCGTTGCGGCGGATCGCCCCCGGCCCGGAGGCGGCGAGCGCGCCAGTGGTGGCGTGCGGGTACAGGAACAGCGCGCCGGCCGAGCCCAGCGCCAGCGTCGCGAACGGCAGGTATTGCGCGGGTTGCAGCAACAGGCCGGTGCCGGGCTTGTCGGCGAAGGCCTTGCCGGCGGCGGCGAAGATCGCGCCGTAGCCGCCGAGCCGGGCCGGAATCACGATCACCGCGGCAATCACGAACACGTACAGCATCGCGTCCTTGACGAAGGCGATCAGCGCCGGTGCGCGCAGGCCGCTGGAATAGGTGTACAGCGCCAGCACGAGGAAGGCCCCCACCAGCGCGATCTCGGCGCCGCCCTGCAAGCTGCCGAAGCCCATCTGCGCGAACACCACCTGCATGCCGACCAGTTGCAGGGCGATGTAGGGCATGGTCGCCAGCACCCCGGTGAGGGCGATCGCCAGCGCCAGCCAGCGGCTGCCGTAGCGACCTTGCACGAAGTCCGAAACGGTCACGCAACCGTGGCGATGGCAGGCGTTCCACAACGGCGGCATCACCACGAAGAAGATCACGTAGGCGACGATGGTGTAGGGCATCGCGAAAAATCCGAATGCGCCCTTGGCATACACCAGCGCCGGCACCGCGATCACCGTGTAGGCGGTATACAGATCGCCGCCCATCAGAAACCAGATGATCAGCGTGCCGAAGCGACGCCCGGCCAGACCCCACTCGTGGAGGTGATCCAGATCGGCCTTCTTCCAGCGCGCGGCAAGAAAGCCCATCGCGGTGACCAGCGCGAAGATGACCGCGAACACCGCCCACGCCGCCCAGTGCACGCCGTTCATCGCCGCGCACTCCGCTGCGCCAGCCAGAGCACCGCCGGCAGCGCGAACAGGCAGGCGAACGGGTACCAGTAGAAGAACGGAAAGCCCCACAGCGACGGCTCGGCGCGGTTGTACAGCGGCAGCCACAAAGTGGCCGCAAATGGCAGCAGCAACAGCAATCGGCGCATGATCGGCCTGCGATGGATCCCCTGGGCGGCGACTGTACACAGGAATGCCGAACCTGTCCCGAGGCGATCACTGCGGGCGATCAGGCCGCGCTGAACTCCTCCAGCGGCCGTTCGTGGCAGGGCAGGCCGGCGCAGATCCAGCCGGCGTCCGGTCGTTCGCCGGCGAGCACGGCCAGCGCCTGGCTGCCATCACTGCTGACGACGCTGCCGAGTACGCGACCATCGGCCAGCACCTCGCTGCCGACGGCCAGCGTCGTCCCTGACAGGCGCACCAGCACGCGTTTGGCCTTGCCGAGAAAATGCGTGCGGGCGACGATCTCCTGCCCCGGATAGCAGCCTTTTTTCAGGCTGAAGGCGTGCAGGCGCTCAAGCGAAAGCATCTGCGGCGTCCACTGCTCGCTCTGCTCGATCGGCAGGCGCGGCAGGCCGTGGGCGAGATCGAAGGCGAGCCAGCGGCCGGTTTCGTCTTCGTCGCACGCGTTGCCCGTCGTGTCGGAATCGCCGTGCATCGCCGTCGTCGTCGCAATGGTTGCACCGGTGATGATGAGCGTGCGTGCGCCGCCGTCACCGCCGAGGTCGAATTCCGTCCGTTCGCCATCGTCATCGCCAGCGTTCGTGAATGCATGGCCGCGTGCCTGCGCCGGTGGCGCGAAGCGACCACGTGCAGCCAGATCGGCGCGCGCGGTCAGCTTTACCTTGCTGCGAAACACGAACCGCCGCAGCCGTTCGGCCAGCACATCGGCGGGAAAATCCGGCGCGATCAGCCAGTACCGCTGCGGCTCGAACATCGCCAGCATGAACAACGCGATCAGCCGCCCCTTGGCATTGAGCCAGCCGCTCCACTGCCATTGTCCCGGCGCCAGCAGACGCAGGTCGTTCATCGTCTGTGCCTGCAGGAAGGCCGTGGCGTCGCTGCCGGTGGCTTCCAGCACCTGCCAGCCGGGCAGGGCGAACGGTGTGCGAGGCGCGTCTTGCTTGTCTGTCATGGTCACGGGTCTTACACTGACGGTGTTTTCGAGCCAGTAGCGATGATAGGCCAAACCTCTCCCGATCCTGCCGCAGCCGACGATACCGAGGCGCCGCCGCCGCAGGATGCCATCGTGACGACGAAGGCGGTCCCGCCGCGGCGTGAAGTCGGCGGACGCGACGGGCTCGATCCGACCCGCTACGGCGATTGGGAAAAGAATGGCCGCTGCATCGACTTCTGACCGCGACGACCGCTGCCCGGTGGCGGCGCGACTCGTCTCCATGCTCTGACGGACACCCCACGATGGCCAACCGCGAACGTCCGCTGTCGCCGCACCTGCAAGTCTACAAATGGCAGGTGCAGATGACTTCATCCATCCTGCATCGCGCCACCGGCGTCATTCTCGCGGTCGGTGCGCTGCTGGTCACCGGCGGCTTGCTGGCATTGTCGGCGGGGCCGGAGCGCTGGATGCAGTTCCTCGACCTGGCCGGCTCGATCCCCGGTCGCATCGTGCTGCTGGGGGTGACGTGGGCGCTGTCCTACCACCTGCTCAACGGCATCCGTCATCTGCTGCAGGATGGCGGCCTGGGCTTTTCGATTCCGCAGTTCGTGCGCAGCAGCCTGATCTCGATGATCGGCTCGGTGCTGCTGACCGCCATTGCATGGGGCGTGATTCTGGTGCGTTGGGGGCAGGCATGAACGGGCGCCACGACGAACTGCGCACGCCGCTCAAGCGCGCGCGCCATTGGGGCTCGGCCAAGGACGGCGTGCATCATTTCATCTGGCAGCGCGCCAGCGCCATCGCCATCGGTCTGAGCGGGTTGTGGCTGTTCGCGGTGGCGCTGTCGATGCACGGCACCGACTTCGCATCCGTACACGCGCGGGTAGCCGATCCGATCAATGCCAGCATGCTGGTGCTGTTTCTGCTGTCGGTGTTCTGGCATGCCCGGCTCGGCCTGCAAGTCGTGATCGAAGACTACGTTCACGGCGCCCTGAGCGCGACCGTGCTGCAACTTCTTACCCTGTTGGTCTGCGCGCTGGCGGCCATCGCGAGCGTGCTCGCGGTGCTGCGCATCGTGCTCGGGAGCTGATCGGCGATGCCTGCCTACAAGATTCAGGAACACAAATACGACATGCTCGTGGTCGGTGCCGGCGGCGCTGGGCTGCGTGCCACATTCGGATTGGCCGAAAAGGGTTTGAAGACGGCCTGCATCAGCAAGGTGTTTCCGACCCGCAGTCATACCGTCGCGGCGCAGGGCGGCATCGCCGCGGCGCTCGGCAACATGGGCGAGGACGACTGGCGCTTTCACTTCTACGACACCGTCAAGGGCGGCGACTGGCTCGGCGATCAGGACGCGATCGAGTACATGTGCAAGAACGCGCCGGCGGCGGTGATCGAGCTGGAGCACTACGGTGTGCCGTTCTCGCGCACCGAGGACGGCCACATCTACCAGCGCCCGTTCGGCGGCATGACCACGCATTACGGCAAGGGCACCGCGCAGCGCACCTGCGCCGCTGCCGACCGCACCGGCCACGCCATGCTGCATACGCTGTATCAGCAGGCGCTGGCGCATCAGGCCACCTTCTTCATCGAATACTTCGCCATCGACCTGATCTTCGACGCGCAGGGCGCGTGTTGCGGCGTGCTCGCGCTGGACATGAACGAGGGCACGATGCATTTCTTCCGCGCCCACGGCGTGGTGCTGGCCACCGGCGGCTACGGTCGCGCCTATTTCAGTTGCACCTCGGCGCATACCTGCACCGGCGACGGCGGCGGCATGGCCTTGCGCGCCGGGCTGGCGTTGCAGGACATGGAATTCGTGCAGTTCCACCCCACCGGCATCTACGGCGCCGGCTGCCTGATCACCGAGGGCGTGCGCGGCGAGGGCGGCTATCTCACCAATTCCAAGGGCGAGCGCTTCATGGAGCGCTACGCCCCCAGCGCCAAGGATCTGGCCTCGCGCGACGTCGTCAGTCGCGCCATCACCGTCGAGGTGCGCGAGGGTCGCGGCGTCGGCGAGCACGCCGATCACGCCTTCCTCAACCTGATGCACCTCGGCCCCGAGGTCATCCACGAGCGGCTGCCGGGCATCGCCGAGTCGGCGCGCATCTTCGCCGGCGTCGATGTCACCAAAGAACCGATCCCGGTGCTGCCGACCGTGCACTACAACATGGGCGGCATTCCGACCAATTACCACGGCGAGGTGGTGCAAAAGCGCGGCGACGACAACGATGCGCAAGTGCACGGCCTGTACGCGATCGGCGAAGCGGCCTGCGTGTCGGTGCATGGCGGCAACCGGCTCGGCTCGAACTCGCTGCTCGATCTGGTGGTGTTCGGCCGCGCCGTCGCCAACCGCTGCGCCGAGACCCTGCAGCCCGGCGCGCCGCACCGCGATCTGCCGGGCGACGTGCTCGATCAGGCGCTCGATCGCTTCGATAAATTGCGCAACGCCAAGGGCGATCTGGCGACGGCGCAGATCCGGCTGGACATGCAGCGCACCATGCAGGCCGACGCCGCCGTGTTCCGCACCGCGCAGTCGCTCAAGGAAGGCTGTGGCAAGATCGACGCCGTGCGCAAATCGTTCGCGCAGGTCAAGGTCAGCGACCGCTCGCTGATCTGGAACTCCGACCTGGTCGAGACACTGGAACTGGCCAACCTGCTCGACCAGGCGGTAGCGACGATGCACTCGGCCGAGCAGCGCCCGGAAAGCCGCGGCGCCCACGCCCGCGAGGATTTCCCGGACCGCAACGACCACGACTGGATGAAGCACACGCTGGTGACGGTGGATGCCGCCGGCAAGGTCGGCTTCGACTACCGCCCGGTGCACATGCATACGTTGACGGATGATGTCGAAGTGGTGCCGCCGAAGAAGAGGGTGTATTGAGGGCGTGAATGGTGAATCGTGATTTGTGAATTGTGACAGCAGAAGCCGGGCGCACGCGGTAATTGGGGCGTTGGACGATTTCCTCCCCTTGGCGCTCACGATTCACCAATCACCATTCACGATTCACCATTCACGATTCACCATTCACGATTCACCACTCACGATTCACCATTCACGATTCACGGGCTCAAAAATGGCCGAATTTCGCCTCCCGAAGAACTCGCAGATCCGCAAGGGCAAGCACTGGCCGGCCGCGGGCGCGAAAAAGCCGCGCACGTTCAAGGTCTATCGCTGGTCGCCGGACGACGACCAGAACCCGCGCATGGACACCTACGAGGTGGACATGGCCAGCTGCGGGCCGATGGTTCTCGACGCGCTGATCAAGATCAAGAACGAGATCGACCCGACGCTCACCTTCCGCCGATCCTGCCGCGAGGGCATCTGCGGCTCGTGCGCGATGAACATCGACGGCACCAACACCCTGGCCTGCATCTGCGCCATCGACGCGGTCGCCAAGGGCGAGGTCAGCATCCACCCGCTGCCGCACATGCCGGTGGTGAAGGACCTGGTGCCCGATCTCACCCATTTCTACGCGCAGTACGCCAGCATCCAGCCGTGGATCCGCACGCAATCGCCGCCGCCGCCCGATCGCGAGCGCCTGCAATCGCCGGAAGACCGCAAGAAACTCGACGGCCTGTACGAATGCATCCTGTGCGCCTGCTGTTCGACCTCATGCCCGAGCTACTGGTGGAACGGCGATCGCTATCTCGGCCCGGCGATCCTGCTGCAAGCCTATCGCTGGATCATCGACAGCCGCGACGAGGACACCGGTGCGCGGCTGGACGACCTCGAGGACCCGTTCAAGCTCTATCGCTGCCACACCATCATGAATTGCACCCGCACCTGCCCGAAGGGCCTGAACCCGGCCAAGGCGATCGCGGAGATCAAGAAGCTGATGCTGGCGCGGACGATGTGAGCAAGCCTGGCAACTGACGCGCTTTGTCGCGATTGACGACGATTTCGCATGAGCTTCCTCCCCCGCTTGCGGGGGAGGATTGAGGTGGGGGCGAAACGTTTGCAGCACTTGAAGCTTCGTTCTTGATAGGGGTCATCGCTCCCATCCCCACCTTCCCCCGCGAGCGGGGGAAGGGGTTTGCCTCCGACGATTCCGCGACGTTGGCGGCACCGTTGCCGGTGGAAAATCCGGGCGATGAAACCCGCAGACCAATATCGATCAATACCCTGAGCACCCCCGCCATGACCTCCGCCGTCGAACTGCGCAAGCTGCGCTGGCATTGCCGGCGCGGTATGGTCGAGCTCGACGTGCTGCTGACCCGCCATCTCGATCGCTTCGGGTCGGAAATGGATGACGGCGAAATCAGGCTTTTCCGACGGCTGCTCGAATGCGAAGACGATAGGCTGTGGCGGTGGTTCACCGGCACCGAACAGCCGCAGGACAAGGATCTGCATGCACTCGTCGAACGCATCGCGCAATTCCCGCGTGGCTGAGTGCCCGCCGTGCCGACTGGCGTGGCGGCGTTCGCCACTGCTGCTGGCGACGCTCGTCGTCCTTGCGGTGCTCGCGGCGATCAGCCCGTGGCTGTCGAACCTGCCGCCGATGTGGTGCGCGCTCGTCGATGGTGCGGTCGTCGCGGTCGCCGTATTCACGCTGTGGCAGCAGTTTCGCCGTGCGCCGGTGGAATTGGTCTGGGCCGGCGGCGATGCGCCGTGGCAGGTCGTTGGCGACGGGAAATCACGATCGATGCACCACGTCGAAGCCTCGCTGCGCGGCCCGATTGCGGCATTGACCCTGGCCGACGAGGCCAACGCAAGGCGCGAGCGATTTGTCTGGTGGCCCGATACGCTCGATGCTGCAGGACGCCGTTCGCTGCGTCTGGCGCTGGCCTCGCGCGCAGCGGCCATGCGCGCACGCAATCATCCCGCGCAGGCGCATGACGTGGCGCATGGCGACGGAGCCGGCGCATGATCCGCCCGCTCGCGCTCGCGCTCGGCCTGCGCTACACCCGCGCCAAGCGTCGCACCGGTTTCATTTCCTTCATCTCGGCGGCGTCCATCCTCGGCATCGCCATCGGCGTCACTGCGCTGATCACCACCATCGCGGTGATGACCGGCTTCCAGGAGGAATACCGCGCGCGCATGCTGAGCATGGTCGCGCACGCCACCATCAGCGGCGTCGGCGAGGCGATGCCCGACTGGCACGAGGCGGTGCGGGTGGCGCATGCCGATCGGCGCGTGCTCGGCGCCGCCCCGTTCGTCACCCGCGAGGCGATGCTGCAGGGCAACAGTCAGCAGGGCGCGATCTTGCTCGGCGTGCTGCCCGAGCGCGAGGGCGAGGTCGATACCGTACTCGCCGGCAAGTTGCTGGCCGGCAAGCTCTCCGACCTGATGCCGGGCCGCTTTCATGTCATCCTCGGCAAGGACCTGGCCGATTCGCTCGGCGTCGGCGTCGGCGACAAGGTCAACGTGCTGGTGGCCGAGGGCAACGTCACTCCGATCGGCTTC
The DNA here is from genome assembly GCA_018240435.1 of Pseudomonadota bacterium. GTDB lineage: Bacteria > Pseudomonadota > Gammaproteobacteria > Xanthomonadales > Xanthomonadaceae > SZAS-103. The sequence continues at coordinate 24,631 of JAFEFT010000033.1, forward strand.
GTGCCGCGCTCGAAAGCCTTCACCGTGGTCGGCGAGTTTTCCGCCGGGTTTGCCGATTACGACCAGAAGCTGGCGGTGATCGACATGGCCGATGCGCAGAAGCTGTTGCGCATGGGCGATGGCGTCAGCGGCGTGCGCCTGAAACTGGCCGACCTGTGGCAGGCCGGCGCCGTCGCGCAGGATCTGGCGCGGCGGCTGGGCGGCCTGTACGCGGTGCGCGACTGGACGCACGACAACGTCAACATGTTCATCGCCCTGCGCACCGAGAAGACGATGATGTTCCTCATCCTCGTGCTGATCGTCGGCGTGGCCGCGTTCAACCTGCTGTCGTCGCTGGTGATGATCGTGACCGACAAGCAGGCCGACATCGCCATCTTGCGTACGCTCGGCCTGCGCCCGGGCGCGATCATGCGCGTGTTCATGATCCAGGGCAGCGTGATCGGCGCGCTGGGCGTGGCATTGGGCGTCGCCGGCGGCGTCGCGTTGACGATCAACCTCGATCGCATCGTCGGCCTCATCGAGCGCATCACCGGCATCGAGGTGATGCCGGCCGACGTGTACTACATCAGCGGCTTGCCGACACGGCTGGAGTGGACCGACGTCGCCACCATCGCCACCGTCGCGCTGGCGATGTGTTTCATCGCCACGTTGTATCCGGCGTGGCGCGCTTCGCGCGTGCAGCCGGCGGAGGCGTTGCGTTATGAGTAGCCTGGAGTCGGCAAGCGGGAATCGGGAATCGACGCAAGCCGCAGCGGTGATTCGCTGCGATGGTCTGTCCAAGACCTACGTCGAAGGCACGCTGCGCACGCCGGTGTTCGATGGCTTGAACCTGCACGTCGCGGCCGGCGAGCGGGTGGCGATCGTCGGCGCATCGGGCGTGGGCAAGAGCACGCTGCTGCACCTGCTCGGCGGGCTCGATTCGCCGACCTCGGGCGAGGTTCATGTCGCCGGCCAGGCGATGTCGAAACTGGGCGAGAAGGCGCGCGGCGATCTGCGCAACCGCGCGCTCGGCTTCATCTACCAGTTCCATCATCTGTTGCCGGAATTCACCGCGCTGGAAAACGTGATGATGCCGCTGCTGATTCGCGGCGAAGCGCCGAAGACGGCGGCAGCGGCGGCACGCTCATTGCTGGAGCAAGTCGGGCTGGCGGCGCGCGTTGGTCACAAGCCTGGCGAGCTGTCCGGTGGCGAGCGCCAGCGCGCGGCGGTGGCGCGGGCGCTGGTCAATCGCCCGGCCTGCGTGCTCGGCGACGAGCCGACCGGCAATCTCGATGAAAAAACCGCGTCGGGTGTGTTCGACATCATGCTCGAACTCAATCGCGACATCGGCACCGCGCTGGTGCTGGTGACGCACGACCGGCGGCTGGCACGGCGCATGGATCGCGTGCTCGAACTCACCGGCGGCGCGTTGCGCGAGCTGGACAAGACCGAGGTGTGATGCGATGGCCGCGGTCGGGGTGCGCAGGCGCATTCCGCCGTTCGGCATCGCCTGCGCGGCAGCGCTGGCGCTGGGTGTGCTCGCCGCGATGCCGTTGCGTGCATTGCCATCGTTCGCGTTACTGGCGACGTTGTCCGGCTGCGGCCTGCTGGCATGGATCGCCCCGTGGCGCGGGCGCTGGCTCGGTGCCGCGCTGAGCGGATTCGCCTGGGCCTGTTTGTGCGCCGGCCACGTCATCGCGCAACGCCTGCCGCCGGCGTTGGTCGGGCAGGACATCACCGTGACCGGCGTGATCGACGGCCTGCCCGAACGTCGCGACGATGGCCTGCACTTCACCTTGATCGCCGATACCGATGGCAACGTCGCGGGAGTTTCCGGTCGCCGATTGCGACTGGGCTGGTATCGCACGTCGAGCGAAGTCGCGTCGGGCGAGCGCTGGCGATTCGTGGTCAAACTGCGCCGGCCGCGCGGCGTGCTCGATCCGGGCGCGTTCGACTTCGAACGGTTCGCACTGGAACGGCGCATCGCCGCCACCGGCTATGTGCGCGATGGCAATGCCGGCGGTGTCGCGCCGCAGCGGCTGGGCGCGAGCTGGAGCATCGATGCGCTGCGCGCGCGCGAATCGCAACGAATCGATGCGGCGATCGCCGCGCCGAGTGCGCGCTTCATCCGCGCGCTGGCGTTGGGCGATACCCGTGGATTGACGCCGGACGACTGGGACGTGTTGCGCCAGACCGGGCTCAATCATCAGGTCGCGATTTCCGGTTTCCATGTCGGCGTCGTCGCCAGCTTTGGCGCGCTGCTGGGCTGGTGCGTGTGGTGGTTGTTTCCTGCACTCGGATTGCGCTGGCCACGGCCGCAGGCGTTGCCGTTGTTCGCGCTGGCGCTTGGCCTGGGTTACGCGGCGATCACCGGCTTCCAGTTGCCGACGGTGCGCACCGTGCTGATGATCACCACCGCGCTGCTGGCGCGGGTCGGTCGGCGTCCATCGTCGTTGCCCGATGCACTGGCGCTGGCCCTGATCGCGATGCTGCTGGTCGATCCATTGTCGGTGCTGGCGCCCGGCTTTTGGCTGTCGTTCGTCGGCGTGGCGTGGCTGTTGTGGTGTTTGCCGCACGACGCGCCGGGCCGGCGCTGGCGCTCGTTCGTCGGCGGGCAGGCGATCATGACCGTCGGCCTGCTGCCGCTGACGGTGTGGTTCTTCGGTCAGGCTTCGCTGGTGTCGCCGTTGAGCAATCTGGTCGGCATTCCCGGCTTCGCCTTGCTGGTGACGCCGCTGTCGATTCTCGGCATGGCGATGGATGCGATCTCGCCGACGCTGGGTGGGCCGGTGCTGCGGCTGGCCGGGCATCTGATGGATGGACTGTGGTGGATCGTCGAACACATGGCGCGCTGGCCCGGCGCGTTGATCTGGCTGCCCGAGCCAAGCGTGTTGGCGTTGCTGCTGGCGCTGCTCGGTGCGTTCTGGTTGCTGCTGCCGCGTGGCGTGCCCGGCAAGCCGCTGGCGCTGTTGCTGTGGCTGCCGTTGCTGTGGCCGCGGCAACCGACGATCGCTGCCGGCAGCGCCGAACTGGCGATGATCGACGTCGGGCAGGGCTTGTCGTTGCTGGTGCGCACGCAACACCACGCGGTGCTGTTCGACACCGGCCCGGCCTTCGCCGGCGGACTGGATCTGGGCGAGTCGGCGGTAGTGCCGAGCCTGCACGCACTGGGCGTACCGCGACTGGATGCGCTGGTCATCAGCCACGGCGACAACGACCATGCTGGCGGCGCGGCTTCGGTGCGACTGGCGTTTCCGGTGTCGCCGCGCTACGCGCCTGCGGGTTGGCTGCGCGGACAGGATTACCAACCGTGCCTGAAAGACGCGCGATGGCGCTGGGATGGTGTCGATTTCCGTTTCCTGCATCCGCCACCGTTCATGCCCTATCTGGGCAACGACAGCGGTTGCGTGCTGCGGGTGAGCGGGCCGGGCTGGTCGCTGCTGCTGCCCGGCGACATCGAAGCGATCATCGAACGACGCCTCGTGCGCGAACAGCCGCAGTGGCTGCGCGCCGACGTGCTGGTGGTGCCGCATCACGGCAGCGCCACCTCGTCGACGCCGGAGTTTCTCGCCGCCGTCGCACCGAAGCTGGCGCTGATTTCGGTCGGCCTCGACAACCGCTTCGGTCACCCCAAACCGGCCGTGGTGCAGCGCTATGTCGATCGCCACATCGCGCTCGAAGATACCGCCAGCGACGGCATGGTGCGGGTGCGGTTCGATGTCGCTGGCGCGCAAATCATCGAACGAGCGCGCGTCGATCGGCAGCGCTTCTGGCAGGAGAATGCCCCGCCGCCGGCGGTGCGCGTGGTCGATCAGCCCGACGCCGCGCCAGTGCGGCCAAAGCGTCGGCGCGCTGTCAGGGCGGCGCCGGCAGGTTGATCGTCGGCGATCGGCGTCGGGTAAAGCGACGTCAGCGCCTTCGCGGATTTCGCGTCGGACGTTGGCGAAAGCCAGTCGTCCGGGCACTGCCGCGATGGCACATGCGCACCAGACGCGCGGAATCTGTCGTCGGCGTCAATGGCCTGTGCAGATGGTCGCACAGGAAATTTTAACGAAGGGGGGGGGGTACGATGCGCGCCGTCTGCCGGGAGCGGGCGCTCGATGTGTGCCGATCCATGCGCTGTGCACAGCATCCATTGTGCGCAGGCCGACGACGGTGCCATTGGCGATGCGATCCGCTGCGGCCGCGTATCGCGATACCACTACGATCTGGGGAAAATCCGCATGCCGTTTCGATTCCTTGCCAAGGCGTTGGTCGGTGCTGTGCTTGTCGTTGCTCCGCTCGCCGCCCTCGCCGACACCGGCAGTCCGGGTTACAACCTCGGCCAGGTAGACATCGGCCAGGATTCGAGTTCGCTGCGCCAGAGCGCCGGCCCGATCGTTTATGCCACCGGCAATCTCGTCGTCGCCAAGACCGATTTCAGCGGCAAGGGCGAGATGGCGCTGTTCCTGACGCGCACGTTCAACAACTACTGGGGCGGCGTCGGCATCTTCGGCGCCAAGTGGCAAAGTAACTTCGACTACAAGTTGTCGTTCAATTCCAGTTCGGCATCGGGCGTGTGCTATCCCAAGCCGGGCGCGGTCTGTGCGACGCCGCCGACCGGTACGACCAACCTCGTCCTGTGGGCGCACCTGCCGGACGGTCGCCGCATCAAGTACGTCTACAACGCAGCCCAAGGCCGCTGGCTGGAAACCAAGCCGTCGCCGATTGCCTATATCGTCCGCAACTCCGACGGCAGCTACAGCCTGCACAACGATCACCAGGGCATCGAGCGCTACAGCGCCGCCGGTTACGTGATGTCCATCGTCGACGCGCAAAACGTCGGCTGGACCTTCGCCTACGGTGCGAACAACTACCTCGCATCCGTCACTCACAGCAACGGCCGCAAGGTGCGCTTCACCTGGACGGGCAATCAGCTCACCACCGTGACCGATCCGGGCGGCAACCAATACTCCTTCGCCTATACCGCCAATGCACTCGGCGCCGGCCTGAACCTGCTCAGCCAGACGACCGGCACCTCCGCGGTCGGCATGACGACCACGACATCGTACGTCTACGCCGATTCCCGCTTTCCGGGCGCATTGACGAACATCGTTCAAGACGCCGAAAGTTTTGCCAACTTCGCCTACGACGCCAACGGCAATGCCTACACGATGGGCCTGGGCGCGAGTGGGCAATACAACAACCCGACGTTCGTCTACACGCCGGGTGCCAACAATACCTTGTCGGTGCTGGCGACGAATCCGCTGGGCCGGCAGACCACCTACACCTTCGTCAACGGCCTGGTCACCAGCGCCACCGGCACGGGCGGCGCCCATGTGCCCGATGCCAGCATGAGCCACAGCTACGACGCCACCGGTTACGACCGTCAAGTGACCGACTGGAACGGCAACGTGACGGCGTACAGCTACGCGGCCAATGGCCAGTTGCAGCAGAAGGTCGAGGCGTCCGGCCAGCCGGAGGCGCGAACGACCAACTATGTCTGGGACGGCACGGCGGGCACGAACCGGCTGCTGAAGGTCATCGTGGTCGGCGATCACGAAACCGACTACACCTACGATCCGGCCACGCAGCGCGTGGCCACGATCCGCACGATCAATCTCACCGCGCACGGCATCGCCAACCAGGTGCTTACAACGACCTTCACGTACAGCAACAACGCCAACAACAGCATGCTCGCCAAGATGGTCGCGGATGGGCCGGTGTCCGGCCCCAGCGATGCCGTCACCACGACCTACACCACCGCCGGCGATCTGGCCTCGGTCGCCAACAACCTCGGTCAGACGACCACCTACGGCGGCTACAACGCGTTCGGTGAGCCGGCGACGGTGACCGGCCCCAACGGCAACACGACCGCCTATACCTACAACCTGTGGGGCGAGGTCAGCAGCACCCAGACCAGCCCCAATGGCATCGCGGCCACAACCAGCTACTACTACGACGGGCAGGGGCGGCTGGCCAACGTCATCACTCCCGATGGCGTCAGCGAGCACTACGTCTACGACGACGCCCAGCACCTGATCGCCAAGTACCGCGCGGCCAATGGCAGCATCGCCGGCGGCGCGGGCCTCGAGGAGGAGGATTACATCTACAACGCGGCCAATGAAGTGACGAAGGTGGACGAAACCGCGCGCACGGGCCAATGGACGTTCGTGTGCACGAAATCGTTCAAGGACGCCGAAGGTGAGTCCGATTGTGCGCGATACGCCTACGAGTTCGTCGGTTCCAGCACGCTGGTCAGCAAGGCCATGCGCTCGTACGACGGCCTCGGCCGGGTATGGACGGTCGGCGGCAACAACGGTCAGAACTTCGTCACCGGCTACGACAACGACGGCAATGTCGTGTCCAGCACCGACTCGCTCGGGCACATCACCACCTTCACCTTCGATCACCTGAACCGGAAGACCTCCACGACCGATCCCGAAAAAGGCGTCACCGCCTTCGGTTACGACGTCGGCGATCGCGCCGTCTCGGTGGTCGATCCGCGCCTGCTGATCACCACCTACGTCTACGACGGCTTCGGCCAGTTGTGGGCGCAGTCGAGCCCGGATACCGGCACCGTCTCGTTCACCTACGATGCCGGCGGGCGTCGCACCGGCTTCACCCGCGCCGATGGCACCGTCACCAGCTACGGATTCGACGGCCTCAATCGCGTCGCAACCGTCAGCACCGGCGGCAAGACCCAGACCTTCACCTACGATGCCTGCGCCAACGGCAGGGGCCGGCTGTGCAGCGTCGCCGACGCGTTCAACGGCTACAACGACAGCCTGAGCACGGCCTACACGCCGGAAGGCTGGGTCGCCAGCCAGAGCAGCATCGTCGCCGGCAGCACTTACAACACCGCCTACGCCTACGACAACATGGGCCGCGCCACCGGCGTGACCTACCCGAACGGGGTGGCGGCGAACTACGCCTACGCCGCCGGCAAGCTGGCGTCGGCGACGGTGACGATCAACGGCACCACCCGTAACGTCGCTACCGGCCTGACTTACGAACCCTACGTGGGCGTGGCCGGCTGGACCTACGGCAACGGCCTGGTGCGCACCAACGACTACGACCTCGACGGCCGCCTGACCGGCATCAGCACGACGATCCCGTCGAGCACGGTGCTGCAAAGCCTCACCTTCGGCTACGACGCCAACAACTCGATCACCGCCATTACCAATGGTGCCAACGTCAACCTGTCGCAGACCTTCAACTACGACGCGCTGACCCGTTTGACCGGCGTGGCCTTCGGGTCCAGCAGCAGCACCGCCTGGGGCTACGACGCCGACAGCAACCGCAGCAGCCAGACGGTCGGCTCGGCCAGTTCGGCGTATTCGCTGGCGTCGGGCAACAACACCCTGGCCGGCATCACCGGCACCGGCGCGCGCACCTTCGGCTACGACGTCAACGGCAACCGAATCAGCGACAGCGGCACCAGCGGCGCGATCGTGTTCCATTACGATCCGTTCAACCGGATGGATACGGCGACCAAGGGCGGCACCACCACCACCTACCACGTCGATCCGCAGGGCCGGCGCGTGTACAAGTCGAGCGGCGGCAGCGTGTGGACGCACTTCGTCTACGGCATCGACGGCACGCTGCTCGGCGAGAACGGCGCGGCCGGCATGACCGACTACCTGTGGATGGGTGGGCAGCCGGTCGCGCTGGTGCGCAACAACACACTGTACATGGTGCACACCGACCAGCTCGGCCGGCCGGAGATCGTCACCAATGCCGCCAAGGCGGTGGTGTGGCGGGCGAGCAACTACGCCTTCGACCGCACGGTGACGCTGGATACCATCGGCGGCCTGAATCTCGGCTTCCCCGGCCAGTACTACGATGCCGAAACCGGATTGTGGAACAACGGCTTCCGCGACTACGATGCCAGCGTCGGGCGGTATGTGGAGAGCGATCCGCTGGGGCTGGATGCGGGGGTGAATACGTTTGGGTATGTGGGGGGTGAGCCAACGGCAATGAGCGATCCCATGGGGCTTACACCTTCATTATCTGTAAATCATAATCTACCTATGGGGCCGGTTCCCTACAATTATTCCACACTATATCAAGCGCCGGATGGGCAATATTTTTATGCACCCGCAACAGCGAACTTTAACGACGTTCGGAGTGCGGGCCAAAGCGATGGGACATCTGGAGCGTACGCTAACATTTGGCAATTTGGAACATATGATTTTCAGCGGCTAGGTGCGAGTTCGTCTGATGGCGGTACTTTTTGGTCGGAGTGGACTAACGCTTCGAATTTCGCCGTCGGTGTCTACATGAATGGTGCAGGATTTTCCGAGTCGATGATGGATTCGATTGGTACCTATGCGGCAGATCTGATGTCTTCCGACGCTGGAAGTCCGAATCTAATAACATGGTGGAACAATGGCTGGATCGCCGCCAGTTTAGGGAGGCTTAGCCCCGCACTCGATCAGGATCCGAATTTAGAGTGCAAGGCTCCATGGGCCAATGCTAAAACACTTCCATCTATCACGGCAGTTGCCATTCCAGTTGCCATTCCGTTTGCGGGGGATTATACGTTGCTTAATGGCGGCTCTGTGTTTTCCGAGGCGGCTTCGATTCAGGATTTGTATAGCGCGTATCCGTCTCCCGCAAACGACACTCGTTCCCATAAAAATTAATTTACAGGATGGCTGCGATGTTTCGCATCGGACGAAAAATTTTGCCATCAATTTTTGTAAATATAACAGTACTTTGGTGGCTATGGATTATCGCAGTCAGTGTGCCTGTTGCCATTGTTGGCGTGCGCGCTACAAATATGGGGTCGAGCCCTCCTTATCTTTTGGTGGTTGTGGCATTGTTATTTTTTTGGGCGTTGAATGCGATATTGGCGGTTATTTATATAATTAAAATCTCGTCGCAAAAACGGTTCGGCAGAGCGCTTTGTCTTATCGGAATTCCTATTTTTCTTGCTGCATTTATTTTTTATCTGCCACAAAGCTTGTACGTGCTGAATGAGGGCGGTGATGAAGTCCGTTTCTTTTTTCTGCGAACATCCTTTTTAAAGGATATTGCAGCCACAGCACGTACAAATAATCAACCTAAGCTAATCGTATGGGATTCTGGCGGAATGATCGGTGCATCGCGAGCCTATGTTTATGACGAAAGCGATGAAATAAGCTTGCCGCCTGACAAACGATCAGCCGCGTGGCTAGAAAGAGTTGATCAGACCGAGTTGAGTTGTGGGCCTATCCAAGCCATGCCATTGCCTCGAATTTTAGACCTTACAACGCATTTTTATCTCGCACTACTCCCTTGTTGAAAAAAACAAGAGCGAGTGCGAGATCTTCGACGATGCCTATGCCGATGGGGGAAGATGCACAGGCCAAGGCTGTCGCTGGTCTTGTTGGCCAGCGCGTGGATGGCGGCATGATCGGGTGAGACAAAGAGCCTGACCAAGCCGCTGCCGCGATCACGCATGGCGACCGCGGTCGTTGTCAAGAAAGATGT
>JAFEFT010000034.1:0-10463 GCA_018240435.1 Pseudomonadota bacterium
GAGCCGATCATCGACCTAGGGAAGGTCTGAATATCTTTGTTTTTGATCGTCATTCCCGCGAAAGCGGGAATCCAGTGTCTTTTATTTCAACAACGTAGAGTCACTGGACCCCTGCCTGCGCAGGGATGACAAGACTTATTCAGACCTTCCTTAGGGGGCTGCGGCCGGCGATGACGCCCGGCCGTGCAGATCGCGCCATCGGCGGCGCCGGGCGCCGGAGGCTCGTCGGCACCGGATATCGGTCGGCACCGGAATTGCCGAACGTAACAGTCGGTGGGGTACACTCCGCGATTCGTCGACAAAGGCTTGGGGGGCGAGTGAGGAACGACAACGGCATGAGGATGCGCACGCGACGTTTCCAATTTCTGCTCTGGCTGGTGCTGGCCTGTCTGTGCGGCCTTGCCTTGAGTGCTTGCGACAGCGATCCGGTGATCGTTTCGGGCAGTACCCATGTGGTGGCGGCTGGCAATTCGCTGCCGGTTCCCGACACCACCGACGCCTCCGGTGCCTACAAGGGCGTCGACGAATACCGCATCGGCGCGATGGATCTGCTGACGATCAGCGTGTTCGGCGCCGCCGAGCTCAATCAGGACGTGCGCGTCAACTCCGATGGCACGATTTCGCTGCCGTTGATCGGCATCGTTCACGCCGGTGGCAGGACCAGTTCCGAATTGCAACGCGATATCGCTGCCAAGCTGGCTGCCGGCTACCTGAAGAACCCGCAGGTCGGCGTGTTCATCAAGGAATACGTCAGCCAACGGGTGACGGTGGAAGGCGCGGTGCAGAAGTCCGGCGTCTACCCGCTGACCGGCCCGACCACGCTGCTGCAGGTGCTGGCGGTCAGCGGCGGCCTGACCGAAATGGCCAACACCCGTGGCGTGATCGTGTTCCGCAAGATCAAGGGCGAGAAAATGGCGGCGGTGTTCGACCTCAAAGCCATCCACACCGGCGCCGCCGAGGATCCGCGCATCTATGGCGACGACGTGGTGGTGGTGGACATGTCCGGATCGAAGAGCAAGTTCAAGATGCTGATCCAGGCGGTGCCGCTGCTGGGCGTCTTCACTCGCGGCTATTACTGAGCGGTCGTGTCGGCGTGGGCGCCAAGCTGGAGGCAGCGGCAATCGGGGCACTCCGATCGCGCGCGATGCGCGACATGGGACGTCGTTCCGGCGACGTCGCGCCCTGCCACTCGCGCCGCCGCACCCGAAATGCGATTCTGATACTCCACCGCCTGACGCTGGCACGCCATGGCGCCATGACGAACTGAACAGGAAGCCTCATGCAGGACGATCATCACTCACCACCACCCGATGGCCAATCGCTGCCGGTGCCGCAGGATCGGCACCCGACGGCGCACGTCGAGCCGGGTTCGCGCAATGCGCTGGCATTGCCGCGCGAGGGCAGCGGTGACGATGCCGATACCATCGACCTGCGCCATTACTGGCACATCCTGCTGCGGCGCAAGTGGACGGTGCTGTCGTCGCTGGGCATCGTGTTTTTCGCGGTGCTGGTCGGTTCGCTGCTGAAAACGCCGATCTACCGGGCCACGGCCACCATCCAGATCGACCGCGATGCGGTCAAGGTCGTGGAAGGGCAGGGCAACGACTCGGACGCCTATTACGACGCCGAGAATTTTTACAACACGCAATATGAACTGCTGCGCAGCGAGGCGCTGTCGCAGCGGGTCGCGGCCGAGCTGAAGCTGGCCAAGGACCCGGCATATCTGGCCCTGCAGAAGGCCTCGCTCGGCGGCAAGATCAAAGGCCTGCTGGGCGCTGCCTCGACGGCCAAGGACAAGCCCGGTGCCAGCGCCAGCGCTACCGATTCCGATTCGGCCGATCTGGCCGATTACGTCAACGGCAACCTCGACATCCAGCCGGTGCGCAACACCCGGCTGGTGCAGATCAACTTCGACAGCGCCAGCCCGGCGCTGGCGGCGAAGATCGCCAATTCGCTGGCCGACAATTTCATCGCCCAGAACCTCGAGCACAGCTACAACGCCTCCGCGTACGCCCGCAAATACCTGGAAGGGCGGCTGGCCCAGCTCAAGCAGAAGCTGGCCGATTCCGAAGCCGAACTGGTGAAGATCGCCACCAGCGAGCAGCTGGTGGTGGGTGCGGACGGCAAGACCACGCTGCCGGCGGTGGACCTTTCCAACCTCGCCTCGTCGCTGGCCGATGCGCAGACCGCGCGCAGCCTGGCCGAAGCGCGCTGGAAGCTGGCTTCGAGCACCCCCGGCGATGCCTTGCCGGCGGACATGTTCACCAATTCCATCATCGGCACCTTGCGCCAGAGCCGCGCGCAACTGGCGGCCGACTACCAGAACAAGCTCAACACCTATCAGCCGAACTATCCGCTGATGGTGAGCATGAAGCAGCAGATGGACGAGCTGGATCGGCAGATCCAGAAGGAATACGCCAACGTCAAGGCGTCGACGAAGTCGTCCTACGAGGCGGCCGTCCAGCACGAGAACCTGCTGCGCCAGCAGATGGACACGGTCAAGCAGCAGATGTTCGGCGAGCAGCATCGTGCCATCGCCTACAACGTGCTGGTGCGCGACGTGAACACCAATCAGGCGCTGTATGACGCCCTGCTGGAGCGCTACAAGACCATCGGCATCGCCGGTGGCGTGGCCAACAACAACATCGCGGTGATCGATCGCGCCGATGTGCCGATTGGCCCGTACAAACCCAACATCAAGCTGAACCTGCTGGTGGCGATCGTGTTCGGCCTGGGCCTGGGTGTTGGCCTGGCGTTGTTGTTCGAAATGCTCGACGACACCCTCAAGAGCCCGGCCGACGTCGAGGCGCATCTGCGCCTGGCGGTGCTGGGGGTGGTGCCGAAGCTGAAGAACGTCGCGCCGCACGAGGCGTTCAAGGACACCAAGTCGGCGTTCTCCGAGGCCTATCGCTCGGTGCGTACCGCCTTGCAGTTCTCCACCGGTTCGGGCGTGCCGCGCAGCCTGCTGGTGACCAGCGCGATGCCGGGCGATGGCAAGTCCACCACCTCGGTGGCGCTGGCGCGCAATTTCGCGCAACTGGGCAAGCGCGTGTTGCTGATCGATGCCGACCTGCGCAATCCCTCGTTGCACCGGCAGTTGCGCATGGACAACGAGCAAGGGCTGAGCAACGTGCTGTCCGGTGCAGTCGAGCCGCAGGCGGCGATCCATGCTCTGGACGACGAGCCGGGGTTGCAGGTGATGACCGCCGGGCCGCTGCCGCCCAATCCGGCCGAATTGCTGGCCGGCCCGCGCATGCTCTCACTGTTGACGGTGGCGATGGCCAAGTACGATCAGGTGGTGATCGACAGCCCGCCGATGCTGGGCTTGGCCGATGCCGCGTTGCTGGCGCACATCGCCAAAGGCACGATGCTGGTGGTGAATGCCGGTGGCACCCGCCGCGAGGCGGCGATCAGCTCGGTCAAGCGGCTGCATGCGGCGCATGCGCGGCTGGTCGGTGCGGTGATGACCAAGTACGACGCCAAGCAATCCGGTTACGGTTACAGCTACGGTTACGGCAGCTACAGTTACTACAGCTACGAGCGCGAGCCGGCGAAACTCGAGCGCGGATGAACGGCGAAGGCGGCGACGCGCTGGAGCTGGCGCTGGCCCTGCGGGCGGCACCGGCGCACGCGCGGATGCTGCGCAGTCGGGAGTTGCCGACCGCGATGGCGACGCTGCTGGAACTGGCCGCCGGGCGCCGCGAGACGGTCGACGCCTGCGCCCGGCGCACCGGCGAATCGCCGCGGGTGCTGGTCGAGGCGGCCATCTTGTTCATCCAGCAGGTGTTGTTCGACGAGCGATCCGATCACTACCGCGTGCTGGGCGTGCGTGCCGATGCACCGGTCGAAACCATCCACGAGCACCATCGCTGGCTGATGCGCTGGCTGCATCCCGACCGCGCCGGCGATCGCTGGGAGACGGTGTATTCGGATCGCGTGAACGCGGCGTGGAATGTCCTGCGCTCACCCGAGCGTCGCCAGCACTATGATGCCGAGCGCGCCGTGGATACCCGCAAACCTGCGCTGCGCTTGCGGGTGGTGGCGCGTCGCGGCGACGAGGCGTCCGCTCAGGCGCCGGCGCTGTCGTCAGGCGCGGTGCGACGGCTGCCGATCGTGGTGCTGGGCTCGCTGTTGTTCGTCGGCATCATCGCCGTGCTGGTGATGGCCGATTCGAGCAGCGATCGTCGCACCGTGCTGCCGGCCGATTCCAGCCTTGCCAGCAGCCGTCATCACGACGTTGCCGGCGAGGCGGCGCGCCGGGCGTTGGGCGAGGACGAGGACGACGTGTCGCTGCCCTCGGGCGCGGCGATCGTCGCCGACGTGCTGGCACGGGATGGCCAGGCATCGGATCGGGACGAAGATTCGCGCGTCCTCGACTCGACGGCCCCCACGCCTGCCGCGGTGGCCGCATCGGCGCCTGTGGCCGCAACGCCCGACGGCGCGGTTGCAACGATCGATTCCGGCCAGGCCAGCCGCACGATGGCGGCGGCCGCGCTGCCCGCCTCGATGCCGGCACCGGTTGCGACGAACGACGTGCGCTCGCCGCCGCAGGCGACGGCTCTGCGGATCTCGCCGCCGCTCTCGCCGACACGGATCCCGCATTCCGATTCGGCGCCAGCACCGCTGCCGGTGACGGCAACCGCCGCGGCGCCGGGCCGCCATGCCGTCACGGGCGCGGCAGCATCGGCCGGCGCTGCGCGGGTGCGGCCGACAGCCGTTCCAGACGAGGGCGCGGTCGCCACCGCAGCGCGTGCTCGCGCCCCTGTGGTGGCGATCGAGCCACGCCAAGGCGACGGCAAAGGCCCGCGCCCGACGTTGCCGGCGACTGACGCACCGCGGGATCCACCGTTGAGCCCCGGGGTGGCTGCGGCCGCGCCCCATCGCGTCGATGTCGTCGAACGCAACGCTCCGACGGTCGACGAGTCGGCGCACGCGGCAGCGCGATCGTTGCCGCGCGACTTCGCGGCCGCCTACGCGCGCGGCGATCATGCCGCGCTGATGCGCCTGTTCGCACCCGATGCCCGCGAAAATCGCGATGGCCGCGCGGTGATCGCCGAGAACTATCGCCGCCTGTTCGCGCAGACCTCGGCGCGCGCGCTGGACCTGGCAGCGCTGACCTGGACGATCGAACCCGAGCGGATCGTCGGTCAGGGCGCGTTCACGGTTCGCCTGCGCACGCTGGGGCAGGGCGCCGAGAAGAGCGTGCAAGGATGGATCCGGATCGAAGCCCGGCCCATCGGCGGCGATTGGAAGATCGCCCGCCTGTTGCACGGCAACGACCAATGAATGGCAACGAGGTATCGATGAGCGAAGACGCATTGCCGCTGCCCGATGCGGCCGCAACCCCGGCGCGTCGCCGTCGGCGCACGCCACCACCGACGCCGTCGCGCACGAAAGCGTGGACGCGGCGCGAGATTGCGGTGGCGATCGCGCTCACGCCGCTGGCGCTGTGGCTGGGCTGGCGCGTGCTCACCCTGGGGCTGGCCGATCTGTGGGCGCAATCCGACCCCGATTCGGCCCTGCTCTGGCGTCCGTCCGACCCGCAGGCGCTGGTCGCCGCCGGCGATGCGGCCGTTGCCGGCAAGGATTTCAGCACCGCCGATACCCTGGCGCGGCAGGCCATCGCCGCCTATCCGCTGGATGGACGCGGTTATCGTCTCATCGCCCAGGGCCTGCAATTTCTCGGCAACGACGCCGCTGCCGGAAAGTTGGCCGACATCGCGATCGCGCGCTCGCCGCGCGATGTGATCGGGCGCATGCTGGTGGTCGATCAAGCAGTCAAGCGCAACGATTTTGCCGGCGCCCTGGCGCAGATCGACGTGGTGTTGCGCATCCGCCCCGATCTGGCGCCGAGCGTGATGCCGCGCTTCGTCGCCGCGGCATCGAGCCCGGTGTTTGCCAAGCTTATCGATCACCTGCTGGTGCAGCGGCCGCCGTGGCGCCTGGCTTACCTGCAGATGCTGGCCAGCAGCGGCACCGATCCGGATGCCATCGATCGGGTGTTTGCCGGGCGCGGCGCCGACGATCCGTTGCCGCCGCCGCTGCTCGGCACCGAGGCCGACCTGCTGATTCGTCGGCAGATCGCCGATGGCCGCTGGGGCAACGCCTATTTCACCTGGGTTGGCACGCTTTCGCTCGCCCAGCGCACGCGCTTGGGCAACATTTACGACGGCAGTTTCGATTTTCCGCCAACCAACAGCGGCTTCGATTGGCGCCTGCCCGAGCAGGGCAGCGGGTTTGACGTGAGCATCGGCCCGGCCGGCGATTTGAGCACCGACAGCGCCCTGCAGGTGCATTTCGACGGCTTGCCGCTGGACTACCGCCCGGTGCGGCAGCTGCTGATCCTCGGCCCGGGGCATTACCGCTTCAGCGGCATGGGCGGAACCTCCGGCATCGACACCCAGGAAGGCGGTCTGGGCTGGACGCTCACCTGCGCCGAGGGCGAACAACAGGCGCTGGCGGCCACTGATCTGCTCTCCGGCGACACCCCGTGGGGCGGTGTGCAGATGGAATTCGACGTGCCCGATACCGGTTGCGCCGCGCAATGGCTGCGGCTGGATCTGAACGAAATCAACTTCAAAGGCCAACCGCTGCACGGCACCGCGGTGTTCGACAACCTGCGCATCGATCGCGTCGACGCCGGCAGCCAGCCGGCGGCAGCAGGCGCCGGTAGTCAGCCAACCACAGCAGCAGGCGCGGCTGCCAGCAGCGCCCGATCGGACGCAGTGCCGGTGCCGCCCGGGCTGACCCCGCCTTCCGGTGCCGATGCGCCCGACGGGCCTTGATGGCCAGCGCCCATCGGCGCGCCGCCCGTGGTTCGACCGGCCTGTCCTGAGCTTGTCGACGGGCTCACCACGAACGGAAATGGACTCACCGCAAACGGCCTCTCCCTTCCACCGTTCGCCCTGAGCCTGTCGAAGGGTGAGCTGGCTAGGGGCTGATCGTGGTTCGACAGGCTCACCACGAACGGCAATGGGCGAAGGGTTGATCGTGGTTCGACAGGCTCACCACGAACGGCAATGGGCGAGCGTGGTCGTGGTTCGACAGGCTCACCACGAACGGCAATGGGCCTCACCACGAACGGCCTCTCCCTTCCACCGTTCGCCCTGAGCCTGTCGAAGGGTGAACGGGCGAGGGACTGATCGTGGTTCGACAGGCTCACCACGAACGGCAATGGGGCTCACCACGCACGGCCTCTCCCTTCCACCGTTCGCCCTGAGCCTGTCGAAGGGTGAGCGGGCGAGGGGTTGATCGTGGTTCGACAGGCTCACCACGAACGGTAATGGGCGAGGGGCTGATCGTGGTTCGACAGGCTCACCACGAACGGCAATGGGGCTCACCACGAGCGGAAATGGGCCATCCACGAACCGCCTCTCCCTTCCACCGTTCGCCCTGAGCCTGTCGAAGGGTGAGCTGGCTAGGGGCTGATCGTGGTTCGACAGGCTCACCACGAACGGCAATGGGCGAGGGGCTGATCGTGGTTCGACAGGCTCACCACGAACGGCAATGGGGCTCACCACGAACGGCCTCTCCCTTCCACCGTTCGCCCTGAGCCTGTCGAAGGGTGAGCGGGCGAGGGGTCGTGGTTCGACAGGCGCACCACGAACGGCAATGGGCGATGGGGCCGTCCGTGCTTCGACAGGCCTGTCCTGAGCCTGTCCAATGCCTCGCCACGAACGGTTCTCGGTGCAATCGGCTCTTGCAATCGCCGCCGGATCGCGCTAGCCTTGCAGCACGGGATCGTCCGTGCATTGGAAGCGGGGGCTGTCATGATTCGTCAGATTGCGTTGGGTGTTGCGCTTGCGGCCTTGGTTCCGTTGGCGGGCGCCGCTACTCCGTTCGCACCGGCGGCCACGCTCACGAGCAGTTCCGGCACCGTCTTGGTGAACAACGGTTCCCAGTTCGTCGCCGCCAAGCCGGGTCAGACGATCAAGGCTGGCGATCGGGTGATGGTGATGTCCGGTGGCACGGCCACCGTCAAGTATGCGAATGGCCAGTCGGCTGCGATTCCCGCCAATTCGTTGGTGAGTTTCGATTCTCGCGGCTTCGGCGGCTACGCCTCGGCGGCGACGGGTCGTTCGGGCGCAACGCCGGTCGGCTCGATGTACGGGCAGGCGGTGGGCCAGGGCGGCGGCAGCGACGACGATTCGCAGTGCCGCTTCATCGGCAGCGACGGTGCATCGCACAACCGTTGCCTGGGCTGGGCGCTGGCGGGCGTTGGCGTCATCGCGCTGCTGGTTGCCACACAGGGTGGCCATCACAACCACACCGATCACTCGCTCAGCGCGCCGTGAGCGTACGGGCGATGATGCCCGGCCACTGAATGCTGAATGACGAAAAGGCCGCGCTTGACGCGGTCTTTTCGTTTGTGCGGCAATGCCGCCCTCGCGCTGATTTCAGGTCAAGCCCGCCATGCCGATTTCGATGCCGTTCGTGCGTGCCAGTCGCCGCCATGGGCATCATCGCAACGCTCGAAACGTGTCGATCTCGCTGCTGGACGACCCGAACGGCGTTTCGGCCTCGGTGTTGTTGTTGTCGGGCGCGGTATTCGCTTGCGGCCTGATCTTCGGCGGTGGCGAAGGTTCGTTCGGCGATGTCGTCGCGCGATTGCTGGCCCTGCCGTTGATCGTGCTGGCGGCGTTGCAATGGAGCACCGCCCGGCTGCGCGCCAGCGATTGGTTGGCGCTGGCGGTGATCGTCGGCATCGCGGTGCTGGCCTGCATCGAGCTGATGCCGTTGTCGCTTCCCGCGTGGGCGGCGTTACCCGGGCGCGCCGAACTGCTGGCGCAAATGCAGGCGGCCAAGGTGGTGCCGGCGTGGACGTCGATCAGTCTCAATCCGCTGGGCACCGAGCGCGCATTGCTGTGGACGCTGCCGGCGATCGCGATGTTTCTGGCCGTACGCTGGATGTCGCCACGGCAGCAGAAAGTGCTGGTGCTGGCCTTGTTCGTCGGCGGCGTGCTGATGACGATCATGGATGTCGTGTTCCGCACCGCCAACGACAACGGTGACGTGACCGCGGCGTCGTTGCTGGCCAAGGCCTACCAGGACGATGCCGGCATCCAGACCGCCACCCGTGCGCCGATATCCGATACGGCGATGACCGGCCTGTTTTCCAATCACAACCATTTCGGCACCTTCATGGCGATGACCATCCCGCTGATGGTGGCGATGGGTCTGGGCTTGTGGCTGGAGCGCAAGCGCGGCAAAGGGCGCGGCGCGGCGGCGGCGATGACCTTGCTGGCGCTGGGTGCGGTGAGCCTGCTGGCGGCAGCGTTCGAGACCCATTCGCGTGCCGCATTGCTGCTCGGCAGCCTGGCACTGGTTGGTAGCGGCGCCTTGCTGGCTGATCTGGGATTGCCGCGTCGCACGCTGTGGTCCATCGCCGGCGCCAGCGTGCTGATGGTGGTGATCGCCGGCATCACCGCCGGTGCGACCGGGCTCGATCGCCTCGGCAACGGCATCGACAACGACCTGCGCTGGCAGATCCATGGCACCACGCTCGATGCCGCGCACCATTTCGGGACGATGGGCGCGGGGCTGGGCACCTTCGTCGAGGCCTATCAGGCAGTGCCGCCGCAAGAAGGCATGCTGCCGGCCTTTGTCAATCGCGCCCACGGCGATTACCACGAACTGTGGCTGGAGACCGGCATCCCCGGCGTCATCCTGATCGTCGCCTTCATCGTCTGGTTCGGCTGGAGTTCCCTGCGAGCATGGTTGCTGACGCCCGCCGATGCGGCCGATGCCGACCCGCGCCACGGCCGCGAGCGCCTGTTCGCGCGCGCCGCCAGCCTGTCGATCGGCCTGCTGCTGATCCACAGTTACGTCGAATACCCGTTGCACAAGACCGCCATTCTCGTCGTGTTCGGGCTGTGCTGCGGCCTGCTCGCGCGCGGCCCCGAAAAGGCGGTGGCCACGGAGGCGCCGGCGGCAGTTGCTTCGGCGAACGCGTAATTGCGGCTCGGGCGCCCGCCAGCGCCTGCCGCCGTTTGCCCTGAGCCTGTCGAAGGGTGAACGGGTGAGGGGTGATCGTGGTTCGACAGGCTCACCACGAGCGGAAATGGACCCACTACGAGCGACCTCTTCTTTCCACCGTTCGCCCTGAGCCTGTCGAAGGGTGAGCGGGCGAGGGGCTGATCGTGGTTCGACAGGCTCACCACGAACGGAAATGAGGCTCACCACGAACGGAAATGGGGCTCACCACGAACGGAAATGGGGCTCACCACGAACGGCAATGGGCGAGGGGGTGATCGTGGTTCGACAGGCTCACCACGAACGGCCTTGTCCTTCCACCGTTCGCCCTGAGCCTGTCGAAGGGTGAACGGGCGAAGGGTTGATCGTGGTTCGACAGGCTCACCACGAACGGAAATGGGCGAGGGGCTGATCGTGGTTCGACAGGCTCACCACGAACGGCGATGGGGCTCACCACGAACGGCCTTGCCCTTCCACCGTTCGCCCTGAGC
>JAFEFT010000034.1:10504-41087 GCA_018240435.1 Pseudomonadota bacterium
GCCTGTCGAAGGGTGAGCGGGCGATGCGGATCGTTCGCCCATCTCTTGCCAACCCCTGCGCGCGCAGGCTAACCTGCGAACCGTTCATCGATTGAACGATCAGGGGCGATGGCATCCGACGACTTCAACGTAGCCTTGCTGCGACACCTCGCCGACGCGCCGCGGGCCAGTCAGCGCGAGTTGGCGCGCACCTTCGGGGTTTCCGTCGGCAAGGTCAATTTCGCCCTGCGGGCCTTGGTCGACAAGGGCTGGGTGAAGGCCGGCAACTTTCGCCGCAGTGCCAACAAGCTCGGTTACGTCTATTTGTTGACGCCGGCGGGGATCGACGCCAGGGTCAGGCTGACGCGCGCCTTCCTGCGCCGCAAGATGGATGAGTACCAGCGCCTGCGCGACGAAATCGCGCGCCTGCAACGCGAGCTCGATGCGGCGCCGGCGACGCTGCGTGTGACTGTGCCCAGTGCAGGGTCGGGCGCCGGCGCGGAAGACGAGCGCCGGCAGGGCGCCGCCACCCGCAAGGACGGCGGCGAATGGGCCTGATGCCGGCGTTTGCGTTGCCCGATGCCTCGCGCTGGTACTGCGTCCACACCAAGCCGCGGGCGGAAGCGCTGGCGCTGGAGAACCTGCAGCGGCAGTCGTTCGAATGCTTCCTGCCGCGCATCCGGCGCAGCGTGCTCGTCGCAGGCCGGCGTCGGCTGGCCGTCGAGGCGTTGTTTCCGCGGTATCTGTTCCTGCGCGCCGATTCGCTGCAGCAGAGTCTGGCGCCGATTCGCTCTACCACCGGCGCGCTCGGGCTGGTGCGCTTCGCCAACCAGCCAGGCGAGGTGCCGCCGGCACTGATCGAGCGCCTGCGCGCCGATTCCGATGCCGATGGCGTGATCGTTCCGCCAACGTTCAAATTCCAGCCCGGTGATGCCGTCGCCGTGCTGGACGGTGCGCTCGCCGGTTTGCGTGGTGTGTACATGCAGCCGCGCGGGCCAGATCGCGCCCTGGTGCTGCTGGAAATGCTCGGCGCGATGCAGAAAGTGCTGCTGCCGCTGGAAGCCTTGCAAAAATCGCAGCCGGCCTGTCTCGCGTAGCAGCCGGCTGCGGACAACCTGGAATCACGGCCTTGCGGATGCGCCGATGCAACCGCAGGGCGGTAGCGTGCCTGACGGAGGACAGAGGACAGAGGACAGATGGTGAACAGTAGGCAGTAGGCGGCGCCCGGCTGTCCTTCTCCCATCGGGAGAANNGCGCCGGATGAGGGGCCGTCGGCTTGTGGCGTTGGCAGGTGCTGCGGCCCCTCACCCCAACCCCTCTCCCGGTGGGAGAGGGGCTTTCACCGCTTCGGCCCCTCACCCCAACCCCTCTCCCGGTGGGAGAGGGCTGCTCGCTGGCAGCGCTTCGCTTGTCGCTTCTCCATCCGCAAACACCGCACACCACCCAGGCTTCATCCATCAGAGACCCATCGATGCCCTCACCTGAAACCGCCCGCATCGCACTCATCGGCCTGGGCTACGTCGGCCTGCCGCTGGCGGTGGAATTCGGCAAGCACTACGACACCCTCGGCTACGATCTCAACGCCACCCGCATCGACGAACTGCGGCGCGGCCACGACCGCACGCTGGAGGTGGCGGCGGATGAACTGGCGGCCGCCAGCCGCCTGCGTTACAGCGCCGACCTCGACGATCTGCGCGATCGCAATGTCTTCATCGTCACCGTGCCCACCCCGATCGACGCCGCCAAGCGGCCCGATCTGACCCCGCTGGTCAAGGCCAGCGAAGCCCTCGGCCGCGTGCTCAAGCCCGGCGACACGGTGATCTTCGAGTCCACCGTGTATCCGGGCTGCACCGAAGAAGTTTGCGTGCCCATCCTCGAGCGCGTATCCGGCCTGCGCTACGAGGCGCACGACGCCATGTCCATTCCCTCTCCCTCTGCGGGCGAGGGTGCTACCGATGCAGTTGCGGCGGGTTCGCCAGGCACGCCTTTCCCCTCTCCCCCTGCGGACGAGGGTGCTGTCGATGCAATTGCGGTGGCGTCGCCAGGGATGCCTTTCCCCTCTCCCCTTGCGGGAGAGGGTGCCCCGCAGGGGCGGGAGAGGGGTGCTTTTGCCGTGGGCTATTCCCCCGAGCGCATCAACCCCGGCGACAAGGCCCACCGCGTCACCACCATCAAGAAGGTGACTTCCGGGTCCACCCCGGCCACCGCCGACTTCGTCGATGCCCTGTACGCCAGCATCATCACCGCCGGCACCCACAAGGCGCCGAGCATCAAGGTGGCCGAAGCGGCCAAGGTGATCGAGAACACCCAGCGCGATCTCAACATCGCGCTGGTCAACGACCTCGCCATCCTGTTCAACAAGCTCGGCATCGACACCCTCGACGTGCTGGAAGCGGCCGGCACCAAGTGGAATTTCCTGCCCTTCCGCCCCGGCCTCGTCGGCGGCCACTGCATCAGCGTCGACCCCTATTACCTGACCCACAAGGCGCAGGAAGTCGGCCACCACCCGCAGGTCATCCTCGCCGGCCGGCGCACCAACGACGGCATGGGCGGTTTCGTCGCCGACCAGGTCCTCAAGCTGATGCTGCGCCGGCGCATCAACCCGGTCGGCGCGCGGGTGCTGATCCTTGGCCTGGCCTTCAAGGAAAACTGCCCCGACCTGCGCAACACCCGCGTGGTCGATATCGTCCACACCCTGCAAGGCTTCAATTGCGAGGTGGACGTGTACGACCCCTGGGTCGATGCCGACGAAGCCGCGCACGAATACGGCCTGCGCCCGATCGCCCAGCCGGGGCAGGGCAGTTACGACGCCATCCTCCTCGCCGTCGGCCACCGCCAATTCGCTGAACTGGGCGCCGCCGGCATCCGCGCCTTCGGCAAGCCCGGCGCCGTGCTCTACGACATAAAGTCGCTGCTGCCGCGCGATGCGGTGGATGGGCGGTTGTAGGCTGCCACCGACCCAAGACACCTATTTACGCCGCGGCATGGGGTGAAATGGCTAGCTATCTTTGATATATGTCTAGAGAAGGTCTGAACAACTTTGTTTTTGATCGTCATTCCCGCGAAAGCGGGAATCCAGTGTCTTTTATTTCAACAACATAGAGTCACTGGATCCCTGCCTTCGCAGGGATGACAAGACTTATTCAGACCTTCCCTAGATATGAGTACCATTTCTGTCGCCGAAGCCAAGAACCACCTGTCCGAGCTCATCGCCCGGGTCGAGGCCGGCGAGGAGATCGCTGTAACCAGACGCGGCAAGCCGGTGGCCCGCCTGGTGGCCGCCGCAGCAGTGGATGACGAGGCCGGGCGCAAGCAGGTGGCAGGTGCGTTCGAGCGCCTTGCACGGCTGCGCGCCGGGGTGCGGCTGGACGGCGACGCCAAGGCCATTGCCCGCGAAGGGCTGGATTGATGCCTCTGGTGCTCGACAATTCCGTGGTCTGCGGCTGGCTGTTCGCCGATCAGGCGACGCCCTACAGCGAGGCCATCGCTCGTCAGCTGCATGCGGATCGCGCCGTCGCGCCGCCGCTGTTGCCCATGGAATACGCCAATGTCCTGCGCACGGCGTGCAAGCGCGGCAAACTCACGGCGCTGCAGGCGCAAGAAGCGATCACGGCACTTTCGGCGCTGCCGGTGGAGATCGACCAGGACGCCCCGAACGCCGGCCAACTGCTCGCACTGGCGTTGCGCTACGACCTGACCAGCTCCGGCGCTGCCTATCTGGATCTGGCCCTGCGCCGCCAACTCCCCATCGCGACCCGGGACGACGCCTTGGCGCAGGCTGCGCGTGTCGCCGGTGTGGGGGTTGTCGATGCATGACGCTCCCACGCGTCAGCATCCCGCCAGCCACGTTACCCATCGCTTCCCCTGAATTCGGACATAAACCCCCACCCCATGAAAATCCTCGTCACCGGCACCGCCGGCTTCATCGGCTCGCACGTCGCGCAAAAACTGCTGGATCGCGGCGACGAAGTCATCGGCATCGACAACCTCAACGACTATTACGACGTCGAACTGAAAAAAGCCCGCCTCGCGCGCTTTGCCGACCACCCGCGCTACACCCATGTCCACGCCGACCTCGCCGACCGCGCCGCGATCGAACAGGCCTTCGCGCAGCACAAGCCGCAGCGCGTCATCAACCTCGCCGCCCAGGCCGGCGTGCGCTATGCGGCGCAAAACCCGCATGTTTATGTTCAAAGCAACGTGGTCGGCTTCCTGCATATCCTCGAAGGCTGCCGCCACCACGGCATCGAGCACCTGGTGTTCGCTTCCACCAGCTCGATCTACGGCGCCGATACGGCGATGCCGTTTTCCGAGCACCAGGGCACCGATCACCCGCTGACCCTCTACGCCGCCAGCAAGAAAGCCAACGAGGCGATGGCGCACAGCTACGCCCATCTGTACGGCTTCCCGTGTACCGGCCTGCGCTTCTTCACCGTGTACGGCCCCTGGGGCCGGCCGGACATGGCGCTGTTCCTGTTTACCAAAGCCATCCTCGCCGGCGAGCCGATCAAGGTGTTCAACCACGGCCACCACAAGCGCAGCTTCACCTATGTCGACGACATTGCCGAAGGCGTGATTCGCGCCCTCGACAACCCCCCGAACAAAAACCCGGCCTGGAACAGCGACAAACCCGACCCCGCCACCAGCGGCGTCGCCCCGTACCGGATTTTCAACATCGGCAACGAACAACCGGTGGAACTGCTGCGCTACATCGAAGTGCTGGAGCAGTGCCTCGGCAAGAAAGCGAACATGGAAATGCTGCCGATGCAACCCGGCGACGTGCCCGACACCGAAGCCGATGTCTCCGAACTGATCAATGTCACCGGCTACCGGCCCAAGGTGTCGGTGGAAGAGGGCGTGGCGCGGTTCGTGGAATGGTATCGTGGGTATTATCTGTAGTATTTGCTTCGATAATCGGAATAAATCCGATTAACACATCATTATTCACACATGGCCAACCCCGCTCCAGCATTTCGGGACGCATCCCGTTCGGCCACGGCGCCTTGCTGCCCGTGCTGCAGGGCTACCGCCGCCCGAACGACAAGATCGCCGACTGGCTGCGGCAGGGCGTGCTGCTGCCGGTGAAGCGCGGCTTGTACGTCGTGGCGGATGCCGCTCAATCGTCCTGCCTGCCTCTGGTGGCCAACCGCCTGTACGGGCCGTCCTGCGTCTCGCTCGACTACGCACTGGCCTGGCACGGCCTGATCCCCGAGCGCACGCACGAAGTCACCAGCGTCTGCCTCGGCCGCGGGCGCCACATCACCAACGCGCTTGGCCGTTTCAGCTACACCCGCCTGCCGGCGGCGCTGTATCCCTGCGGCATCACCCAAGCCAGCGCCTCAGCGCAAGAAACCTTCTTGATCGCATCCCCGGCCAAGGCCCTGTGCGACAAGGTGCTGCTCACCCCGCGCCTGTGCGCCGGCAGCCGCACGGCCATGCGGCGTTTCCTGTTCGACGACCTGCGCATCGATGCCGATGCCCTGCGCGGCCTCGATCTGGAAGTCATCCGCAGCTACGCGCAGGGCAGGGTCAAGGCCGCGCAACTGCGCGCCTTGCTCGAAGTCATCGAGACCCTGGCATGAGCGTGGTCGAGCAGATGCTGGCCCGCTACCCAGCCGCCGAGCGCGAACACGCGCTGCGCGAGGTCATGCAGGAAATCGCCCTGGCCGGCCTGCAGCGCGGCGGCTTCTTCGACAAGGCCGCGTTCTACGGCGGCACCTGCCTGCGCATCTTCCACGGCCTGCCGCGGTTTTCCGAAGATCCGGATTACTCCCTTGCTCCACCGACACCTTGACCATCAACGATTCACACTCGCCGCCATCGACGACGTGATTTCGCGCGGCCGCTGGGGTGATTGGGTCGAGTTGCGACGTGCGGTTCTGGCCGACCCATCGTTGCTCGACAAAGTGGAGCGAGTCTGCCGTACTCGCGCTTCTGATCCTTACGCTCAGCGCCATCATTTCTGGATGCGCTATGCCGAAGAACACCGCACCGCTGCCTGATTGGGAACTCGTTTTGTCCTCTGCCGCACGGCTCCAGCGCATCTTGCCTGAGGCCGTGCTGGTCGGAGGAACAGCCTCGGCAATCCACGCAGAGCATCGCTTCTCGCGTGACGCCGACCATGTGCTGCCTGACCTGCGCCACCGCTTCGATGCCGTACTGGCCCAGCTTGAGTCGGTCGCTGGCTGGAAAACCGCCCGCGTACAGCGCCCGGTGCAAATCCTTGGCAGCCTCGACGGCATCGAAACCGGCATTCGTCAGCTTATCCGCGACGAACCTCTGGAAACGGCAGTGGTGGACTACCACGGTGCGCGCATCACCGTGCCGACCGAAGGTGAGATTTTGCGCATCAAGGGCGTGTTGATCCTCAAGCGCAACGCCACGCGAGATTACCTCGATTTCGTGGCCTTGGCCGATCACATGGGCGATGAGAGCGTCGCTCAAACGCTGCAATCATTCGACCGGCTCTACCAGCAGGACAACGGGGAATCACCACTACAGCAGTTGCAGGTGCAACTTGCCAACGCACTACCCTACGACCTGGAAGAAACCGAACTTGGCGAATACAAGAACCTCGATTCTCGCTGGCATGACTGGCAGGTAGTCAATGCCGCTTGCGCACACCTTTCGACCGTGATTTTCGACCGGGTTTGCGACATGAATGCGGATATCCCTGACGACGATGGGATGAGGTCATGAAAGACATGGCTTGCAGCTTCATGATCAGCCCTGACTCTGAGCCAGGTACGATGGTCACAATGCTGCGCCAAACGGCGCAAGTTCGTCATCCCCGCTTTCCACCTTCGCGGAAGTGTTTTGCAACGGCGAAGCCGGACAATGACGTGGCTGAGGATCAGGGATAGTCAGGCCAGGACCTGAGCGACAGGATGGTGTGCGCATGAACCTCCTCGTCACCGGCGGCGCCGGCTACATCGGCAGCCACACCTGCGTGCTGCTGCTGGAAGCAGGGCACGACGTCACCGTCCTCGACAATCTGTGCAACAGCTCGGCGATCGCGCTGGATCGCGTCCAGCAACTCGCCGGCAAGCCGCTGCGCTTCATCGAAGGCGACGTGCGCAACCGCGACGACCTGGACAAGGCGTTCGCAGGCGGCATCGACGCCGTCATCCATTTCGCAGCCCTCAAGGCCGTCGGCGAAAGCTGCGCGCAGCCGCTGGATTATTTCGACAACAACATCGGCGGCACCATCGGTTTGATGCAGGCGATGGAGCAGCATGGCGTCGATCGACTCGTGTTTTCGTCCTCGGCAACCGTCTACGGGCAAGCCGACACGGTGCCGGTGAAAGAAGACGCCCCGCTGCGCGTCACCAATCCATACGGGCGTACCAAGCTGGTGATGGAGCAACTGATCCAGGATTGGTGCACCGCCCGGCCGTCCGTCAGCGCCGTGCTGTTACGCTATTTCAACCCGGTCGGCGCGCACCCCAGCGGCAAGATCGGCGAAAACCCGCGTGGCGAACCGAACAACCTGATGCCCTACGTCGCGCAAGTGGCAGCCGGCGTGCGCCCGTTCCTGCGCGTATTCGGCAACGACTACCCGACGCCGGATGGCACCGGCATCCGCGATTATCTGCATGTGATGGATCTGGCCGAAGCCCATGCCAAGGCACTCGAATACACAGTGGCACGAACGGGTTGCGACGTATTCAACCTCGGCACCGGGCGCGGATATTCGGTGCTGGAAATGGTGGCCGCATTCGAACGCGCCAGCGGCCGCGCCGTGCCCTGCGAAATTCAGCCACGCCGGCAAGGCGACATCGCCGAATTGACGGCCGATCCATCACGCGCGCGCAACGTGCTGGGATGGGAGGCACGTTACGACCTAGATGCGATGTGTGGGGATGCGTGGTGGTGGCAGTCGATGGAATCATGCGACCTGGTTAGCCCTGAATCTCAGCCAGGTACGATGGTCACAACGCTGTGCCGTACGGCTCAAGCTCGTCATCCCGGCGAAGGCGGGGATCCACGGCCTTCGGGAAAGCCCATCCTCAACGTGGATGACCAGCCTTCGGCTGTCGAGAAGCGCCTCCCGCCTTCGCGGAAGTGCTTTACAACGGCGAAGCCGGTCAATGACGTGGCTGAGGATCGGGGCTAGTCAGGTCATGCGATGGCAGGATCCGAGTCGACGCCGGCCATGAGCGCAAGCCACATGGTGAATGTCTTTCCGGATGTTCGGCCCAAGCACCGATCACCATGCGCATCAAGAAACGTTTTTCCACCTCAATGATTCAGTACCCCAAAAGGATCTTCGCCCAATGAAAAATTTCGCTTTGATCGGCGCCGCCGGCTACATCGCGCCTCGCCACATGCAGGCCATCAAGGCCACCGGCAACAAGCTGGTGGCGGCCTACGACCCCAACGACTCGGTCGGAATCATCGACAGCCACTTCCCGGATGCCGATTTCTTCACCGAGTTCGAGCGCTTCGACCGCCATGTCGACAAACGCCGCCGCGCGAACAATGGCCGCCAGATCGACTACGTCTCCATCTGCTCGCCGAACTACCTGCACGACTCGCACATGCGCTTCGCGTTGCGTTCCGGCGCCGACGCCATCTGCGAGAAGCCGCTGGTGCTCAACCCGTGGAACATCGACGGCCTGCTGGAAATCGAGCGCGACACTGGGCGAAAGGTCAACACCATCCTGCAATTGCGCGTGCACCCGGCCATCATCGCCCTGCGCGAGAAGGTGCGGGCGGCGAACAGCGCGACCAAGCACGAGGTGGATCTGACCTACATCACCTCGCGCGGCCACTGGTACCTGCAAAGCTGGAAGGGCGACCTGAAGAAATCCGGCGGCATCGCCACCAACATCGGCGTGCATTTCTTCGACATGCTGCACTTCATCTTCGGCGACTTGCAGCAGAACGTGGTTCACCTTTCCACCGACACCAAGGCTGCTGGCTACCTCGAATACGAACATGCGCGCGCGCGCTGGTTCTTGTCGGTAGACTACCAGGACGTGCCATCGGCACAGCGCCTGGCCGGCCAGCGCACCTATCGTTCGATCACCGTGGACGGTGACGAAATCGAGTTCTCCGGCGGCTTCACCGACCTGCACAATCGCAGTTATGAGGAGATCCTCGCAGGCCGTGGTTATGGCCTGGAGGAGAACCGCACCGCGATCGCCACGGTGGCCGCGATTCGCAGTGCCGCGCCGGTTGCGCTGACTGGCGAGTACCATCCGTTTTTGAAGGCGATCCTCAAATGAGCGAAGGGTCGTTGCTGCTGTTCGCCTATCAGTTTCCGCATCGCAAGACGCGCGATTTCATCGTCGATCTGGTAGCGAACGGGGTCGTCAATTTCGTGGTGGCGGCCGCCCCGAAGAAGGTTCTGAAGCATGAAGACAATCGTCGCTACTATCCTGCGACCTTGCTGCCGGAGCGGGTGATCGAAACCGAAGTGCTGTGCAGGGCGATTGGACCTCCGTATTACCCGATCGAGCACGGCGATCACGAAGGAATGGCGGAGATCGTCAAGCGCCACGACATATCGCTTGGGTTGGTTGCCGGCGCGCGAATCATCCCGTCGAAAGTCATTTCGCTGTTCGATCGCGGCATCGTCAATTTTCATCCCGGCAAACTGCCGGAGACCTCTGGACTCGACGCTTTCTACTATGCGATAAGCAAAGACATCGAGATGGGAGTGACCGCACACTTCATTGATCATCGCGTCGATGCCGGAGAACAGATCTTTTTCCGGGAATTGCCGATACAGGGAACCGAAAGCCCCGAAGTCGTGGCCGAGAACCTGTACCGCCTGCAAAGGCACGCCTTGCAGGATTTCATTGATCTGTACAAGGCTGGAACGATCACGACATCGAAGATCGAGCGGCCCTACAAGAATCTGCCGATGGTGCCCGACGAGAAAGCTCGAACTTTGACATGCTTCGATTCGTGGCGCTCCGGGAGGGCTCGTCAGAAAATCATCCAAGCGATGTTCGCAGCATGCGAGAGAGGTGATGTCGATCAAGTCGCGGCTCTCGCCGGACGATCGGTCGATCTCGTCAACTCAACGAACTCCAATGGCTGGAGTCCGCTCGTCGTGGCGGCCTTCAACCAGCGGATCGATCTGGTACGCTGGCTCATTGAGCATGGTGCGGACGTGCATTACAGCGGCGCAAAAGGCACTAGTGTCCTGATGTACGCAAAGACGAAGCTTCTCAATGATCCGGAAGCGGACTACGGGCTCCTGCAATTGCTGATCGACAGTGGAGCAAGGATCGAACACAGAGACGTTTATAATAAGACCGTGATCGACTATGTCTGTGATTCCCGTGACACCCGCATGGAACGCTTTCTGATCGAGAAGATGGGCGTGTCCACCTGAGTTCGCCGATCATCGGCATCATCGCGGCACGCATCGAGGAGATGCAACATGCAAGTCGAAGCCATCTATCGGCAGGGAAAACTGGAATTGCTGCAACCCATCCATTTCAAGAACGATGGCGTTCGCCTGGTGGTGATCGTCCCGAATTCGGAAGTCGAAGCCGACAAGCCATCGTTTGAATTACCGGACGATCTGCGCGCGCGTGCGCAAGCCGAACTGGATCGGTATCGCGCCATCCTCGATGGCCCCATGCTGCAAGACATCGGCGCGCCCGATCCTGGCACCGAATATGAAAACCGCCTTGCTGCGATCAAGCAGTGACTTGTCACATATCTGCTGCGGAGCATTCCCATGCAAATCGAAGCAACCTATGACGATGGTCGACTGGAATTCATTCATCCCATCAGGCTCAAACACAAGCGTTTCAACCTGGTGGTGAACGTGCCCGACGACGAGTTGGCTGGAAAAGAGCCCCTTGCCGCCAACCTGCCACCCGCAGTGGTGGCTTTGGCCGATCAGGCACGCCGTCGCCTGGACGCGGTGAGAACGGCTCCGATTCCTCCCGACGATGAATTGCCGGAGCCGTCTGCAAAGATTCGTGAACGCATGGACGCATTCCAGATGCGCGAGGATCGTTGACCCATGGATTTGCTGCTCGATATCAATGTGGTCGTGGACAGCATTGCCAGGCGCCATCCGTTCTTCGAAGCGGCGGATCTCGCGTTGGCGAAATGCCTGCATGAAGGAGGCCGCTTGTGGCTCTATGCGGGGAGTGTCCAGACCCTCGACTACGTGACACGCAAAGCGCTTCATTCACAACAACCCGAATGGAGCGCCAGGCAGGTGGGCAGGCGAGCGCAGGACTTGCTTAAATCCTTTGCCAAAGACAAACACTGGCTGGCCGCACTGGCCGGCGAGGGCGACGTTTTCGACAGCCCCGACCCCGAAGACGAACAGTTGATCTGCTCGCTGGCCCGCTTCGAGCCCGGCAAAATCCGGCTGCTCACGCGCGATGGCGCGTTGTGCGAACGTCACCCGGACCTGACCATCACCCCGGAAGCATTCCTGCAAGCCGAGCCATCGCCGAAGCCGATGGATTTCGTCGACCTGGCCGCCCAACAGGACCGCCTGCGTCCGCAACTGGAAACGGCCATCCACCGCGTCCTTCATCACGGCCAATACATCCTCGGGCCAGAGGTCGCGCTGCTGGAAGAAAAGCTCGCCGCCTATTGCGGCGCCAAACACTGCATATCGGTCGCCAACGGCACCGACGCCCTGCAAATCGCTCTGATGGCATTGGGTGTGGGGCCGGGCGACGAAGTAATCACCCCGGGCTTCACCTACATCGCCACCGCCGAGGCGGCGGCCGTGCTCGGTGCGAAGCCGGTATACGTGGACATCGATCCACGCACATACAACCTCGATCCATCCCTGCTGGAAGCGGCCATCACCCCGCGCACCAAGGCGATCATTCCGGTATCGCTATACGGCCAGTGCGCTGATTACGACGCCATCAATGCCATCGCAGCCCGGCATGGAATCACCGTCATCGAGGATGCGGCGCAAAGTTTCGGCGCAACCTACAAAGGCCGCAAAAGCTGCAACCTCACCACCATCGCCACCACCAGCTTCTTCCCCAGCAAGCCGCTGGGCTGCTACGGCGACGGCGGCGCGATTTTCACCAGCGACGATGAACTGGCGAAGGTCATGCGGCAGATTGCGCGGCATGGGCAGGAAAAGCGCTACCACCATGTCCGTGTCGGCATGAACAGCCGGCTGGATACGTTGCAGGCAGCAATTCTGGTCTCGAAATTTGGGAATCTAGATGCTGAGCTTGAAGCACGAGAAAAAAATGCTGGCACATATGCGTGTCTGTTGCGTGAAATTGATATAGAGCCGCCGCTGATTGATGTGACCAACAAGAGCGCATGGGCGCAATATACCATTCGCGTAAGAGATCGTCCATTGGTGCAACAGGCGATGGGTGCTGCGGGTATCCCCACGGCAATTCATTATCCGTTGCCACTGAATAAACAGCCTGCGGTGGCGAATGATGGCGGCAATCTAGCGGCCGGCAATCTTGCAGCAGCTCATGTGATCAGTCTGCCCATGCATTCTAGGCTATTGGAAGGATGGCAGCAAAAGGTGGTACAAGTGCTATCCACCATACAACGGTAGATCACGCGCGTAATAGTCCTCGTGGCAGAAGATGGTCCACTGCCTCAGGATCGCGTACTCTCTGGTTCAAATAACGCGATACTGTTGCTATGCGGGCTCCAATGCAGCAGTATTTGCCCCCTTTGCTCCAGCGCAACGTCCGAGCTTGGTTGGCATGATCAAGTCTGCGCAACGCACCCACGGTGCCGAACCTCCAGTGCCGCTTCTGCCGGTCAGACTCGCGTCGATCTTCAACTCGAATCTCTCGCGGTGCCAGGCTAAATAAAGCTCTCCGCAAATTGCCAGACCTCCCGTCGCGGCCGATTTGGAAAGACACGCAATGGCTACCGTGGTGCCGATCGAAGGAGAATTTCGATTGAACTTCATCGCCAATCCGGCGCTGAGATCTGCCGAGCGAAAAATCAAAATTAATGGCATGAAATGAAAACAGTTCTGTTATTTACATCGGCTTTTCCGTATCAAGGAGGCGAGCAATTTTTGGAAGAAGAAATTAAATACTGGAAGGGCCTGGGCGCCGTTAAGCTTGTTGTTAGTCCACACACCGAGAGCGGTAGCCGAAGATGCGTGCCGAATGACGTTGAGGTGCGCCCAGCCCGACGGTACGGGTCGATGGCGAGGTGCGCGTTCGGAGTACGTGGACTATTCAGCGCGTTGCTGTGGAAAGAGCTGCTATATCTGCGTCGTCACCGAATGCTTGGTATTGCGACGATTCTTGCGGCCTGGCGAGAGGTGTCGATGACATTTCTCGGCAGGTGGAGAATTGCCTCGCTAGTCCGAAGCTGCGGCGATGACTGCACGATCTATACATATTGGAACGATACCACCGCGTATGCAGCGTGTCTTCTCAAGGATGTCGGACTTGCAAAAAATGTCATATCGAGGATTCATGGTGGCGACCTCTATGAATATCGGCGGCCAAGATCCTACATGCCTCTCAAACGGAGATTCGTCAATTCATTCACCAAAATATATACCATTTCAGCGGAAGGCTCAGAATACTTGATTCGAACCTACAAATGTCAAGAGGAGCGAATTGAAGTTTCCCGCCTAGGCGTAGAAATACCGAACAGCCTCTGCCAGCGATCGCCAGAAGGATGCCTGAGCATACTATCTGTGTCCAACTGTATTCGCGTGAAGAGAATCGAAAGAATTCTAGCTGGAGTAGAAAAATTCGCAAGATCAAACCATGACATTAACGTTGTTTGGCACCACATTGGCAACGGCGAATTGCTCGACAGTCTGATTGAATCCGCTGCAGCGGTCGCAAGTAAAATAAAAAATTTCACCTGCCAATTCCACGGTTCCATGCCAAACCGCGAGGTGAAGAACTTTTACAATGACTACTCGATCGATGTGTTCATAAACACCAGCGAATCGGAGGGTGTGCCGGTTTCAATAATGGAAGCAATGGCAGCAGGCGTTGCAGTGATAGCTCCTCGCGTTGGCGGCATTCCACATTTGCTGGAGAAGGGCGGTGTGTTGATCTCCCCAAATTGCGATCCCGACGAGATCGCAGATGGAATACGCATCTTGGCAAGCAGCGGCGGGCGACATTTTAGCGCAGCGGCTAATGAGCAGATTCAGGCAAAATATGACGCGGCAAAAAACTATCCTGAATTCGTGCAACGAATTACTTCCATTTAAATCAAGTGAAAACAAGGTCACTTCTAGCCTACGCAGTTGGACCAATTGGTGCTGCGGGGCTCAGCCTTGTAACAATTCCAGTTATTACTTGGCTATTTAGTCAGGAAGACGTTGGTCGAATATCGATGTTGCAAGTAACGATGAGTCTTGCAACGGTGGTTTTCAGTCTGGGGCTTGATCAGGCTTATGTCAGAGAGTATCACGGGTCGTTAGACAGGCCGGCCGTCTTATTGAATGCATTCGCTCCTGGCTGTGCATTCCTGATCGTGGTTGTGATGGCGATATTCTGGATCGATCCGGGCGCGCTTGCATACTGGCTCTTCGCAATAAGTTCTGGTTCGTATAGCATCATTATCACACTTTGCCTGCTCGCGAGCTTCGCGTCCCGATTTTTGTCGCTGATTCTGCGTATGCAAGATCGTGGCCTAGCATATTCAGTGTCCCAAATATTGCCAAAGGCCGCTCTGCTATTCATATTGGCAACCATTGCACTGTCTGCCACGCACCATGGATTCGGAAGTCTGCTCGCTGCGCAGGCCGCTGCCGTAATCACGGCAATGGTTGTATTTTCGATTAACACCGCAAAGACATGGATTGCCGCAGCAAAAAGTCACTTGTCCGTCGATCGGATGAAGTGGCTCCTGAAATTCGGATATCCGTTGATCTTTGGCGGTTTGGCTTCATGGGGGTTTGCTGCATTGGATCGAGTTATGTTGAGGTCGCTGGCTTCGTATGAAGAGTTGGCAGTCTACTCTGTCGCGATGAGCGTTGCGGCTGCGGTGACAATTTTTACCGGAGTATTCAACACGATCTGGACGCCCCTGGTATATAGGTGGGAGGCAGAAAGGAGTGGGCTTGGACAGATTGAACGCATTTCTCGCTACCTGCTTGCCGCCATCGCGATCCTGGTACCGTTGACTGGGCTCGGATCTTGCGTCATTTCGCGGCTTTTGCCGCCGGCGTATGCGCAAGTATGCTATATTGTAGTCGGCTGTGTCATGTCCCCGCTGATGTATGCTCTATCTGAAGTTACCGGAATTGGGATCGGCCTCAGTCGAAAAACGGGATATTCGATGGCGGCGTCTTTCGCTGCGCTGGTAGTAAATGTGGTAGTGGGCTACGTCGTGATTTCGTGGTGGGGCGCACGCGGCGCTGCAGTTGCCACCATGCTTTCATTCTTCGTATTTTTTGGCTGTCGTACCGAGTTTTCAATAATGGCATGGAAGAACTTGCCGCGATTGCGGCACTATTTGGTCCTGGTGGTGCTGATAGCGGCTAGTTCCGCGTATGCTTTTTTTGGTTCCGAGTGGCCGGTGTTATCACGTTTGTTATGGGGTGCGCTCGCGATGATTTTTTGTGTTGTGTTTCGACGCGAAGTGGTTGGTGCATTTGATTATTCGATGATCAGCTGTCGGCACGCTGTTGGCAAATAGAACGATGACAACAATCCCACTGGGCGCCGCAGCGCGTCGTTCGACATCTATTGGATGGTAGTTATCATGCCGCCGTTGGCGAAGCTGGCGGGATGCGCATGCCCCTGTCGCGTCTTTATATCGCATATCGGTGCGTTGTGCTTTCTCTGAACTTGCGCAAAATTCGTGTGCTGCTGTTAATGGGGCTGCTGTTGTATTCCGTGATTCCGACGGAATCCGGTGACGAGAGTTCGGCGTTGCTTATTCGCGCGATCGCCGCGTGGCTTCTATCGGCTGCAATCCTCATCGGTGGCGTTTCAAAGCGTGGTATTGTCGAGTATGGCCCGACATTTGCGATACTCTATGCCCCAATCCTGATTGGCGCGTTCATCAGTTTTAGTCTACGATACTTCATTGCGAGCTTGGCATTCGTGCTTTGCTATTTGTGGGTATTGGCAATTTCCAGCAATGGTCGACTTTCCGATCAACTCATTTCCGCACTGGTTGGTCTGATGTGGCTGTCGTGCGGGGTGCTGATTATTCAGGTGGCTGGTTTTGCGTCTGGTGTATTTATACCATTTCATAGTATATTTTTCCCTTGGAGCGAGGCTCGAATCCAAGTCGTCGATGGCGTATCCAGACTCGGGGGGCTGTATATCGAGCCTGGCACGTTCGCGAACTGGATGTACGCGTTTTTCGTACTCCATGTGCTGGCAACAGGGCGTGTGGCGATGCGATTGGGGATTGCCGCTGCTGTTTGCGTGATGTTGTCCATTTCCGCCTGGGGCGTTGTCGTTGGTGCGTTGATGCTGATGTTCACGATATTTTTTTCGACGAATCGTGCATCGATTCGAGAAAATATACACGGTTCAGGCGCGGGAATTGGCAAAAGGCTGGTATTGCTTTTTTGCGCTATTCTGTTTTTGAGATATTTTCTTTCGGATGAAGTCCGTGAATTTCTCCTGACAAAATTTTCATTCCAGACGCATTCTGGGGAAACCAAGCTTGAAGTTTATCAGTACCTCACCGATCACTGGACTTCGCTTCTATTTCTTGGGCGCGGATTTGATCCGGATTTTTGCACCGATTGTGAACACGTTGCGGATTCCGGTGCTTTCATCGGTGTGGCCATGGTGTATGGGTTTCCTGTTGCGATCGCGTTTTTCGGCGTCATACTCAGAGCCGCGTATCGTGCCCGTGGGCTTGCCTTCATGTTGCTCGCGATCCCGTTGTTGACTACTAAACTTCCATATTGGGATTTTGTACTGTTTCTGATATTCGGGACGGCAGTGATGGTCAATCACCGGCCATCGACCCACCGAGCCGGGACTGGTAGTTGATGTGGTAGCGATACAGCCCCAGGATGGAAACAGTAGTGGTAATCGATGATGTTTGAATACGGCAGATCTATCTGGATGCTCGCGTGAATAGTGGCGTTTTCCAAGGATTCGCGCCTGTTTGTTTGCTCTCTATCATTCATATGGTTATTCGACCTTCATGGCTACTCGAGTTGTGCATCTTTCGACCGTTCATGCGCGCAAGGATACGCGGATATTCTTGAAAGAGTGCCGGACGTTGGCTGAAGCCGGGTTCGACACCAGCCTGGTGGTAGCGGACGGTGGCAGTGACGAGGTCAAGGATGGCGTAAAAATATTCGGCCTGCCGTGCGCTCGCGGTCGCTTGGGCCGCATGCATGGCTCCGTCCGCAGGGTGTTGGCGAAGGCCCTGGAGCTGGACGCCGATGTCTATCATTTGCATGATCCGGAGCTGCTTCAAATTGCCCTTCGACTCATGCGAAATGGCAAACGGGTCATTTTTGATTCTCACGAAGATCTGCCGCGTCAGATTCTCGGAAAGCATTGGGTTCCGTATCCGCTGCGGCACAGCGCTGCTTGGTTGTCGGAGCGTATCGAAGACTATCTGGCGCCGCGGCTGTCGGGTGTCGTTGCGGCCACACCCCACATTGCCGAACGTTTTCGGCGTCTTATCGGTAATACCGTCAACATCAACAACTATCCGTTGCTCGACGAGTTGGCCCCGCCAGCGGCAACAGCGCGGAAGCGGCGGATGCAGGTGTGCTACGTGGGCGGAATTACTCGAATCCGCGGTCTCAAGCCTGTGATTGAGGCGTTGCCAATGCTTCCGGGTGTCCGACTGCTGCTGTGTGGAACATTTGGGGAGTCTGATTTCGAGAAGGAGCTTCGAGCGATGCCAGGCTGGCAGCAAGTTGACTACCGGGGGCAAGTGGATCGAGTGGCGATGCAAAGCATTCTCGGAGAGTCAATGGCCGGACTTGTTACGTTTTTGCCTTTTCCAAATCATACGGATGCGCAGCCTAACAAGATGTTCGAGTACATGTCGGCCGAACTGCCGGTTATTGCCTCCGATTTCCCGCTGTGGCGACAGATTGTTGGCGGCGCTCAGGCAGGCGTATGCGTGGATCCGCGTTCGCCGGACGCCATTGCAGCAGCGATTCGGCGGTTGGCGGCAGACCCTCACGAAGTCGAACGCATGGGCCGCGCCGGGCGTGAAGCGGTATTGGAAAGATTCAACTGGCCTAACGAGGCCGCGAAGTTGGTGAAATTCTACGAGAAACTACAGTGAAGGTCTTAACCGTGCTGGGCGCACGCCCGCAGTTCATCAAGGCCAGCGTCGTCTCTGCGGCCATTGGGCAACGTGCCGGCATGACTGAAGTTGTGGTGCATACCGGGCAACACCACGACACGTCGATGTCAGACGTGTTTTTTGACGAACTCGGCATGGCGAAGCCTGCTCACCATCTCGCCATTCATGGCGGTGGGCATGGCGAAATGACTGGGCGAATGCTGGCCGGGGTGGAGCGCATACTGCTGGAGGAGCGGCCGGAGGTCGTGCTCGTCTACGGTGACACCAATTCGACGCTCGCTGGTGCGCTGGCCGCAGCCAAACTCCATATACCGGTGGCGCACGTCGAGGCGGGCCTGCGTTCCTTCAACATGCGAATGCCCGAGGAGATCAATCGCATCCTGACCGATCGCGTTTCGACATGGCTGTTCGCACCGACCGACGATGCGGTCGGGCACCTGGCTCGCGAAGGCGTCGATCCTGCTCGCGTGCATCAGGTGGGCGATGTGATGTACGACGTGGCCCTGCACCACGGCGAACGTGCGCTGAAGATGTCGGAAAACATCGTTTCCCGCCTTGGACTGGCTGAGAAGGGGTTCGTGTTGGCGACGATCCATCGGGCGGAAAATACAGACGATGCCGAACGCCTTCGGAACATTGTCGGAGGCTTGTCGCGGGTCGCTGAACGGCTGTCTGTGGTGTGGCCACTGCATCCGCGCACGCGCGGTGTGCTCGCCGGCATGGGGGCGTTGGAGGAACTGGAAAGGCACGTCCTTCTGATTGAGCCGGTGGGCTACATGGAGATGGTGCAACTTGAACGCGCGGCAGCTGTCATCGCTACCGATTCGGGCGGTGTGCAGAAGGAGGCGTTCTTCCACGGCGTTCCCTGCGTGACACTGCGGGATGAAACGGAGTGGGTGGAACTTGTGGCGGCCGGGTGGAACCGGCTGGTACGGCCCATCGATATGGCGGGCGTGGCGGGTGCGTTGATTCATGCGGTCGGAACTCAAGGTAAGTCCATTGCACCTTATGGGATGGGTGATACGGCAGTTCGTATCGTTGATGTATTGAGCAGATAGGCAACGGATCGCGCGATGAAAATACTCCTCATCAACCACTACGCTGGCTCTTTGGAGCATGGAATGGAATATCGCCCATTCTACTTGGGGCGGGAGTGGGTGCGTCACGGCCATTGCGTGACGATTCTGGCGGCATCGCATTCGCACGTTCGTACGCAGCAGCCGGCCATGAATGGTGCGCGCGTTCGCCACGAATCGATCAGCGGAATCGATTATCGCTGGTATTCGACGCCATCCTACACCGGCAATGGGGTCGGGCGGGTGCGAAACATGGCGGCGTTCGTCGCCCAGCTCCACTGGGATGCGAAGGCGTTGGCGCGCGAGTTGCAGCCGGACGTGGTGATTGCTTCGAGCACCTATCCGATGGATATCTGGGCGGCGCGCAAGATCGCGCGGGCGGCAGGTGCTCGACTCGTGTTCGAGGTTCATGATTTATGGCCACTTTCGCCCATCGAGTTGGGGGGGATGTCGCCACGTCATCCGTTCATCCGCCTGGTTCAACGTGCCGAGGACTACGCCTATCGCCATGCCGACATCGTCGTGTCGATGTTGCCGAAAACGTTGGAGTACATGTGCTCGCGTGGTTTGACGTCCCATAAATGGCGGCATGTTCCCAATGGCATTGATCCGTCCGAGTGGCAAGCGCCATCTGCGCTGCCGATTGAAGTCGATCGCCGCTTGCGCGATATAAAGCTTAAGGGGCTTCCGTTGATCGCCTATGCGGGCACTCACGGTTTGGCCAATGCTCTTGACACATTGCTCGAGTGCGCCAAGATGATGTCTGGTGAAGCGGAGTGGGTGCTCGTAGGTAATGGACCAGAACGCGAGCGTCTGTTGCGCCGAGTCAACGACGAGCAAATCGGCAACGTGCACATGTTGCCGGCGATCCCGAAGGAGTCGGTTCCCGCGCTGCTTGCGGCCGTCGACATCGCCTATTTGGGACTTCAGCCGCAGCCACTTTACCGATTTGGCATTTCACTCAACAAAATGATGGATTATATGATGGCAGCAAAGCCAATTATAATGGTCGGAACTGCTGGCAATGACATGGTGCGTGATGCCGGGTGTGGCGAATCGGTTCGGTCTGGCGACGTCGTTGACGTTCGTGCGGCCATTTTACGGTTGCATCGTCTACCTCCGAGTGAACTGCAGGTCATGGGGGAGCGCGGGCGCGCATATATCACCGCCAAACACGTTTACTCGACTCTGGCAACGCAGTTTGTCGACGCGGTGGGGGGCTAACGATGGTGGAGCGCGAATCCGAGAACGTTGCAGCGAGGTACGCGCGTAGACGCGCCGCTGGCGTTGGCGGCCGTTACAGCATGGGTGACGCCGCCGTTCTTGCTGCTGTACAAGAGCGACAACGTACCTTGAGGTGGCTTCTTTGCAAACACGCCCGCGTGCCTCTCGACGAGCTATGTGTATTGGAGGTCGGATGCGGTGGTGGCGGCAATTTGCTTGAGCTGCTCAGGATGGGCGTTGCTCCGGAAAATATCGTTGCCAATGAGCTGTTGCCAGAACGGGTTGCGATGGCGCGCAGATTCTTGCCTGAAGCGATCACACTGCACGAGGGTGATGCAACGGAAATGCAAATTGCTGATGCAACATTCGATATCGTCTATCAATCGACGGTATTTACGTCATTGCTGGACGACGCGTTTCAGCAAAAGCTTGCCTCATGCATGTGGCGTTGGGTGCGCCCGGGGGGGGGCGTGCTCTGGTATGACTTCGTTTTTGACAACCCGAGAAATCCGGATGTGCGTGGCGTGCCGGTGAAGCGAATTCAGTTTCTGTTTCCGGAAGGCCGCATCCATACCCGTCGCGTCACCTTGGCACCACCCATCAGTCGCGTCGTTTGCAAGGTGCATCCTGGCCTCTACTCGTGGTTCAACGTTCTGCCCTTATTGCGAACTCATGTGCTTTGCTGGATAGGAAAGGATCAATGAACTGGAAAGTGCAACTCTTCAAGCTCAATTACGACCAACGGGAAGCCGACGCCGTGGCGGATGTCATCCGAAGTGGATGGCTGACGATGGGCGAACGTACCGTGGAGTTCGAACGTGAGTTTGCCACCTATCTTGGCGAAAACACGAAGGCCGCGGCAGTCGCTAACGGTACCGCCGCCTTGCACCTCGCGCTGCTGGTGCTCGAAATCGGTGTGGGTGATGAAGTCATCGTTCCTGCGCAAACGTTCGTCGCCGACATCAACGCCGTTATGCTGGTCGGCGCGAAGCCGGTGATGGCGGATTGCACGTCGTTTGAAGACTGGAACATGGACCCAGCAGACATCGAACGCAAGATCACCGCCAAGACAAAGGCGGTGATGATCGTCCATTACGCTGGGGTTCCGTGCGACATGGACGCGATCGTCGCGCTGTGTGCGCGCCACGATCTCAAACTGATCGAGGATTGTGCGCATGCGCCCGGTGCCCGTTACAAGGGACGCTGCGTGGGAACCTTCGGTGACATCGGTTGCTGGAGCTTTTTCACCAACAAGAATCTCTCCGTCGGCGAAGGCGGAATGGTCACCACCCGTTCGGATGAGTTGGATCGTGCCTTGCGGTACCTGCGTTCGCACGGGATGACGACATTGACTCTGGATAGGCACAAAGGGCGCGCAGTTTCGTATGATGTCGTCCGGCCTGGTCTGAACTATCGGATCGACGAGATGCGCGCAGCCTTGGGGCTTGTCCAGTTAGCCAAGCTGGATGGCGCAAACGCCGCGCGCAAGCGGATCGTCGATGCCTACCGACGCGAGCTTGGCGGACTGGCGCGCGTTTCGCTGCCGTTCCCGGATCGTGAGGATCGCGTGTGTTCCAGCCACATTTTTCCGATCCTGCTCGCCGAGGGAATTGAGCGGCTCAAAATCGTGGAGTCCCTCAAAAACGAAGGTATCCAGTCGAGTATCCATTATCCGGCGATTCATCATTTCAGCGCGTATTCTGGAATGGAGTTGGGATCGACTCCGATCGCGGATGAGGTCGCGCGCAGAGAATTGACCCTGCCGCTGTATCCTGACATGACGGAGGCGGACGTTCGGGTGGTCGTGAGTTCGTTGCGTAACGCGCTGGAAAAAGTGTCTTGATCGCATGAATGTTCTTCAGTTGATCGGGCGGAGCTGGCCGTTGTTCGATTCTGATATCCAGCGTCACGAAGCGGAGCTGTCCGCGCTGGTGCGCGGTGGCCGCTTTCTGGTGATCGGCGGTGCCGGCTCGATCGGTCAAGCGGTTACCTGCGAGATTTTCAAGCGCAAACCACGCGCGTTGCATGTGGTGGACATCAGCGAAAACAACATGGTCGAGCTGGTGCGCGACATCCGCAGTACGCTTGGCTACATCGACGGGGACTTCCGCACGTTCGCGATCGATTGCGGAAGTCGCGAGTTTTCAGCCTTGATGGCGGCCGAACGGGGCTACGACTACGTTCTGAATCTGTCCGCGCTCAAGCACGTGCGCAGCGAGAAGGATCCGTTCACCCTGATGCGCATGATCGACGTGAACGTGCTCAACACCATCTCGACGATTGCCCAAGCGCGGACGGGTGGGGCGCGCAAGTATTTCTGCGTGTCCACCGACAAGGCTGCCAACCCTGTCAACATGATGGGAGCGAGCAAGCGCATCATGGAGATGTTCCTGATGCGTGCCAGCGAGACCTTGCCGATTTCCACCGCGCGCTTTGCCAACGTCGCGTTCTCCGATGGCTCGCTGTTGCACGGCTTCAACCAGCGTTTTGCCAAGCGCCAGCCGATTTCGGCGCCGAACGACGTGCGCCGCTATTTCGTTACCCCGCAGGAATCCGGCGAGCTGTGCCTGAGCTCCTGCCTGTTGGGTGATAACCGTGATATCTTCTTCCCCAAGCTCAGCGAACAGTTGGATCTGACTCGGTTCTCGGATATCGCCGTACGCTACTTGCAGTCGCTCGGCTTCGAGCCGTTCGAATGCGCCAGCGAAGACGAGGCGCGCGAACGTGCCACCGAGCTGATCGCCACCAAGCGCTGGCCGGTGTACTTCTTCGCCAGTGACACGACGGGCGAGAAGGACTTCGAGGAGTTCTACACCGGCAGGGAAACCCTAGACATGCAGCGCTTTGATAGCATCGGCGTGATCAAGAGCGCGCCGGAATACGACACAGAGAAGCTTGGTCACTTCCTCGGCACGATCGAGCGGCTGCGCAGCCAACCGATCTGGGGTAAGCCCGATCTGGTGGAGTTGTTCAGTTACATGATTCCGGAATTCCAGCACAAGGAAACCGGAAAATATCTGGA
This sequence comes from Pseudomonadota bacterium, assembly GCA_018240435.1. Taxonomy (GTDB): domain Bacteria; phylum Pseudomonadota; class Gammaproteobacteria; order Xanthomonadales; family Xanthomonadaceae; genus SZAS-103. Next base: position 34,013 of record JAFEFT010000034.1, read on the forward strand.
TGGGCGGATGTAGGGCATGCAACGACTCCTGGACATTTTGCTATCAGGGCTGGCATTGCTTGTGCTTTCGCCGCTTATGCTGGTTGTAATGTTTGTTTTGCGTTTCACCGGCGAAGGTGAAATATTTTTCATTCAACAACGAGTTGGCTTTGGTGGCGAAATGTTTGGGCTGTACAAGTTTGCCACCATGCTGAAAGCGAGCCCTGGCATAGGCGCGGGTACCGTGACGATAAAGGATGACCCGCGGGTATTGCCGTTCGGAAGATTCCTGCGAAAAACAAAGATCAATGAGTTACCGCAGTTACTGAACATCTTCAGGGGAGACATGAGCGTAATAGGGCCAAGGCCGCAAACCCGGCGCTGCTTTGACGCTTTTCCGTTGCGTTCGCAGATCGAAATCGTCAAAGTTCGCCCCGGACTGTCTGGCGTCGGTTCGATTGTATTTCGCGGAGAAGAAGCGCTGCTCAGCCATCAGGACGATTCCCTGCGGTTTTATGATGATGTTATTGCACCATACAAAGGGTTGCTTGAGGAATGGTATGTGTGTCATTCGAGCCTGAGGTTGTACTTGATTTGCATTTTTGTGACGGCTTGGGTCGTGATCTTTCCGAGTTCAAAAATTGCCTATCGGATATTCAAAGGGCTGCCTATGTTGCCAACTGAACTTTCTGAAATGAACTCTTGATGCGCGAAAAATTTAGCAATTTTGCCGCTGCATTTGTGCAGCGGGATTGATGCTGGTGTTGACGCTGTTATGGAGGCTGCTTCCAGGCGGGTCCACATGGTTGCGCTGCGGCATGCAATTGGCGATCGTCGGCATTGCGGGTGACGTGATTGCTGACAACGACGTACGATTTCTCGTGTCAGCCGTTGGATTGGAAGCCCACAAGGTCGACCAGGAACGAGAGCGACCAGATTTCCTGCGTCGTCACAGCGGAGTCCTTGGCGCGGATGGTCATACGCATTTGTGGATAGCGCATGGCTATGAACGTCATTGAAGCCGAGTCGGTCGCATGGATCAACTTGTATATTCCCATTCCAAGAGATCGAATCGTGCCGTTGACATCGCCCCATTGCAGATAGCCGCCGGTCGGGAACGACCATCCGAGGCTGTAAGGTGCTTCCCCGGGCCGGCAACCGCCGGTGCCGTTTTCGTATCCGGCGCGGTACCAGCCGTTATTGCCGTCCCAGAAATTGCTGAACAGCGGGTGCGGTAAATCCTGGTTCCATATCTTCGCTGCGATCTGATTGGCGAAGGCGCGTTGAAGTGCGACGGGGTCGAAGTCCGGATTGTCGTATCCGAATGCCGCTTTCAGCGTTTGCCGATTGCGGATGAAGGTATCCAATGCCGGTACCAGTCGGCGCGCATGGCTGATGTCCCAACCCATGCCTGGGTCGATGTAGGAGTCCAGGGCCTGCACGCGGTATGTTTTTTGCATCGCACCGGTCGCGCCTTTCTGGCAGAGCACTGGGCTAGCCGCTCCGGTGTAGAGGGCGTATTTGAAGTCGGCGTACTTACTCCAGTAGCCGCGGTCGATCTCCGCACGCTGGCCATGCGGGCCTGAAAACAAGCTGGTGCGGGCCAAAAACAGGTCGAACATGCTGGCGATCGTCGCGGCCTTGCCGGTTAGCGATGTAAAAGCCGCCTTGCCTGCTTGGTCGAGCGGTGCACCAGCACGCTGCAGCTCAGCCAGATCGGATAGCCCGGTCATGTACCATAAATCGCGGTCGGTGAAGAAGTAGATCGACGAGCCTGAAACGACAACGGTTGGATTGATCCGCAGGCGGTAGAGGACCGACCCGGCGTAGGGCGTCGAAAGCCAGCGATCCAGGTGCGTTGCCAATGCCGAGGCGGTGCTGGCGACGAACGCGTTCTCGGCGGCAGTGCGCTGCTTGGCGGGAATGGTTTCGACGATGGTTGTCGCCAGTGCGCCCAGAAGTCCGAGAAATTGTGCGCTGCAAAGCGGTACTTCCTTGCCAAGCAGTTGATTGACGGAGGTGCAGGTGTTGCCGCCGGTACATACCCACGCCAGTGCCGTTGAATCGCCGGGTAGTGGCCGGCGCGAATCGAACGAAAGAGCCAGCAGATCAACCAGTTCCTCGATTTGTTTGGTGTCCCTGCACCGCCGCGTCATCTCGACGAAGGATTGCAGCTCTTCTTGAGTGTTGTAGAGAACATAGACGTCGCCGTCGCGGTTCAATCCTTCCTTGATTTGCGCCGTAAAATAGTGGCGCAACCGGCTTTCCCACAAGTCGATTGCTTCCGTATGCACCGCGCCCTGGCAGGATGTGTTGGGTACTTCATCTCGCGCTGTCTGCGCGGCATTGGCAGGGTGAGACCCGGCGACTGCGATTACAGCCAACATCGTGATCGCGATTTTTTGTACCAACATCGATGGCGTACCTGCAGGGCAGCGGTGGCTTGGCAGGGCCATTGTATCAATTCGCGAGAGCGCCGAGCGTCGGGCGGAAGGTGGCGGTCTTGCTACAACGACCGCAGCATGAACCAATGACAATACTCCGAAGCAATAGTGGTGCAACTGTCGTGGCCCTTCGGTTGGTTGTGCTGCATGGGCGTGGCCATGGCTGATCACAGTCGAGGGCCATTGCCGGCAATCTTGCTGTTCGCCAATTCTGACTGGTACCTCTACAACTTCCGTAGATCGTTGGCGCTGGCCTTGCGGCAGCTCGGATACGATGTCCTGTTGGTGTCGCCGCCCGGCCCCTACGGCGAACATCTTTCTGCGGTGGGGTTGCGCTGGCAGCCGTTGCGGATGGAACGCCGCAGCCTCAATCCACTTCGGGAAGTACTGCTGCTGTTTCGATTGGTGAACGTGCTTCGGCGGACTCGCCCTGCACTGGTACACGGGTTCACAATCAAATGCGCGATCTATTCCGCGCTGGCGGGCAAGGTTGCGCGGGTGCCTGCGCGCGTGGCTTCGATCGAGGGTCTTGGTTTCGTTTTCTCCAGCGACCGTTGGCTGGCGCGCGGCTTGCGACCGGTTGTCGGATTGATCATGCGATGGGCGCTGGGTGGGCGCGCCTTTCGTCTGATCCTCCAGAACCCGGATGACGTGGCGCTGTTCAGGTGCTACGGCCTCACGGAGGCTGGCGGCGTCCGCGTGATCCCTGGCACTGGCGTCGACTGCACGCGATTCCGCCCGGCCGATGCGAACTCTCGTGGCGGAGCCAATCGCGTGCTGCTGGCGTCGCGATTGCTGTGGGGCAAGGGCATTGGCGAGTTTGTCGAAGCGGCTCGCATACTTCGTCCGGAAGATGGCGATATACGTTTCCTAGTCGCCGGAATGCCGGATGCCGGCAATCCGGACGCGATACCAAGCGCGCAGATGCGCGCTTGGCAAGACGAAGGCGTGATCGAGTGGCTGGGTCATGTGGAGGATATGCCTGCACTGCTGCGCACGGTAGACGTTTTCGTGCTTCCCAGCGCCTACGGTGAGGGCGTGCCGCTTTCGTTGGCCGAAGCCGCGGCAACGGGGCTTGCGTTGGTAACGACCGATGCGCCCGGTTGCCGCGACGTGGTGACTCACGAAGTCGACGGTCTATTGGTGCCGCCGAGAGATTCGATGGCTATCGCTACCGCCGTGAGACGCTTGTGCCACGACGACGCGTTGCGCATGATGCTTGGCGCAAAGGCGCGCGCGAAAGCACTGGCGTTGTTTGAGGCACAGGCTATTATCGAGCAGACTTTGGGCGTGTATGAGGATGTGCTGTGCGAGGCAGGTTGCGGACGCAAGGATGAGCCGGCTCGCTGTCGGGTTTCCCCGAGCGATCTCTGATTCAGATAGGATGAATCCCTTCAAGGTGATGAGGCGTTCGTGCAGAGTGGGTCAACGATGGTTTCGCATCTGGCAGTTGTCACCCCATCGACCGCCCCGGCGGCCTTGGCAGGCTTGGCTGCGGCCGTGGTGGCCTTCGCCCTGATCTGACTGCGCCGCCCGGTGGCGCGGCGCCGGGGCTGGCTCGATCGCCCGGCGGGGCGCAAGGATCACGAAATTTCCGCGCCCACCACCGGCGGGCTGGCGACGCTGCTGGCGATGCGGTGGGGCTGGCGTTGGCGGGCGCGACGTGGAACAAGATCGATCTGAGCTTCCTCGCCGCCGGTGCGCTGCTGGTGGCTGTCGGCATGCTCGACGATCGCCATGACCTGCGATGAATACGGCATCCTGGTGGTGGAGGACGCAGCCGAGTCGCTTGGCAGCAATGTCCGTGATCACCACTCCGACATATTCGGCAAGCTGGCCACGCTGCGCTGCAACGGCAACGAGGTCACCACCACCCGCGGCGGCATGAACATCACGAATGATGAAGCGCTGGCCAAACGCACCCGGCACCTGACCACCCCTCCAAGATCCCGCATCCGTACGAGTTCGTGCACGACGAGGTGGGCTACGACTACCGGCTGCCCAACCGCGACGTGGCGCGCAGATGGCGCAGCTGGAGGACATGCTTCCGATTGAGGCCGAAATGGCCCGGTCGGCGCCATGCCGCCTTCTTCGAAGGCACCGGCGTCCGCTTCGTCCAGCCCATCGCGGGCGCCGCCGCCAACGGGTGGCTCAATGCCATCGTGCTGGACGACGAGGCCCAACGCGGCGCGCTGCTGGAATACACCAACGGCCAGGGCCCCGTGTCCGCGCTGACGATGGCACATGGCACCGCCTGCATCAGGGGGATTTTTGTCAGGCGCTGGGTTATCCGGAGCGACGAAAGTAAGCTGGTGGACTTGTTCAACCAAGGGATCCCGGAATTCCAGCACAAGAAAACCGGGAAGTACCTCGACAATCGGATGTGGTCGGAGTATAAGCGCATATACACCGATAATTCGACGCCACAACGATGTCCACAATCCGCTGGAACATTGCCGTTTCGCCCGAAATGGATCAATCCGTGCGCATGTTCATCGCAGCCCAGGGGGGCGGGCGCAAGGGCGATCTTTCGCGCTTCATCGAGGAAGCGGTTCGCGCTTACCTGTTCGAGCAGGCAGCGGCGCAGGCCAAGGCCGCCGCGGCCGGTTTGAGTGGCGCAGAAGTGGAGGCGCTGGTAGACGAAGCCGTGCAGTGGGCGCGTGAACACTGATGCGGGTGGTGCTGGATACGAATGTGCTGCTGGCAGCACTGATTTCCCCACAGGGATCACCGGATGCGATCTACCGTGCGTGGCGCTCCGGGAAGTTCGAGGTGGTGACTTCGCAGGCGCAGCTGGATGAATTGCGGCGCGCGAGCCGATACCCGAAATTGAGAGCCATCCTGCCTGCGCACCGGGTCGGCACGCTTGTGCACAACCTGCAGCGGGCGGTCGTGCTGGAGCGGCTGCCAGCGCTGCCGGACGGGGCCGTGGCCAGGGATGAGGATGACGGTTTCCTGCTGGCCATGGCATTGGCAGGCGAGGCGGACTATCTGGTGACGGGCGACCGCCGTTCGGGCTTGCTGGAGCAAGGCAGCATCGGTCGCGCACGCATTCTTGTGCCGGCTGCGTTCTGTGCCGCCCTCATTCGGGAAGCCTGAAGCGCGTGATGGCCCGCGGCAGCAGACGCGGCGGTGCTTTGATGCCGTCGATATTGCAAGGTCTCCGCCAGGGTGATGATCCCTGCAATGCGGCAGGCAAGTTCGGCCGCAGCCTGCCAACGCCCACTGGATTGGGTAGGATAGGCGTTCCCCGGGGTGAGGTTTCTCGTGCAAAGCTGGTCTGCCGTGGTTGCCAGTCTCACCGTTGCCTCGCCATCGACCGCCCCGGCGGCCGTGGCAGGCTTGGCTGCGGCCGTGGTGGCCTTCGCCCTGATCTGGCTGCTCCGCCCGGTGGCGCTGCGCCGGGGCTGGCTCGATCACCCGGCGGGGCGCAAGGATCACGAAATTTCCACGCCCACCACCGGCGGGCTGGCGATGCTGCTGGCGATGGCGGTGGGGCTGGCGATGGCGGTGGGGCTGGCGTTGCGGGGCGTGGCGTGGAACAAGATCGATCTGAGCTTCCTTGCCGCCGGCGCGCTGCTGGTGGCTGTCGGCATGCTCGACGATCGCCATGACCTGCGCTGGTGGTTGCGGGTGGCGGCGCAGTGCTTCGCGGTGTGGCTGGTGTACCAAAGCGGGGTGGCGGCGGCGCATGTGGGCAATCTGTTCGGGCTGGCGACGACGGGTCTGGGCGCGTGGCAGTTGCCGTTCACCATGTTCGCCACCGTGGGTGTGATCAACGCCATCAACATGAGTGATGGCGTGGATGGCCTGGCCGGCGGCATCGTGCTGGCGACGCTGTGCATGTTCGGCGCCGCGGCGGTGTATTCGGGCAATGTGGCGCTGGCGCTGAAGATGGCGGTTTTCGCTGGCGCGGTGCTGGGTTTCTGGCTGTTGAACATGCGCTTTCCGTGGCAGGGCCGGGCGCGGGTGTTCATGGGCAACGCCGGCAGTGCGCTGCTGGGTTTCACCATCGCCTGGACCTCGCTGCGGCTCACCCAGAACGACGCCCATCCGGTGACGCCGATTTTGGCGCCGTGGCTGGTGGCGACGCCGCTGCTGGATTGCGTGGTGCTGATCGGGCACCGGCTGCGCAATCGGCAATCGCCGTTCCATGCCGACCGCAACCACATGCATCACCTGATGCTGGAAGCCGGCTTCGCGCCGGCGCGGCTGGTGTGGACGTTGATGGCGCTGAACCTCGCCCTCGGGTTGGCGGCGAGTATCGCCCTGCTGCTGCATGTGCCGCTGTCGGTGCTGGTGCTCGTCTACGTCGGGATGTGCCTGTGGTACTTCTGGCTGACCGGGCGGCGCGAGCGTGCGCTGCGGTTCTTCACGCGCCTGCGGCACCCTTTCGGCGGCGCGAGGCCGGGTGACGGCCGTGGTGCGCGATTTGCCGATGATGCGGTGGCGGGGGAGTGAGGGGTTGGGCCGCCGCTCCGATGGTGGCTGATGCCAGGGAAGGTCTGAACAACTTCGTTTTTGATCGTCATTCCCGCGGCTCTCAACAGCGAAGCTGGTCAAGCGGGAATCCAGTGTCTTTTATTTCAACAACATAGAGTCACTGGATCCCTGCCTTCGCAGGGATGACAAGACTTGTTCAGACCTTCCCT
>JAFEFT010000035.1 GCA_018240435.1 Pseudomonadota bacterium
CCCACACGAGTTCACGAAGACCCAAAAAAACAAAACGCCGGCTTTCGCCGGCGTTTTTTCTCTCTGATCGCAGCGCGGATGCGCCGCGAATAATCAGTGCTTCATGTTTTTGCGCAGGCGTTCGAGCGCCTGCAGCTGCGCGGTGGCTTCGACGAGGTGGCGCTGCGCGGCGGCCAGTTCCATCGCGTCGCCCTTGTTCGCCAGCGCGCGCTCGGCCTCTTCCTTGGCCCTGCGCGCAGCCGCCTCGTCGAGGTCAGCCGCGCGGATGGCCGTATCGGCCAGCACGGTGACGACCTGCGGCTGCACCTCGAGGATGCCGCCGGATACATAGAACCCCTGCTCGGCGCCGTCTTCGAGGATCACCCGCACCTGCCCCGGCTTGAGCCGGGTGATGAGCGGCGCATGCCGCGGCGCGATGCCGAGTTCGCCCATTTCGCCGGAGGCGATGACCATCGTCACCGTGCCATTGAAGATGGCTTCCTCGGCACTGACGATGTCGCATTGGATGGTGGCTGCCATGTCTTTCTCGCTTTGCTCGCAAGACGGGAATCGTGAGACGTGAATCGTGAATGGAGAGAAGCCGAAGCAGGCTTCCGCCTGCTTCCGGTCAACCGATCATCACGACACACCGCTCAATCAATTCACGATTCACAATTCACAATTCACAATTCACAATTCACGATTCACGATTCACTGCTTCTCGGCCAGCTTCTTCGCCTTTTCCTGCGCTTCCTCGATGCTGCCGACCATGTAGAAGGCCTGCTCGGGCAGCGCATCGCATTCGCCGTCGACGATCATCTTGAAGCCGCGGATGGTGTCTTTCAGCGACACGTACTTGCCCGGCGAGCCGGTGAACACTTCGGCGACATGGAACGGCTGGCTGAAGAAACGCTCGCACTTGCGGGCGCGGAACACGGCCTGCTTGTCCTCTTCGGACAGCTCGTCCATGCCGAGGATGGCGATGATGTCCTTGAGCTCCTTGTAACGCTGCAAGGTGGCCTGCACGCGGCGGGCGGTGTCGTAGTGCTCGTTGCCGATCACGTTCGGGTCGAGCTGGCGGCTGGTGGAGTCGAGCGGATCGACCGCCGGGTAGATGCCCAGCGCAGCGATGTTGCGCGAGAGCACGACGGTGGCGTCCAGATGCGCGAACGTCGTTGCCGGCGACGGATCGGTGAGATCGTCGGCGGGCACGTACACGGCCTGGATCGAGGTGATCGAACCGGTCTTGGTCGAGGTGATGCGCTCTTGCAGCACGCCCATTTCCTCGGCCAGGGTCGGCTGGTAGCCCACCGCCGATGGCATGCGGCCGAGCAGCGCGGACACCTCGGTGCCGGCCAGGGTGTAGCGATAGATGTTGTCGACGAAGAACAGCACGTCGCGGCCCTTGCCGGTCTCGTCTTTCTCGTCGCGGAAGTATTCGGCCATGGTCAGGCCGGTGAGCGCGACGCGCAGGCGGTTGCCCGGCGGCTCGTTCATCTGGCCGTACACCATCGCCACCTTCGATTCCTTGAGGTTGTCGATCTTGACGACGCCGGCTTCCATCATCTCGTGATAGAAGTCGTTGCCCTCGCGGGTGCGCTCGCCGACGCCGGCGAACACCGACAGGCCCGAGTGCTGGGTGGCGATGTTGTTGATCAGCTCGAGCATGTTCACCGTCTTGCCCACGCCGGCGCCGCCGAACAGGCCGACCTTGCCGCCCTTGGCGAACGGGCACATCAGGTCGATGACCTTGATGCCGGTTTCGAGCAGGTCATTGGTCGCCGCCTGCTCCGCGTACTCGGGCGCGGCGCGATGGATTTCCCAGTGGTCGGAAGCGTCGATCGGGCCGACCTCGTCGATCGGGCGGCCGAGCACGTCCATGATCCGGCCGAGGGTGCCGGTGCCGACCGGGACCGAAATCGCGCGGCCCGAATTGGTGGCGACCAGGTTGCGGCGCAGGCCGTCGGTCGAGCCGAGCGCGATCGTGCGCACCACGCCGTCACCGAGCTGCTGTTGCACTTCAAGGGTGACCTCGGTGCCCTCGACGCTCAGCGCGTCATAGACCTTGGGCACTTCCGCGCGCGGAAATTCGACGTCGACGACGGCGCCGATGATTTGGACGACTTTGCCTTGGCTCATAATCAGATGACAGAGGACAGAGGACAGAAGACAGAAGGGTGGTCAGTATTCAGTAACCAGTTCCGGCTCCGTGATGCTGTGCTCGAGTCATTCCTCCTTGGTGTGTGAAATTGTTGAGATGTTCGCGACCCGACGACTGACGACCGATGACTGAAAACGCTTCTGTCGTCTGTCTTCTGTCATCTGTTCTCTGAAACTCAAACGGCGGCGGCGCCGCCGACGATCTCGCTGATTTCCTGCGTGATCGCGGCCTGACGGGCCTTGTTGTAGATCAGATTCAGCGTACCGATCAGCTTGGTCGCGTTGTCCGAGGCGGCCTTCATCGCGACCATGCGCGCGGCGTGCTCGGAGGCGATGTTTTCCAGTACGGCCTGATACACCAGCGACTCGATGTAGCGCGTCATCACCTGATCGAGCACGACGTTGGGCTCGGGCTCGTAGATGTAGTCCCAGTCGTGACGGCCCTTGAAGGACTCGTCGGCCGGCAGCGGCAGCAGTTGCTCGACCGTCGCCTGCTGGGTCATGGTGTTGACGAAATCGTTGTAGCACAGCGCGACGTGGTCGATGCCGCCATTGGCGTAACCGTCGAGCATCACCTTGATGACGCCGATCAATTGCTCGATGTGCGGCTTCTCGCCCAGATGCGTCACCGAACCGACCATGTTCACCTTGACCCGGCGGAAGAATGCCGTCGCCTTCTGGCCGATGCACACCACGTCGATCTCGGCGCCTTTGTCCTGCCAGGCGCGCATGTCGGCGACGATCTTGCGGAACAACCCCGAGTTGAGCGCACCGGCCAGGCCGCGATCGGTCGAGATCACCACGTAACCGACGCGCTTGACCTGCTTGTGCGCAAGCATGAACGGATGCTTGTACTCGGCGTTGGCCTGCGAGATGTGCGCGATCATCTGCTTCATCAGCCGCGCATACGGACGCGAGGATTTCATCCGCTCCTGCGCCTTGCGGATCTTGGAAGCCGAGACCATTTCCAGCGCGCGCGTCACCTTGCGGGTGTTCTGCACGCTCTTGATCTTGGTTTTGATTTCTCTGCCGCCTGCCATTACTCGCTCCGCTCGCTTGGCTGTGAATCGTGAAAAGCCAAAGCCGGCTTTCCAGAGGACTCTCAATTCGCCATTCGCTGCTCTAACGATTCACCATTCACCATTCACGACCCACACCGGTTCGTCAGAACGAACCGGTCGCCTTGAACTCGCCGATGCCCTTCTTGAAGGCGCCTTCGATGTCGTCGTTCCAGTCGCCGCTGGCGTTGATGCGATCCATCAGCGCACCCTGGGTGTTGGCGAAATGCGCATGCAGGCCGGCTTCGAACGAGAGGATCTTGTTCATCGCCACGTCGTCCATGTAGCCCTTGTCGACCGCGTAGATCGACAGCGACATCTGCGCCACCGACATCGGCTGGTACTGCTTTTGCTTCATCAATTCGGTGACGCGTTGGCCGCGCTCGAGCTGCTTGCGGGTGGCCTCGTCGAGGTCGGAGGCGAACTGCGCGAAGGCCGCGAGCTCGCGATACTGCGCGAGCGCGATGCGGATGCCGCCCGACAGCTTCTTCATGATCTTGGTCTGCGCCGCGCCACCGACGCGCGACACCGAGATGCCGGCGTTCACCGCCGGGCGGATGCCGGCGTTGAACAGGTCCGTCTCGAGGAAGATCTGGCCGTCGGTGATCGAGATCACGTTGGTCGGCACGAATGCAGAAACGTCGCCGGCCTGGGTTTCGATCACCGGCAGCGCGGTCAGCGAGCCGGTCTTGCCGGTCACTTCGCCGTTGGTGAACTTCTCGACGTAGGCCTCGTTGACGCGCGCGGCGCGCTCGAGCAGGCGCGAGTGCAGGTAGAACACGTCGCCCGGGTAGGCTTCGCGGCCCGGCGGGCGGCGCAGCAGCAGCGAAATCTGGCGATAGGCAACGGCCTGCTTGGACAGATCGTCGTAGATGATCAGCGCGTCTTCACCGCGATCGCGGAAATACTCGCCCATCGTGCAGCCCGAGTAGGCGGCGACGTACTGCATGGCGGCGGACTCGGCGGCCGAGGCGGCGACCACGATGGTGTGCGCCATCGCGTCGTTCTCTTCCAGCTTGCGCACCACGTTGGCGATCGAGCTGGCCTTCTGGCCGATCGCGACGTAGATGCACTTCAGGTCCTTGCCCTTCTGGTTGATGATGGTGTCGATCGCCATCGCGGTCTTGCCGGTCTGGCGGTCGCCGATGATCAGCTCGCGCTGGCCGCGACCGACCGGGATCATCGAGTCGACCGACTTGTAGCCGGTCTGCACCGGCTGCGCCACCGACTTGCGCCAGATCACGCCCGGCGCGACCTTCTCGATCTTGTCGGACAGCTTGGCGTTGATCGGGCCCTTGCCGTCGATCGGCTCGCCCAGCGCATTGACCACGCGACCGAGCAACTCGGGGCCGATCGGCACTTCGAGGATGCGGCCGGTGGTGCGCGCGGTGTCGCCCTCGCGCAGGTGTTCGTAATCGCCCAGCACCACCGCGCCGACCGAATCGCGCTCGAGGTTGAGCGCCAGCGCGAAGGTGTTGTTCGGCAGCTCGATCATCTCGCCCTGCATCGCATCGGCCAGGCCGTGCACGCGCACGATGCCGTCGGACACCGAGGTGAGCGTGCCTTCGTTGCGCGCCTCGGAGGCCAGCTTGACCTTCTCGATGCGGTTGCGGATCAGTTCGCTGATTTCGGAGGGATTGAGCTGCATGGTTGCCATTGCGTCGGTTCCTTGGGCGCGCGTCGCAACGTGCGGCGCGCAATTTTTTTGGTTTCGTGAATCGTGAATCGTGAGTCGTGAATCGAAAAAGCCGGGCGGCTCGTCGATTTCACCATTCACCATTCACGATTCACCTTTCACGGCTTTCAGCCCGCCAACGCCGTCTGCAAGCGCGCCAGCTTGTTGCGCAACGAGCCATCGATCACCACGTCGCCGGCATCGATGACGGCGCCGCCGATCAAATCCGGATCGACCGCCGTGGTCACCTCGACTTGCGTGCCCAGCCGCTTGGCCAGCGCCACGCGCAGCTTGCCGAGCTCGGCTTCGTCGAGCGGCGTCGCCGACGTCACCTTCGCCCGCACCACGCGCTCGGCTTCGGCGCGCAGCTGGGTGAAGATCGCGTAAATGTCGGGCAGCAGCGCCAGCCGGCCGTTGTCGGCCAGCACACCGAGGAACTGCGCGAAGTGCGCATCCGGCGGGCCCGGCGGCGCCACCAGGGCGACCGCGTCGGCAGCTTCCAGGGCGGGATTGCCGAGCAACGACTGCACGCGCGCATCGGCCGCGATCTGGGCGGCAAAGCCGAGCCGGATCGCCCACAGCGGCATCGAGCTGTCACGCGCCAACGCGAACGCGGCGCGTGCGTACGGACGGGCGATGGTCAGCGCGCTGCTCATCCCAGTTCCGCCGCCAGTTCGTCGAGCAGCGCCTTGTGGGCATTGGCATCAATTTCGCGCTTGATCAGACGCGAGGCACCCGCCACCGCCAGCGTCGAGATCTGCTTGCGCAGCGCTTCCCGGGCACGGTTGGCTTCGACGTCGATCTCGGCCACCGCCAGCGCCTTCTGCCGCTGGCCTTCGCTGACCGCCTCGGCCTTGGCGGCGTCGACGATCTGGTTGGCGCGCGCGTGGGCCTGATCGATGATCTCGTTGGCCTTGGTGCGCGCCTCGCGCAGGACCGCATTGACCTGCTCCTGCGCCTTTTCCAGTTCGGACCGACTGCGGTCGGCGGCAGCCAGGCCTTCGCCGATGCGCCGGGCGCGCTCATCCATCGCCTTCATCAGCGGCGGCCAGATGAACTTCATGGTCACCCAGATCAGGACCGCGAACACGATCATCTGGGCGAACAAGGTTGCGTTGATGTTCACGACGGTTTCCTCGCGACGACGCCGACAGCGGGACGGATCAGTGGGCGACGGCGGCAGTCGCGTGCGCGACGACCTTGGCCGAGAACGGATCGACGAAGGTCAGGTACATCGCGATGCCCACGCCGATGATCGGGATCGCGTCGATCAGGCCGACCAGCAGGAACATCTTGCCCTGCAGCATCGGAACCAGCTCCGGCTGGCGCGACGCGCCTTCGAGGAACTTGCCGCCCATCAGGCCCATGCCGATCGCGGCGCCGATGCCGCCCAGGCCAAGCATGAGGGCCGCGGCGAGCGCGGTCAGGCCTTCAACGGATGCCAATGCTGCGGTGATGTCCATCTTTGCTCCTTGCTACCTTTTGGTGAATGAAAACAACGGAAGGGAAACGCGGGGAAACGATTTGCGAGCGACGAATCAGTGGTGGTCGGCGGCCATCGCCATGTAGACGACGGTCAGCACCATGAAGATGTAGGCCTGCAGCGAGATGATCAGGATGTGGAAGATCGTCCAGCCGGTGGCGAGCAGGATCTGCACCAGCATGCCGACCGAACCGCCGACGCTCGGAACGAAGTTGAGCGTGAACGTGGCGAGCAGGATGAAGATCATCTCGCCGGCGTACATGTTGCCGAACAGTCGCAGACCGAGGCTGAGCGGCTTGGCCAGCTCCTCGACGGTCTTGAGCATGAAATTGACCGGCAACATCCACTTGCCGAACGGATGGAACAGGAATTCGCCGGCGACGCCGCCGAAACCTTTGGCGACGAAGCTGTAGCCGAAGGCGATCAGGAACACCGTCAGCGACATGCCAATGGCGACGTTGGGATCGGTCGATGGCACCGTGCGCAGGTGATCGACGCCGACCATGCTGGCGACCTTGGGCAGCAGGTCGACCGGCAGCATGTCCATGAAGTTCATCAGGAACACCCAGAAGCCCACGAGCAGCGCCATCGGCGCGACGAAGCGGGCGCCGTGGTGGTAGGCATCCTTGACCTGGGCATCGACGAACTCGATGCACATCTCGATGAAGTTCTGCCACTTGCCGGGAACGCCGGCGCTGGCCTTGCCGACCGCCGCGCGGAACATCACGATGAAGATCGCCGCCAGCACCACGGAGAAGAACATCGAATCCAGATGCAGCACCCAGAAGCCCTGGGCTTCCGGATCGATCTTCCACGTGTGCAGATCCAACTTGAGGTTGGACAGGTGGTGGAGGATGTATTCGCTGGGACCCGCGTTGCCTTCAGCCGCCATGTCTCGAATTCCGCCCGTTCAAGCCCTTGTTTGCCGCCACCGCCAGCGCCAGCCAGTTCATCGCCAGGCAGGCCACGCAGGTGAGCATCAGCGGCGCGAAATGTGCGCCGAACCACTTTGCGCCGAGGACGAACAACAGTGCCGTCAACGCCAGTTTCACCACCTCCGCCCGGTAGAAGGTCGACAACACCTTCCGCCCTTCGGCAACCGGCCCCAGACCGGCGACCTTGAGCGCGAAATACAGCGCCGGCAGGATCGCCGTCAGGCCACCGAATGCCGCCGCCATCGCCGCCTCGGCGCCTGCGACCACCCACGTGACGGCGACCGCCAGCGCGGTCGTCAGCACTTGGGCCCCAAGCAGCACCCGGGCCGACGCAACCGCTTGCAATGACACTTCGTCACCCCGACCGAAGCGCAAGCCCCGGCAATCGCACCCGCGAGGAAAAGGCGGGTGCCCAGTGAATCGGCCCCGCCCAGCCCGAGAAGTATAGCAGGCGCCTTTTTGCCTGAGCAACCCGAACCTGCTGCCTGCATGTCGCGATGTCGGCGACGTGTCCTTGCCTGCACATTTGCGGTGTCCCGTGCCGGATCATTGCTGCCGATGGGCGGTCGCAATGGCTCGGAACGAGCGACGGGGCTAGACTGATCGATTCGATTCGGCGCAGGAAACCGCATGGCCGGCCTGGACACCATCCGCATTCGCGGTGCGCGCACCCACAACCTGAAGAACATCGATCTCGATCTGCCACGCGATCGGTTGATCGTGATCACCGGCCTGTCGGGATCGGGCAAGTCGTCGCTGGCGTTCGACACCATTTATGCGGAAGGACAACGCCGCTACGTCGAATCGCTGTCGGCGTATGCGCGGCAATTCCTGTCGGTGATGGAAAAGCCCGACGTCGACCACATCGAAGGGCTGTCGCCGGCGATCTCGATCGAGCAGAAGTCGACCTCGCACAACCCGCGCTCCACGGTCGGCACGATCACCGAAATCCACGATTATCTGCGCCTGCTGTTCGCGCGCGTCGGCACGCCGCGCTGCCCGGACCACGGCCATCCGTTGCAGGCGCAGACGGTGAGCCAGATGGTCGACGCGATGCTGGCGCTGAATCCGGAACATCGCTGGATGCTGCTGGCGCCGGTGGTGCGCGAACGCAAGGGCGAGCACGTGCAGGTGATCGATCAGTTGCGTGCACAAGGCTACGTGCGCGTGCGCGTCGATGGCCAGATCCACGAAATCGACCACGTGCCGGCGCTGGCGCTGCGGGTCAAGCACAGCATCGACGCCGTGGTCGATCGCTTCCGTCCGCGCGAGGATCTCAAGCAGCGGCTGGCCGAGAGCGTGGAGACCGCGCTCAAGCTCGGCGACGGGCTGGCATCGGTGGTGGACATGGATGATTCCGCCGCTGCCGAAGTGCTGTTCTCCAACCGCTACTCGTGCCCGGTCTGCGACTACGCGCTACCCGAACTGGAGCCGCGGCTGTTCTCGTTCAATTCGCCATCGGGTGCCTGCCCCGCCTGTGATGGCCTCGGCGTGACGCAATTCTTCGATCCGGCGCGGGTGGTCGGGCATCCCGAGCTGAGCCTCGCCGCCGGCGCCGTGCGCGGCTGGGATCGGCGCAATGCCTATTACTTCCAGTTGATCGCCTCGCTGGCGCGACACTACGGCTTCGACGTGGACACGCCGTGGCAGGCCTTGCCCGAGAATGTTCGCGACGCCGTGCTGCATGGCAGCGGCGAAGAAATCATCGCTTTTTCGTACCTCACCGAAGCCGGCGGACGCAGCCAGCGCAAGCACAAGTTCGAGGGCATCGTGCCCAATCTCGAACGCCGCTACCGCGAAACCGAATCACAACTGGTGCGCGAAGAACTGGCCAAATACATCAGCGACCGCCCCTGCCCCGATTGCGCCGGTGCGCGCCTCAATCGGCAAGCGCGCAGTGTCTTCGTCGGCGATCACAACCTGCCCGACGTGGCGCGGCTGCCGGTCGACGAATCGCTGGCGTTTTTTGCTGGCCTGACCTTGCCGGGCTGGCGCAGCGAGATCGCCGCCAAGATCGTCAAGGAAATTCACGAACGCCTGCGTTTTCTGGTCGATGTCGGCCTCGATTACCTCACCCTCGATCGCAAGGCCGATTCGCTCTCCGGCGGCGAGGCGCAGCGCATCCGCCTGGCCTCGCAGATCGGCGCCGGGCTGGTCGGGGTGATGTACGTCCTCGACGAACCGTCGATCGGCCTGCACCAGCGCGACAACGAGCGCCTGCTCGGCACGCTGGTGCGGTTGCGCGATCTGGGCAACACGGTGATCGTGGTCGAGCATGACGAAGACGCGATCCGCCAGGCCGATCACATCGTCGACATCGGCCCCGGTGCCGGCGTGCATGGCGGCCGCGTGATCGCGCAGGGCCAGCTCGCCGACATCCTCGCCGCACCCGAATCGGCAACCGGTGATTTCCTCTCCGGTCGACGCGCGATCGAGATTCCGGCGCAGCGGCACAAGCCCAATCCGACGATGATGCTGCGGCTGCTCGGCGCGAGTGGCAACAACCTCAAGAACGTCGATCTGGAGATCCCCGCAGGCCTGTTCACCTGCATCACCGGCGTGTCGGGTTCGGGCAAGTCCACGCTCATCAACGACACCTTGCAGACACTGGCCAGCAACGAGCTCAACGGTGCCTCGCAGACGGTCGCGCCATATCGCGAATGCATCGGCATGGACTTGTTCGACAAGGTCGTCGACATCGACCAGTCGCCGATCGGGCGCACGCCGCGATCCAATCCGGCGACCTACACCGGACTGTTCACGCCGCTGCGCGAGTTGTACGCGCAGGTGCCCGAGGCGCGCGCGCGCGGCTACTCGCCGGGGCGGTTTTCGTTCAATGTCCGCGGTGGTCGCTGCGAGGCCTGCCAGGGCGATGGCCTGATCAAGGTCGAGATGCACTTCCTGCCCGACGTGTACGTGCCCTGCGATGTGTGCAAGGGCAAACGCTACAACCGCGAGACGCTCGACATTCGCTACAAGGGTTTCAGCATCCACGACGTGCTGGACATGACCATCGAGGATGCGCTCGCCCTGTTCGCGCCGGTGCCGGCGATCGCACGCAAACTCGAGACGCTGGTCGATGTCGGCCTGAGCTACATCAAGCTCGGCCAGAGCGCGACCACGCTCTCCGGCGGCGAGGCGCAGCGGGTGAAGCTCTCGCGCGAACTCTCGCGCCGGGACACCGGACGCACGCTTTATTTGCTCGACGAACCGACCACCGGCCTGCACTTCCACGACATCGAGCACCTGCTGGCGGTACTGCACCGCCTGCGCGACGAAGGCAACACCATCGTCGTGATCGAACACAACCTCGATGTCATCAAGACCGCCGACTGGATCGTCGATCTCGGCCCCGAGGGTGGCCATCGCGGCGGAACGATCGTCGCCACCGGCACGCCCGAGCAGATCGCCGCGCATCCGCTCTCGCACACCGGGCGATTCCTCGCGCCGCACTTGCAGCCACGCCCGCGCGCTGCCGACAAGCCCGCGCATCGACGGAATACCGGAACATGAGCGCCTCGCCTGCACGCCCGCTGTTTCGCACCGAACTGGCGGTGCGCTGGCGCGACCTGGACGCCTTCAACCACGTCAACAACGCGATGTATCTGCGCTATCTGGAAGAAGCGCGCCTGCGCTGGCTGCTGACGCTGGACGGCCCGTGGATGGATGAGCAGGTCGCCCCGGTGGTGGCGCAGGCGCTGGTGAACTTCAAACGTCCGATTGCGTGGCCGGAAGACGTGCTCGTCACGTTGTTCGCCGAGCGCGTCGGCAACGCCAGCCTCACCCTCGGCCATCGCATCGTCTCGGCGAGGGATACGACCACCGTTTACGCCGATGGGCACGTCGTGATGGTGTGGTTCGACAAGCGCACATCGGCGTCTTCGCCGTTGCCGGACGCAGTGCGTCGCGCCTGCGCCATCGCACTCTGATTCCGCACCATCCGCATCGTTCGCCAGGCAGGGACGATGCCGGGAGGAGGCCGCCCGCCCCTGCTACCCGCCCGGCGCCTGCGTGGCGACCACCGCCCGCACGTTCGCCACGCCGCCGCCGGCAAAGTGCAGGCTGAACCCGACCGCATCGCCGATCTTCAGTGCACGCTTGGGTGCCATCAGCATCCAGTGCAACCCACCCGGCGCGATGCGCAGTTCGCCGCCGGCGACGATCACCTGCGCGCCGGCCGGCTGCATCGTGCTTACGCCGTTCTTGATCGTCGTGCGATGCAACTCGGCCATGCCGAACGCCTCGCTTTCGGCCGACTCCAACCGCAGCGGCGTCTTGCCCATGTTGTGGATCACCATGTAGCCGGCCAGCATGTCGGTGCCCGGTGGCGCGGCGCGTACCCAGGCGCCATCGACGCGCACCGTCGCGAGCACGTGCGCGCCCGACGCCTGCGCCGCCGGCATCGGCATCGCCGATTTGCCCATCGCGTGGCCGGACGGAGTTGCCGCCCACGCGACCGGAATCGCCACGAGCAGGCAAGCCGAACAAATCAATTTCGTGATCGTTTTCATTGCGACATTTTAACCGATGCGCCGATGCGCTATCGTCGAAACACTTTTCTCGCAGGACTGCTCCCATGATCGAGCTGCACGCGCACGGCCCCATCCACGAAATCCGCCTGGCGCGGCCGCCGGTCAATGCGCTGAATCCGGCGCTGTTGCAGGCGTTGCGGGCAGCGGTCGAAGACGCACCGAAAAAGGGAGCGCGCGGCATCGTGCTGTCCGGCGGGCAAGGCGTGTTTTCCGGCGGCATGGACGTGCTGCATCTGGTCGGCGCCGATGCCGCTGGCCTGCGCGGCGCGTGGGAAGATTTTTTCGCCGCCTGTCGCGCGCTGGCGAAATCGCCGGTGCCGGTGGTCGCCGCGATCGGCGGCCACGCCCCCGCCGGCGGCTGCGTGCTGGCGCTGTGCTGCGACTACCGGGTGATGGCGCGCTCGCCCGATCCGGCCAAGCCGTTCCGCATCGGCCTCAACGAAGTGCAGGTGGGGCTGGCCGTGCCCGACGGCATCCAGCACCTGCTGCGGCGACTGGTCGGGCCGCGACGCGCCGAGCGGCTGATGGTCGCCGGCGCGATGATCCCCGCCCGCCGCGCCTTCGCCATCGGCATGATCGACGAACTGGCCGACCTGCCGCAGGTGTTGCCGACCGCGATCGGCTGGCTGAGCGCCCTGCTCGCCCTGCCCTCCTCGCCGATGCTGCGCACCCGCGCACTGGCGCGCGCCGACGTCATCGACGCCCTGGAGAACCACATCCACCTCGATGGTTTCATCGATGCCTGGGACGAGCCGGACACGCAGGAGACGCTGAAGGCGTTGGTGGCGAAGTTGAGGAAGTAGCTCCGGCGATCCCGAGCAAAATCCATGGCACCGCCCCAGCAGCGCCAAGAGGACTTCCGTATTTTTCAGGCGGCGATGTCGACGTACTCGACGTGGCTCGATGCGGGAGGAGCCGCGATGCCATCCGCGCGAAGACCCTCCAGGTGAAAGGCGATGGCTTCCCGAATCTGCTGCTCAGCCTCTTCAATCGTGCCTCCTGTAGCGATGCATCCTGGAAGGTCCGGGACATACGCCGAGAAGTTGCTCTCTGCCTGCTCAATGACGATTGCGTATCGCATGGTAGCTACCTTTTGAGGCCTGCCTGCTTCAGGATGCTGTTGAGCGTGCCAGTAGCAAGGTCATCGCTTGGCTTGCCCGGCACAGTGACGCGGCCCGATTTTGATGGGTGCTTGTACTGGCGATGACTACCACGAGTTGCCGCAAGAAACCAGCCGTCCGCTTGCAGCATTCGCAGTACGTCGTGAACTTTCATTCGAAAAGCATACCTCCGTGCGCCAGCGTTCGCGGGCGCGAACCCATGGTTCGCGACAACCCCGACTACCCACGCTCCACCGCCCTCGCCGGGTTACTGATCCAGCCGCTCCACGAATCGGCATACAACCGCGCTCCGGCAAGCCCGGCGTGTTCCATCGCCAGCAGGTTGTGACAGGCGGTGACGCCCGAGCCGCACATGGCGACGACTTGCGCTGGCTCGCGCGTGCCGATCACGGCGCGCCATGCGGCCGCCAGTTCGGCTGCCGGCAGAAACCGTCCATCGGCGCGCAGGTTGCCGGCGTTCGGGTGATTGATCGCGCCTGGAACATGCCCGGCGACATGGTCGATCGGTTCGACTTCGCCACGAAAACGTTCGGGCGCGCGCGCGTCCAGCAGCAGCGGCGCGCCGGGGCGCGTCAGTTCGCGCAAGCCATCGGCTTCGACCAAGCGCGCGGCGTCGTAGTCGGCTTCGTACGTGGATGCGTTCGGGGTCGCCGGCGTATTGCTGACCGGCAGATGCAGATCGCGCCAACGTGCGTAGCCACCGTCGAGCACGGCGACGTGGCGATGGCCGAGCAGGCGCAACATGAACCATGCCCGCGCCGCCGCCATCGAGCCATCGCGGGCATCGTAGACGACGACCTGATGCTCGGGGGTGATGCCCCACAGCTCCAGCCAGCGGCAGAACGTATCCGCGGACGGCAGCGGATGCCGGCCGTGGCCCTTGCGCGAATGATCGGACAGGTCGCGCTCGAGATTGGCATGCACCGCGCCGGGAATGTGGCTGGCCGCGTAATCGCGATCACCTTGCAACGGATCGGCCAGCGTGGCGCGGGCGTCGATGATCGCCAAGCCGGGCTGACCGAGCGCGGCGATCAGTTCCTCCGCCGAGACCAGCGTCGTCCAGTGCATCGGTTCGAGTACCACCCAGTCGCTCATTGCCCGATCTCCAGCCGATGGCGCAGGTTCACCAGCATCGCCGCAGTCGCACCCCAGATGTGGTGCCGGCCATGCAGGTACTCATGGTAACGCCGCAGACGGCCGGCGTACTCGCGCTCGACGATGCGGATGTTGGCCGAGTCCAGCAAATAGGCCAACGGCACCTCGAAGGCATCGGCGACTTCGTGCGGATCGAGCGTGAGCGAGTAATCGGGCGACACCCGCGCCACCACCGGCAGCACGTGGTAGCTGCTGATGGTGTCGTAGGGGTCGAGATAGCCCAGCGGCTGCACATGGGCCGGCGCCAGACCGATTTCCTCGTGCGCCTCGCGGATCGCGGCAGCGATCGGATCGGCATCGGTCGGCTCGATGCGGCCGCCGGGGAAGCTGACCTGACCGGCGTGCTGGCGCAGGTCGGCGGTACGCAAGGTGAGCAGCACCTGCCAGTCGCCGCCACGCGGTACCAGTCCGACCAGCACCGCCGCCGACGTCATCCGCGCCGGTTCGGGCAGCAGGTCTTCGAGTTCGGCGCGATTCCACGCTGGCGCCACCGGCGCCAATGCCAGCGGATGCAGGGCACGAACGATGCGCGCCAGTTCGTCGGCACGCCTCGATTCCAGCGCCGCCATGCGTTCCGGCAGGATGTCATCCATGTAGCGACCGCGGGTGGCGTCGTCCCATTGCAACCATGATGCGATCTCGTCGCCGGTTCGTCGGCAACCTTCGCAATAACCGTGCGCATCGAGCCGACAGACGCCGGTGCACGGGCTGAGCACGGCGCGCGCGGTCGTTATGCCTGCGGGATTCATCGACGGAAGCGAGCGATTTTGCCAATCCATGCCGACAGCATAAGCAATGCCGCGAGCAGCGGGGTGATGGAAGTTTCGAGTTCGGAGTTCGGAGTTCGGAGTTCAGAGATCCAATCCACGATCCACGATCCACGATCCATGATTCACGATTCACGATTCACGATTCACGATTCGCGATTCGCGATTCGCGATTCACGATTCACGATTCACGATTCACGATCCACGATTCACGATCCACGATTCCCGATTCCCGATTCCCGATTCCCGATTCCCGCCCTACTTCACCACCTCGACCATCTTGATATCCATCAACAACGCCTGATTGGGGCCGACTGGCGAGCCGGGATTGGCGCCATAGGCCTGCTCGGGCGGCAGCAGCACCTCCCAGTGCGCGCCTTGTCGCATCATCGGCAGGATCTGGCGCACGCCGGCGAGCGGCGATTCGTTGATGACGATGGTGGTCGGCTGCGGGTTGGCGGTGGTGTAGCTGCTGACGAACTCCTGCCCGGTGGCGACCGAGACGCGATAGAGGATGCGCGCCTGCCCATCGGCTTTCGGCGTCGGGCCGTTGCCCTCGTCGATGACGCGATATTGCACGCCGTCTGGCAACACCTTCACACCCTGGCGAATGCGGTTTTTCGCCAGCAAGGCGTCGCTGGCGGCCTTGTTGCGGGCGGCCGCCTTGTCGAATTCGAATTTGGCGCGCGCGTACAGCGCCTGCTTGAGCGAGTACAGCACGCTGTCGATCTGCTGCGGCGCCACCGCGGGCTTGCGGTGTGCCATGCCGTCCTGGATCGCCCGCAGCAAGGTCGCCTGATCGACGTCGATGCGATTGTCGGCCAAGGTGCGGCCGTAGTCGTAACCCAGGGCGTAGCTCAATCGGGTCTTGTCGGACGAAGCCTGCTGGGCACCGGCCGCTGCGCTCGCGCAGACCAGCAGCAGCACCAGCCAGCGCCCGCCCTTCCAGCGCTTGATCATCGAATCCCTCCGCATTGCCCGCGCCACCGTCTCGCGCCCGCGAGACGGGCATCGCGATCGCGGCCGCGACGGGCTAGGATAGCCGCCGTTCCGTCGAGGCGCCACACGACTCGACCACGCCGGCGCGCGCAAGTTCCGCGCGCCATCCCTGCGCGAATCCCAGCGGAGCGATCATGCCCACCGACAGCCAATTCCAGCACCTGCTCATCGAAGATCGCGACGGCGTTCGCGTCGTCACCATCAATCGCCCCGACAAGCTCAATGCGCTCAACCATGCCGTGCTGACCGAACTGCGCGATGCCTTCCGCGCCATCGCCGACGACGCATCGGTGCGTGCGGTGGTGCTGCGCGGGGCCGGCGAGAAGGCCTTCGTCGCCGGTGCCGACATCGCCGAGCTGGCGGCATTGAGCCCGACCCAGGCGCGCGATTTCTCGCGCCATGGCCAGCGGATGATGCGCAGCATCGAATTGCTGGGCAAGCCGGTGATCGCGATGATCCAGGGCTATGCGCTCGGCGGCGGCATGGAACTGGCGATGAGCTGCCACCTGCGCATCGCCGCCGACAACGCCAAGCTCGGGCAGCCGGAGATCAACCTTGGCGTGCTGCCCGGCTTCGGCGGCACCCAGCGCCTGCTGCGGCTGGCCGGGCGCGGGGCGACCCTGGAGCTGTGCCTGACCGGGACGCCAATCGGCGCCCAGCGCGCGTACGAACTGGGCATCGTCAATCGCGTCGTTGCCGCCGCGCAAATCGAAGCCGACACCTTCGCGCTCGCCGCGCAATTGGCCAGCGCGGCACCGCAGGCGCTGCGCGGCATCCTCGATGCGGTGCAGGTCGGCGGCGAATGCGGCCTCGATGCCGGCCTGGAATTCGAGACGCAGGCGTTCGCGGTATGCACCTCGAGCAACGACATGCGCGAGGGCACGCGCGCCTTCCTCGAACGGCGCAAGCCGGTGTTCGTCGGCAACTGAACGATGGCCACGAGCGCACCCTGCAGCCGCTGCGGCGAGTGCGCCATCGTCTGCCCGGCGCAGTTGCAGCCGCAACAGCTGCTGCACGACCTGCGCGAGCGCCAGCTCGCCGCCGCCGGCGAGCATCGCCTGCTGGATTGCAGCGAATGCGGGTATTGCGACCTGGCCTGCGCAAGCACGATCCCGCTGCTGGCGATCATCCGCGACGGCAAGCGCGCGCTGGAACAGGCCCGCGCGCGCCAGGCGACTGCACTGGCCGCGCGCGCGCGTCATCGCGCCCGGGTCGAACGGCTCAGCCGCTGCGAGCAGGCGCGCGAGCAGCAACGCGAGCAGATCGCCGCCAGCGCCGCCAGCGCCGATGCCGTCGCGGCGGCGGTCGCCCGCGCCGCCGCGCGCCGCGCCGCGCGTTCGCGCGGGCCTTGACGGCAAGGCCCCACATGCGCGCATTCGCGCCGCGACCGCCACGCCGCGCAGTGTCGCTGCGCACCCGCAGCGGCTGGATGCTGCTGGCGCTGGGGCCGGGGTTCGCCTTGCAGGCGGTGGCGTTCGGGCCGGATTTTGCCGGCTCGGCACTGATCACCTACGCCGCATTGTTCGCGCTCGACGTGCTGTGGCGCCGGCGCGAAGCAAACCCGCAACGCGATCGGCAACCGCTGTTGCTGACGGCGATCGCGCTGTGCTGGCTGCCGCCGGCGCTGCCTGGGTGGAGTCACGGCGCGGCGGCCAGCGTCGCCTGGCTGCTCGCCCGCCGCTGCGGTCGCGATGGCGGCAGCGCTTTCCATCCGGCGATGGTCGGCTGCGCGCTGGCCGCGCTGCCGTTCGGCGACGCTCCTCGGAATGCGGTCGAGCCATCGTTGCTGCCGGCCATCGCCGCCGCCTTCACGCTGGCCGGCATCGCGCTGGCGATCGGTCGCTGCATTCGCTGGCCGGTCGCCGTCGCCGTGCTGGCCGGCGGCACGGCGACGGCAGCGACGTGGCTGCTGCTGGCACCGCTGCCCACGCACGATCACCTGCTCACGGCGCTGCCGGGAGCCAGCCTGCTGGTCTTTTTCATCGCCACCGACCCGGCCAGCGGCTGCCAGTGGCCGCGCGCGCGCTGGGCATTCGGTGTCGGCCTCGGCGTGCTGGCGGCGCTGGCGATGCTGTCCCTGCACGATGAGCGCCGCCGCGCGCTGGCGATGGCCGGATCGGTACTGTTGATGAACGCCGCGGCGCCGACGCTCGATCGCCTGCTGCCGTTGCCGCGCAGACCCGAGTCGACGCATCCATGAAGCCTGCCGACCGCCACGAGTTGTTCGCCCGCCTGCGCGAGCTCGATCCGCAACCACGCACCGAACTGGTGTACGCCTCCCCGTTCGAGTTGCTGGTGGCGGTGATGCTGTCGGCGCAGGCCACCGACGTCGGCGTCAACAAGGCCACCCGGCGCCTGTTCGCGGTCGCCAACACCGCGGCAACGATGCTCGCGCTCGGCGAGGACGGGCTGAAGCGATACATCTCCAGCATCGGCCTGTTCAACGCCAAGGCACGCCACATCATCGCCACCTGCACGCTCCTGCTCGCCCGCCACGGCGGCGAGGTGCCCGCCGACCGCGAGGCATTGCAGGCGCTGCCGGGAGTCGGCCGCAAGACCGCCAACGTGGTGCTCAACGTCGCCTTCGGGCAGCCGACGATCGCCGTCGACACCCACATCTTCCGCGTCGCCAATCGCACCGGGCTGGCGCCGGGCAAGACCGTCGATGCCGTCGAGCGCAAGCTGCTCAAGGCGGTGCCAGCCGAATTCCGCCTGCATGCCCATCACTGGCTGATCCTGCATGGCCGCTACGTCTGCAAGGCGCGCAAGCCCGATTGCCCGAACTGCGTGATTCGCGACTTGTGCGGGTATCGGCACAAGACGGAGTGAAGTGAATCGGGAGTCGGGAGTCGGGAGGCGACGGCATCATCGTGACCCAACATGCGCCGGCGGGGCGGTGATCGCCACCCTGCTATCCTGCGCGCATGGATGAAAAACACGATCAGGCGCCGATGGCGCAACGTTTTCGCGGCTTCCTGCCGGTGGTGGTGGATGTCGAGACCGGCGGCTTCGATTGCCATCGCCACGCGCTGCTGGAAATCGCGGTGCAACCGATCCGGATCGATGCGCAAGGCTGGCTTTCGCCCGGCGCGATGACCAGCACGCATGTTGTGCCCTACCCCGGCTCGATCCTCGATCCGAAGGCGCTGGAAGTCACCGGCATCGTCGTCGATCATCCGTTCCGTGCCGCCCGCGAGGAGCGTGCCGCGCTCGATCACGTGTTCGCGCCGATCCGCGCGGCGATCAAGGCCGCCGGCTGCCAGCGCGCGATTCTCGTCGGCCACAACGCCTTCTTCGATCTGGGCTTCGTCAACGCGGCGGTGGCGCGCACCCACCACAAGCGCAATCCGTTCCATCCGTTCAGCACGTTCGACACCGTGACCCTGGCCGGCATGGCCTACGGGCAAACGGTGCTCAGCCGCGCGGTGTTCGCCGCCGGCCTGGACTGGAACGGCGATGAAGCGCATTCGGCCGTTTACGACACCGAGCGCACCGCGCAACTGTTCTGCACGATCATCAATCGCTGGCATGCGGCGCAGACCGGGCTGCCGCTGCCGCAAGCGCCACGCGAAGCGCACGCATCCAGCGACGTTTGACAGCCATTTGCGATCAACGCATTGGCTCCGTCATCCCCGCGAAGGCGGGGATCCACGACCGCCGAACAACGATGCCATGACGGTCGCGAATCTGCACATGCCTGCCAATCGTAATCACGACCGCCACCGTTCGGCGTAGGATCGACGCTCGCGCATTTGTCCGTAACGGGAGACTTCCATGATCCACGACAGCATTCTCGGCACCGTCGGCAACACGCCGATCGTGCGCATCAACCAGCTCGCACCCAAGCACGTGACGATGTACGTCAAATGCGAGGCCTTCAACCCGATGTCGTCGGTCAAGGACCGCCTCGCGCTGGGCATCATCCTCGACGCCGAGGCGCGCGGCGAGCTCAAGCCCGGGCAGACGGTGGTCGAGGCGACGTCGGGCAACACCGGCATCGCGATGGCGATGGTGTGCGCGGTGCGCGGCTACCCGTTCGTGGCGTTCATGGCCGACTCGTTCTCGATCGAGCGGCGCAAGCTGATGCGCGCACTCGGCGCCAAGGTGATCCTGACTCCGGCGGCGCTGCGTGGCGTCGGCATGGTCAAGGCTGCCGAGGACTACGCGCAAAGACACGGCGCCTACCTCACCCGCCAGTTCGACAACCCGGCCAATCCGGGCTACCACCGCAACACGACCGGCCCGGAGATCCTGCTCGACTTTGCCGGCAAACGGCTGGACTGGTACGTCACCGGCTACGGCACCGGCGGCACCCTCACCGGCGCCGGCGAAATGCTCAAGCTGGCGCGGCCGGACATCAAGGTCTGCGTCGCCGAGCCGGAAGTCGCCGCCCTGCTCGCCGGCAAGGAATGGACGCCGCACAAGATCCAGGGCTGGACGCCGGATTTCATCGGCTCGGTGCTCAATCGCGACGTCTACGATCGCAACGTCCCGATCGCCGATCTCCTCGCCCGCGACACCGCCCGCGCGCTGGCGCAGAAGGAAGGCATCTTCTGCGGCGTGTCCTCCGGCGCGACCTTCGCCGCCGCGCTCGAAGTGGCCCGGGATGCAGCGCCCGGCTCGGTGATCCTGGCGATGCTGCCCGATACCGGCGAGCGTTACCTGTCGACCTTCCTGTTCGAGGGCGTCAACGAGGGCTCGGACGAGGAATGATGCGACCGCCGACTACGGCCGGCACGGTGCTCACTCCGGATCGAACAGCTTGCCCGGATTGAGCAGGCCCTGCGGGTCGAAGGCGCGGCGCAGGCCGCGCATGATCGCGATCTCGGCGGCGCTGCGGGTGCCTTGCAGGTAGGCCTTCTTGACCAGGCCGATGCCGTGCTCGGCGGAGATGCTGCCGCCGTGGCGCGCGAGCGCGTCGGCCAGCAGCCGCGTCACCCGCTCGCACTGGGCGATGAACTCGGCCTCGTCCATGCCCGCCGGGCGCAGCACGTTGACGTGCAGGTTGCCGTCTCCGATGTGGCCGAACCAGACCACGTCGAAGTGCGGATATTCGCGCGCCAGCAGCGCCTGCATTTCGACCAGGAACGCCGGCACCGCCGCAATCCGTACCGACACGTCGTTCTTGTAGGGCTTGTGCGCCGCCAGCGACTCGGTGACGCCCTCGCGCAGTCGCCACAACTCGGCGGCGTGCGCCTGGCTCTGGCTGATCACGCCATCGACCACCCAGCCCTCGCCGAGGCAATGCTCGAACAGCGCCAGCGCCGCATCCTGCTGCGTCGCATCGGCGGCATCGAACTCGATCACCGCATAACACGGGCTGTCGCCATCGAACGGACGCCGCGCGCCATGCGCCAGCACATGCTGCAAGGCGCGATCGGTGAAGAACTCGAACGCGCTCAAGTTCAGCGTGCGACGGCAGGCGGCGAACACCGGCATCAGCGCATCCAGCGCCGGCAGCGCCAGCAGCATCACTTGCGAGGGCGGCGGCGGGTCGGTCAGCCGCAACGTCGCCTCGACCACCATGCCGAGCGTGCCTTCGGCGGCGATCGCCAGATGCCGCAGGTCGTAGCCGGAGGAGTTCTTGACCAGGCCGCGATTGAGATCGAGCAGCTCGCCGCTCGCGGTCACCAGCTTGATGCCGGCGATCCATTCGCGGGTGTTGCCGTAACGAATCACGCGGATGCCGCCGGCGTTGGTGGCGATGTTGCCACCGATGCTGCACGAGCCGCGCGCGGCGAAATCGACCGGGTAGATCAAGCCATGTTCCCGCGCCGCCTCCTGCACCGTTTGCAAGATCGCGCCGGGCTGCACGGTCAGAGTGCGATCGAGCGGATCGAAACCAAGGATGCGGTTCATCCGCGCAAAACTCACCACCAGTTCGCCATGCGCCGCCACTGCGCCGCCCGACAAGCCCGTTCGCCCACCCGACGGCACCAGTGCCACGGCCTGCGCGCTCGCCCAGCGCGCGATCGCCTGCACCTCGTCGATGCTCGTCGGCCACGCGATCGCCAGCGGCGCCGGCGTCCAGCGTCGCGTCCAGTCGCGGCCAAAGGCCTCCAGGTCGCCGGCCTCGGTGCTCAGGCGCAGGCCCGGCGCGTGCTGCGCCAGCTCGGCAAGATGCGAATCGCTCATGCGCAAATCCCGGAGGTGGATGGCGCAGCCTGCCAGCCCATCCTCGGCGCGTCCAGTGCTGCATCGCAACATCGCGCGCTCGACTCTGGCATAGTGCGCATTCCCTCGCCACCTGCCCTGCCATGCAAACCTCCTTTCCCCGTCAGGACATCAAGGTGCTGCTGCTCGAAGGGGTCAGCCGCAGTGCCCTGGATGCCTTTGCCGAAGCCGGCTACAGCCAGGTCGAGCCGCACGCCAAGGCGCTGCCCGAGGACGAACTCAAGCGCCGCATCGCCGACGCCCACATCGTCGGCATCCGTTCGCGCACGCAATTGACGGCCGACGTGCTCGCGCACGCCAAGCGGCTGATCGCGGTCGGCTGCTTTTGCATCGGCACCAATCAGGTCGACCTGGGCGCGGCCGAAGACCTGGGCGTGCCGGTGTTCAACGCGCCCTACTCCAACACCCGCTCCGTCGCCGAACTGGTGCTGGCCGAGATCATCATGCTGGCGCGCGGCATCCCGCAGAAGAACGCGCTATGCCATCGTGGCGGCTGGTCGAAGTCCGCCGCCGGCAGCACCGAGGTGCGCGGCAAGGTGCTGGGCGTGATCGGCTACGGCCACATCGGCACCCAGGTCGGCCTGCTCGCCGAAAGCGTCGGCATGCAGGTGATCTACCACGACATCGAACCCAAGCTGGCACTGGGCAATGCGCGCAAGGCAGGCAGCCTCGACGAGCTGCTGCAGCGCGCCGACTGCGTCACCCTGCACGTGCCCGAGACGGCGCAGACGCGCTGGATGATCGGCGCCGAACAACTGGCGCAAATGCGTCCGGGGGCCATGCTGATCAATGCCGCGCGCGGCACCACCGTCGACATCGACGCGCTGGCGGCCAGCCTGCGCAGCGGCCACCTCGCCGGCGCGGCGATCGACGTGTTCCCGATCGAGCCGCAGGGCAATGACGATCCGTTCGTGTCGCCGCTGATCGGCATGGACAACGTCATCCTCACCCCGCACGTCGGCGGCAGCACGCTCGAAGCGCAGGACAACATCGGCATCGAAGTCGCCGCCAAGCTGCTGCGCTACAGCGACAACGGCAGCACCTTGTCGGCAGTGAACTTCCCCGAGGTGTCGCTGCCCGGCCACCCCGGCAGCCAGCGCCTGCTGCACATCCACCGCAACGTCCCCGGCGTGCTGTCGCGGATCAACGAAGTGTTCTCGCGCGAACAGGTCAACATCGACGCCCAATACCTGCAGACCGATCCGCGCATCGGCTACGTGGTGATCGATATCGCCTCCTCGGCAACCACGGCCGCACGGCTGAAAGAGGCGCTGGCGGCGATACCCGGCACCTTGCGCACGCGCGTGCTCTACTGATTCCCCGGGCGGTGCTCGCCGGCGCCGACGATGACCCCGTCGGCACGGTCTTGCCGTTGCATGGAAGTGACCGCCGCCGCACACCCGGCGGCGCCCCCGCCTGACCCGAGGAGTCCTGCCATGCTGCGCCCGCTCATCATCGCCACGCTGATCGCCGCCGGCCTTGCCGGGTCGCCGCCCCCTGCCGCAGCCGCCGGCCGCAGTCTGCATGCTTTCGCCAGCGACGCCGAATTGAAGGCACTGTTCGCCAAGTGGCAGAAGGCGGGAGGCTCGCAACGCGCGATGATGGTCGGCGACGCGATGCCGGTGGCGGCACCGCCGCCCGCGGCGCCAGCCCCGGCCAAGGCGGCCGCCGAAACGGCCGCCCCGGCCGCCGGCGCCGCGTCGATCACCAACGTGCAGACCCAGGGTGTCGACGAAGGCGACATCGTCAAGCAGTACGGCGATTACCTGATCGTGCTGCGGCGCGGTCGGCTGTTCACCGTCCGCGTCGGTGGCGATGCCCTGCAGCCGGTCTCGGCGGTCAACGCCTACGCGCCCGACGTCGATCCGGGCGGCACCTGGTATGACGAAATGCTGATCGCCGACGGTCGCATCGTCGTCATCGGCTACAGCTACGCGCGCGGCGGCACCGAGATCGGCCTGTTCGACCTCGACGGCAAGGGCGGCATCCATTACCGCGCCACCTACCAGATGCGCAGCAGCGACTATTACTCGGCGCGCAATTACGCCAGCCGCCTGATCGGCCACCAGTTGATCTTCTACGCGCCGACGCCGATCGACTTCTACGGCGGCGACCCCATGGCGCGGTTGCCGGCGCTGCGGCACTGGCACGCGGGCGCCACCCCGGCCGACTTCCAGCGCATCCTGCCGGCCACCCGCATCTATCGCAGCAGCGCCGAACTCACCCCCGACGACGGCATCACCCTGCACACGGTCAGCGTGTGCGACCTCGA
Organism: Pseudomonadota bacterium; assembly: GCA_018240435.1. Taxonomy (GTDB): domain Bacteria; phylum Pseudomonadota; class Gammaproteobacteria; order Xanthomonadales; family Xanthomonadaceae; genus SZAS-103. The sequence goes on from JAFEFT010000035.1 coordinate 24,311, forward strand.
CGCCACGCCGATGCGCTGCAAGGCCAGCGCCGTGCTTGGCCCGTCCGGGCGGGTGTTCTATGTCTCGCCCGACTCGGTGTTCGTGTGGACCACCTCCTGGCGCAATGCCGACGTCGGCAACTCGTCGGTGTTCCGCATCCCGCTCGACGGCAGCGCGCCGACCGGCTTGCGCACCACCGGCAGCCCGATCGACCAGATGTCGTTCCTGCAGCAAGGCGGCTGGCTCAATGTCCTGCTCAACCGCGACGGCCGCGGCAATGGCATGTGGGCCGCCAACGGCAAGGTCGGCGCGATGGCGCTGCTGCGCGTGCCGCTGGCGAAGTTCGGCGACGGCAGCCAGATCGCCGGCGCCGACGCCTACCGCTTGCTGCCCGATGCCGGCACGCAATGGAACCTGCAGAACCGCTACATCGGCGACTGGCTGCTGTACGGCGCGAACAGTGCGCAGACGCTGCATGCGCTGCGCTACGCCGGCAGCGCAGAGCCGGTCGAGCTGAAACTGCCGCATCCGGTCGAACGCATCGACGCCATCGGCAGCGACGGCATCGTCGTCGGCCGCGAAGGCAACGCCCTGGATTTCACCAGCATCGCCCTCGGCCGCAGCGCCCGCATCGCCAGCACGTTCCGCCAGCCGGACGCCGCCCAGGGCGACCGCCGCACGCATGGCTACTTCTACCACCCGGACGGCACCAATCAGGGCATCATCGGCCTGCCCATCGTGCAGGGCGGCGACCGCGGCGCGGCGGTGCTGTTCCTGCGCAACATGGCCTTGCGCCTGAGCCGCATGGGACGGCTGGACGCAAATGCCGGCAACCGCGACGACGATGCCTGCAAGGCCAGCTGCGTGGATTGGTACGGCAATGCCCGACCGATTTTCCTGGGCAGCCGGGTGTTCGCGCTGCTCGGCTACGAGCTGGTCGAAGGCCGCATCGACGGCGGTCGCATCGGCGAACGCCGGCGCGCCGATTTTGCCCCGAAGCGGAGCGTGCAGTGGGCGCCGTGAGGCGCCGCGAGCGACGAGGAAACGCCGGCCGTGCGCAGGCGGTGGCACAGCGCACCCCGGCACGTCGGCATCAGGTCACCGCGGCAACTGCGCAAGGCCGGGCGGCGGCCAGCACGACGCCTGCGCCCACGGCCAGCGATGACCCTCGATTGCCGACGGGCGCCGGCGCCGGAGACCATCGCCGCCCTACATCACCCCTTCGCGGAAATCGAACTGCAACGAATCGCTGACCGGGTGCACGAGGTTGCCCTGGATGAAATCGATCCCGCTCATCCACAAGCTGGCGGCCACCTGCGCATCCTCGACGCCGGCGCCGATGACCTTGATGCCCAAGGCATGCGCGCGCTCGATCGCCCGGGCCAGTCCGGCGCGCGCATCCGGCGAGGCGTTGGCGGCAATCGCGCTCGCCGCAAGACGAATGAACGCCGGCGCGATCGCTTCCAGCACCGCGTCGGCCTCGCTGCCGGATCGGTAGTTCACCAGGCAAATCCTGACTCCCAGCACCCGCATCGACGCCGCGAAGGCGGCCAGCAACGCCGGATTGAGCAGCGCATCATCGAGCGAGCACTGGAGCAGCAACGCAGCGCCTTCCACACCCTGCCGCGCCAGTTCCTGCTTGATCCACTGCGCATGATCGACGCTCACCAGCGAACGCAGCGACTGTGGCACGAACAGCTGCACCGGCGCCCAGCGATCGCGCTGATGGCGCGCCATCGCCAACGCGCGCGTCAACACGCAGCGATCGAGCTGCACCATCACGCCGGCGCGTAACGCGATCGGCAGGATCTCGGCGGCCATCCACACCCGGCCATCGTCATGACGCAGGCGGGCGAACGTCTGATAGCGCGCATCGACGCTGCCCTTGATCGCGACGATGGCCTGCACGGCCAGGTCGATGCGATCGCCGGCGATGGCCTGGCGCAACAGATCCTCCTCGCCTTGCTGGCGCCTGCGCTCGGCCGCCTCCGGCGAGACATGCACCTTGATGCCGCCATCTTGCGCACGCGCCTCGCGGCAGGTGCGTTCGGCAACATCCAGCAGGGCGCCGGCATCGGCGTATCCGGCACGCAGCGGACACGCCCCCACCGCGATGCGCAATTGCACGGGCATGCCACCGGCCTCGAAGCTCTGCTCGCTCAAGCGATCACGCAGTCGCCCGGCGAGTTCGGTCAGCGCCGTTTCGTCGCCATCCGGGGCCAGCACGAGGAAGGCGTCGTCGGTGATGGCGGTCGCGATCGATGCGCCATCCAAGCCATCGGCGAGGGCGCGGCCGATGGCAGCGAACAGCTTGTCCAGCGCCGCCAGGCCGATGCGGTCGCGCAATGCCGAGGCACCCATCACCTTCACGAACAAGACGCCAGCGGCAACACCATCGCCATCATCCAGCGCCGCCTGGATCCGCGCCAGCACGAACTCGCGCCGATGCAGGCCACTGCCCGGATCGCGCTCGGCGGGCGCCACTGCGGGCACTTCGACCTTGCGCGCCCGGCTGACGCGGTTGCGCACGGTGGCGATCAGGTGCCGCGGGCGGATCGGCTTGGCGAGAAAATCGTCGCCGCCGGCATCGATCGCGGCAAAGCGCGCCTCCGGATCGCTCTCGCCGGACAGGAAAACGATCGGGATGGCGCCGAAGCTCGGGTGTTCGCGAATCAGCGCGGTCAGCTCGGCGCCATTGGCGTCGGGCATGTGCAAATCCATCAGGATCAGATCGGGGCGCAGCGCTGCCAACGCGTCCAGCACGTGCAGCGGCTCGTGTTCGACTTCGGCCTGCATGCCGGCATTGTTGAGCACGCTTTGCGCGAACAGCGCCTGGGCGCGATCATCCTCGACGATCAGCACGCGCTCGCCGTCCTTCGCTGCCGGCGCCAGCAAGGTCTTGAGCTGGCTCACCACCTCGGCGGCACCGAACGGCGGCAGCAGCAACGCGCCGACGCCGGCGCGGCGCGCTTCCAGCCGTACCGTCAGGCTGTCATCGCTGGCCAACGCCAGCAGCGGGATGCGCAGGTTCTTGTCGCGCGAACGCTGCTGAACCTCCCGCCGGGCCGCGCCCACCGCCGCCAGATCTCCCACGTGGCTGGCATCCACCAGCATCGCGTGCGGCGACAGGCCCAGCAGCAATTCGGCGAATTCTTCCACGTCGGCGACGGTCTCGACCTGGAACCCGGAACTCTCCAGCCGTTTGACCAGTTCGGTCGCAAAGGCGTTGGCATCGCTGAGCAGATAGACGCTGCGCGGTGGAATGGATGGATTCATGGTCGCCAAGTCTGTCGTGAACCGGGCTGGCGGCAAGACCAGCGGACGGCGTGCCTGCCAGCCTACTCCATCGCCCACCGCACCGGCTGTGAGCCCGCTCGGGAAAACGCCAATCCGATGCCGCCTCCGGCGCCGATCCGGAACCACCGCGGATCTCGGCGCGAACCGACTTCCCGCCGGCGTGATCGATCCGTCCGCGACCCGCGACCGATCGCCAGCGGCGGGCCTCCCGCCGCGAGCCGTGCCCGCTCAGGGTCGAGCCTGAAAAACCAACGACCGCTCAGCCATCGGCCGTGACGGTGAACGCGTAGCCGGCATTGGGCACGTATTCGATCCACGCCGCGTTGCCGCCGGCGATCGCGAGCTTGCGGCGCAGCCGGTGCACCACCTGCTTGAGCGATTCGCGGTCGGCGGCATCGCGATCGGGCCAGACGGTGGCGATCACCCGGTCGGCATCGACCGGACGGCCACCGTGGCCGAGCAACAACCGCAGCAGGCGCAGTTCCAGCGGCGACAGGCGAAACGGCGCGCCACCATTGACCTGCGCCTCGCTGCGCTCGATGTCGAGGCTGAGCGGGCCGCCGACCGGCACAGGCTCGTCGCCCGGCTCGTTGCCCCGGCGCAGCAATGAGCGCACCCGCGCCAGCAGCGCGCGCGGGCTGAACGGCTTGCGCAGGTAATCGTCGGCGCCCAGGTCGAGGCCGCGCACTTCGTCTTCCTCGGCGGCGCGCACGGTGAGCATCATCACCGGCACCTGGCTGCTGCGGCGCAGGATCGCCAGCACCTCGAAGCCATCGCGCAGCGGCAGGTTGACATCGAGGATGACCAGATCGGGGGTGTGCTCGCGCAGGCGCAGCAGCGCCTGTTCGCCGTCGAAGGCGGTGACCACGCCATAGCCGGCGGTGGTCAGCGCATAGCGCAGCAGGCCGACCAGTTCGACATCGTCGTCGACGATCAGGATGGTCATGCGAATCTGGCTCATGCCTCCTCCTCGATCGGCAACACGATGCCGATGCGCGCCCCTTGCCGATGTTGCGGCGGCGCCACCTTGATCGCACCGCCATGCGCGGTCACCACCGCATAGACGATCGCCAGCCCGAGGCCGGTGCCGCGCTGGCTGGGCTCCTCTTGCGGCGAGCGTTTGAACGGCGCGAACAGGTCGGTATTGGCGCCCAGCGCCGGCAGGCCCGGGCCTTCGTCTTCGATCCAGGCGGTGACTTGCCGCGGCTCCCAGTCCAGCTCGACCCAGATCGTGGTCTGGTCGGGCGCGAACTTGTTGGCGTTCGCCAGCAGGTTGACGAACACCGAGAACAGCCGCTGCCCGTCCCCGACCAGCGTCGGGCCGGGCGCCAGATGCAGATTGATGCGCTGCTCGCGCTGGGCGACCAGCGGCCGGATCAGATCGGCGGCATCGTTGACGACCGCGCCCAGATCCACCGGCTGCCGGCGCAGGCGCATCTGCCCACTTTCGATGCGCACGCTGTCGAGCAGGTTCTCGACCAGTTGCGACAGCCGCAGGGTGCCGCGGAACTGGGCATCGGCCAGTTGCAGGCCAGTGTCGTCGCCGCTGGCCTGCAGGTGGTCGCGCAGCAATTCGATCGAGGCCATCTGCGCCGACAGCGGCGTCTGGAACTCGTGCGAGAGATTGGCGAGGATACGATCGCGCATGAATCGCGCCGCCTCCAGCGCGGTCTCCTCGCGCACCACCAGCACCTGGCGATCACCACTGGCCGTCAGCCGCCGCACCGTCAACAGGCGCTCGCGATCGACCGGCGTGTAACGCTGCTCGCGCGCGACCGCCGCCGCTGGGTCGGAACCGGCGCCGTCGCCACGGCGATCGATCGGCACCAGCACCTGCGCGATGGGCAGCCCGAGCACATCCTCGCGACTGCGACCGATCAGTTCGAGAAACTGCCGATTGGCGTAGTGGATGCGATCGGCCTGGTCGACGCCGACGATGCCCTCGTCGACGCCATCGAGCACGGCATCGAGCTCCTGGCGCTGGTCGCGCTCGGTGGCGGTGAGCGAACCGACCTGCGTGCGCATCTGCTCGAGGCTGCCGGCCAGTGCGACCGGTTCGGCAAGGAAGGTCACCGGGGTGGCCACCGCGGTCTCCAGATCGCCGCTGCCCAGGCGCTCGGCGGCCTGCGCGACCTGCGCGAACGGCCGTGCGATGCGCGCCGCCAGCACCACCGCCAGCGCCAGCGCCAGCAGGATCGTCACCGCACCCGACAGGGCGAACGCCGCCAAGCCCTCGACGATGCGCCGCTGCACCCATTGCTGCGATACGGTGGCGACCAGCAGGGCGCCCGGCGCCCCATCCTCATCGCTCACCCGGGCGATGCGGGCGGCGGCGATGTCCTCGCCCAGCGCCTCGAAGGTTTCCGCCTCGCCCGAGGCCGCCACCGTCAGCAGCGCACGGTTCCACGGTTCGTCGCGATCGCCGCTGGCCACTGGCAGCGGCAGCAGGCGCGGGCTGAAGCGGGTTGCATCCGGACGCACGTTCAGGCGCGTGCCGACCGGCTCGGCGACGATGATGATCGCCCCCGGCTGGGCCGGGATGTCGCGCTGGACGACCCGCCACGGCATCCCGCGCCCATCGAAGGCAAGGCCGGTGGCGAAATTCGGTGGCGCCCGCCCGAACTCGGCGACGATCCGCCCGCCTTCCTGCAGGCGGATGTATTCGATCGCACTGGTGCCGTGGAAATCCTTCACCAGATTGCGCGCCTTGCCGAACTGGTCGCGCACGAGGTAGTAGCGCAGATTCGGCTGCCGGGCGAGCAGATCGGCGGCCACGTTCATCTCCCGCGACCAATCCTGCAGGCGCTGGCGCGCCTCGGATACCGAACGTTCGGCCTCGGTGCGCGCCTGCCCCACCACCGCCGAGCGGATCGTGCCAACGCCACTGGCCAGCAACAGCAGCGCGAACAAGACCACCAGCCCGACGTGGCTGCTCAGCAACAAGCGCGACAGGCGACGGCGAGTCGACATGCGAGGGCGTACCGGCAGCGGACGGGGACCTGCCGCAATGGGCGGGCTGCCGCCATTGTCGCCGAGGATGGCCCCGGTCAGCATCCCGCCAGCGATGCATCGCAGTGGCTCGGCTGGGCAGCGCCGCGAAGGCAACGGTTTCGGCACACCGCCACCGGCGGCCGCCCGTGCGTGCCGCCGGCGAGGCATCCGGCGGCGTTCTCAGGCCCCGGCCAGCACCATCCCCGGTTCACCATGCCAGTAGCCGTTGCGGGCGCCCAGGCGCGACGGCGGCGCGTCCGTGGCGATGGCATCGGCAAAGCGCCGCACGACCTCGGCCATGCCCTCGTGTTGCGGATACAGGCGCAGGATGTCGATGCCGGCGGCGCGCAGCTCCGGCAGTTCGGGAGCGAGGTCGGTGACCTCGTGGCCCTGGATCTGGATGCCGTTGATGGTCAGCAGTGGCTGCCCTTCGCGGGTGGCCAGCGGCATGCCGTCGGGGTAGTCGATGCAGCGGAAGCCGCATTGGTCCTTGGCCACGTCCAGTGCGCGGGCGGTGAAGCAGCGCGCCGACCAGGCCAGCGGCAACCGGCCCCAGGCGATGATCTCCAGCTCCGGCATCACCTCGCCTGCCGTTGCCACCGCCGCCCGCAACGCCAGCACCAGCTCGCGCCCCTGCTCGACTCCGAGCACCAGCCGGCACAGGCCGTCGCCGCGCAGCAGGCCGAGCGTACGCGCGTTGTAGACGTTGAGCGTCGGGCCACCGACGAACGGCAGGCCGCGCTCGCGGCACAGCTGCACCGCCGACATGTCGTTGGCCTCGAGCAGGAAACGGCCATCCTCGACCAGCCGGCGCAGCGCGCCCAGTTCCGATTCGGCCTCCAGCAAGGCCAGCGTCGACAGCACGATCTGCTTGCCGCTGGCGGCCAGTTCGACGGCCAGCGCCAGCCAGTCGGCGGTGCGCAGCTCGCGGCGCTTGGAGCACACCGTCTCGCCCAGATGGATGATGTCCAGCGGCCAGTCCCGCGCCTGCCGGTAGAAGTCGAGCACGCGCTGGCGCGGCCAGAAGTATTGCAGGGGGCCGAGGCTGAGCTGCATGTCAGTGCCAGGAACGGTGATAGGGGCCGAGCGTGGTCTGGTGGCCCTCGGCGTGCGCGCCCAGGGTCGCTTGCCAGTCGGGGCGCGGCTGCCAGCGGACCGGATCGGCGTGCTGGGCATCGAGCGCCTGCCGCCACACCCGCGCCACCGAACCGACATAGGCAGCGCCGCGCTGGCGGCCTTCGATCTTGACCGCCGCCACGCCGGCCCGGCGCAGGCGCGGCAGCAGTTCGAGGGTGTTGAGGCTGGTCGGCTCTTCGAGGGCGTGGAAGATCTCGCCGCGAACGTCGAAGCGGCCCTTGCAGACGGTCGGGTAGCCGGCCGCCTCGCCGGGCGCGTAGCGATCGAGCAGCACGCCGTTCAGGCGCACGCTGCGGGCGCCGGCAGCGTCCTCGTCCCAACGCACGAAGCGTGCCGGCGAGCACACGCCATGCCGGTTCGGCGAGGCGCCGGTGACATACGATGACAGCTGGCAGCGGCCTTCGACCATGATGCACAGGCTGCCGAAGGCGAACACCTCCAGCGGCACCGGCGCGTTCTCGCACAGGCGCTCGACCTGCTGGATCGACAGCACCCGCGGCAGCACCGCACGGGCGATGCCGAAGCGCTCGACGTAGTAGCGCAGCGCCGCCTGGGTGGTCGCCGAGCCTTGCACCGACAAGTGCCTGGCCATCTGCGGGTGGTGACGGGCGGCGTGATCGAGCACGGCGAGGTCGGCGGCGATGATGGCATCGGCACCGAGGGCGGCGGCGCGGTCGACGGCGGCGTCCCATTCGTGCAGGCGAGCGCTTTCCGGGTAGGTATTGAGCGCCAGATACACCTTGCAGCCGCGGCCATGCGCGTACTGCACGCCACGGCACAGATCGTCGTCGGTGAAGTTCAGGCCGGGAAACGCCCGTGCATTGGTCTGGTCGCGAAAACCGACATAGACCGCGTCGGCGCCGTTGTCCACCGCCGCCATCAATGCCGGCAGGTTGCCGGCCGGACACACCAGTTGCATGCCGCCTCCGCGTGAGCCAACGGCGCATCCTCGCCGCTGCCGGTGATCGCGTCCTTGATCTGGATCATGGCCGGCGCCGGCTTGATCCACCTCAAGGCACACCGCCACGGCGAAGGTTTACGATGACGGGGTCGGCGCAGGCATCGCGCCGGCGAACTCCGAGTGCCAGGGCCTTCGGTTCCGCGAGGAATACGGCCTTGGCACCGTGGCCATGTGGCCAAAGGGTGGGCGCGGAAACACGCCCGCCTCCCGTGCCTGGAAAGGAGCGATGCAATGACCGTGCTTGCCGACCGCTTCGGTCGCCATTTCCCGTACCTGCGGCTGTCGTTGATCGAGGCCTGCAATTTCAGTTGCAGCTATTGCCTGCCGGATGGCTACAAGGCCGACCCGGATGCGCCGGGGCTGCTGCGCATCGACGAGATCGAGCGCCTGCTGCGCGCCTTCGCCCGCGTCGGCCTGCGCAAGCTGCGCCTGACCGGCGGCGAGCCGACCCTGCGCCGTGATCTGACCGCGATCATCGCCACCGCGGCGAAAATTCCCGGCATCCAGACGCTGGCGATGACGACCAACGGCTGCCTGCTGCGCAAGCGCCGCGCCGACTGGCAGGCGGCCGGCCTGAACGCGCTCAACGTCAGCGTCGATTCGCTCGACCGCCAGCGCTTTGCCGCCATCACCGGCCACGATCGCCTGCCCGACATCCTCGCCGGCATCGACGAGGCACTGGCCGACGGCTTCCCGGTGCTCAAGCTCAACGCGGTGTTGCTGCGTGGCCTCAACGACGAGCAGATGCCGGCCTGGCTGGACTACCTGCGCGAGCGCCCGATCGCGGTGCGTTTCATCGAACTGATGCGTACCGGCACCAACCTCGAATATTTCCAGCGCCATCATCTGCGCGCGCAAGGTCTCGAAGACGATCTGCAAGCGCGCGGCTGGAGCCTGCTGCCGCGCGCGCCCGCGGCCGGGCCGGCGCGCGAGTACGGGCATCCGGATTACCGCGGCCGGATCGGCATCATCGCGCCGTATTCGCGCGATTTCTGCGCCGGCTGCAACCGTCTGCGAGTGACCGCGCGCGGCGACCTGCGGCTGTGCCTGTTCGGCAACATCGGCATCCCGCTGCGGCCGCAGCTGCAAAGCGACGACGATGCCGATGCGTTGCAGGCCAGCCTGCTCAGCCAACTCGGCCTGAAAGCCGCCGGCCACGGCCTGCACGAAGGCAACACGGGCCTGACGCCGCATCTGGCCTCGATCGGCGGCTGACCCCCACGAAGGACGGCAACATGAAGCTGACCCTGCGCCCCGAAGCGCTGCGCGTGCGCGTGGACGAAGCCGAACTGGCCCGTCTGCTCGCCGGCGAATGTCTGCGCGTGGCCTGCCACCACGGCGAGCAGCCGCTGCTGGCTCTGGCCGTGACCCTGGCAGCGACGACGACGCTGGCGCCGGCGGCCAACGGCTGGCAACTGCAACTCGATCGCGGCGCGGTGACGCAATACGGCGCCGGGCTGCCGCGTCGGGATGCGCTGGAACTGCCGCTGGACAGCGGCCCGGCGCTGGAGTTCGACGTCGATGTCCGCGACAGCGTGCGCGTGCGCCGACGGCGCGAGGCCAGCGCAGGCGCGGGCGACGGTCAAGCGGCACGATCTTGATCCAGATCAGCATGGCGAGCACTGCCAGCCCCTAGCCTGCCGACCTTGACGATGGCGCTATCATGAACTTTTCCCTCCCCCCACGCAGGTCGACCCCATGAGCTATTTCCTCGACCGACTCAACTTCTTCAAAGCCGCCGACGAGAACTTCGCCGACGGCCACGGCGTGACCCGAAATCAGGATCGGTCGTGGGAAGACAGTTATCGGCGGCGCTGGCAGTACGACAAGATCGTGCGCTCCACCCACGGCGTGAACTGCACCGGCTCGTGCAGCTGGAAGGTCTACGTCAAGAATGGGCTGGTGACGTGGGAGACGCAGCAGACCGACTATCCGCGCACGCGCCCGGATCTGCCCAACCACGAGCCGCGCGGCTGCCCGCGTGGCGCCAGCTACTCGTGGTACCTGTACAGCGCCAACCGGCTGAAATACCCGCTGGTGCGCAGCGCCCTGCTCAAGCTCTGGCGCGAGGCGCGCAAGACGATGGCGCCGGTCGACGCCTGGGGCAGCATCGTCTCCGACCCGGCCAAGGCCAAGTCGTACAAGACCAAGCGCGGCATGGGCGGCTTCGTGCGCGTGCACTGGGACGAGGCCAACGAAATCGTCGCCGCCTCCAACCTCTACACCGTCAAGACCTTCGGCCCCGACCGCGTCGCCGGCTTCTCGCCGATCCCGGCGATGTCGATGGTGTCCTATGCCTCTGGCGCGCGCTACCTGTCGCTGCTCGGTGGCGTCTGTCTGAGTTTCTACGACTGGTACTGCGACCTGCCGCCGTCGTCGCCGCAGGTGTGGGGCGAGCAGACCGACGTGCCCGAATCGGCCGACTGGTACAACAGCCGCTTCATCATCGCCTGGGGCTCGAACGTGCCGCAGACGCGCACGCCCGACGCCCACTTCTTCACCGAGGCGCGCTACAACGGCACCAAGACGGTGGCGATCACCCCCGATTACTCGGAGGTCGCCAAGCTCACCGACCACTGGCTGCACCCCAAGCAGGGCACCGACGCGGCGCTGGCGTTCGCGATGGGGCATGTGATCCTCAAAGAGTTCCACGTCGACAACCCCTCGGCCTACTTCACCGACTACTGCCGGCAATACACCGACATGCCGCTGCTGGTGCGCTTGCAGCGACGCGACGACGGCCGGCTGGCGACCGAGCGCTTCCTGCGCGCCTCCGATCTGGGCGGGCTGGGCGAGGCCAACAATCCCGAGTGGAAGACGCTGGCCTACGACGAGAACACCGGCGCGATCAGCGTGCCCAACGGCTCGGTCGGCTTCCGCTGGGGCGAGAAGGGCAAGTGGAACATCGAGGAGAAGGACAGCGCCGGCCGCGCCACCCGCCTGCGGCTGAGCCTGAAGGGCATCGAGGACGGCATCGCCGAGGTCAGTTTCCCGTATTTCGGCGGCGTCGTGCACGAGCGCTGGACGGCATCGAAGTTCGAAGACGTTCTCACCCGCAACGTGCCGGTGAAGACCTTGCAGATGGCCGACGGCAGCCAGTGGCAAGTCGCCACCGTCTACGACCTGCTGCTGGCGCAATACGGCATCGATCGCGGCTTCGGCGGCGGCAACGTCGCGAAGAGTTTCGACGACAACCTGCCGGGCACGCCGGCGTGGCAGGAAAAAATCACCGGCGTGCCGCGCGCCGAGGTGATCCAGGTGGCGCGCGAGTTCGCCCGCACCGCGGACAAGACCCGCGGCCGCAGCATGATCATCGTCGGCGCCGGCATGAACCACTGGTTCCACAACGACATGAACTACCGCGGCCTGATCAACATGGTCGCCATGTGCGGCTGCGTCGGCCAGACCGGCGGCGGCTGGGCGCATTACGTCGGCCAGGAAAAGCTGCGCCCGCAATCGGGCTGGACGCCGCTCACCTTCGCGCTCGACTGGAGCCGGCCGCCGCGGCAGATGAACGGCACTTCGTATTACTACTTCAACTCCGACCAGTGGCGTTACGAAAAGGTCGATGTGAAGGAATTGCTGTCGCCGCTGGCCGATCCGAAAAAATACAGCGGCTCGATGGCCGATTTGAACCTGCGCGCGGTGCGCATGGGCTGGCTGCCGTGCGCGCCGCAGCTCGACCGCAATCCGCTGCAGATCGTCCGTGACGCCGAAAAGGCGGGCATGGCGCCGGCCGACTACACGGTGGCGCAGCTCAAGCAGGGCACGCTCGATTTCGCCTACGCCGACCCGGATGCGCCGCAGAACTTCCCGCGCAACCTGTTCGTCTGGCGCTCGAACCTGCTCGGCTCGTCGGGCAAGGGCCACGAATACATGCTGCGGCACATGCTCGGCACCCGCAACGGCTTGCAGGGCAAGGATCTGGGCGAACGCGGCGCGCCCAAGCCCGAAGAGATCAAATGGCATGACGAAGCGCCGGAAGGCAAGCTCGACCTGCTGGTGACGCTCGACTTCCGCATGTGCACCACCGCCCTGTATTCCGATGTGGTGCTGCCGACGGCCACCTGGTACGAGAAGAACGACCTCAACACCTCCGACATGCATCCGTTCATCCATCCGCTGTCGAAGGCGGTGGATCCGGCGTGGGAGGCGCGCAGCGACTGGGACATCTTCAAGGGCATCGCGCGCACCGTCAGCGCGATGGCGCCGGGCGTGCTCGGCGTCGAAAAAGATCTGGTGCTGTCGCCGATCCTGCACGATACCCCCGGCGAGCTGGCGATGCCGCTGGGCGTGGCCGACTGGAAGAAAGGCGAGTGCGAGCCGATTCCCGGCAAGACCATGCCGGCGATCGCGGTGGTCGAACGCGACTATCCCAACCTGTACAAGAAATACACCGCGCTCGGCCCGTTGCTGGACAAGCTCGGCAACGGCGGCAAGGGGCTGAACTGGGATACCCGGGACGAGGTCGATTTCCTCGGCAAACTCAATCATCACGTGCACGAGGCCGGCATCAGCTACGGCCGGCCGCGCATCGAAACGGCGATCGACGCCTGCGAGGTGGTGCTGCATCTGGCACCGGAAACCAACGGCCATGTCGCGGTGAAGGCGTGGGAGTCGCTGGGCGGATTCACCGGCCGCGACCACACCCATCTGGCGACCGGCAAGGAGCACGAAGCGATCCGTTTCCGCGACATCCAGGCGCAGCCGCGCAAGATCATCTCCTCGCCGATCTGGTCGGGGCTGGAGGACGAGCACGTCAGCTACAACGCCGGCTACACCAACGTCCATGAGCTGATCCCGTGGCGCACCCTCACCGGCCGCCAGCAGTTCTACATGGATCACGAGTGGATGCGCGCATTCGGCTGCGGCTTCATGCAGTACCGGCCACCGGTGGACACCAAGACGGTCGAGCCGATCATCGGCAAGAAGCCCAACGGCCACAAGGAGATCGTGCTCAACTGGATCACCCCGCACCAGAAGTGGGGCATCCACAGCACCTACTCCGACAACCTGATCATGCAGACGCTCTCGCGCGGCGGCCCGATCGTCTGGCTCAGCGAGGACGACGCGCGCGAGGCCGGCATCGTCGACAACGACTGGATCGACCTGTTCAACGTCAACGGCGCCATCGCCGCCCGCGCCGTGGTCAGCCAGCGCATGATGCCCGGCATCGCGATGATGTATCACGCCCAGGAACGCATCATCAACGTCCCCGGTTCGGCCATCACCGGCACCCGCGGCGGCATCCACAACTCGGTCACCCGGGTGCTGGTCAACCCCACCCACATGATCGGCGGCTATGCGCAGTTCGCCTACGGCTTCAATTACTACGGCACCGTCGGCAGCAACCGCGACGAACTGGTGGTCGTGCGCAAGATGAGCAAGGTCGAATGGCTCGATGGCGAGCCGGTACCGGCCGACGACAAGGAGGTGGCGTGATGAAAGTTCGTGCCCAGATCGCGATGGTGCTCAACCTCGACAAGTGCATCGGTTGCCACACCTGTTCGATCACCTGCAAGAACGTCTGGACCAGCCGCGAAGGCGTCGAGTACGCGTGGTTCAACAACGTCGAGACCAAGCCCGGCATCGGCTATCCGAAGGAATGGGAGAACCAGCGCAAGTGGAACGGCGGCTGGGTGCGCACCGCCTCGGGCAAGCTCCAGCTCAAGGCCGGCGGCCGCTTGCGGATGCTGGCGAAGATTTTCGCCAACCCCGACCTGCCGCAGATCGACGACTACTACGAGCCGTTCGATTTCGACTACCAGCATCTGCACGAAGCGCCGGAAGGCCAGCACCAGCCGACCGCGCGGCCGCGATCGCTGCTCACCGGGCAGCGCATGCAGAAGATCCACTGGGGCCCGAACTGGGAGGAAATCCTCGGCACCGAGTTCGCCAGCCGCAGCCGCGACGTCAACTTCGACAGCGTGCAGAAGGAGATCTACGGCGCCTTCGAAAAGACCTTCATGATGTACCTGCCGCGCCTGTGCGAGCACTGCCTGAATCCGGCCTGCGTCGCCTCGTGTCCGTCGGGCGCGATCTACAAGCGCGAGGAGGACGGCATCGTCCTGATCGATCAGGACAAATGCCGTGGCTGGCGGATGTGCGTGTCGGGCTGCCCGTACAAGAAGATCTACTACAACTGGAAGTCGGGCAAATCCGAGAAGTGCATCTTCTGCTATCCGCGCATCGAGATGGGCGAGCCGACGGTGTGTTCGGAAACCTGCGTCGGCCGCATCCGCTACCTCGGCGTGCTGCTGTACGACGCCGACCGCATCGCCGAGGCGGCCAACGTGCCGTCCGAGAAGCAGCTCTACCAGGCCCATCTGGACATCTTCCTGGACCCGTTCGATCCCAAGGTGATCGCTGCCGCGCGCGCCGAAGGCATCCGCGACAACTGGCTGGAGGCAGCGAAAATCTCGCCCGTCTACAAGCTGGCGGTCGACTGGAAGCTGGCGCTGCCGCTGCATCCAGAATACCGCACGCTGCCGATGGTGTGGTACGTGCCGCCACTGTCGCCGGTGCAATCGGCGGCCGACGCCGGCAAGGTCGGCAAGAGCGGCGAGATCCCCGATGTGCGCTCGCTGCGCATCCCGGTGCGCTATCTGGCCAACCTGCTCACCGCCGGCGACGAGGAGCCGGTGATCCGCGCCCTCGAACGCATCCTCGCCATGCGTGCGTGGCGGCGGGCGCGCAACGTCGATGGCGTCGAGGACATCCAGGTGCTCAGCCAGGCCGGGCTCACCGTGACGCAAGCCGAGGAGATGTATCGCTACCTCGCCATCGCCAACTACGAGGATCGTTTCGTCATCCCCACCGCCCACCGCGAGTACGCCAACGATGCCTTCGGCGAGCGCGGCGGCTGCGGCTTCACTTTCGGCGACGGTTGCTCGCCCGGCTCGGACGCCGAGGCGCTGTTCGGCGGCCGCGCCACCACCACCTACACGGTGTCGCCGGCGCGGCAGAGCACCGATCGGGAGCCGGCATGAGCGCAACCGCCACTGCCCCGCGCCGTGGCGCCCGCGCGGTGCCGCTGCCACCGCGCGTGCTCAAGCTGCTCGGCGCCCTGCTCGATTACCCGCGCGAGGAGCTCTGGCCGCATCGCGAGGAATTGCTCGCCGCCTGCCACGACGCCGGCCTGCCCAAGGCCGTCGCCGCCCGCTTGCACGATTTCACCGCGCAGCTGCTGGCGATGGAGCCGATGGACGCGCAGGAGCGCTGGCTGGCGCTGTTCGATCGCGGCCGGGCGATGAGCCTGCTGCTGTTCGAACACATCCACGGCGAATCGCGCGACCGTGGCCAGGCGATGGTCGATCTGGTCGAAACCTATCGCCGCAACGGTTTCGAGATGGCCGCCCGCGAGCTGCCCGACTACCTGCCGCTGGTGCTCGAATACCTCGCCCAGCGTCCCGACGCGGAAGCCGCCGACTGGCTCGACCACATCGCCCACATCCTCGGCCTGCTCGCCGCCCGCGCCGCCGAGCGCGAAAGCCCGTACGCGCTGCTGCTCGATCTGCTGGCCGGCTCCGAACACTCGCTGCGCGCCAACAGCAGCCTGCGCGAGCGCGCCCGCAGCGAGCCGCGCGACGACACCCCCGAGGCGATGGACAAGGTCTGGGAAGAAGAAGCCGTGCGCTTCGGCAACGAAGCGCCGAGCGACGACTGCCAGCCCAATCGATCCGCCACCACCCGCCCAACTGCCCGGTGATGCCATGGACTACAGCAATTTCATCCTGTTCCAGATCTACCCCTACGTCGCCTTGGCAGTGTTCGCGATCGGCTGCTGGGCGCGCTTCGATTTCGGCGCCTACACCTGGCGCACCGGGTCGAGCCAGCTGTTATCGAACAAATGGATGCGCCTTGGCAGCAACTGGTTCCACCTCGGCGTGCTGGCCATCCTCGGTGGCCATCTGGTCGGCCTGCTGACGCCGCATCGGCTGTACGAATACGTCATCACCGTGCCGCAAAAGCAATTGCTGGCGATGAGCGCCGGCGGCCTGTTCGGCATCGTCTGCTTCGTCGGCATCACCATCTTGCTGCTGCGCCGGCTGTTCAATGCCCGCATCCGCGCCACCGGCGGCGGCCGCGACCTGCTGGTGCTGGTGCTGCTGTACGCCCAGCTCGTGCTCGGGCTGTCGTCGATCGGCATCTCGGCGCAGCATCTGGATGGCAGCGAGATGCTCATCCTCTCCGACTGGGCGCAGCGCGTGGTCACTTTCCGCGCCATCAATCTCGCCGACATCGGTTCGGTCCATTGGATCTTCAAGGCGCACATCGTGCTCGGCCTGACCCTGGTGCTGATCACGCCGTTCACCCGCCTGGTGCACATCTGGTCGATTCCGCTGAGTTATCTGACGCGGCCCTACCAGGTGGTGCGCAAGCGCCAGGCCCCGGTCAACTACGCGGAGCGCTGATCGCCGTGAATCGCGTCATTCCCATCGTGATGCAGGCCGGCGCGCTGTCCGACACGCCGGCGCCGACGTTCAAGACCGGCCCGAGCAGCCCCGCGCCCACCGGCCCGGCGCCGGCGTGGGTGTTCGTCGACGACACCCCGATCGACGAAGCCGCGATCGCCCGCGAAATGCAATTCCATCGCGCCGACGATCCGCATCAGGCGCGCCGTGACGCTGCGCGCACGCTGGTGATCCGCGAACTGCTGCGGCGCGAGTGCGCGCGGCTCGGCATCGAGGCCGTCGAAACGGAAGGCAACGAGACACCGGAAGAAGCGCAGGTGCGGGTGCTGCTCGACCGGGAGGCACCCGTGCCAGAGCCCGACGAGGCTTCGTGCCGACGCTACTTTGACAACCATCGCGAACAATTGCATACACCCGACCGCGTGCGCGTGCGCCACATCCTGATCGCGGCCGCGCCGGCCGACGCCGATGCCCGCCTGCAAGCGCGGCAGACCGGCGAGCGCTTGATCGAAGCCTTGCAGGAAAATCCGGCGCGCTTCGCCGAGTTCGCCGCCCACTATTCCGCCTGTCCGTCGCGCGAGCAGGGCGGCGATCTGGAATGGATCGAGCGCGGCGACACCACGCCCGAATTCGAGCGCCAGCTGTTCATGCTCAAGCCCGGCCTGGCCGGCCTGACCGTGGAATCGCGCTGGGGCCACCACGTCGTCCACGTCGACGAAATCCATCGCGGGCAGCCACTGGAATACGAACAGGCTGCGTCGCGCATTGCCAGCTATCTGCAAACCCAGGCGCGGCAGAACGCCGTCCACCAGTACCTGCGGCAGTTGCATGTCGGCTACCGGGTACGCGGTCTGGACGACTGATCCGCCCGGGCCAATACCCGGTTCCAACATCGGAAGCACACCATGAACAGCGTGACCGAGTTCCGGCCGGCGGCGAGTTACCGCGCGCTGGTGTTGTCGACCGTGGCGATGGCGATCTGCTTCGCGGTCTGGGTGATTTTCTCGATCGTCGGCGTCGAGTTGCAGCGCGAGTTGAAATTCGACCAGACGGCGTTCGGCCTGCTGGTCGCCACCCCGATCCTGACCGGCTCGATCACCCGCCTGCTGCTGGGCATCTGGACCGAGCTGTACGGCGGCAAGCGTGTCTACACCCTGCTGATGCTGGTGGTGGCGGGCTGCGCCTTCTTGCTGCCGTTTGCGAAAACCTATCCGATGCTGATCGCGGTCGGCCTCGGCCTTGGCCTGGCTGGCGGCTCGTTCAGCGTCGGCGTGGTCTATGTCTCGTCGTGGTTCCCGAAGGAAAAGCAAGGCACCGCGCTGGGCCTGTTCGGCATGGGCAACGCCGGTGCGGCGCTGACCAGCATGTTCGCGCCGATGTTGCTGACGGTGATGAGCTGGCGGCAGGCGGCGAACGTCTACGGCATCGTCATGCTGGTGACGGCGGCGCTGTTCTTCCTGCTGGCGCAGGAAGATCCGATCACCCGCGCCCGCCGTGCCAGCGGCACCAAGCCGGCCGGACTGCGCGAGCGCATCGAGCCGCTGCGCAACCTGCAGGTATGGCGCTTTTCGATCTATTACTTCCTCGTCTTCGGCGGCTTCATCGCGCTCACCTCGTGGCTGCCACGCTATTACGTCAATGCGCACGGCCTGAGCCTGGCCACCGCCGGCATGCTCACCGCCGCCTTCACCTTCCCCGCCGCCGCCTTCCGTGCCGTCGGCGGCATGCTCGCCGACAAGTACGGCGCCCGCCGGATGATGTACATCGCCTTCTCGCTGTCGCTGGCCTGTTTGTTCCTGCTGTCGTATCCGAACACGCACTACACGGTCGAAGGCGTCAACGGGCCGATCAATTTCACCATCGCGCCGAGCGTGCCCGAACGCGCGATCGTGCTGTTCGTGCTCGGCTTCGCGATGGCCTCCGGCATGGCGGCGGTGTTCAAGCACATCCCGACCTATTACCCGAACCACGTCGGCGCGGTCGGCGGCGTGGTCGGCATGATCGGCGGCCTCGGCGGCTTCGTGTTGCCGATCTGCTTCGGCCTGATGAACGACCTGATCGGCGTTCGCACCAGTTGCTTCATGCTGCTGTTCGCCATCGCCGGCATCAACCTGCTGTGGATGCATTTCGCGATCTTGCGCATCAACCGCGAGCGCTTCCCGCAGATCAAGGGCGACACCGACCTGCCGGAGATCATGAGCGCGATGAATGCGGTCGAACGCGCTCGCCAGGCCGCCAAGGCGGCAGCCGAAGCGGCCGAAGCAGCCGCCACCGCCGCCGAGGCAGCGCGTCGTTTGCAGGGGCGAGCGGGCTGATCGCCGCGACCGTGCCGCCGCGACCGCGAGCTGCGCGGCGGCGGCCTTGCCTCAACGCACGGCTCGATCGGCCAGACGCACCAGCAGGTGCTTGGCCAGCAACCCGTGCAGGCGACCGATGCCACGGGCGGCGTGCATGAAGGCGAACAACAGCAGCACGCCCAGCGGCGCCAGCAGCACGGCGAGGAAATCCGGATTGGGGCCGATGTACCCGGGCAGCGAGACGTGGATGTCGTGGCCGATGAACCAGGCGAACGGGGCGGCAATGAATGCCACGCTCAGGGTCAATGCCACTACCGCCACGGTGAAATAGACGATGCCCAGCGGCAGCATCAGCAGCATGTACAGCAAGGTCGACCAACTGCGCGGATCGGTGAACATGGCACCGATCCGCGCCAGCCAACCCTGCCCTTGCGCGACGTAGGCCGGGCGCCGCGGCATGCGCTCGCCGAGCAACGTCTCGACGATGCGGCCTTCGACGATCGACAGCACGCGCACGCTGCCGAAGAACAGCACGATGAACGGCAGGCCGATGATCAGCACCGACAGGCCCAGCGACAGGCTCAGCCCGGTCACCGCCCAGGTGAAGTAGAAGATGCCGGTGGCCAGCGCCAGCAGCATGTAGAGCATCGCCGCATAGGTGCGCGGATCGGCGGCGACACCGAAGAACTGGCCGAGCACGCTGCGGCGCGGCGGCGGCGGCGGCGTGCGCAATGCGCGGCTGACTTTCACCTCGGTATCGCGGTAGATCTCCGCGACTTCCTCGGGTGCGCCGTAGCTGGCGGCGACCGACTCGATCACGCGGGCCTCGCTCTCGCCCTTTCGCTCGGCCAGTTCGGAGCGCAGGTATTCCTCGGCGTCGTAGAGTGCATCCTGCACCAGCGCCGGATCGGCGCCCTTGAGCGCCGCGCGCAATTGCGCCAGGTATTCAGGAATGGTGTGCGGCAGCGGCTTGGGCGTGCCTTGCGCGGCGTTCATGGTGTGGTGTCCTTGAGCACGGAATCGACGGAGCGGCGGGTGTCGTCCCAGGTGGACGACCACTGCCGGTACACCGCGCGGCCAAGCGCGGTGATGGCGTAGTAGCGGCGCGGCGGGCCGGCGATCGACGGCTCGACGTGGCTGTCGAGCAGGCCGGCGGCGTGCAAGTTGCGCAACACCGGGTACAGCGCGCTCTGCTTGTCGCTGAACAGCGCCCCACCCGATTGCTGCAGGCGCTTGGCGATCTGGTAGCCGTACAGCGGCTCGTCCGAGCCGGCCAGCACCGCCAGCAGCACCAGCGACACGGTGCCGGCGCTGAGCTCCTTCTGGAACTTGCGCAGGTGGACTTCGGTGTCGTTGTCGGACTCGCTCACGGGTGCTGCCGAGGACTGCGCAATGGCGATGACTTCACATTATTGTGAAGTTCGCACTAGCGAGCGTGCAGAAAGTCATGGGTGCCGTGATTGGGTGCTGTCCTTTGCTTTCAGCACCGTTCGCCCTGAGCCTGTCGAAGGGTGAACGGAGCGCGACGAACTTTCGGTCATGCACGCTTCGAGTCATTCGCAGGTCTCGCCGTTCATGGTTCGACAGGCTCACCACGAACGGAGTTCGACGCACGAATGGAGACTTGCACGGGGCCGACGCGACAGCCGGGCGACTCCTTCCCCCGCGTGCGGGGGAAGGTCGGGATGGGGGCGCGACCGATCAGCCGCGCCTCATCGCCAACAAATCGCTTCGCCCCCACCTCAATCCTCCCCCGCAAGCAGGGGAGGAAGTTCAAACATGCGCGCCGGACGCACGATCGGGCGGCTCTGGCCTCGCCTCAAACCTTCATATCCAGCAACGCCGGGTGAACGATCTTGCCGCCTTCGACGTTGATGCCGCGGATCAGCGCCTGATTGCCGCGCCAGTCGCCGCCGGCGAGCTTGTTCACCCACGGCAGGATCGCCGCGCAGATCGCCTGCGACGAGGTCTGCGGCACGGCGCCGGGCATGTTGGTGACGCAGAAGTGGGTGACGCCTTCCTCGACGTAGGTCGGTTCCTTCCACGTGGTCGGACGCGAGGTTTCGAAGCAGCCGCCCTGGTCGATGGCGATGTCGACGACCACGCTGCCGTCTTCCATGTCCTTGAGCATGTCACGGGTCATCACGTGCGGGGCCTTGGCGCCGGTGATCAGCACCGCACCGATCACCAGGTCGGCCTGGGCGACGGCCTTGGCGACGACGTCGTGGTACGGATACAGGGTGGTGACGTTGTTGCCCAGGCGCATCATTTCGTCCATGCGATCCTGACGCATTTCGAACACGGTGACATCGGCACCGCCGGCGGCGGCCAGCGCGGCGGATGCGCCACCGGCCTTGCCCGCGCCGAACACGACCACGCGGCCGCGCTCGGTCGAGGGCATGCCGCCCAGCAGCTTGCCCTTGCCGCCCATCGGCTGATGCAGGAGATGGGTGCCAACCTGCACGCCGATCTTGCCGGCGATCACCGACATCGGTGCCAGCAGCGGCAGGTCGCCGTTGGGCAGCTCGACCGTCTCGAAGGCGACGCCGCACAGGCCGATGTCGAGCAGGTGGCGCGTGAGCGCCGGCTCGGCGGCCAGATGCAGGTAGCAGAACAGCAGGTGATCCTTGCGCAGGTGCTTGAGGTCGCCGGCAATGGGCTCTTTCACCTTGACGATCAACTCGCCCTTTTCGTACAGCGCGGCGGCGTCGGGCGCGATCTTCACGCCCAGCGCGGTGTACTGCGCGTCCTTGAAGCCCGACTTCACACCGGCGTCCTTCTCGATCCACACCTCGTGGCCGCGCTTGACCAGATCGCCGGCGGCGGCGGGGACGAGGGCGACGCGGCCTTCGAGGGTCTTGGTTTCGCGGGGGATGCCGATACGCATGGATGATCTCCGAAACAGGTGGTTGAATTGTGTATTCGAAACGACGGTGCAATCGCCGGTGAATCCCTCTCCCGCCGGGAGAAGAGCCTGCCCCCGCGAAGGCGGGGTGCCCCGAAGGGCGGATGAGAGAGGATCTCCGATTTGCCAAACAGCCTTCACGCCGACGCACGCAACGGCGCGATCCGTCCGTACGTCTTGATAACCCGCTTCGCGGCCCGCATGCTGCCAAGGTGCGACACACCCCTTCGAAGCCCGCAGATTATAGACGAATCGCCATGCCCTCCCCTTCGCTGAAGTCCCGCCACACCCGCCTGCTGATCCTCGGTTCCGGCCCCGCTGGCTACACCGCCGCCGTTTACGCCGCGCGCGCCAACCTCAAGCCGATGCTGATCACCGGCCTGGCCCAGGGCGGCCAGTTGATGACCACCACCGACGTCGACAACTGGCCGGGCGACGTGCACGGCCTGCAAGGCCCGGCGCTGATGGAGCGCATGCGCGAGCACGCCGAGCGCTTTGCCACCGAGATGGTGTTCGACCACATCCACACCGCCGACCTGTCGCAGCGCCCGTTCCGCCTCAAGGGCGATTCCGGCGAGTACACCGCCGACGCGCTGATCATCGCCACCGGCGCCACCGCGAAATACCTCGGCCTGCCGTCCGAAGAAGCCAACAAGGGCCGCGGCGTGTCCGCCTGCGCCACGTGCGATGGCTTCTTCTTCCGCGATCAGGACGTGGCGGTGATCGGCGGCGGCAACACCGCCGTCGAAGAAGCGCTTTATCTGGCCAACATCTGCCGCAAGGTCACACTGGTGCATCGCCGCGACAAGCTGCGCGCCGAGAAGATCATGCAGGACAAGCTGTTCGCGAAGGAGCAAGCCGGCAAGATCGAGATCGTCTGGGACAGCGGCGTCGACGAGGTGCTCAGCGACGACGCCGGCGTCAGCGGCCTGCGCCTGCGCAATCTCAAGACCAACGCGACCCGCGACATTGCCGTGACTGGCGCCTTCATCGCCATCGGCCATACCCCGAACACCAGCCTGTTCGAAGGCCAGCTGGAGATGAAGAACGGCTACATCCGCATCCGCACCGGGCTGGACGGGATGGCGACGCAAACCTCGGTGCCCGGCGTGTTCGCCGCCGGCGACGTCGCCGATCAGGTGTATCGACAAGCCGTGACTTCAGCGGGCTTCGGCTGCATGGCGGCGCTGGATGCCGAGCGCTTTCTCGATACGGAAGTGTGAGCAGGGGCTGTCGCGCAGCACGGCTGCGCACCCGCGCATCGCCGAACATGCGCATGCAGCGCGACGTGCGACGCCCGCCATCGCAACCAACGCATCGCGCGCCCTACCCTGCCAGTTGCGCATGCTCCAGCGGCCGTTCGCGATGCAAGAGCATCCATTCGGCGTGTTCTTCAAGGCTGGCGCGGCCGAGGGAGAACAGCAACTGGCGGCTCTCGGCATCGGATTTTGCCAGCCGCAGGCGCGCCCGCGAGCTTTCGAACAGCCGGCTCATGAAACGGAACTGCTTGATCAGCTCCTTGTCGGCGCGTTTGAACGTATAGGCTTCGCGGATGCCGGCCAGCAGCGGCAGCAGGCCCATGACGACCACCAGCGCATTTTGCGCCGACGCGGGAAGACGTTCGCCACCGACCAGCAACACGCCGGCGCCGAGCAGGCCGGCCGCGAAGGCGAGCCTGCCCAGGCGCTCGGTACGGTGGTAGGCGTGGCCGCGGCGGGCGGTGCCGCGGCGGAAGTAGTCGAGCTGGCCGCCCTTGCCGTCGTCGTCGCCGATCCAGTGCGCGATCACCCACGCCAGCCAGTGCGCGTTTGCAACGAAATCGTCGTCGTGCAGCAGGCCGCTGCCGCGCATGGCGTGGCGAATCCAGCTCAAATCCACGTCCTGCTTTTGCAGGAAGCCGTCGTAGCCCAGGCTGCTGTTGGGCGGCACCTCCACGCCAGCCAGCCGCCAGTAGATCTGCACCCGCAAGCCTTCGGCCAACCCACGGTAGTCGAGGTACTTGCGCTGCCATTGCCGGCGATCGCCGACCAGATGGATCACCAGCCCGACCAGAAACAGCCCGAGAAACGCGAACAGGCACCAGCGATCGGTGGCGATATCTGAAAAGAAAATGAAACTCGCGCCCATGCCAAGCGCGATCGCGTGCGTCCAGAACAGCGAGCGCCGCACCTGCTTCTGGAAGTGGATCGCCAGCCAATCGGCTGCGTGCAATTGGCGATCGAGCACGGCGATGCGCGCTGGCGCCGTGCCCGGCGAGGCGGCGTCGAACAGGGACGAGGGCGCGGCATCGATCGCCGCCGCATAACGCTCGGCATCGGCGTTGAAAGTCTCCAATTGGCCGAACACGGTGCGATACGGCTCGGGCACGGCCGCAGTCGCCTCCGATTCGCCAGCCAGGGTGAGCCAGCGCGTGCGCAGCGGTGGTTGCCGCGGCGTGCGGCCATTCTGCAGCCGGCGCGACACGCTGATGTGGAAGATCAGGTCGCTCTCGTCGTCGGCCAGCAGGTTGGGCGCGGCCTGGTCGATGCGAAAGTCCGGCATCAGATCGTGCAGGTGGAAGTCCACCACCTGCGCGGTGCCGCCCGTGGCGCTGCTCGGCTGACCATCCCACAGTGCCAGCAGCAGCTGGCAATGCGAGGACACGAACATGCCCAGTTGCGCATACTGGCGGTTGCGCGCCGGGCCGCGCGTGGCGATCGCATCGGCGGTGTTGCCCGTCGCCAGCGGCAGCACCCGCACCTGCGCCTGCGCAAGCAGACGGCGAAAGCGCGCCAGCACCTGGGCATCGGCGAAATCGCGTTCGTATTCGGCCTGCGGCATCGGCAGCGGCACCATCAACTCGATGCCCAGAGCGAGCGCCTCCTCGGCGACGAGCTGGTCGCCGCCTTCGGCCAGCGCCGAAATCAAGCGCAGCGGCAGGCTCGGGAACTGCGCACGCAGGTTTTGCAGGAACTCGCGGACGATGACGCGCAGATCCGGTTCTTCGGCCGCGACCAGATCGCGGTGCGCGGTCAGGCCGATGTTCAGCCGCATCCGCGTGTCGATCGGCGCGGTCATGGCGCGAACTTGCCGATGACGGGCATGGTCACGAGGCGCGTGGCGCTATTTCGCCCGTGCCGATGCGATCAGGCCGGACACGTAGCGGAAGTCGCTCATCCGCTTCGCTTCGTCCGAGGCACCGTCGATTTGCGCCGCCGCTTCCTGCAACTCCGTCGCGCGTTGCGCACCTCCGGCAGCGTCGGCCGGCTGCGCGAGCGCGCTGGCGTACAAGGCGTAGGCGTAATCGCGACGGAAACTGGTGTCGTGCGCGCCTTCGTGCCATTCGCGCTGGTAGTAGGACAGCGCCGGTGCCAGAACCTTCTGTGCATCGGCCGTCTTCCCTTGCAGCGCCAGCGCGTGGGCGAGGATGGCCCGCGCCGCCGAAGGATTGATCAGCGGGTCGTCGCCGGTGCGCGTATCGGCAGGGACCGCGAGCAGCCGTTGTGCCAGCGCCTGCGCCGGTGCGGGATGGCCCAGTCGCAGTTGCGCCCGCGCGGCGACGAACAACTGCCCGCGCAAGAGGTTGTTGCGCAGGGTGATGGCGTTGAAATTGCTGGCCGGCACCGCGATGGCATCGATGCGCGCGATGCCGGCAGTGGCGTCCGTCAACGCGGCTTGGTCGTGGCCTTCGAGCAGGCTCAGCGGACCGGTCAGCAGTGGCTCCGGCTGTGCCAATAACTGCCGGCGCGGATCGTCGGGCGCGAGCCTGGACAGCATGACCTGGACATCGCTGACGTATCGCCGCAACGTCAGCGCAGCGCCGGCGTCGTCGCCGCTGGCGGCCTGCCAGCGCGCCAGCGCAATCCGCTGAAACCACGTCGCCGAGCCGATCGGTGCCGACAGGCGCGAGTCGCGCGCGACCGCATCGATCCCTTGCAGCGTGGCGATCGCCTGGCCGATCTGGCCCTGCGCGTACTGCTGGTCGGCGACATCCCTCAACCCGGTCGTCCAGAAGCCCCATCCTTGCAAGTCGGATGGATTGAAACGAACCACGTCCTGCCCGGCGCTGACCGAGCGCGCGGCGTAGTCGGCCGCGGCGGTGTCGTCGTGGCGGCGAGCGGCGATGCGGCTGAGCAGGTCGGCGGCGAAATAGCGGTTCCACAGCGAGTGAAGGTCGCCGGGCCGGCGCGCCAGCACCTTTTCGGCGAGGTCATAGACTTGCAGTTCGAGCTTGCGCGCCTCGTCGGCGCGATCGAGCACCAGCAGGTAGCGCGCCTGCGAGTCGGCGAGGTCAGCCCAGGACGCCGTGGCATCGAGGTCGGTGAGCTGGATCGCGCCCAGGCCGGCCATGACCTTGAGCCCCTCCGTGCTGGTGGCGACGCCTTGCGCATACCCTTGCGAGTGGCTGAGGTAGTTCAGGGCATCGGCATAGGTGAGCTTGGCCTCGCGCAGCCCGTTGGCGCGGTACACCATTGGCCGCAGCAGATCGTTGGCGCGAATCAACTGTTGCGGCGTGCCGCGCCCACCCAGCAGGAAGGTGCGGCCTTGCTCGAAAATCGCCAACGCCAGCCCGTAGGTGACCGCGTCGCCGTGGTCGCCGGCGGCGTACAGCGTCTCGAACGTCTGCTGGGCTTCGCCGAACAGCTTGAAGGCGGCGTCGGTCCTGCCGCTGGCATTGAGCGCCGCGCCCTCGCGCACCTGCGCCATCGCACGATTGATCCGCGTCTGCGCGGTGACCAGTTCCGGCGGCAGGCCATCGTAGTAGGCCACCGTCATGTGCGCCAGCTTGCCGAGGGTTTCCAATCGCCCGGTCGGCGCCAGTTCGTCGTAGAAGTCCTCGATCAGGAAGCCGACCAGCTTTTCGGCGTCGCCGCGGGATTTTTCCGCCATCGCCTCGGCAGCGCGGGCGTGTCGCTGGCTGACGAATCCATAGACTGCCCCGGCCACGGCAACGACCGCCAATACGATGCACGCAGTGGCAATCATGCGCGCACGCACCAGCGCGCGGTGGGTGGCGGCCTCCCGCTCGCGCTGCGCCGCCAGTTCGCGTTCGGCGGCATCGCGTGCCTCGCGCTCGTGGCGCAGGTTGCGGCTGGCGAGCACGACGCTGCACAGCACGTCGTGAGTGAGTTCGACGCGGCGCATGTCGAGGCGTTCTTCGATGCGCAGCAGGCGGCGGTCGACGAGGGTGGCGAGGGTTTCCGGCGGCGCGCCGACGGCGGCGAGCTCCTTGCGCACGCCCTCCTCGGCCAGGCTCTCGCGGTAACCCGATTCGGTGAGCAACTGATCTTCGATCACCCGCCGCACGCCGGCCGGCTGGTCGGCCAGCGCGCGCTCGTAGAACTCGGACAGGATGCTGTCGCGCGAGCCGGCCAACAGGTCCGCTGAAATTTCAACCTTGCCCTGCGCCTGGCGCGCGGTGTTGAGTTCGCGGCAGACCAGACTCAGCAGTGACGGCTCGACCTCGGCATTGGCCAACTCGGCACCGCCAGCGACGAAGCGCACGATGGCCTCGGCGATCTCCTGCGACACCAGCCGGCCACCGGGCTTGCGCACCGCAGTCAGCGCCTGCGCGCCGGTCATCCGCGCCAGCCGCATGCGGTTCTGGGTGATCGAGGGCATGATGGTCTTCACGCCCTCCAGGTGCGCGAGGTAGTCCTCGCGCAACGCGATCAGCACCCGGTAGTCGGCGCGCGCGAAATCGAAATCCTCGGCAGCGGCATCGTCGTCTTCGATGCGCGCTTCCAGTGCTGCCGGCGGACGGTTCTCGATCAAGTCGGCCAGGTCTTCCAAAAATTGCCGGGCGCGCTGGCGGCCGGCATCGTCGGCCTGGCCGAGGGTGAAGATTTCTTCGAACTGGTCGAAGATCAGCAACGGCGTCAGCGAGTGACCGTCGGCATCGCGCAGCAGATCGCCGCGATGATGCAAGAACTCCCACAGCGATTCGCCCTCGACCGCGCTGCCGGGGCGCGACCACGCGCCGACCGCCGCGCTGGCACGGAAGATCGCCTGCTTGATCTGCTCGGACGGAGGCGGCGAAGCGGGCGCGTAATCGATGCGCACGTACACCGGGCAATACCCTTCGGTGCGCAGCCTGGGCACCACGCCGGCGCGCAGCAGCGAGGTCTTGCCCAGCCCGGACTGCCCGAACAGCACGGTGAGCAGCTTGCGCTGCACGCGCCGGCACAGCTCCGCGGCTTCGTCGTCACGGCCGTGGAAATAGGCGCGTGATTCTTCCGAATACGAGAACAGCCCGAGCCAGGGGTTTTGCGGGTCGATCACGACATCGACGGCCGTACCTGCGTGGGCGTCTTTCATGCCGGCCTCCGTTCGAACAGATCCTGCACGTGGCGCAGGAACTCCGCTGGCGGCTCACCACCCGGCGCGCGCACGAAATGCAGCGCCTTGAACGATTCGGGCACCAGCGCCTGCGCCTCCGGCGTGGCGTCGATGCACAGTGGCAGGATGAAGCGGGCGCCTTCGGCGATGTTGCGCGCACGATCCACCGCGTAGCTCCACTCGCGGCGGAAATAGGCCTCGTGACGGCGCTGCGTGGTGGCCGAGACAACCGGCAGGAAGAAACTGCAACGGCCGATGTTGGCGCGGATCTTGCGGTCGTAATCGTCACCGCCTTCGAGCCGATCCATGTCGAACCAGGTAACGATGCCCGCCGCGTCGAGCGCCGCCTTGAGTATTTGCACCGCCGGCAGATCCTCGCGCGCGTAGCTGATGAACACGGCGTTGCCCGGCATCTCGCGCGCCGGCGGCAGGAATCGCACCGGCGCGGCCGATGCGGCAGCGGCCGGATGCTGGCGACGCATCCAGCGCGCATGCAGTTCGGCGACGAAGGCCTCGGCGCCGCCGTAAACGCGGGTGCGCATGCTCACCTGCTGCAAGAACGCGACCAGACGCGCGTCCTTGAGGGTGTGGTCGTCGGCGAGAATTTCGGTGACATCGCGCGGATCGGACAAGCGGCGGCGCTTGGCCATGCGCAGGAACAGCCGCGCCAGCCAATTGGAAAAATCGCTGCCGATCAGCAACAGGTGATTGTGTTCGAGTTCGTGGAAGAGTTTTTCCGGGGTCAGGTGTTCGGACTGCAAGGCACAGATGAACTCGAGCATGTCCTCGTCGGACAGCACATAGGTCGGCGACGCCGACAACCGCCCAAGCAGGTGATAGACCACCGTGCGCTGCAACTGGCTGCGTTCGCCGGGCAGGTCGGCGATGCGATTGGGTGCGTAGGCGATGACCTCGGACGAGGGTTGCCCGCCGTAGCGCTCGCGGTTGACGGCCTTTTCCAGCAGCGGGTCGAAGGTGGTGGTGACGAACAGGTCGAAATCGGTGATCTGCGCCAGTTGCAGCAGCGCCGGCGGCGGCTCGAACTCCACCTCGCGCATGATCGAGCGCACCCGCGTGTAGGCCTCCTCGCGCCGACCGCGCTGGCCCAGATAGCTGCACATCACGTCGTTGAGCGTCAGCGGCTGCGGCAACGCGCTGGCGTCGATGCCGAGCTTGGTCGCCAGCCGCTCGGCCAGCCATTCGTACAGAGGGCGCAGACCGCGATCGGTCTGCACCCGCAGCAGATCCGGGCCGATGATCGGGATGACGCGTTTTTCTTCGATGTAGTTGAGCAGATCGTCCCAGGCGTCGTCGTCGAATGCCTGGAGCGCGGCCACAGCAGTCGGAGGCGTCATCGTGCAGTCCTTGTGCGCAAACGGCCACCCGGTTGGACCGGTGTATTGCCGCTGGCGGCAGCAAGCGCCGGGTCCCCGAAGCGCCGACAGCGTAGCAGAGCCGGCAGACGATGGCGGGATCGGCAAATCGGCGCGCCGCCGGAAGGCACCGCGAAGCGACGGCGAAGGCGATGCGACAAGGAAAGTTTGGTGCCGGAAACAGGAGTCGAACCTGCGACCTACGCATTACGAATGCGCCGCTCTACCAACTGAGCTATTCCGGCAGCGATGAACCCGCGTGGCGGGCCGCAAAGTGTAGGCGCCAGGCGCCTTGCGGTCAATCGACGACGGTGACGCGCAACTCCCTGGGCAGGGCGAACACCATGTCTTCCGGCTCGCCTTGCAGGCTGCGCACGGCGCCGGCGCCCAGCGCGCGCAGGCGCGCCTGCACGCCTTCGACCAGCACCTCCGGCGCGGAAGCGCCGGCCGTCACGCCGACGCGCCGCTTGCCGTGCAACCATGCCGGATCGATGTCCCCGGCGCCATCGATCAGATAGGCCTCGACGCCCTGCTTCTCGGCCAGTTCGCGCAGGCGATTGGAGTTGGAGCTGTTGACCGAGCCGACCACCAGCACCAGGTCGCACTGCTGCGCCAGTTCGCGCACCGCGTCCTGACGGTTCTGGGTGGCGTAGCAGATGTCGTCCTTGCGCGGGCCCTGGATCGCCGGGAACCTTGCACGCAACGCGGC
Source organism: Pseudomonadota bacterium (assembly GCA_018240435.1). Taxonomy (GTDB): domain Bacteria; phylum Pseudomonadota; class Gammaproteobacteria; order Xanthomonadales; family Xanthomonadaceae; genus SZAS-103. The sequence goes on from JAFEFT010000035.1 coordinate 54,693, forward strand.
GATCATCGCGCGGGTGTCGTCCACCGACAGCGTGGTCTGGGTGGTGTAGGACAGGTTGTCCGGCTGCGCGATCTGCAGGTCTTCCACATCGGCAATCGTCTCGACGAGGTGGATGGCGCCGCCGCCGCTGGCGTGCCATTGGCCCATCGTGCCTTCCACTTCGGGATGCCCGGCGTGGCCGATCAGCACCATGTCGCGGCCGGCGCGGCAGTGGCGGGAGACCTCCATGTGGACCTTGGTCACCAGCGGACAGGTGGCATCGAACACCTTCAGGCCGCGGCGCGCCGCCTCGTGGCGCACGTCCTGCGATACCCCGTGCGCGGAGAAGATCACGGTGGCGCCGTCGGGCACCTCGTCGAGTTCCTCGACGAAGATCGCGCCGCGCTGCTTGAGGTCGTCCACCACGAAACGGTTGTGCACGACTTCGTGGCGCACGTAGATCGGCGCGCCGAGGGTTTCCAGCGCGCGCTTGACGATCTCGATGGCGCGATCGACCCCGGCGCAAAAGCCGCGCGGATTGGCAAGGATGACTTCCATGCCGGCCATTCTAGCAGCGCCGCGCCACCGGCCGACCGCAGCGGCCTGCCGCGCACCGCACGCATGGGCTCAATACGGACTGCCGTCGCGATGGGTGAACACGTAGCGGCCGCTGGCATCCTGGGCGCAGGCCATGTCCACGTCGGCATAGGCGGCGCGATCGGCGGCATCGCGATTGGAGATTTCCAGGTAGACGGCGGGCCGATCGCTGCGATTGACCAGTTGGTGGGCATCGGCGTCGCCGGCGCGGAAGCCGGCGACCATGCCCGGCCCCAGCACCTGCTCGCCGGCGTCGGTGCGCAGCACCACTTCGCCTTCGAGGACGTAGATCAGTTCGTCCTCGCGGTCGTGCCAGTGCCGCATCGACGATTCCACGCCGGGGAACAGCGTGGTCAGGTTGACGCCGATGTGGCGCAGCCCGAAGGCATCGCCCAATGCCCGCTTCTCGCGCGGCAACACCCGCGAACGAAACGGCTCGGGATAGCCCGAGTCGTTGCGGGCTGCCACCTCGCTTGCTGCGATCGCTTTCATGACCGGCCCTGCCCGTCGTTGTTGCGCATGCCGAATGCGATCAACACCACGGCACCGACGACGATCGCCGAATCGGCGACGTTGAACGTCGGCCAGTAGTGGTCGCGCCAGTACCACTGGATGAAATCGACGACGTGGCCCAGGCGCAGGCGGTCGATCAGGTTGCCCAGCGCGCCGCCGATCACCAGCGCGAACGGCAGCGCGGTGCGCCAGTCGCCGCGCGGCGTGCGCGCCAGCCAGAACGCCATGCCGGCACTGACCGCCACCGCGAGGGCGGCGAACAGCCAGCGCTGCCAGCCGGAGGCGTCGCCGAGCATGCTGAAGGCGGCGCCTTCGTTGTAGGACAGCGCCCAGTTCCAGAAGCCGGCGACGACCGCCACCGGCCGATGCGGGTCGAGGTGACTCAGCGCCAGCCACTTGCTCCACTGGTCGAGGGCGATGATGGTCGCCGACAGCCCCAGCCACGGCAGTGCGTTGGGTTTGGAGGTCGTGACCATCAGAAGAACCGTCGCTCTTCACCCGGCCCATCGACATTGTCGACGCAGCGGCCACAGATGTCGGGGTGATTGGCGTGGCTGCCGACGTCGGGTCGATGGTGCCAGCAGCGGATGCATTTGTGCTGCGTGCTGGCGACCGCGGCGATACCGACCTTGCCGCCGGACACCTCCACCGACTCCACATCGCCCGTCGTCGCACCCGCGTCGAAGCGCACGTCGGAAGCGATGAAAAAGAAGCGCAGTTCGTCGGCGACTTCGGCGTAACGATCGCGCAGCGTAGCGTCACCGTGCAATGTCACCTCGGCATCGAGCGCTGCACCGATGGCACCGGCATTGCGCATGCCTTCGAGCAGCTTGGAGGCACCGCTGCGGATCGCCAGCAAGTCGTTCCAGAACGCCCGCTGGTCGGGCGAGGATTGCGTCGCTGCCAGCCCGTCGTACCACGTCTCGAACAATACCGACTCGCCCTTGCGACCGGGCAACGACAACCAGATCTCCTCCGCCGTGAACGCCAGCATCGGTGCCAGCCAGCGCACCAGCGCCTGCACGATGCGGTACATCGCGCTTTGCGCGCTGCGCCGGCCGCGGCTGTCTTCGCGCATCGTGTAGAGTCGATCCTTGGTGATGTCGAGATAGAGCGAACCCATCTCGTTGGTGCAGAAGTTCAGCACCCGCTGCACGATCTCCGGGAAGTCGTAGCGCGAGTAAGCGGCCACGATCGCCTGCTGTGCATCGAACGCCTGCTGCACCGCCCACTGGTCGAGCAGCAGGCATTCGGACACCGGCAGCAGGTGCGTGGACGGGTCGAAACCGTGCAGGTTGCCGAGCAGGAAGCGGGCGGTGTTGCGGATGCGCCGGTAGGCGTCGGCGACGCGCTTGAGGATGGTCGGCGACAGCGCCATCTCGTTGCGGTAATCGGTGGATGCGATCCACAGGCGCAGGATGTCGGCGCCGTAGTCCTTCATCACGTCCTGCGGCTCGATGCCGTTGCCGAGCGACTTGGACATCTTGCGGCCCTGCTCGTCCACGGTGAAGCCGTGGGTGAGCACCTCGTTGAACGGCGCGCGGCCATGCATCGCGATCGACGTTTTCAGCGAGGTGTTGAACCAGCCGCGATGCTGGTCGGAACCTTCGAGGTAGATGACCTTGTCGCCGGGCCCGCGCCTGAGATTTTCGCGCTGGTCGAGCACGCAAAAATGCGTCACGCCGGAATCGAACCAGACATCGAGGATGTCGGTGACTTTCTCGTAGCGTTCGGCCTCGTCGCCGAGCAATTCGTGCGGATCGAGCGCGTACCAGGCATCGGCGCCGCCCTGCTCGACGCGCTGCGCGACCTGCTCCATCAACTCGACGCTGCGCGGATGCGGCTGCTGGCTGGTCTTGTCGATGAAGAAGGCGATCGGCACGCCCCAGGTGCGCTGGCGCGAGATGCACCAGTCGGGGCTGCCCTCGATCATCGCCGTGATGCGCGCCTCGCCCCAGGCCGGATACCACGTCACATCGTTATGGATGGCGTGCAGCGAATCCTTGCGCAGCCCGGCCTGATCCATCGCGATGAACCACTGCGGCGTGGTGCGGAAGGCGACCGGCGTGCGATGCCGCCAGCAATGCGGATAGCTGTGATTGATTTTTTCGTGCGCCAGCAGCACGCCACGTTCGCGCAGCAGGTCGATGACGGCATCGTTGGCCTTCCAGATGTACTGGCCGGCGAAGATCGGTGTGTCCGGCAGGTAGACGCCATTGCCACCAACCGGATTGAGCACCGACGGCGCATGCGCATCGACGATGCCGTAGAGCTTGCCGACCGCGAAGTCTTCGGCGCCGTGGCCAGGCGCGGTGTGCACCGCGCCGGTACCGTCCTCGGCGGAGACGTGGTCGCCGAGAATGATCGGGATTTCGCGGTCTTCGTAGAACGGGTGCTGCAAGCCCCTCTCCCCCCGGGAGAGGGGTTGGGGTGAGGGGGCGGCCGGGCGGGAGACTTCGGCATGCAGAGCGCTTCCCTCATCCGCCCTGCGGGCACCTTCTCCCGGCGGGTGCAGGGAAACCAGGGCTTCGCCTTTGGCGCGACCCAGCACGTTCACCGATTCGACGCCATAACGCGCCAGCACGCGCTCGGCCAGCGCTTCGGCGACGACCAGCAGCACGCGACGGCCATCACGCGACGGCCCTTCGACCAGAACGTAATCGAGATCGGGACCCAGCGTCACCGCAAAGCTCGCCGGCAGCGTCCACGGCGTGGTGGTCCAGATCGGCACCGCGACAATGTCGCCCTGCGCGATCGTGGCGCCGAACTTCGCCGCCAGCGCGACCGGATCGAGCGCGTCATAGGCCACATCGACCGCCGGCGAGGTCTTGTCCTGATACTCGATCTCCGCTTCGGCCAGCGCCGAACCGCAGTCGAAACACCAGTACACGGGCTTGAAGCCGCGGCTGACATGGCCGCGCGCGTGGATCTTCGCCAGCGCCCGCAGCATGTCCGCCTCGTAGCGGAAGTCCATCGTCTGGTACGGATTTTCCCACTCGCCGAGCACACCCAGCCGCTTGAAATCGGCGCGTTGCAGATCGATCTGCCTGGCGGCGTATTCGCGGCACAAGACGCGGAATTGCGCCGCGTCGACTTTCTGCCCGACCTTGCCGTGTTTCTTTTCGACCGCGATCTCGATCGGCAGGCCGTGGCAATCCCAACCGGGCACGTAGGGCGAACGGAAGCCGGACAGCAGCTTCGAGCGGACGACGATGTCCTTGAGGATCTTGTTGACGGCGTGGCCGAGGTGGATGGCGCCGTTCGCATACGGCGGCCCGTCGTGCAGGATGAAGGCGTGCTTGCGGTGTGCCGTGTGCGCTTGCAGCGCCGCGTAGCGGTTCGCCTTTTCCCAATGAACCAGCATGCCCGGTTCGCGCCTGGGCAGGTCGGCCTTCATCGGAAAGCTCGTCTGCGGCAGGTTGATCGTGCTCTTGTAGCGGCCTTGCTCCTCGCCGCCCTTTACCGTGTCGTTCACGCCATCACTCCTGATCGTCGTTCGTTGCCGCCCAGCAGGTCGCGTGCCTGGCGGGCGTCGAGGTGCATCTGCGCGGTCAGCGCATCCAGATCGTCGAATCGCAGTTCGTCGCGCAGCTTGCCCACGAATTCCACTTCGATGCGGCGGCCATAGAGATCGCCATCGAAGTCGAACAAATGCGCTTCGAGCAAGGGCTCGGCACCATCGACCGTCGGCCGCGTGCCGAGGCTGGAAACGCTCGGCCAGCCATCGAAGCCAGCGCCGTGCACGCGGGTGGCGAAGATGCCGCCCAGCGCCGGCGCGAAACGGCCAAAGCGCAGGTTGGCGGTGGGAAAGCCAAGCCGGCGCCCGAGCTGGCGGCCGTGGCCCACCCGCCCGCCGTGGCGATAGCGCCGCCCGAGGCGGCGCGCCGCGGCGTCGAGCTCGCCGGCCGCGAGCAAGCGGCGAATGCCCGAGCTGGACACGCGCTCGCCATCGACCAGCAACGGCGAAATCGTGCGTGCCGCAAAACCGTGCCGCGCGCCTTCGCGCTCGAGCATGGCCAGGTCGCCACCGCGCCCGCGCCCGAACGCGAAATCCGGGCCGACCCAGACCTCGCGTGCACGCAAGGTTGCGACCAGCACGTCAGCGATGAAATCGTGCGCCTCCATCGCCGCCATCGCCGCATCGAAGCGCAGCAGGCCAACGCGGTCGATGCCCAGTGCCTGCAAGCCTTCGACCTTGGCGCGCGGCGGCGACAGCCGCAGCGGTCGCACTCGTTCCGCGAAGAACTCGCGCGGCAACGGCTCGAAGCTCAACGCCACGCTGGCGCAGCCTCGCATGTGCGCGCTGGCGACCGCACGCTCGACCAGCGCGCGATGGCCCAGATGCAGGCCATCGAAGGCACCGATGCAGACCACGCAACCGTCGGCACCGTTGCCGGCGCTGGCGAGATCGCGAAACAGGCGAGAGTTCGAGCGATTCATGAACATCGGATCATAACCGCAGTGCCGAAGGCGCGGCGTCAGTGCTCGCGCAAATCGCGCGGGCGGAAACCCAGCGCGAACATCGCCAGCGCGTAGCTGCCGGCGCCGGCGACGACGATGCCGCCCAGCCAGACGATGCGCGTCAGCGCCGGCACCGCGGTGAAATCCGGCCCGACATGCAAGGTGGCGAGAATCACCGCCACCATCACCGTGCAGGCCAGCGCCAGACGCAATCCGAAGCGCGCCCAGCCGGGCTGGCGCTGGTAGACGCCGGCCTTGCGCAGCCAGTGCCAGAGCAGCGCAAGGTTGAGATAGCTCGCCACCGCGCTGGCCATGCCGAGCGCGAAATGCAGACCGGGAATCGTCGAGAACATCATCAGCCACGAGGCCGAATGCGACGCGGCGATCGCCGCATCCAGATTCGGTGCATCCGCCGGCATCCACCAATGTTTCGTCACGGCGAGCCAGAGCAGGCCGAGAAACAGGAAATTGAAGCCCATGTTGGCGATCAACGAAGCGATGCCCGCCTTCACCGGCGTCTTGGTGTCCTGGCGCGCATAGAACGCCGGCAGCACCACTTTCACCAGCGCGAACGAGGGCAGCCCGAAACTCAAACCGAACACCGACAGCGCCGCCATCTGGCTGTCGAACGGCTTGTAGTGCCCGTACTGGAACAACGTGGCCACCAATGGCACCGACAGGAACATCAGACCCAGCATCGCCGGCATCGCGATCATCAGGGTGGTGCGCAGGCCCCAGTCGAGTGATTTGGAGAATCCGGCCTGATCGGTGTTGACGTGATGGCGCGCCAGCGTCGGCAAGATCACCGTACCCAGCGCGATGCCGAATACGCCCAGCGGCAATTCGAGGAAGCGATCGGCCTGCGACAGCCAGCTCTGCGAACCGACGAACAGCAGCGAGGCGATCACGGTATCGAGCAGCAGGTTGACCTGCGCAATGGACGAGCCGAACAGCGTCGGCACCATCAGTTTCATCACCCGGCGCACATCGGGATGCGAGAATCCCAAGCGCGGCAACGCCAGCAGATCGAGCCTGGCCATGTCCGGCAGCAGGAACAGCAACTGGATGATGCCGCCGAACAGGATCGCCCAGCCCAGTGCGAGGATCGGCGTGTGCAGATGCGGCGCCAGCCACAGCGCGCAGCCGATCATGCTCAGGTTGAGCAGCACCGGCACCAGCGCCGGCATGCCGAAGCGATGGAAGCTGTTGAGCGCGCCACCGGCCAGTGCGGTCAGCGACACGAACAGGATGAACGGAAAGGTCAGGCGCAGCAGCTGCACCGTCAGCTCGAACTTCTCGGCGTGATCGCCGCCGGCGGAGAAGATGTTCGCGACCTGCGGCGCCAGCAGCAGGCCAAGGCCGACCACCAGCAGCAGCACCGCGCCGAGGCTGCCGGCGGTGCGCGCCACCAGTTCCTTGAGTTCGGCGTGACTGCGCTTTTCCTTGATCTCGGTGAATACCGGCACGAATGCGGTGGTGAACGAGCCTTCGGCGAACAGCCTGCGCATGAAATTGGGGATGCGGAACGCCACCCAGAATGCGTCGGTGGCGGCATCGACGCCGAACACGCGGCTGATGACCATGTCGCGCACCAGGCCGAACACGCGGCTGACCATCGTCATGCCGCTGAACGAGGCGACCGAGCGCAGCATCGACGGGCGCCGTCCGCCCGCCTTGGGCGAGCCGGCATCGGTCTCGGGGGGATTGGTTTGACTCACGTCCATGTCGGCATCATAATGCGCAGTCTTGTCGTCCCGCTCCATTTCGTTTCCACCGCACCCGCGTCGCCCCGCGACCGGCAATTTCCAGGAGTTTTCCCTTGGCCAACATCAAGTCCGCCAAAAAGCGCGCCAAGCAGGCCGAGGTTCATCGCGCCCGCAACGCCAGCGCCCGTTCGATGCTGCGCACCGCCGTCAAGAAGGTCATCAAGGCCATCCACGCCGGCGACCACGCCGCCGCGCAGACGGCTTTCGCCGTCGCCCAGCCGATCCTCGACCGCTACTCGGCCCGCGGCCTGATCCACAAGAACAAGGCCGCCCGCCACAAGAGCCGCCTGACCGCACGCATCAAGGCGATCCAGGCCGCCTGAGCGTTCGCCATCGAAGCGGTTCGACGAAAGCCGGCTCACGCCGGCTTTCGTGCTTTCGTGCTCGCAAGACCTGACTGGCACCTGCGCCGTCGCTGCCGCGAACAGCCTCAAGCGCCCGCTCCGGGCTGGCGCGTGGCGGCAAGCTGCGAAGCCAGGTATTTCTGCTCGTCGAAGAACTGCTGCACCTTCAGGCACACTTCCCGCGTGCCGTCGCGGCCGACCGCCGACACCACGAACCACGGCGCCGTCCAACCAAGATCGCGCACGATCCGCGCCGCCCGTTCGGCGGCTTCTTCCGGCAGCAGCAGATCGGCCTTGTTGAGCACCAGCCAACGCGGCTTGGCCAGCATCTGCGGATCGTATTTGTCCAATTCGTGCTCGATCGCACGCACCTGCTCGACCGGATCGGCGCCATCGATCGGCAGCACGTCCACCAGATGCAGCAGCAAGCCGGTGCGCTGGACATGGCGCAGGAACTGGATGCCCAGCCCGGCACCATCGGCTGCGCCTTCGATCAGGCCGGGGATATCGGCGATCACGAAACTGCGGTGCGCCTCGACGCTGACCACTCCCAGATGCGGCTGCAAGGTGGTGAACGGATAGTCGGCGACACGCGGCGTCGCCGCCGACACCGCGCGGATGAAGGTCGACTTGCCGGCGTTGGGAAAGCCCAGCAGGCCGACGTCGGCGAGCACGCGCAGTTCCAGCGCCAGTTCGCGCTGCTCGCCCTCGCTGCCCGCCGTCGCTCGCCGCGGCGCACGCGTCACCGAACTCTTGAAATGGATGTTGCCCTGGCCGCCGCGCCCGCCTTGCGCCACCAGCAGTTTCTGGCCGTGCGCGGTGAGATCGCCGATCAATTCCTCGGTGGCGACGTTGGTGACCGCGGTGCCGACCGGCACGCGGATCTGAGTGTCGCTGCCAGCCTTGCCGAACATCTGCCGACCCTTGCCGTTCTCGCCGCGCTGCGCCTTGAAGCGCCGTTCGTGGCGGAAATCGACCAAGGTGTTGAGATTTTCGTCGGCGACCAGCCACACGCTGCCACCGTCGCCACCGTCACCGCCATCGGGGCCGCCAAGCGGAATGAACTTCTCGCGCCGGAAGCTCACGCAGCCGTTGCCGCCGTCGCCGGCCTGGACATGGATGGTGGCTTCATCGACGAATTTCATGGGGTTGCCGTGAATGGTGAATCGTGAATTGTGAATGGAAATATCAAAAGCGCAACGAATGACCTTGACCGGACCTCATGAGTGAGCTGGCTGCCAGGCCCTTCCATCCAAGCTCTCGCGATCGGCGACTCACGATTCACCTTTCACGATTCACGACTGCGCAAACGAAAAGCCCCGCCGAAGCGGGGCCCTCGCGGTTCGCTGTCGGGCTTACTCGGCCCCGACCACGCTGACCGTGCGGCGGCTCTTCGGCCCCTTGACCGAAAAATCCACCACACCGTCGCGCAAGGCGAACAGGGTGTGATCGCGACCCATGCCCACGCCCATGCCGGCGTGGAACTCGGTGCCGCGCTGGCGAACGATGATGTTGCCGGCCTCGACGGCCTGGCCGCCGTAGATCTTCACGCCCAGATACTTCGGGTTGGAATCGCGGCCATTGCGGGTGCTGCCGCCTGCCTTTTTGTGTGCCATGACTCAATTCTCCTCAGGCACCGGCGTGAATGCCGGTGACTTCGATTTCGGTGTAGTGCTGGCGATGGCCCATCTGCTTGCGATGGTGCTTGCGCCGGCGGAACTTGACGATGCGGATCTTGTCGGCGCGACCGTGCGCCTTGATCGTCGCCGCCACCGACGCGCCCTTGAGCGCATCACCGACGCTGACCTTCTCGCTGTCGGCGAGCATCAGCACGTTGTCGAATTTGACGGAGCTGCCGACGTCGCCGTCGAGCTTCTCCACGCGCAGGGTTTCGCCCTGCATCACACGGTACTGCTTGCCGCCCGTGACCAATACTGCGTACATGACCGATTGTCCTTTGGTAGTTATTTTACGGCTCTGCTGCCCGCACGGCTGCGGACAGAAGCGGAATCATCGGCGAAAAACCGTTCCAAGTCAAATGCTTCGGCTGGACAGACGCAGTGTGGCGAGGTGTCGCAGACGCGCTGACGCGCGCCTCGCGGCCTATTTCGCCGTCTTGCGCGGGATGTACAGATCGGTGATCGAGCCTTCGTACACCTCCGCCGCCATCGCCACCGACTCGCTCAGGGTTGGATGCGGGTGGATGGTGTGGCCGATGTCGCCGGCTTCGCAGCCCATCTCGATGGCCAGTGCCAGCTCGGCGATCAGGTCGCCGGCATGCACGCCGACGATGCCGCCGCCGATCACGCGATGGCTGTCTTCGTCGAAAATCACCTTGGTGAAGCCTTCGGTGCGGCCCAGCCCGATGGCGCGGCCGGACGCCGCCCACGGGAACTTGCCGACGCCGATCTTCAAGCCCTTCGCCTTCGCTTCGGCCTCGGTGACGCCGACCCATGCCACTTCCGGATCGGTGTAAGCCACCGACGGAATGACCCGCGCCGTCCATTCGCGCTTTTCGCCGGCCGCGACTTCGGCGGCGAGCTTGCCTTCGTGGGTGGCCTTGTGCGCCAGCATCGGATTGCCGACCAGATCGCCGATGGCGAAGATGTGCGGCACGTTGGTACGCATCTGCCGATCGACGGCAATGAAGCCGCGCTCGCTGACCGCGACGCCGGCCTTGCCGGCATCGAGCTTGCCGCCATTGGGGGCGCGGCCGACCGCGACGAGGACGCGGTCATACGTCTGCGGCGCGGGCGCTGGGTCGCCGTCGAAACGCGCGGTGAGTCCCTTGGGGCCAGCTTCGACTGCGGCGACCTTCACCTTCAGATGCACCGCCACACCCTGCTTTTTCAAACGATCGGCGAGCGGCTTGACGAGATCAGGATCGGCACCGGGCATCAACTGATCGAGCAGCTCGACGACGGTGACCTCGCTGCCGAGCGCGCGGTACACGGTCGCCATTTCCAGACCGATGATGCCGCCGCCGACCACCAACAATTTTTTCGGAATGTCGGCCAGCGCCAGCGCGTCGGTCGAATCCATCATTCGCGGGTCATTCCAAGGGAATCCGGGCAGCTTCAATGCCTGCGAACCGGCGGCGATGATGCACTGGGCGAAACGCACGAGCTTCGTGCCATCGACACCCGTGACTTCGACTTCGTGCGGCGAGATGAATTTCGCGACGCCGGTCAGCGTGCGCACCTTGCGCTGCTTGGCCATCCCGCCCAGGCCGCGGGTGAGCTGGCCGACCACCTTGTCCTTGTAGCCACGCAATGCATCGAGCGCGATTGCAGGCTTGCCAAAATCGACGCCGTAGTCCTTCGCGTGCGCGGCCTCGTCGATCACCGCCGCCGCGTGCAACAGCGCTTTCGATGGAATGCAGCCGACATTGAGGCAGACGCCACCGAGCGCGGCATGGCGCTCGACCAGCACCGTATCGAGGCCCAGATCGGCGGCGCGGAACGCAGCGGTGTAACCACCCGGGCCGGCGCCGATCACCAGCAGCGCACATTCGACGTCAGGCCCGCGGCCGGACGCGGTGGCGGGCGCTTGCGCGCTTTGGCGTTCGCCCGCCGACGCAGGGGATGGGACAGCCGCTGGCATCGTTTCGGATGTCGCTGCGTCCATCGCCTCGATCAACGCCACCACGCTGCCTTCGGCCAGCTTGTCACCCACCTTGACCTTGACCTCGCGCACCACGCCAGCCAGCGGCGACGGCACTTCCATCGTCGCCTTGTCCGATTCGAGCGTGGCCAGCCCTTGATCCTTGGCGACGACATCGCCGACCGCCACCAGCACCTCGATCACCGGCACATCGTGGTAGTTGCCGATGTCGGGGACTTTCGCTTCGTGAATCTGGCCCATGTGCTGCCTTCCCGGATGATTGCTGGTCGCATTGTCGCCGCATGGCCGGCACTTGCCAAACATCGCGGCGTGGGCGGTCACCAAAAACGACGATGCCGGGACAGGCCCGGCATCGAAGTGGTGAACGGTCGTCCCGGATGACTTCGACCCGGATAAATTCTGCCGGATTACTTCCTGCGTCCGGGCTGCGCCGGCGAGGCCGCCGGAGTCGGCGACGGACAGGTCGCGGCAATGCGCTGCACGTTGCCGACCATCGTCTGCGCGGCCGTGCGGATGTCGTTGTCGCGCGTCTTGGCACGCGCTTCGGCGAGCGCACCGATGCGGCGCAGCACTTCCGGCTGCAGGCGCTGCAGCTTCTGCCCGGCCGGCGACTGCTCGAAGGCGATGATCTGGCGCATTTCGTCTTCGCTGAAATTGTCGGCGAACACCTTGGCCGCATCCTGACGGAAGGCGGTATCGTTGAGACCACCGAAGATGCCGTCCATCTTGGTCTTGAACGATTGCGCCTCCGGCTGCAATGCCGGGCAGGATGCCTTGTCGCCCAAACCCTGGGCGACGGTGCCCATGATGTTGTTGGCGATGTTGTATTCCAGCGCCTGAAAGACGTTGTTGGCGCCGGTGACCTCGTACATCTTGGCGGCCAATTCCATTTTCGCCGGCGAGGCAGCGGTTTGGGCGAACGCCAGCGGGGTGGCGGCCATGCAGGCCAAGGCGACGGCAAGAGTACGACGCATTCGAAAACTCCGGGGATGGGGATGAACGGAACGGCGAATGGTACAGGTTGCGTGGCGGTGAATGCGTGAACTTTCCGTCATTCGACAGCCCCGATTCAGGCGGATTGCCGCCATTCCGGCGCATTCCGGCAAACGGCGGCGAATGCCCTCACAGCAGCAACAAGCGCAAGTCGCCCAGCACTTGCGCGAGGTAGGCGGTGAAGCGGGCGGCGGCGGCGCCGTCGATCACCCGGTGGTCGTAGCTCAGCGACAGCGGCAACATCAGCCGTGGCGCAAACCCGTTGCCGTCCCACACCGCCGTCGTCGCCGCCTTGGACACGCCGAGGATGGCCACTTCCGGCGCATTGATGATCGGCGTGAAGCCGGTGCCACCGATGCCGCCGAGCGAGGAAATCGAGAAGCAGCCGCCGGACATGTCGGCCGGGGTGAGCTTGCCGTCGCGTGCTTTTTTCGAGATCGCCGCCAGCTCTTGCGACAACTCCAGCACGCCCTTGCGGTCGGCGTCGCGGATCACCGGCACCACCAGCCCGTCGGGCGTATCCACCGCGATGCCGATGTGGAAATACTTCTTCAGGATCAGGTTGTCGCCGTCGAGCGAGGCGTTGAACGCCGGGAATTGCCGCAGCGCCGCCACCGCCGCCTTGATCAGGAACACCAGCGGCGTGATCTTGATGTCCTTGTGGCTCTGCCCGAGCTGCTTGCGGAATGCCTCCATCGCGGTGATGTCGGCCTGATCGTGCTGGGTGACGTGCGGGATCATCGCCCAGTTGCGCGCCAGGTTGGCGCCCGAAATCTTCTTGATCTTCGCCAGCGGCTGGCTTTCGATGGCGCCGAACTTGGCGAAGTCCACCTTCGGCCACGGGATCAACTGGAGCCCTCCGCCCACCGCTGCCGCCATCGGCGCCACCGGCCCGGCCTGCAACGCGGCCTTCACGAAGGACTGCACATCGGCCTTGGTGATGCGCCCGCCACGGGCGCTGCCGCTGAGCTTGCCCAGATCGACGCCGAGTTCGCGCGCGAACACGCGCACTGCCGGCGAGGCATGTGGCACCTTCGCTGGATCGACCGCAGCGGCATTGAACGCCACCGGCGGGCTGGAAGGCGCGGCGCTGGCGTTCGCCACGATCGCTGCTCCAGCCGCCGATGCCGTCGACACAGGCGCGAAAGGCGCCGTCGATGCGGGACCGTTCCCTCCCCCGCCAGCAGCGGGAGAGGAGTCGCGCACGGGCGCGGACTGCGCACTTCCGTCACCCGCCGCGTTACGCGCATCGGCCACTCCCGACGGGAGGGGCGCTGCCGCCGCCGACGTCGCACCTTCGCCTGCCGCTTCGATCAGCGCCACCACACTGCCTTCCGACAGGCTGTCGCCGACCTTGACCTTCACTTCCTTGACCACGCCGGCCAACGGCGATGGCACTTCCATCGTCGCCTTGTCCGATTCGAGCGTGGCCAGGCCTTGATCCTTGGCAACGGTATCGCCGACCGCCACCAGCACCTCGATCACCGGCACGCCGGAATAGTTGCCGATGTCGGGGACTTTCGCTTCGTGAACCTGGCCCATCGCCCGCTCCGTCCGTTGCCGTCGCGCCTATTGTGGCCGCGATGACCGCCGGCCGCCAAGCCACCGGCTCGCTCAGACGTCGGCGACGACCGTCACCTTGACCACGGTGGCCACGTCGGCGTGCAGGTGCAGGTGGATCTCGAATTCGCCCATGCGGCGGATCGGGCCTTCACCCATCACCACCTCGCTCTTGGACAACGCCAAACCGGCAGCAGTGAACGCCTCGGCGATGTCGCGCGGGCCGACCGAGCCGTACAGCTTGCCTTCGGTGGATGCGTTGGCCTTGATCGTGACCGCCGCGCCCTCGAACTTGTCCTTGCGCGCCTGCGCGGCGTCCAGCAGCGCACCGGCCTTGGCCTCGTAATCGGCGCGACGGGCTTCGAAATCGGCGAGGTTCTTCGCCGTGGCCGGCACCGCCTTGCCGTAGGGGATCAGGAAATTGCGGCCGTAGCCGGGCTTGACCTTGACCTTGTCGCCGAGGTTGCCGAGGTTGACGACTTTCTGCAGCAGGATCAGTTCCATTTCATTGCTCCGTCTTCGTTAGCGGGGCTTCCCGCAACGTGGTTGGGCTGTCCGAGACAGGTAGGTGCATGGCAGGCGCCGCCATCGGCGCATCGACGGCATCGCACGCGGCCTGCGCATGATCGGCCGTGCGCCGCCGGGTATCACGTGCCGGCGACCGCCGGCGGGTCACCGCGCTTGCACGCGGTGACGCTCGCCATCAGTTGCTGTGGCTGTCGCAATAAGGAATCAGCGCCAGGAAGCGTGCGCGCTTGACGGCCGCCTGCAATTGCCGCTGGTAACGCGCCTTGGTGCCGGTGATGCGGCTGGGGACGATCTTGCCGGTCTCGGTCAGGTACTGGCGCAGGGTATTGAGATCCTTGTAATCGATCTCGGTGATGCCCTCGGCGGTGAACTTGCAGAACTTGCGGCGGCGGAAGAACTTCGAGGACGCGGCATTGCCGCCCGTCTTCGGCTTGGACTTGGACTTGGGCTTCATGCGTCGGCTCCGGCAGCACTGGATTCGAAGGACTCGTCACGACGCGGGCGGTCGCCACGATCGCCGCGGTCGCCACGATCGTTCTTTTCGTCCTTGCTCTTCATGATGAAAGACTGTTCGGTATCGGCGCCGTCGCGACCGATCACCAGATGGCGCAACACCGCATCGTTGAAGCGGAAGCCATCGACCAATTCGTTGAGCACCTTCTGGCCGCACTCGATGTTCATGAGCACGTAATGGGCCTTGACCAGATTCTCGATCGGATAGGCGAGCTGGCGGCGGCCCCAATCCTCGAGGCGGTGCACCTTGCCGGCGCCCTGCCCGTTGTCGGCCTGGATCAGCGTCTTGTAACGCTCGATCATCGCCGGAACCTGCTCGCTCTGGTCCGGATGGACCATGAACACGATTTCGTAATGACGCATGTGGTTTCCCTTGTGGATGTCGGTCCTGCGACCGGGTCAGCCCCCCGCTGAACGGTGGGGCAAGGTGCTCCCGTGCAAACGGGAGCCGCGCATTATGGCAGAGGCGTCCGCGCACGTGCAAATGCTATGCGGGAAGCGGGAATCGGGAATCGGGACCCCGACCTCCGAACTCGCAAAACACGACCCGCCGCAGCGCGGTGCAATCGGAATCAGGCTGGCGGCCGCGATGGCGCCATCGCGGCCGAGATCGCCACCGGCGCGACGAATCAGGCGGACGCGCCGGCACCTTGCACACGGTCGCCACCGGCGCGCCAGGCGCAGGCCATCGCCTCGCCGGCGTGCCGGAGCAAGGCCATGGGTTCGTCATCGGCGGTCAGTTCGGCCACGCCCAGGCTGGCCGTCACCCGCACGCCGTCGCGCCCATGCGGGTGACCGGCGATTTCCTGACGCAGGGCGTCGGCCAGGGTCAGCGCTCCGGGCAGCGGCGTCCCCGGCAGGATGATGGCGAACTCCTCGCCGCCGCTGCGCCCGGCCAGATCGACCTGGCGCAGTTCGTCACGGATGATGCCGCCGACCGCGCGCAATACGGCGTCACCGACCTGATGGCCGTGGCGCTCGTTGACCGCGCGAAAGCCGTCGATATCCACCATCACCGCCGACAACGGCCAGTGGAAGCGATGCGCGCGCTCGACCTCGACATCCAGCCGTTCCAGCAAGGTGCGCCGGTTCAGCAGCCCGGTCAGCTCGTCGACGCTCGCCGACCGGCGCGCATCGTCGCGCACGGCTGCCAACTCGGCGCGCAAGGTGCTCGCCTCGATCAGCGCCGTCGCCAGTTGCGCCAGACCCGTCAGCATCTGCCGGGGCGATGCCGCCAGCGGCCGCGGCTGCCGATCGCGCACGCCGAGCACGCCGATCCGCGAGCCATCGCCGCTGCGCACGCAGGCCGCGGCGAACAGGCCGGCGAGCGGAGCACCGTCGGGGCCGGTCATCGCCGCGGTTCGCGCATCGGCGGCCAGATCCTCGATCACCACGAGCTCGTCGCCGGCGACCAGCCACGCCGCCGGATCGTCCGCGCGCGGGCGCGAGAGGCCGACGAGACCGGGGCCGGCCTTGTACCAGACGCGATCGCGATCGACCAGGGCCAGGAAGCCGACCGTCGCCGCACAACCTTGCGCGGCCAAGTCGGCAAGCCGGTCGAATGCGGTTTCGGCCGGCGTATCCAGCAAGCCGCAGTGGCGCAGCGATGCCAGCCTGACGAGCTCGTCGTCAGTGCATTCGGCCGATTCGGGGGGCGAGAGCAGGCGATCCATCGTTGGTGGCGCACGGGAAACGGAGACCAGCTTTCCCCTTGCCATGCACCACGGTCAAGTCTCGGTCGCACCAAGGCTTGCAGCGGGTTCGCTGCGGTTCATTTGCTGCCGACTTGACACCAACGTGCAACTGCGTTAAAGGCTCATGCATGTCTTGCTGCCCGGACGATGCGATGAGCCGCGCCGAGCCTGTTTCCTTCCGCACCACACCGGCGCGCAAAGATGTCCCGGAACGCGCTGCTGCGGCGACATGGCGGCATTACCTGCTGGCATTGGCCTTGCTGGCGGCAGCCTGCGTCCTGGCGACGATCGCCGCCGATCTGTGGCTGCCGGCGATTTCGCCGGGCTTGCGGATCCTCGCCACCACCGCGATCTTCCTGCCGCTGGCGGCGCTGGCGTGCTGGTTTCCGCTGCTGGCGCCGCTGCAAGGTCATTTCCGGCGCGCCCTCGCCGAACAGACCAGCCGCGCCGCGCACGCCGAAGAGCGACTGCGCGCGCAGGAGAACGACGCCCGCCTGCAGCATGCGCTGGAGATCGCCGAGGATGAGACAGCGGTACTGCGCATCGCCGAGCAATCGCTGGAGGCCGTGGCCAGCGAGAGCGGCGCGCAATTGCTGATGGCCAGCGACCCGGATGGCGAAATCGACCACAGCAACGTCATCGGCAACATGGACCCGGCGGCCAAATGCGTGATCCGGCGGCCGCGCGAATGCCCGACCGTGCGTCGCGGCCAGGGCATGGTCTACGAGGACGGCATGGCGCTCAGTGCCTGCCGCGGGCTGAACGGGCAGATCGACGCCGGCTGTGCTGCGGCCTGCATGCCGGTGTTCGTCGGCGGCCGCGGCACCGGCATGATCCGTACCCTCGGCAAAGCGGAAGATCCGGCGCTGTACCGGCAATTGCAGGCGCTGGCGTTCAACGCCCACCAGGTCGGCACGCGGCTGGCGGTGATCCGTTCGGTGGCCGCCTCCGAGGCCAAGGCCACCACCGACCCGTTGACCGGGCTGTTCAATCGCCGCGCCCTCGACGCCCGTCTGGCCATCCTGCTCGATCAGCAGGCACCGTTTGCGCTGGCCATCGCCGACATCGACCACTTCAAGAAGATCAACGACACCCACGGCCACGAGGTCGGCGATCGCGCCCTGAAGGTACTGGCCGGCACTTTCAAGCAGACCTTGCGACGGCATGATCTGGTCTGCCGTTTCGGTGGCGAGGAATTCGTCCTGCTGCTGGTCGGCATGGACATCGACAGCGGCGCCGAACTGGTCGAGCGGGTGCGCAGCGAGTTGCCGCGCCACATCGCCCGCGGCGGCGTGCCGCCGTTCACCATCAGCGCTGGCGTGGTCGACCAGCAACATGGCAGCGACGGCGAATCGCTGCTGCGGGTGGCCGATGGCCTGCTCTATGAGGCCAAGGCGGCCGGTCGCGACCGCGTGCGCGTCGCCGCGCGCGCGGCAGCGGGCGAGACACCGGCGGCGGGTGAGGCGCAGGTCGCCTGAGAGCGTCACGGCGCGATCTTGCGCTTGAGCATCTGCGCCAGCGCCGGCGGCAGGCTCGGCAGCGAGCGCAGCAGCCACGGCAGGATGCGGCGTTTGGCACCACCGAGTGATTCGGGAATGCAGGCCTCGATCAACTGCGGGCCGGGCTTGGCCAGGGCGTCTTCCAGTGCGCGGCAGAACGCCTCGGCGCTGTCGCAGCGGGTGGCCGGCACGCCCATGCCACGAGCCAGCGCGGTGAAGTCGAGCGCCGGATCGTGCAGGTCGAGCTGTGAACGCGCCTTGGCACCGATGCGGGCGGCACCGACGCGCTCGAGTTCGACGTTGAGCACCGAATACGCGGCGTTGTTGCAGATGATGACGACGACATCCAGGCGCTCGCGCGCCAGCGTCCACAGCGACTGGATCGTGTACATCGCGGTGCCGTCGCCGAGCAGCGCGATCACCTTGCGCTGCGGGCAGGCGATGGCGGCGCCGACGGCGTTGGGCAGGCCCTGCCCGATCGCGCCACCGGTGAGGGTGAGCAGGTCGTGGCGCGGGCAACCGGCGGTCATCGCGCCGAGCATCAAACTGGAGGTGATGCCTTCGTCGATGAGGATGGCGCGCTCGGGCAGCAGGTGGCCGATCGCCTTGCAAACCTTGGCAGCGCTGAGTTTGCCGCGCGGTCGGCCCGGACGCTTTGCCGTCGCCAATGCCGGCGTGGCCGATGCCGCGCCCAGCGCCGCCGCGAGTTTTTCCAGGCTGGCGGCGGCATCCTGCGCCGGACTGGCGAGGGTATGCACCGTGCAGCCGGCAGGCACCAGATCGCTGTTCTTGCCCGGGTAGGCGAAGAACGACACCGGCGATTTGGCATCGACCAGAATCAGATGTTCGAACGCCGCCAGTTGCACGCCGGCCAGTTCGGCCAGATAGGCGATGCGCTCGACCGGCGGCAGGCCGGCGCCGCGCTCGAGCCGGGTCGGGAACACTTCGCCGAACAGCTTGACGCCGCACCGTGCGGCGATGCGCGCGGCGTCGCGCAAGGCCGGCTCGCGCAGTGCGCGACCGCCGAGCAACAGCGCGCACTTCGCTCCCGATGAAATGGCCGCAGCGATGGCAGTGATCGTTGCCTCGTCGGCGACCGGCGGTGGCGGCACCGGCGGCAGCGCGCAGGGCACGCCACCCTCGCTCCACGACACGTCGGCGGGCAGGATCAGTGTCGCCACCTGCCCCGGCAAGCCGCGCGCGGCGACCAGTGCGTCGATCGCATCGGCGCACAGCGACGCGGTGTCTTTCGACGTGCGCACGAATCCGGGCGAGACGTTGCGCGCCACGGTTTCGATATCCGATTGCAGTTGCGCGTCGTATTTGACATGGAAAGTGGCGTGGTCGCCGACGATGTTGAGCATCGGCACCTTGCCCTTGCGCGCGTTGTGCAGGTTGGCCAGGCCATTGCCGAGGCCGCAGCCCAGATGCAGCAGGGTCGCCGCCGGCTTGTCGGCCATCCGTGCGTAACCGTCGGCGGCGCCGGTCGCCACACCCTCGAACAGGCACAGCACCGCGCGCAGCCGAGGTTCGCCATCGAGGGCAGCGACGAAGTGCATCTCGCTGGTGCCGGGATTGCTGAAACACACTTCGACGCCAGCATCGGCGAGGGTTTGCATCAGTGCTTGCGCGCCATTGGCCATCGCGATCTCCGTGGTTTCGTCAAAGCCCATCCAGATGCCGCTCGCCGATGTCGGCGACGCGCGTCACCCCGGCCAGGGTCATCGTCACGCGCAGTTCGCGATGCAAGCAGTTCAGCAGATTGCGCAGACCAAATTCACCCGCGCCGGCCAGCGCCCAGATCCACGCCCGCCCGATCAGCACGCCGCGCGCGCCCAGCGCCAGCGCCTTGAAGATGTCGCTGCCGCTGCGCACGCCGCCATCGACCAGCACTTCGCAATCGCTGCCCACCGCCTGCGCGATCGCCGGCAGTTTCGAAATGCTCGATGCGGCGGCATCGAGCTGGCGGCCGCCGTGATTGGAGACCACGATGCCATCGGCACCGGCATGTACCGCCGCCTGCGCGTCCGCGACCTCGGCGATGCCCTTGAGCAGCAGCTTGCCCTGCCAATGGCCGCGCAACCAGTCGATGTCGCGCCAGCCGACCGTCGGATCGAACTGCGCATCGACCCACGCCTTGAACGCATCGAGATTGCGCGCCGCCGGCACCTGCCCGGCGAGATTGCCGAACGCCAGCGGCTTGCCGCGCAGGGCGACATCCCACAGCCAGCGCGGCCGCGCCAACACCTGCCGCAACCGATTCAGCGCCGGACGCAGGCCCTTGCCGCCCAGCCCGTGCCGGGTGTCGCGATGCCGCATGCCAGCCAGCGGCAGATCGACGGTGAACACCAACGCGCGACACCCCTTCGCCCATGCCTCGTCGAGCAAGGCGCGCACCACCCCGCGATCGCGCAGCATGTAGAGCTGAAACCAGCACGGCGCGCGCGTCGCCGCCTGCACTTCCGCCAATGAACAAATGCCGACCGTCGACAGCGTGAACGGCACACCCAGCGCCTGCGCCACCCGCGCTGCCTGCGCCTCGCCGCGCCGCGCCATCATCCCTGCCAATCCGACCGGCGCCAGCGCCAGCGGCAGTGCGCACGATTGTCCGGCCAACGTCGCCGTCGTCTGCACGTCGCTCACATCCACCAGCACGCGCTGACGGATGCTCCAGCGGCCGAAGTCGGCGACATTCGCCGCCAGCGTCTGCTCGCGGCCGGCACCGCCGTCGATGTAGTCGAACAGGAAGCGCGGCAGCCGCCGACGCGCGAGTTCGCGATAATCGCTGGCGGTGGCGGGATACGAACGACTCACGCGATGGTTTCCTTGCCGCTGATCGAACGCGCCGCTGCCTGCGCGGTGAGGATGCAGCCGGGCAGGAAGGTGCCTTCCAGCGAGCGCTTGCCGCAAGCGCCGCCGCCGCCGAATCCGGCCGCCTCACCGACGCCATACAGCCCGTCGATGGGCGCGTCGTTGCCATCGAGCACGCGGCTTTGCAGATCGGTGCGCAGCCCGCCCAGGCTCTTGCGCGTGATCAACTGCACCTGGATGGCGATGAATGGCCCGGCGCCTTTGCCCTGCAACGGGGCCGGCTTGCAGGTGCGCAGGCGATCCGGGCCCCATCGCCGGGCGTGCCGGATGCGACGGATCTGGTCGTCGTTTTCGAGTGCGCCGCCACCGGCAAAATTGGCATCGAAGGCATCGGCCGTCGCTTGCAGCACCGCGGCATCGACATCATTGCTGCCGGCGAGTGCATTCATCTTCGTCGCCAGCCCGGCCAGCGTGTCGTCGACCAGAAACTGCGGCACCTCGCGCTGCATCTGCCGGATCAGGCGGGTGTTGCCGAACGCGGTCTCGGCCAGAAAGCGCAGCAATTGCTTGTCGCGGATGCGCACATTGTGTTCGGCGCCGGAGATGGCGAATTCCTTGATGGCGATGCGCCAATTCAACAAGTGCCACGTCCAGGGCTTTTCCTGCGCGGCGACGCGCTGGCACAGCCAATGGGTGTCGAAACCGGTGACCAGCGGCTCCGGGCCGATGCGGCGGCCGCGATGATCCAGCCACAGTGCCGACTTGCAGGGAATCGCCGACAGCCCGTGGCCCGGGAAGTGCGGCTGCGGATGTGGAAAGCCAGCGGCGTAGTTCCACATGTCACCGGCGTGGGTGATGCGCGCGCCCAGCGCCGCCGCCAGTTCGTGCACGCTGCCATCGGCGAACGGATGCGCGCCGTTGAGCATCTGCGCCGGCAGCGGCTCGCCGGCAGGCCAGTGGCGGCGCACCTGTTCGTGGCTGCCGTTGATGCCGCCGCACGCCAGCACCACCACCGGCGCTTGCAGCCGAATCTCGGCACCACTGTTTTCGTCGATCGCCCGCGCGCCGGCGACACGGCCAGCCTGCGTGTCGAGCGCGACCACCCGATGCCGGTGCAGCAGGGTGAGCCGGCCGCCATCGGCCGCGCGCAGCGCCGCGATCATGCCGCGCGTGAGTTCGCGCGAACTGCCCCAGACGACGTGATAGCGCGGCAGGCTGTTGCCCTCGCCGAAGCGGCCGCGCTCGACCCAGTTCACCGCCGGCAGGAAGCGCAGTCCGTGCGCCAGCAGCCAGTCGTGCACGTCCGGTCGCGAGCGCTCGACGTAATGCCGCGCCCATTGCATCGGATACTCGTCGCGCGGATCGAGTTCGCCGAATCGCATCCAGTCGGCCAGCGCGCGCTCGGGGCTGTCGGGAATCTTCTTGCGTGCCTGCAACGGCGTGCCGACCAAGGCCATGCCGCCGAACGCCCACAGTGCCAGCCCGCCGAACCGCTCGGGCGTGTCGCGATCGACCACGATCACGCGCAGGCCGGCGCGCAGGCACTCGAGCGCGGTGACAATCCCCGCCAACCCGCCACCGACCACCAGCACATCCGCCTGTCGTTGCTGCATGGTACTCATCGCCCGGTCGCGACCCACGCCGCCCATCCGCGGCGGCATCCGATCGCAAGGATAGCGAAGGCAGCGGCGGAAAGATGCGCCGCGGGCAATGATCGGCCACCCTGCCCGGCTTGATCTGGATCAGAGCCGCATCGCCGCACCGGCGCGATGCTGGCACGCATGGCGCAATGGTATCCGTGGATCGTCCTGCTGCACCTGTCGTGCGCGATCGTGTTCGTCGGCGCGGTTGCCTTCGAAGTGCTGGTGCTCGAGGGCCTGCACGCGCAATTCGACGCGGCGACGATGGCGCGCATCGAGCAGGCGGTGATGCGCCGCGCCCGCCGCTTCATGCCGTTCGTGGTCGCCTTGCTGTTCCTGAGCGGATTCGCCTTGTTCGACATCCGCTGCGGCGGCCTGCAATGCATCGGCACCCCGTTCAGCTACTGGCTGCTGCTGAAGGTGGCGCTGGCGTTTGGCGTGCTCGGCGTGTTCGTCAGCGCGATCGTCGCCGGCGCCCGCGGGCGCATGAACCCCTGCCGCTTCCGCACCACCCACCGCATCATCCTGGCGATGATGATCGGAATCGTCTTCATCGCCAAGATGATGTTTTCCTTGTAGGTCAGTTCGGAGTTGCGAGTTAGGAGTTGCGGGTTAGGAGTTGCGGGTTCGGAATTTCGCGTCCCGCTTCCCGCTTCCCGACTCCCGATTCCCGACTCACGATTCCCGACTCACGAGTCAAAGCATCCGCCGCAACGTGTCGTCACGCCGTACCCAGTGGTGATACAGCGCCGCCAGCACATGCGCGCCGATCACCCAGTAGAAGGCCTCGCCGATGGTGCCGTGGAGGTCTTCCAGCCGGTGCGCCAGTTCTTCGTTCTCGGCCAGCAGTGACGGCGGCGCGATCTGCGTGAAAGGAATCAGTACCCGCTTGCCGTCGGTCCACGCAGTGGCCATGCCCAGCACCGGCATGACGATGAAGAAGGCGTACAGCGCCAGATGCATGATCTTTGCGGCGAGCGCAGTCCACGTATCCAGCGGCGGCGTGATCGCCGGCGCACCGCGGCGGAAGCGGCTGCCCAGCCGCCACCATGCCAACCAGAAAATGACGATGCCGACCCAGAAGTGACCCTGCATCATTGCCGCACGACCACCGCTGCCACGCGGAAATATTCCGCGCTGTTCGATCAACAGATAGGCGGCGGCGATCAGCAGCGCCATCGACCAATGCAGCCAGCGCAGCGTCGGGGTGTAGCGGGCGGGCGCAGCGGTTGCCATGACGTATCCTCCCGATGATGATGCGGTCACTTTGCGGCAATGCCGCGCGCGAAGGTTGACGCCGATCAAACCGCGTCGGCGCCAGTGGCTTGCGATTCAGCCACGCGAAGGTTGACGCCGATCAAACCGCGTCGGCGCCAGTGGCCTGCGATTCAGCCAGCAGTTCGGTCAGATCGCCGTCCTTGTCCTGCCACAACACGTTCAGCCATTGCTGGAAGCGGACGCGCACCGCGCGGTCGTTCTGGTAATCACCGGCGATCAGCGCGTGCGGGATCGGGCGTTCGCGCACCCGCACCTGCACCTGCGGCACGCGATTGGCAAGCAGGTCGAGCAAGGTCGGCGTGCCGGCCGGATACGCGATGGTCACGTCGAGGATGCCATGCAGGCCCGGCCCCATCGCATCGAGCACGAACGCAACGCCGCCGGATTTTGGCTTGAGCAGGTGCCGGAACGGCGACGACTGCGCATCGTGCTTGGCCTGCGTGTAACGCGTGCCTTCGACGAAATTCATGATCGCCACCGGGATGTCACGGAACTTCTCGCAGGCGCGACGGGTGGCCTCGCGATCGCGCCCGGCCAGCGCCGGATCGCGGGCGATCTGCTTGGGTGTGTAGCGGCCCATGAACGGGAAATCCAGCGCCCACCACGCCAGCCCCAGCAGCGGCACCCAGAACAACTGCCGTTTGAGGAAGAACCGCAGCAACGGGATGCGGCGATTGAACACTTTCTGCAACACGAGGATGTCGACCCAGCTGCGATGGTTGGCCAGCACCAGATAGTGCCCGTCGCGCGCCAGCGCGGCGTCCATGCGCAGCTGCAAGCGAGTCTGCGTGCAGCGATCCCACATCCAGTCGTTGACCCCGATCCAGCTCTCGGCAAGGCCGGTCAGCCACGGATTGCAGGCCAGGCGCAGGCGTGGCCACGGCAGCACGAGCTTGCACACCGTCAGCACCAGCAACGGAATGACATGCACGATCGTGCTGACGATGGCGATGGCGGACAGCAGCGCGACGCGAAGAAACGACATGAATCGGGCGACCGGAGACGATGGGCCACCATTGTCGCAGGCGGCGCGCCGGCGCGCCGGGCGCTGTCATCGCCTCGCCGCCGGCGCCGGGGTGGCGCCGACGCCGGCCGCTGCCCTCAAAGCCGTTCGAAGCGCGCCTGGAAGAAGCGCAGGTACTTCGGCTCGTACACCATCTTCAGGCCACGCACCGACTCGCGCCCATCCCATACTGCCTTCACCGACTCGGCGATGACGTCCATGTGCGCCTGGGTGTAGACCCGGCGCGGGATGGTCAGGCGCGCCAGTTCCAGCTTGGGATAGTAGTGATCGCCGGTCCTGGGATCGCGTCCGGCCGAGGCGATGCCGCGCTCCATCGCGCGGATGCCCGAATCCAGGTACAACTCGGCGGCGAGCGTCTGCGCCGGGAAGTCAGTCTGTTGCAGGTGCGGATAGAACGCCCTGGCGTCGAGAAAGATCGCGTGGCCGCCGATCGGCTGCACGATCGGGATGCGCCAGTCGGTCAGCAATTCGCCCAGATACAGCACCTGGCCGATGCGCGAGCGCAGGTGATCGTCGCGTACCGACTCGCGGATGCCGATCGCCATCGCCTCCATGTCGCGCCCGGCCAGGCCGCCGTAGGTGTGCAGGCCCTCGTAGACGACCACCAGATTGCGCAGTTCCTCGAACAGCGCCCAGTCGTTCACCGCCAGCCAGCCGCCGATGTTGACCAGGTTGTCCTTCTTGGCGCTCATCCATGCCGCGTCGGTGTACGAGCAGAACTCGCGCAGGATCTGCGCCACCGACCTGTCGGCATGGCCCTCCTCGCGCTGCTGGATGAACCAGCAGTTTTCCATCATCCGCGTCGCATCGAGGTAGACCTTGATGCCGTGGCGATCGCACAGCGCCCGCAACGCCTTGATGTTGGCCATGCTCACCGGCTGGCCGCCGGCCATGTTGACGGTGCCGGCGACGCTGACGTAGGCGATTTGCGCGGCGCCGTGGGCATCGATCAGCGCCTGCAGCTTGTCCAGGTCGATGTTGCCCTTGAACGGGTGCAGGCTGGTCGGGTCGTGCGCCTCGTCGATGATGACATCGTGGAAGACGCCGCCGGCCAGTTCCTGATGCAGGCGGGTGGTCGTGAAATACATGTTGCCGGGCACCAGCTGCCCGGGCTTGATCACCGTGCGGCTGATCAGGTGCTCGGCGCCGCGGCCCTGGTGCGTCGGCAGGATGTGCTGGTAGCCGTAGGTTTCCTGGATCGCCGCTTCGAGGTTGTAGAAATTGCGGCTGCCGGCATAGGCCTCGTCGCCGAGCATCATGCCGGCCCACTGCCGATCGCTCATCGCCGAAGTGCCGCTGTCGGTGAGCAGGTCGATGTAGACATCGTCCGAATGCAGCAGGAAGGTGTTGTAGCCGGCCTCGGCCAGGCACTTCTCGCGCTCGGCGCGGGTGGTGACGGTGAGCGGCTCGACCATCTTGATCTTCCAGGGCTCGGCCCAGGAACGACGGCCGAACTGCTGGCCCATGGTCTGCGAAGTGGGTTGGCTCATGCGTTGGATGCTCCGGCAGGATCGGGTGGATGACGGGGTGCCGCACGATGGGGTGAAGCACGGCTCGCTGCGCACGGCCACCTGCGCCATAGCGCTGGCGCACGCGCCGACGCGAACGACGCGCACGACCTGCCGCAGACCACGCCGCCGCCGACGCCGCATCGGCAGCCGCCGACGGCGGCTCAGCAGACGGCGGCGTGTCGTTCGACGCGGATCACCTCGGCGTCATCGGCATGTTCGAGCAACAACCGCCGCACCCGCTCCTGCCAGACCTGCGCGAATGCCCGGCGATCGCCATCGCTGGCAGTCGGCGCCATCGCCTGCACCATCAGCGTGCGCATCTGCGGCGACGGCGGCAGGCTGGACAGATCCAGCGACAAGTCGACCCCATGGCCGTTATCGACGCGCTGGAAGCGGGCGAGCGCCGGGCCGTCGCCGCTGCCGTAACGCAGCAGGCCGCTGCGCACGAAGCGCCCGCCGATGCCGTGGAACCCGTTGTTCGCCGCCGCCCCGGTGAGCAGGGTGAAGACCTGTGCGATCACGCCGGTGGTGCCCTCGGATTGGGCCGCCACCATCGTCACCTGCACGCCGCCGCGTTCGGGCAGAGTGTCCGGATACAGCGCGCGCAGGCCGGCCCGCGCCAGCAGATAGGCGCCAGCCACCGTCGGGCACGAATGCCCGGCCAGCCGCACCGCGTCCTCGTAGCCATATTCGACGACGCCACCTTCGGCAGCACCGAGAAACGCAGCCAGCGCGTCGTGCACGCGCACGCGCGGGGCCTGCGCGAAGAACGCCTGCAACGTCATCACCTCATTCCTCGGGCAGGCCGTTGACACCGAAGTCGATCACCACCCCGGACTGGTCGCGCTGGCGATAGTTCACGCTGACGTGCTCGCCGAAACGCTGATTGAGCTGGCCGAGCAGTGGAATCGGGTCGTGATCGTTGACGAAACGCATGGTCTCGCCATTGCGCAGCGCGCCCAGCGCGCCGAAGATCGCCGAATGGCGGAAACGGCGGGCGATGCCGCGGGCATCGAAGACGTGGACGTTGGGTTCGGGATCGAGCGGAAGGTTCATCGAAGACTCCTTGCGAGTGCGCACCCATGCTAAGGCGCGCACCGCGCGCCGCCATGACCCACGTCAAGGCAGACGATCCGGGTCGGCTGCCTTGCGGCGACGCCGTGCCCTGCTGCCCGCGGCAGCACCGACCCTCACCCCAACCCCTCTCCCGATGGGAGAGGGGCTTTGGTTCCGTGCTTGCAGGAGAAAGAGGGCATGAACGCCCTGGCTCACCACTCACCAACGGTCCACCGTTCACCGATTACCTTCTGTCTTCTGCCCTCTGCCCTCTGAGTTGGCGGGTGCTGCGACCCCTCACCCCAACCCCTCTCCCGATGGGAGAGGGGCTTTGGTTCCGTGCTTGCAGGAGAAAGAGGGCATGAACGCCCTGGCTCACCACTCACCAACGATCCACCGTTCACCGATTACCTTCTGTCCTCTGCCCTCTGCC
>JAFEFT010000036.1:0-30895 GCA_018240435.1 Pseudomonadota bacterium
GCGACGCGCTCGGCTTCGGCCTGCGCGGCGGCCTCTGCGGCCTCCTCCGCCTCGTCCGTCGAGACGGGCAAGGTCGGCGCGGTGGGCTCCGGCAAGGAATCGCGCAGTGCGATCGCGCGCTCGGCGAGCGCTTCCTGCGATTGCACGATCGGTTCGGGGTGGTGCAGCGCGGCCAGCACCTCGGCGATCGCACGCTCGACATCGCGCACCAGTTCGACGCCCTCGTCGGTCGGGCGCAGGCGATGCACCAGCAGGCGGCGGATGTAACCTTCCGTCGGCGACAATGCTTCGGTGATCAATGGCACTTCGGTCATCGCGAAGGCGCCGCTGATCGTATGCACGGCACGCAGCAGCGGATCGGTCACCGGCTGTGCGCTGGCGCTGCTGGAGGCAACCCATTCGTGGATGGTCTGCAGATGCGCGCCGACTTCGGCACGCAGAATCTCCAGCAGTACCGGGTCGACCTTGGCGTAAGCGGCGCCTTCGGCCAACGCCGGTTGCGGCACCACGTCGAGCACCGGCAGCGCCGGTTCCGCGGTGACGGCTTCGACGACGGGCTCGACGGAAGCGACCTGCTCGGCCTCGACCACCGGCTCGACTTCGACCACCGGCTCGACTTCGACCACCGGCTCGGCTGCGGGCAGCGGCGCGGCCACCGGCTCGGGTACGACCGCTTCCGCGGCCGCGACGGCGAGCTTGGGTTCGTAGAAGACTTCCTCGCCGGCGCCGAGACGATCGGCGCATTCCTTCAGGCCTTCGATATCGGCCGTCACCTGCCCGGTGCCCATCAAGGCACCACGGAACTGCGGCAAGATATCGCGGACGATTCCAACCAGGGCGATCACCGGCGGGCTGGCCGGCCGGCTGCCGTCGAGGACGCGGTTGAGCATGCCCTCCAATTTCCAGCTGAACTCGCCCAACTCCAACGCGCCGACCAGACGGCCGCTGCCCTTGAGCGTGTGGAACACGCGCCGCAACGGCCGCAGCACTTCGAGGTCGTTCGGCGAGGCACACCATTGTTCGTACAGTTCGCCGAGATTGGTGACTTCCTCGTCGAGTTCCTCGATGAAAACTTCGCGGATGTCGTCGTCGATCTCGGCGCTGTCGGCGAAACCGTAGTTCTTGCCGGGCACGGCCGGCATCGGCGGGGCGGCGATCGCTGCCGCCTCGCTCGCCACCGGCGCTGCCTCCAGTGCAGGCGCCTGCACAGCGGGTTCGGCGGCAACGGAGGGTGTCGCCTCCGGCTCGGGCACGACGACCGCCTCGGGCATGACCGCTTCGGGCACGACAGGCTCGGACACGACCGGCGCCGCGGCGACCTCCGTCGCGGGCGCCTTGGTCGGTTCAGGCGCCTTGACCGGCTCTGCCGGCGCCACCGGCTTGGCGGCTTCTGCCAGCGCCTGCTCGGCGGCAGCCGGAATCGGCCAATAGCCGAGCGCGACCAAGCCGTGTTCGGCCAGTTCGAGGATGCGATCGCGTTGCGGGCGATGGTCGCGCAGGGCTTCGAGGTAGTACTCCAGGCTCGCCAGCGCATCGGCAAGGCGATCCATCTGCGCCGCATCCGGAACCCGGCACAGCTTCACCAATTCGAATTGGGTGAATACGCTCAGCGCGCGGAGCTGACGCGCGGCGCGCGGCTGCTCGAGCAGGTGCATGGCGCCGGAGACTTCGTCGAGCAGGCGCGGCACGTCCTGCAACTGGGCGTGATCCCAGCCGGCCTCGATGAAGGCGACGAAGCACTGCCGTGCCTGCACGAAGTTGGCGACCGATTCCTTGATGAGCGCGTCGAGGGCATCCTGCGATTCGCGCAGCGGCACCACCACGCCGGTCGTCTCCGGCCGCTCGCTCTCCACCTGACCCAGACGTGCGACCTGATCGTCGAGCATCGCCTCGACCTGCAGCAGCGAACCGGCGATGTCGAGCAGGGCCGTTTCGTCGGCCGCACGCTGCCCGCCGGCAAGTTGCCGAAGGGCATCGCGTTGTTCCTGCACGCGCTTGCGCGGCACGCCCAGGCCCAACATGCCCAGCGTGTCGGCGACGGCGGTGAGCACGTCGGCCTGCGGGGCGAGGTCGGCAGCGGCGGCGCCATCGGCCCGCAGATGCAGATCGAGCGCGTCCTTGACCCGCAGCAGGTCTTCCTTGATGCCGGCAGCGACGGTGCCGATCAACTCGCGGTTGTGACCGGCGAGGCTGCCGCGCGCATGCGCGAGTTCGGTTTCGTCGTGCGCCTCGGATTGCAGCGCAAAGGCATCGCGCACCGCCAGGATGCGCGGATCTTCGGTGGGCGCGCTGGACGCGTAGTAGAGCAACTGCCGGGTGAGGTCGGTTGGCGGCGCCGCGGCAAACGCGGCCTCGCCCTGGCTGGCAAGGCGATCGAGTTCGCCTTCGAGCCGGGCAATCGCCTGCCGCAGCGGTTTGCCGGCCACGAACATGTTGCCGGCGACGGCGCCGAGCAGGTTTTCGGCGATCCAGAACAGCTTGCGCGCCGGCTCGACCGAGACGATCGCGAACATGCGCGTCGCCGCGTCGGCCAGAGCGGCGACATCGCCGGGTTTTTCCTGCTCGCGCAGCCACGCCATCGACGCGGCACGGAAGCCATCGCGAATCGGTGCGATCGCCGCGCGCAGGGCATCGCCCGCCAATGGCGTCGGCGGCGCACCGGCAGACGCCGGCAACGGGCGCTGGACGTCGGCGGAAAACAGCACGCTCTCCGGCACCACTTTCTCGCCGCGGGCGCTGCGCAGGTCGTTGAGCAGGGGCAGCAGCACCATCGGGATGTCGCGATGGCCGCTTTGCAGGCGCTCGAGGTAATCGGGCAGTTGCATGATGCCGCGCATCAGGGCGGCATAGGCCTCGTCGCGATCGGCCACGGTATCGCCGAGCAAGGCGGTGGCCAGTTGCTCCATTTCTTCGGCGACCATGGCCGCGCCGTAGATTTCCACCATCCGCAGGGCACCTTGCACCTGGTGCAGGTGGGCCGCGCACGCCTGCAACTGGCTGCGATCGCCCCCTTCCTCGACGAAGTCCTGCAGCGCCAGTCGGGCCTGCTTGAGCGATTCGTCGAGCTCGGGTTTGACCCAGCTCAGAGCGGTGAAATTGGTGTCCTGTTCCAGCCTCATCCCGGCATCCCGTCAGTGCGCAAGTCCGTTGTCGCAAGGGCCCCGCGCGGTACCGTCGCGTGGTGTGAAATCCGTCAACCCGGCAGCTTGAAGTCGGCGACCGAACGCCGCAGGTTCGCCGCCAGCTGCGCCAGGTTGCCGATCGACTCGGCCGTCTGGCTGGCGCCGTGCGAAGTCTGCGAGGTGATCTCCTGAATCGTGTTCATCGTCGCGGTGATATCCGATGCGGCGTCCGACTGCTGACGCGCCGCGGTGGAGATGTTCGAAATCAGGTTGGCGAGGTCGTTGGACACCGTTTCGATCTCACCCAGCGCCAAGCCGGCGTCCTCGGCCAGACGGGCACCCGACACCACCTCGGCGGTGGTCTGTTCCATCGAGTTCACCGCTTCGTTGGTATCGGACTGAATCGTCTGCACCAGTGTCTCGATTCGCTTGGTCGCGTTGGACGCGCGTTCTGCAAGGCGCTGCACCTCGTCGGCCACCACCGCGAACCCGCGGCCGGCCTCGCCGGCCGATGCGGCCTGAATGGCGGCGTTCAGGGCGAGAATGTTGGTCTGCTCGGAAATGTCGTTGATCAGTTCCACGATCGAGCCGATTTCCTGCGAGGACTCACCCAGACGCTTGATTCGCTTCGAAGTCTCCTGAATCTGGTCGCGAATGGAGTCCATGCCCTGAATCGTCTGCCGCACCACGTCGGCGCCCTTGGCGGCGATCTGCACCGAACGCTGGGCCACCTCGGCCGACTCGGCGGAGTTCTTCGACACCTCGTCGATCGAGGCCGCCATTTCCGAGATCTTGTCGGAAGCGGTGTTGATCTGCTGGGCCTGATGCTCGGCAGCGTCGGCCAGATGCATGGCGGTTGCCTGGGTTTCCTGCGAGGCCGCGGCCACCTGCACGGCCGTCTCGTTGATCGTGGTCACCAGCGAGCGCAGCTCTTCGACGGCGAGGTTGATCGAGTCGGCGATGGCACCGGTGATGTCCTCGGTCACCGTCGCCCGCACCGTCAGGTCGCCTTCGGCCAGCGAGCCGGTTTCGTTCAGCAAGCGCATGATCGCTTCCTGGTTGCGCTGGCTGTCTTCCTGCGACTTGCGGAACCGCGCGCGCTGGTCGCTGAAGATCTTGAAGGCCGCACCGATCAGGCCCAGCAGCAGGCCGGCGGCGGAGAAGATCGCCCAGTAGGTGTTGGGGAAGAAGCGGATCAGGGAAATGTTGTTGAACGCCGAGTACAGGCCCGAGGCATCGGTCAGCAGTTGGTTGGAGCCGTCGGAAATCTGCTTCTCGGCATCCTGGACCTGCGAGAACTGCTTGGCCGACTTGAGGATCGCGCCGATCGACTGCTGCGCGTCGTTGTTCAGCCGCGCAACCTGATTGAGCGAGGCGACGGCGCTGGCACCGTTGAGCTTCTGGATGCCCAGATCGGCATTGCCCTGCTGGAATCCGGTCAGCACGTTGTTGAACATGGTCGAGTCGCGGCCCAGCGCATCGGCCGCGGCGGCGCCACCGGCGCCACCGACGCGCACCGCGGTGACGTCGCCGGCGATCTTGTTGACGAGGTTGATCTGCCGCATCGCCATGAACAGTTGCTGCGCCTGCGCGCCGCTGTCGGACATCGACCGCGCCACTTCGTCCAGACGTGCTTGCAGTTGCGCCACCGAGCCGGTGAACTTGTCGGCGTTCTGGGCGATGCCCTGCACCTGATCCTGGTTGCGGATCACCAAGTCGGCGTTTTGCGAGATCCCGCCCCAGGTCTTGGCCATGGCATCGAGCGGACCGCCGACGCCCTGGGCGCCGGTGTAGCCCGAGTACAGGCCCTTGCCGTCCTGCAGCGCCTTGACGTCGGCATCGATTGCATCGCGGGTGGCCTTGAACGCCGCGAAGGCGTCCTGGTTGCCGCCCACCGCGTCGGTGGCCTGCTTGGCCAACTGCTGCGATTTCACCTGGATCTCGGCGACGAGGCCTCGCGCCCACGTCTCACGCCCGCTCTGCACGGTCGATGCCAGGTAATTGGCGCCGAACACCGCCAGCGAAACGCCGGACAGGATCATCCAGAACGTGGTGCCGCGCCCCGCCAGTCCACCGCCTACATTGCTCATGACTCGACCTCGATCGCCTGTGATTGGGATTGACCGCTCACGCCGCGGCCTGCCTGAATTCCGGGGTGCGGGTCAGCATCGCCATGCTGAACACCGCCCAGTCGTTGCCGCCAACGCGGTACACCTGCTTGATGAAATGACCGTAGCGCCCATCTTCTCCCACCGCCACGTCCGCCTTGTGCGAATCGTTGAACGTGCGCTGGCCGAACAGTTGATCGATCAACACGGCGACGTTGCCGCCGCCTTGCCGCACCACCATCACCCGCTGCCCCTCGTAGACGACGGTGCGTTCACCTTCGAGGAACTGTTTGAGATCGACCACCGGCAACAAGGTGCCGCGCACGTTGGCCACGCCGAGCATCCACGGCTGCGTCCCCGGCACATGGGTGACCACCGGCATGCGGATCACTTCGACCACCTCGTCGAAACCGGCGACCAATCGGCGCCCGCCGATGGCGAAGCCGACGCCGCGCCAGTGGCCGGGTACGTCGGCCTCCTCGGGCAGGCCGGCGACGTGGGCCAGCGACAGCGTCTGGTATTCGCTGAGCTTGGCGAACGCGGCGATGCGCGGCTCGCTCGGGCCGACCCGCTCGGGCTCGGGCTCCGGCGCGAGTTCCGCGATGACTTCGGACGAAGGCTCGGGCTCGGGCTCAGGCTCCGGTTCGGCCGCGAGCGCGGCGGCGGCGATCGACTCCGGAGTCGATTCCGGCGGTGTCGCCGGGGATTCGTCGAACGCCTGCCCGTGCGGCCCTTGCGCCCATTCGCTCGCGGGTTCCATGAACTCGGGCAGCGGCGCGACGGCTGCGATTTCCTCATCCCCGACCGGCGCCTCGGACGATGCCGACGCGGCGACGTCGTTGTTCAGCTCGGCCTGGCCGGCGCCGCCGGACCCGGCATCATCGGGCGGGCTCGCGTCGGCGCTGGCTGCATCGAAGGCGACCGCATCGACTGCGAATCCACCCTCGTCGGCCATGCTCTCCGGCGCGGCGTCGATGACCGCTGCCGCATCGACCGGCGGCAATGCGTCTTGATCGATGGTGGTCGCGACCGCTGCGTCCTCGACCGGAGCGGCTTCCGCCAACGGTGCCGATTCGGCCGCGACCGGGGCGGCGCTTTCCGGCCGGATGATCTTGACCGGCCCTGCCTTCTTGTTCTTGTTGCGACGCTTGGCCATATCCGTCAGCCGATCCCCAGCAGAGAGTTGATGCGCCCGATCAGTTCGGCTTCGCTCGGTGGTTTGACCATGTAGTCCTTCGCCCCCTGTCGCATGCCCCAGACGCGGTCGGTTTCCATGGCCTTGGTACTGACGATGATGACCGGGATGGAACTGGTTTTCGGATCCTTGCTCAGTGCGCGGGTGGCCTGAAAACCGTTCATCGCGCCCGGCAGGATCACGTCCATCAACACCAACGCCGGCATTTCGCGCTTGACCAGTTCGACGCCTTCCTCGGCACTGCCCGCACTGATGACCTCATGACCGTGGCGACGCAGCATCCCGGTGAACACCGCCTTGTCGGTCAGCGAGTCCTCGATGATCGCGATGCGTGCCATGCTAGTTCCCCGATGCGGCCCGATCTGTGATGCCGTACAACGATTTCCCGTTCGCGTCAGCCCTTGGCTACGTGGGTGCGAATGGCCGACAGCAGCTCTTCGCGCGTGAATGGTTTGGTGAGGTATTGCTCGGAACCGACGATGCGCCCGCGCGCCTTGTCGAACAAGCCGTCCTTGGAGGACAGCATGATCACCGGCGTCGAGCGGAACATCTGGTGGTTCTTGATCAACGCGCACGTCTGATAGCCGTCCAGACGCGGCATCATGATGTCCACGAAGATGATCTGCGGCTGGTGGTCGGCGATTTTCGCCAACGCCTCGTAGCCGTCGGTGGCGGTGACCACGTCGTAGCCTTCCCGCTTGAGCAGGCTTTCGGCGGTGCGCCGGATGGTCTTCGAGTCGTCGATGACCATCACCTTCAGCCCGCCGGCCGTGCCGCCACTCTTTACGTCATCCATCGATGATCCCCTTCGCTGCCGGGTTCATGCCGGTCGTCTTCCCTTGCTGCGGCGCGAGTCCTCTTTATTCCAGTCGGCCGCGATACTGTCAAGCACCATTGCGAAGATACGTGCTCGCGGACGCGTTTGCGACCACCAGCCTGCTACCATCGCGCACGAATCCGGCCTCCC
This sequence comes from Pseudomonadota bacterium, assembly GCA_018240435.1. Classification (GTDB taxonomy): domain Bacteria; phylum Pseudomonadota; class Gammaproteobacteria; order Xanthomonadales; family Xanthomonadaceae; genus SZAS-103. The sequence continues at coordinate 7,393 of JAFEFT010000036.1, forward strand.
TCCCCCCCGGCGGGATACCAGCCTGCCGGATCGGCGTTGCCGCTGGTTCACCGATCCGGTGGCGAGAATACACCCTTCGAAGGAGTACCGGATGCTCGATGTCGCGGTGGTGATGGATCCGATCGCGGCCATCCACGTCGGCAAGGACTCCAGCTTTGCCATGGCGCTGGAGGCCCAGCGGCGCGGCCACCGCCTGCATTACGTTCTGCCCGGCGGGCTGGGCCTGCGTGACGGGCGCAGCCAGGCGCGGATGGCGCCCTTGCAGGTTCGCGACGACGCCAGCGACTGGTACACGCTGGGCGAGGCGGCCACTCGCCCGCTGGCCGGCATCGACGTGATCCTGATGCGCACCGATCCGCCAGTGGACGCCGCCTATCTCAACGACACCCAGGTGCTGTCGCTGGCGCAGGCCGAAGGCGCGCTGGTGGTGAACGATCCGCAGGGATTGCGCGATCTCAACGAAAAGCTGGCCGCGTTCTGGTTCCCGCAATGTTGCCCGCCCACCCTCGTCAGCCGCGATGCCGCCGCCCTGCGCGAATTCGTCGAGCAACAGGGTCAGGCCGTGCTCAAGCCGCTCGACGGCATGGGCGGGCGCTCGATTTTCCGTGCCAGCGCCGACGACGCCAATCTCAATGTGATTCTTGAAACCTTGATCGCCGCGGCGCACGGCAAGGCCGGGCAGATGGTGATGGCGCAGCGCTACCTGCCGCAGATCGTCGATGGCGACAAGCGCATCCTGCTGATCGACGGCGAGCCGGTGCCGTATTGCCTGGCGCGCATTCCGCAGGGCAAGGAGTTTCGCGGCAACCTCGCCGCCGGCGGTCGTGGCGAAGGCCGGCCGCTGAGCGAACGCGACCGCTGGATCGCCGCCCAGGTCGGCCCCGAGCTCAAGCGTCGCGGCATGATCTTCGTCGGCCTGGACGTGATCGGCGACTGGCTGACCGAGGTCAACGTCACCAGCCCGACCTGCATCCGCGAACTCGACAAGCAGTTTGGCCTGAACATCGCCGGGATGCTGTTCGATGCGATCGAGCGGCGCTTGTCCGACGCGCGGCGCTGAACGACACTGGCGCGCGTGAGCACCCTCGCCGTCCCCTTGCCGCCGCGCCGTCGCATCGGCCCCGGTGATCGCCTCGTCGCCACCCTCGCGTTGTCGGCGCTGGTGCATGGCGTGCTCGTGCTCGGCGTCGGCTTCACCCTGGAAGATCCAGCGCCGGTGGTGCCGGTGCTGGACGTCATCCTGACCCAGACGCGCACCAACGAAGCGCCCAGACAGGCCGATTTCCTGGCCGAGGCGAACCAGCAAGGCGGCGGCGACTCCGACCGCGCGCAGCGCCCCGGCGAGCCGCAACTGGCCAACGTGCCCAAGCCCGATCCGGGCATCGCCCCGCAACCGATGCAGATGCAGAACCCGCCGCCGCAGCCCGACGCCGCGCAGCGCCTGCTCACCACCACGCAATCCACCCAGCAGGTGGCGGCGCCGCAGGAGGCGCAGCCGGTCAGCACCCGGCCGATGCCGATCGGCAGCAAACTCACCGAGCAGGATCTGGAAGCGGCGCGCTTGACGCCGGAGCTGCAACGGCTGCTGCGCGCCGAGGCGCGGCGGCCGCTGCGCAAGTTCATCAGCGCATCGACCCGGGAATACGAATATGCCGCCTACATGCGCGCCTACGTCGCCCGCCTGGAGCGCATGGGCACGCTCAATTTTCCCGATGAAGCGCGCCGTCGCGGCCTGTCCGGCTCGGTGGTGTTGACGGTGGAGATCCGTCGCGACGGCAGCCTCGCCGGGCCGCCGCAGGTGATCCAGTCCAGCGGCATCCCGGTGCTCGATCAATCCGCGCAACAGGTGGTGCGCATGGCCGCGCCGTTCGGCGAATTGCCGCGCACGAAGGACAACCCGGACATCCTCAACATCACCCGCACCTTCCATTACGACGCCGGCGGCACCACCACCGTCGACTGAACCGGGGCGTCCTTCGCGCACCCCATGCGCCCTCGCCGGCCCGATGCGGGCGGCATTTTCCGGTTCGCTTCAGGGGAAGGCGAATCGCACGTGGATTCCTGTCCTGCGATCTCCCGTGCACGATCCACCTGCAGCAAGCGTGATCCCGGCGCAGGATGGATTGGCCTTCGGCAATGGCCGGCATTGCGCGCCATGGCTCACCGCCGGCCCACCGCTGGCCTCGTAGCAGTATTGCGTGTCGTTCCGGCATCGACTTTGCCGGCGCGGCTGGCCATCGGCACGCGGCAGCGAGTCGGCGCACTGGAAAGTCGCGTCCGCGGGCTGGCGCGCTGGCGCTGGCCCGGCGAAGGCGGCGACCGGCAGCAGCAGGCCGACGACGATCGACCACGACCGGGTATCACCCCGGCATCGTGCCAGCATGGGTGTGGCGGAATCCTTCGACCGCAGCAATCGGCGCATCGGCATGTCGGCCTCGCTTCATTTTGCCGCGTCGGCATGGACCGAGAACGTCAGTGGCACATCGATGGTACGCCCGGCGGCCGCCGGGATCCGCCACGCCTTGGCCGCCGCCAGTGCCGCTTCATCGAGCTTGGGATAACCCGACGACTTGGCGATGCTGGCCGCGACCACCGCGCCATCCGGACTCATCACCAGTTGCACCAGCACCTGGCCGGCGTGGCCGGCGGCCATTTCTTCGGGCGGGTATTCCGGCGCCGGCGTGAACGACGGCCCCGCCGCCGCCTGCACCCGTTGCGCCGTCGATACCGGCGATGCCGCCACCGGCGCGGAATTCGAACTGGTAGCAGCCACCGCGATCGCGGGCGATGGCTTCGTCGCCGACGTCGTCAATGAGTTCGCCACGTTCGGCGGCGTCCAGTTGGGCGTCGGCGATGCCACCGGCGCTGCTGGCGGCACGGCAACGCCCGCCGGCAGCGGCACCGGCGCGCAGCTTTCCTTTTCCAGCATGCGCAACTCGGACATCACGTACAGGCTGCTGCGCGCGCCCGCGGCCTCGACGTCGAGTTCGTCCTGGATCTGCTGGCGGGTGGCGGCGCAACGCACGCGCCGCATCAACTCTTGTTGTTGCAAGGGCGAGAAGGTGCCCGCCGGACGCGGGCCGAGGATTTGCAGCAGTTGCCGCCCGCGCTCGCCATTGCCGGCGCGCGGGCTGGCCGGGTCGTCGGTTTGCGCGAATGCGAGGCCGGCAAACGCCAGCGCGGCAGCGACGACGGCGAGGCCAGGACGATGTCTCATGCCCGCAAGCCTAGCGCGCTCGGCACCGCCCCGCCACGATCGCGCAGGGCGTGCCATCACGCCATCGGCAATTTCAGGCCCTGCTCTTTCGCGCAGGCTCGGGCGATCTCGTAACCGGCATCGGCATGGCGCATCACGCCGGTGCCAGGGTCGTTCCAGAGCACGCGCGCAATGCGTTTGTCCGCCGCTTCGCTGCCGTCGCAGACGATCACCACGCCGCTGTGCTGCGAATAGCCCATGCCGACGCCGCCGCCGTGGTGGATCGACACCCAGGTCGCGCCGCCGGCAACGTTGAGCATGGCATTGAGCAGCGGCCAGTCGGACACCGCATCGCTGCCGTCGCGCATGGATTCGGTTTCGCGGTTGGGTGAAGCCACCGAGCCGCTGTCGAGGTGATCGCGGCCGATCACGATCGGTGCCTTCAATTCGCCGTTGCGCACCATCGCGTTGAACGCCAGCCCGAGCTTGTGCCGCTGGCCGAGGCCGACCCAGCAAATGCGCGCCGGCAGCCCCTGGAAGCTGATGCGCTCGCGCGCCATGTCGAGCCAGCGATGCAGATGGGCATCGTCGGGAATGAGCTCTTTCACCTTCGCGTCGGTCTTGTAGATGTCCTCGGGATCGCCCGACAGTGCCACCCAGCGGAACGGGCCGACGCCGCGGCAGAACAGCGGCCGCACATAGGCCGGCACGAAGCCGGGGAAATCGAACGCGTCGGCGCAGCCTTCGTCCTTGGCGACCTGGCGGATGTTGTTGCCGTAGTCGAACGTCGGCACGCCCATCTTCTGGAACGCGAGCATTGCTTCAACGTGTACGCGCATGGATCTTTTCGCGGCCGCGCTGACCGCTGCCGGATCGGTGCGCTGCTCGGTGAACCAACGATCGACGCTCCAGCCGGCGGGCAGATATCCGTGCACCGGATCGTGCGCCGACGTTTGATCGGTGACGGCATCGGGACGCACGCCGCGCTTGACGAGCTCAGGCAGGATCTCGGCCGCATTGCCAAGCAACGCGATCGATTTCGCGGCGCCCGCTTTCGTGTACTTTTCGATGCGCGCCAGCGCGTCGTCGAGATCACCGGCCTGCTCGTCGACGTAGCGCGTGCGCAGGCGCATGTCGATGCGCGACTGCTGGCATTCGATGTTGAGCGAGCAGGCACCCGCCAGCGACGCCGCCAGCGGCTGCGCGCCGCCCATGCCGCCGAGGCCCGCGGTGAGGATCCATTTGCCGCCGAGGTTGCCGCCGTAATGCTGGCGACCCATCTCGACGAAGGTCTCGTAGGTGCCCTGGACGATGCCCTGCGAACCGATGTAGATCCACGAGCCGGCGGTCATCTGCCCGTACATCATCAGGCCCTTGCGATCGAGCTCGTTGAAATGTTCCCACGTCGCCCAATGCGGCACGAGATTGGAATTGGCGAGCAGCACGCGTGGCGCATCCGGGTGCGAGGGGAACACGCCGACCGGCTTGCCGGACTGGATCAGCAAGGTTTCGTCGTCGCCGAGTTCTTTCAGCGCCTTCAAGATCGCGTCATAGCATTCCCAATCGCGCGCGGCGCGGCCGATGCCGCCGTAGACGACCAGTTCGGTCGGACTCTCCGCGACCTCGGCGTCGAGGTTGTTCTGGATCATCCGGTACGGCGCTTCGGTCAGCCACGACTTGCAGCTGAGCACAGCGCCGCGCGGCGCGCGGATCGAACGCGATGGGTCTTTTCGGTGGCTGGCGGTCATGCGCGGGACTCCGGATCCGGTGGTCGATGAATGCAGGATGGAATTATCGCATTGGCGACTGGCGTGCGCCGCATCGCGGCGGACACGTCGCTGCAACCAGCGATCGGCCAGCAATGAAATGATCTCATCGTGCGCAATGACGAATGTCACTGGTGCACGCCGGAACTCCGCGCGGTAATGTGCAATCCGCCACCGCGAAGGCATCCGACCATGAACCGCTTGCTGCTCGCCGTCTCGATCTGCCTGCTGACATCCTCGCTCGCGCCTGCCGCCGAAACCGACCGACTGCCAGGTTACGTGATGCGCGCGGCAGCCGACCCGATACGCAAGGCCGACGTCAACCTCGACGAGCGTCGCAAAGGCCCGGAAATCGCCGCGTTTGCCGGCATCAAGGCCGGCGATCAGATCCTGGAGCTGATTCCCGGCAGCGGTTACTTCACCCGTCTGTTCAGTGGCATCGTCGGTCGCAAGGGGCACGTGTATGCCGTCTGGCCCGAGCCCTATGCGCGCATGGCGCAACGTGACACCGACGCGTTGCGGCTGCTGTCGACCCGCGACGACTACGCCAACATCAGCGTCGACATCCAGCCCGCCGCGAAGCTGAGCGCACCACGCAAGGTCGACATGGTGTTCACCTCGCAGAATTACCACGACTACCCCGACCGCTTCATGGGCCCGACCGACCCGGCCGTGCTCGATCGCGAAGCCTTCGCCGTGCTCAAGCCCGGCGGTGTGTTCATCGTGATCGACCATGTCGCGCCAGCGGGCTCGGGGTTGAGTGACACCGAAACCTTGCACCGCATCGACCCGGCGATCGTGAAAAAACAGGTGCTCGCCGCCGGTTTCCAGTTCGTCGGCGAAAGCGACGTATTGCGCAACCCGGCCGACCCGCACACGAAAAAGGTGTTCGATCCGTCGATCCGCGGCCACACCGACCAGTTCGTGTTCAAGTTCCGCAAGCCCGGCAGCGGACGCCACGGCTGAATCCAGCCGCCAGTCGTCTGCCGTGCCGTCTGCGTGATCGGCATGCAACGGCCACGCGCCTCCGGGTTCGGCCGGTCGTGCACTGGATGGCGACCGCACCATCGGGTGCACAACGATGTCCGAAAACGGCGAGTACGGGCGCGGCGGCGAGCGTAGGATGCGCGCATGTCGTTCGCCTCGATGCCCTCGCCTGCCCTCTGCGACCGCGCCCGCGCATCGAAGGACGCGCGCTTCGACGGCCTGTTTTTCACCGCCGTGCGCAGCACCGGCATCTATTGCCGCCCCGTCTGTCCGGCACCGACGCCGAAACGGCAGAACATCTCGTATTACCCGACCGCTGCGGCGGCGACGGCTGCCGGCTACCGACCGTGCCTGCGTTGCCGGCCGGAACTGTCGCCGGAAGCCCGCCGCCACGGCGACGACCTCGTCGAGCGCGCGCTCGCGCTGATCGCCGACGGCGCGCTGCTGGATGGTTCGATCGAAGACCTCTGCGAGCGCCTCGGCATCGGCTCGCGCCAGCTTCGCCGCCGGTTCCTTGCACACACCGGGGCGACGCCGGTCGCGGTGCAGGCGACGCGGCGGCTGTTGCTCGCCAAGCAACTGCTGACGGAAACGACGCTGCCGATCACCCAGGTCGCGCTTGCTGCCGGCTTCAGCAGCCTGCGGCGCTTCAACACCGCGTTCCGGCAAGGCTGCGGCATGACCCCGACGGCACTGCGCAAACGGCGGGCGCAAACACCGGGCGGCGCGCTGACCTTGCGCCTTGGCTATCGGCCACCACTCGCGTTTGCGGACATGCTGGCATTCCTCGCACGGCGCGCACTGCCGGGCATCGAACGCATCGACGCGGATGCGTATGAGCGCGTGATCGGCCCTCTCGACGCGCCCACGCACATCCGCGTGTGCGCAAGCGCGAACCGACCTGAATTGCTGTTGCAGATCGATCGCGTCGAGCCACGCGCGATTCCCGCCATCGTGCAGCGGGTGCGCAGGATGTTCGATCTCGACGCCGACCTGGCGTCGGTACACCGCGCATTGGCGAGCGACCCGCTGCTCGCGCGCGCGATCGCGACGCGACCCGGCCTGCGGGTGCCGGGCGGTTGGGATGGCTTCGAGCTCGCGGTGCGCGCCGTGCTCGGCCAACAGGTCAGCGTGACCGGCGCGACCGTGCTGGCACAGCGGCTGGTCGCTGCGTTCGGCGAGCGCCGCCAGGCCGCGAGCGACGGCCTGGATCGCGCGTTTCCGACGCCCGCGCGCCTGCGCGAGGCGGCGCTGGAATCGATCGGCCTGCCGAGATCGCGGGCGGCGACGCTGCGGTCGCTGGCGACCGCGACGCTCGATGACCGCATCGCCTTCGACGCAGGGCAGCGCCTGGACGATTTCGTCGCCCGCATTTCCGCGCTGCCCGGCATCGGCGCGTGGACCGCCCATTACGTCGCCCTGCGCGCGCTCGGGCATCCCGATGCCTTTCCTGCGGGCGATCTCGTGTTGCGGCAGGTATTGGGCAAGACAATGCGCCTGAGCGAGCGCGAGACGGAAGCGCGCGCGCAGGCGTGGCGGCCGTGGCGCGCCTACGCCACGATCCATCTGTGGCATCTGGCGAACGATCTGGCCAAGGAGGAACGCTGATGTGGTTCGACGAATTCCAGACGAGGATCGGCATGCTGACCATCGCCGCCGACACTTCGGGCCTGCGCCACATCCTGTTCCCGGAGAACCGGCACGACGCCCCCGGCCGCGACGCATGGCAGCGCGACGCCGGCGCACTGCGCGAAGCGCGCGAGCAGTTGCTGGAATATTTCGCCGGTGACCGCAAGAGCTTCGAGCTGCCGCTGGCACCGGCCGGCACGCCGTTCCAGGTCGAGGTATGGCGAACGCTCGCGCGCATCCCCTACGGCGCCACCTGGAGCTATCGCGATATCGCCAGCGCCGTCGGCAAGCCCAGCGCGACGCGCGCGGTCGGCGCCGCCAACGGCCGCAATCCGCTGCCGATCGTGCTGCCCTGCCATCGCGTGATCGGCAGCAATGGCAGCCTGACCGGCTTCGGCGGAGGGCTGCCGCTCAAGCGCCTGCTGCTCGAACTCGAAGGCGCGTTGCCCCCGCAGCTGGCGGCCCAGGCGCAGCGAAACTTCATCCTCGCGGGCACTGCGCGGGAATAGACGCGATCAGTTTCGCCACGTCCGCCGCCGTCGCCGGCCGCATCGGCGCGGCGCCGCCGTCGAACAAGACGCGCCATTGGCCATCGCGGTCACGGATCCATGTCGAGATGAACTCGCCGACGCGATGGCGCGACGTCGCTCCCGGCCGCGAATCCTCGATCCACGCCGGGCCGCGCGAAATCGCCAGACTGCCGTCACCGCCGAGGGTGACCACGCCGGGCGACCAGCGCAGCTTGATCGAGGTACCGGCAATGATGTCCTTCCAGGCCGCGACGACCGCGGCACGGCCATGGATCGGCTGTGCCGAGCCGGCATCGAACGCCGCCCGTGCATGGACGTGCTCGGCGAACGCGACGGCATCGTGAGCGGCAACGGTTGCCGCGAAGCTGCGCTCGCGCTCCCAGACTGCGCATTCGGCGGCGGACAGCGCTGGCGCCGCGACCGTGGGCGCGGCCGGTTTCGTGGCCGGTGGCGGTTCGGCAAGGACGGCCGCGACCGGCAGGCTCCATGTCAGCAACACGGCCGGCAAACCCACTCGTGCAGACAGCGGGACACGCATTGCTGGTTCCCCGGCAGCGCCGAAGCGGAAGCGCGATGCTAACGCACCGCGCCGTCGCGATGCATCCCACCGACCGTCACCGGCAGCGACCGCGATTACAGGTCTTCGGCGCACACCACGGTATTGCGTCCATACGATTTCGCAGCGTACAGCGCGCGGTCGGCATCGCGGATGCAATCCTCGAACGACAGCATGCGCTCGTGCACCGCGATGCCGATGCTGATGGTGAAGCCCAGTTGCTTGCCGTGGTGGTCGATGCGCGCCGCCTCGACCGCAGCACGCAGCGCCTCGGCGCAGGACCGCGCCGCCGTGGCATCGTCGCCATCGCACAGCAGCAGGAACTCCTCGCCACCCCAGCGCGACACGAAATCGCCTTTCCCGCGCTGCTCTCCCAGAATCGAAGCCAGCAGCCGCAAGGCGGCATCGCCGACGGCATGCCCGAAGGAATCGTTGATGCGCTTGAAGTGGTCGACGTCGATCATCGCCAGGGCGAAACCCGGGCCGGTGCGCGCCGCCTCGACGGCACGCTGGATGCGTTCGATCATCGCCCGACGATTCGGCAGCCCGGTCAACGGATCGGTCAGCGAAGCTCGTTCGAGCGCACCATTGAGGTGCTTGAGCTGGGTCTGGAAACCGTCACTGATCCGGGAAATCTTTTGCAAACGGCGCGCCAGCTTCTGGTGATCCAGGCTCAGCCGCTGGTAATGCTCCAGCAGCGGATGCCCGGCCCAATCCATATTGGCCAGCACTCGCGCCAGTTGCTCGGCTTCTGCCGCGGCCTCGTCGCCGCCACCGGCGGCAGACGACGGCGCCATCACGGGCCGCTTCGAGGCATTTTGGCAATCCGGGCAGACGCTTTGCCCCAGCACCGCTTCGGAGTGCTTGCCGAGATAGTTTTCGACATCGTCCCAGAAGCCGCCGTCGTCGCGCACGCGTTTGCAGCACGAGCAGATCGGGATGAAGCCGCTGAGCGTGCGCACGTCATCCAGCGCCTTGGCCAGGCGTTCGTTGGCGGCCGCCAATTCGCGATTGGTGCGCATCAGTTCGGCCTGGTAGCCGTCGGATATGCGACCGATCCGTTCCATCCGGCGGTTCAGGCGTTGCTGGTCGGCCAGCACCTCGGCACACAACCGCCCGAGGGCGCTGTCCGCCTGCCCTGGCTCGGCCAGCAGTTGCTGCAGCCGTGCCGCGCCGTCCATGCCGGCCTCAGCCCGCGACCGCGATGATGAAGAATGGCAAGGTCACTTCCTCGCGGAACTCCTCGATCATCTCCAGCGCGCGGTCGTTGTCCTTGTGATAGCTCCAGCGCACGCTGACCTGCGCGCCGCCACGGTGGGCGGCCTCGAGCAGGTCGAGCAGATCCATCACGCTCTTGATGCTGCTGGTGTTGAGATAGCTCAGGGCGATCTCGGCGGTGACCGCGGCGCTGGCCTGGCGCAGGAAGGTGGCGGTCCATCCCAGCAAGGGCTTGTAGAACTCGAACGCGTTTTCCGGGTAGGACTCGCCGGAAATGGCGAGCACGCCGGTGACCGCGTCGAAGTCGACGGCGGGAGTGGCGGCGGTGGCGGGCAGGCTCAGCTTGTCCATGCGGGTTCTCAGATGGTCACGCCGAGACTGAAATAGGAACTGTCCTGATCGATCGGCGTGAAGCGGTACTCCAGCGGCTGACTGGCGCGCCGCGCCATCTCGATCAGACCCAGACCAGCGCCGACCGCATCGGCGCCGCGCTCGGCACGCAATTGCTCCTTGTAGAGCGCCTTCAAGCCGGCCTTGTCGAGCCCGGCAAGGCGCTCCAGGTTTGCAGTCAGACCGGCGATGTCGGCATTGGCCACGGCGTTGCCTGCACTGATCCGGTAATGCTCGCCCTGGCGGGAAATGACCAGGATGTTGGCGTCCTGCTCGTCCTTGCCGGCCCCGGCCGCGAGCCGGCGCTCGGCGTAGTTGCGCACGTTCTGGGCCGCCTCGATGTAGACGGAGAACACGTCCATCATCGCCGACGGCTTGCTCTCGGCGCTTTCCAGGTATTTTTTGACCGCGGTGCCGAGCTCCTCGATGATGCCGTGGCTGAACGAGCCGTTGAAGCAAATGAGGATACCGGCCTGGCGCATCCGCTCCTTGATGTCGATCAGGTCCATCCGTCGCTCTCCGTGGTCATGGGCAATCGTGCTCGTGGCTCTGTCGGGCATCGCGGTCAGTCGAGACGGAAGGCCACCAGGGTGATGTCGTCGCGCTGCGGTCGCTCGCCCCGATAGTCTGCGAGCATCTGCGCCAGCATCTGCGCCCATTCGGCCAGTGGCTGGGCGCGCGCAGCACGCAAGGTCGCCTGCAACCGCGCCTGCCCGAGCGCAAAACCCGCATCGCCACCGTGCTGATCGAGGATGCCGTCGCTCAACAGGATATACCGACGACCGGGGCGAGTCTGGATGGCATGCACGGAGAACTTCAGATCGTCGCCATGGCGCCGGTAGCCAATGCTGTAACGATCGCCCTTGACCACCGCGACGCTGCCGTCGCCATCGAGCAGCCACAGCGGCAGCTTGGCGCCGGCGTACAGCAGCCGCGAACGATCGCCGGAAACGTACAGCAGGCCCAGATCCAGCCCGCTTTCGGCGTCGCTGGCGTGACGCGCCTGCAGCAGCGCGCGCAGGCCGCGGTGCAACGCGCCCATGACGGCATCCGGACGCGCCATGCCGTGCAGGGCCACGGCATGATCGAGCAACGCCTTGGACGCCATCGTCATGAATGCGCCGGGCACGCCGTGGCCGGTGCAATCGCCCACCGCCAGCAGGAAATCGTCGTCCGCGCCGCGATACAGGCAATGGAAGTCGCCGCCGACGATGTCACGCGGCAGCCAGAGCAAGGCATGGCCCGGCACCAGCGCGGCAAAGTCCTCGGCCTTGGTCAGGATCGATGACTGGATCAGGCTCGCATAGTGGATCGAATCCATGACCTTGCGATTGGAATCGGCCAGTTGCTCGTTGGCATGGCGCAGCGCCTCGGTGCGATCGGCCACCTTCTGCTCGAGGTTTTGCATGTAGTCGCCGACCGTGCGCGTCATCGCATTGAACGAATGGGTGAGCTGGCCGATCTCGTCCTCGCGATCCACCGCCAGGGTGCGCTCGTACTGACCGGCGGCGATGTCGTGGGTCAATCGTGTCAGGCGCGCCAGCCGCTTGAGCACCAGCCGATCCAGCAGCCACGACACCAGCAGCACGGTCAACAACAGCGCCGCTGCCAGCAGGAACACGATCGGCCGGAACATCTGCAGGTGGATCACCTCGGATGGATCGACCAGCACGATCGCCGCCCAATGCAACTTCGGCATGTAGCTGATCGCGGCGATCCGTTTCTTGCCGTCGACAGTCAATTCGGTCTGGGTATCGACCCGCTTGCCGGCCCGCATCTGCGCCAGCATGTCGGTCAACCACGCGCGCTGGCCCGGATCGTCGATCAGCGCGAACACCTGCAACCGGCTCTTGTCGTCGAGGTTGCGCGCGATCGACGTCATCACCGCGCTGCTGGAGTGGCCCTGGACAAAGCCGCGATCGTCGATCAGCAGGTTCTCCACGCCGGGGTCGCCGGTACGCACGAGCGTGCGAATGAACTCGGACAGTTCCAGGCCGGTACCGCAAACGGCGATCTTGCGGCCCGACGCATCCTTGCTGATGCCGTTGATGAACAGCTTGGTGACGTCCAGCTGCGCGTCGTAATCGACATGCAAGTCGAAATCATCGACATGCTTGAGCGTCTCGAAGTACCAGCGCATGGTCGGGTCGCCGTCGCGCTCGACGAAGCGGAACTCGCGGCCGCCGTATTCGTTCTTCGCGTTGTTGGTGTAGTAGTCGTTGGTTGCGGTGACCACGAAAAACCAGCTGTGATCGGCGAACAGCTGGCGATAGCTTTCCAGCTCACGCAGGGCCTGGGCGCGCAGATCCGGGTTGGCCTCGTCCTGCGCCCACTGCTGCAGCAAGGGCGAGGACATCATCTTTTGCGTCAGCACCAGCTCGCGATCGACCTTGGCGAGGATCTTGCTGCGCTGCTGATTGGCGTACTGGGTGGCGTAGCCCACCCCCAGGCGCTGGATGATGCTGTCGGCGACGCGATAGAAACCCAGCAGGGTGCCTGCCCCGACGAGGACATAGATCGCCACCACCAGGATCAGGAAGCGGCCGCGCAATCCCTTGAATGCTTCCCGCATCAGCCCGCATCCGCCATGATCGACCGCATCAGAGGTGCCACGCCGCCTCGACCATCCATGCCTGTTGCAACGCGCCCGGAGTGAGTGCGTGGTCGACGCCGAACTTGTTGTACCAGTATTCGTAACCGATGCCCACCCACAGCCTCCGAGGGTGTCCGATTCCGGAGCCAAGGTCGAACATCAGCCGCGGGTGCAGCAGCACTTCGGTGCGCCGCCGCAAGCCAAAATCGTCGCGTCCCTTGGGCCCATAGACGTTCAGGTAGCCTTCCAGTTGCACCGGCAGCGAGCCCAGCTGCAGCGGCGCCATCCACGACGACTCCACGGCCCACGTCGTGCGGAAGTTCTCGGCCCGGCCGACGATGCCGTTGTCGTCCCATTCGCGTGCCGCCAGCAATGAGGTCTGCAGGAAGCCACGCGACACGTCGAACTGGAACTGCGCGCCCGCCACCAGCATCCGCTTGCGCGGCGCATAAGCGGTGTCCTTGGTGTTCAGATCCAGTCCGGCCACCCAGTCGGTATCGCGCACCGGGCCGAAACCGAGACGGCGGCCGAACAGCGCCTGCGAGGCGAAGCGGTGGCGGTAGATCAGGTACACCTCGCGGGCACCGCCGTTGCCGCTGCGGTCGGGATCGGCATTGCCGGAGAACAGCGCATCGACGATGAGCAGGTTGCCGCCGCGGGCCGAGCCCTGCACCCACGTCAGGTTGGCGATGTTCTTGTCGATCGCTGCGGCCGAACCGCCGCCACCGACCACGCCGGGCTCGCGAAAGTCGGCCCCGTGGCGCCAGCCGATCGCCCAGTCGGAAAATCCTGCATCGGCCGCCGACACCAGCACAGGTGCACCGCCGCACAACGCCAGCAGCACCACGACGAGCGTTCGCGCGCACCAATCCACCCTCGGGAACCTGTGCATCCGGAATCTCCCCAGCCTCGTGCCGCCGATCGTGCCATGCCGCCGGCACCGTGCAACATCGGTCGTCGCCGGGATCGAACGCGGCCTTGACCGATGTCAAGCAAACCTCGCCGGCGGCGCCTCCCCTCGCTTCGCGCGATCGACTCAACGCAGCGGCCGGCGCCCGCGCCGCGCCCGCCGCGCCAGCCACTCCGATGCCGCCAACGCGCCCAGCGACAGCAGCACCGACACCAGCGCCAGCCGGGCGATGCCGGCATCGCCGTCGGGAACCTGCGTCAGCGACTGGATCGCCAGCGCGATCGTCTGCGTTTGCCCGGGGATGTTGGAGACGAAGGTGATGGTGGCGCCGAACTCGCCCAGCGCCTTGGCGAACGCCAAGGTCGAGCCGGCGGCGATGCCGGGCAGGCTCAACGGCAACGATACGCGCCAGAAGCGCTGCCAGCGGCCGGCACCGAGGCTGGCGGCAACCTCATCGAGTTCGCGCGGAATCGCCTCGATCGACAATCGCACCGAACGCACGAACAACGGGAATGCCATCACCCCGGCGGCGATTACCGCACCAGTCCAGCGGAAGGCCACGCTGACGCCAAACCACTCCTGCAGCCGCGCACCGATCGCGCCGTGCCGCCCGAACAACACCAGCAGGATGTAACCGGTGAGCACCGGCGGCAGCACCAGCGGCAGGTGGATCAGCGCATCGAACAGCACCTTGCCGCGGAACTGCCAGCGCGCCAGCACCCACGCCACGGCGATCGCCAGCGGGGTGACGACGGCGACCGCCAGCGCCGCCACGCGGACGGACAGGGCGATGGCCTGGAGCTCCTCGGCAGTGAATGCACCCACGTCGCGCCCGACGCCGGCTCAGCGGCCGTCGCTGAAGCCGGCGGCACGAAAGATCGCCACCGCCTGCCGGCCGCGCAGGAACGCCAGGAACTCGGCCGCCCGGCGCGCGTCGGCGGCGCTGGTCGTGCGCGCTGCCGGATAGACGATCGGCGCATGGGATTTGCCGGGGAAGCGGGCGACGACCTTCACCCGCGGCTCGACCCTGGCGTCGGTCGCGTAGACGATGCCCAGCGGCGTGTCGCCGCGGGCGACGAAGGCCATCGCCGCACGCACGTTCTCGCCCTGCGCCAACCTGCCGGCGACCGCGTCCCACAGACCGAGTTTGACGAGCGACTGCCGAGCATAGACCCCGGCGGGCACGCTGGTAGTTTCAGCCACGGCCAACCGCCCCGATCCCAACGCCGCGGGCAATGCATCCTTGCGCGCCAAATCCAGTGTTTGCAGCGACGCACTCGCCGGCGCGATCAGCACCAGATCATTGCGTACCAGCACGAACCGCGAGGCCGGCTCGATCCGCTTGCGATCTTGCAGGTAATCCATCCAGACGTTGTCGGCGGCGATGAACACGTCGGCCGGCGCGCCTTGCTCGATCTGTCGCGCCAGCGCCGAACTGGCGGCGTAGGAAATCACCGGAGCGGGATGGCCCGCCGCCTGCCATGCGCGCCCGACATCGTCGAGGCTTTCCTTCAGGCTGGCGGCAGCGAAAACCGTCAACGGCCGCTCGCCGGCGGTCGCGACCGCGCATGCCAGCAGCAACAGACCTGCCAGCCAGCGCAAGCCATCGCGCATAGGTTCCCCTCAACCCGGAAGCAGCCACCAGCATAACCCACGCGTGGCCGGCACCACACTGCCACACGACCGCCTCCGTCATCGTCGCCACCGCGACACCGGACGAGCCGCTCGCGATCGCTGGCAGCGGATGCCAAGGCAGTACGCGAAAGCCGTCGAAATCTGGCTGAAAAGGCAGCCTCTCAGCGAATCGATGGATCGAGCAGACGCAAGGCATCGGCGGTATTCATCGCACCGCTGCGCTGGATGTCCTCGCGGGAATACGAGCGTCCGGGCGCGCCGGCGCACTCCACGGCCCGCTGGTGACGCGGCTTGGCGGTGATCGCCCGCAAATGGGTTCCGGTTTCGCGCAGGCAGAAGGCGTCGGCCGCTTTCTGCTCGTCGGCAGACACCTCGACCGCGGCCTTGTCGTTACCGGTGGCGATGGTCACCGACTGTCCGCAGGCGACATCCATGCACAGCAACAGCATCGCGCCGATCAGCAACTTCTTCATGACCATCCTCCCGATTCGACAACGATCGATGCAACCTGATCCAGACGACAGATATACACGCCCGCATCGCGTTCGGGAACGACGTGCCGCACCATCATTCACGAGCCCGTCAGGCCCCTGAACCGCGCGACGACCCGCCCAGCCGCCGCACGCAGGCCCGGTAGCGCGCGGCGATCGCTTCCTCGTCGAGATGACGGCCGTCGTACACCACCCGACGCCCGGCGACGACCACCTCGCGCACCAGATTGCGGTTGCCGCTGAAGATCCAGCTGGCGAGCAGATCGTCGTCGTCACGCGCGACCAGCTCCGGCGCCTGCTCGTCGAGCACGAGCCAGTCACCGCGCTGGCCGCTGTCGAGGCCGCCGATCGTCGTCCCCGTGCTTGCTGCGGCGCTTGCCGACACGCCGCGCAGCAGATTCACGCCCACCGACGGACTATCGGCATCGGCGACGACGTTGCGCGAGCGCGTCAGCAAGCGCTGGCCATATTCGAGCCAGCGCAGTTCCTCGATCGGCGAAGTCGAGATATGCGAGTCCGAACCGATACCCCACGCGCCGCCTGCGTCGCGATATTCGCGCAACGGAAACAAGCCATCGCCGAGGTTGGCTTCGGTGGTTGGGCACAAGGCCACGGTGGCAGCGCTGGCGGCGATGCCCTGCACTTCCGCCGCGTCCAGATGGGTGGCATGCACCAGCGTCCAGTGCGCATCGACTGCCGCATGATCGAGCAGCCAGCGCACCGGCCGCGCGCCGCGCAGCGCCACGCATTCATCCACCTCGGCGGTTTGCTCGGCGATGTGGATATGGCGCGGCAGATCCGCCGGCAGCGCGGCCAGCACCTGCGCCATCGCCTCGGGCAGCACCGCGCGCAAACTATGGAAGGCCATGCCCACGCGCAAGCACTCGTCTTGTTCGCGACGCAAGCCATCGAGCAGGCGCAAGAACGCATCGACTTCATGCCCGAAACGGGCCTGCCGCGCTGACAGCGGCCGGCCATCGAAACCGCCGTGCATGTACAGCACCGGCAGCAAGGTCAGACCGATCCCGGTTTCGCGTGCGGCGGCGATGATCGCCTTCGACATGGCCGCCGGATCGGCGTACGGGCGACCATCCGGCGCATGGTGCAGGTAATGGAATTCGCAGACGTGGGTGTAACCGGCGCGCAGCATCTCGACATAAAGCTGGGCGGCGATCGCATGCAGGTCGTCCGGCGTGATGCGCGACGCGAAGGCATACATCGTCTCGCGCCAGCTCCAGAAGCTGTCGGTATCGCTGGCACGACGCTCGGCCAGACCCGCCATCGCCCGCTGAAAGGCGTGCGAATGCAAATTGGCGATGCCGGGCACGACGCAATGCGAAGTCGTCGCGACAGCGGCCGACGCGGCAGCCGTTGCCGTCGATGCGAAGCAGCCGCGGTCGTCGACATCCAGCGCCAGCGTCTGCCAGCCCGACGGCGTCCAGGCGCGCTGCGCGCGCAGGTTCATGCGTGGGGTTTCCATCGCGCCAGCGTAGCGGCTGGCCGCGCCCATCGCCAGCGCGGCTATCATGCCGGTCATCACCGCGATCGCAGACACCACGATGAGCAAACCCGATTGGGACGGCCTGTTGCTCGACGCCCGCCTCGCCACCCTGGCCGAGGCGTCCGGATATGGCTTGATCGAGCGAGGCGCCATCGCGTGGAAGGACGGGCGCATCGTCTTCGTCGGCACGATGGCTGATCTGCCCGGGCCACCGACCGCGCTCGCCGCACATGTCGAAACCGTCGATGGCGCACTGGTTACGCCCGGCCTGATCGACTGCCACACGCACCTGGTATTCGCCGGCGACCGCGCCGCCGAGTTCGAAATGCGCCTGCAAGGGGCCAGCTACGAGGACATCGCCCGCGCCGGCGGCGGCATCGTGTCGAGCGTGCGCGCCGTACGTGCCGCCAGCGAGGATGAGTTACTCGCGCAGTCGCTGCCGCGCGCGCGCGCGCTGCTGCGTGACGGCGTGACGACGGTCGAGATCAAATCCGGCTACGGCCTGGACGTGGACAGCGAGCGCAAGATGCTGCGGGTGGCGCGGCGCATCGGCGACGAACTCGGCATCGGCGTGCGCACCACCTTCCTCGGCGCCCATGCATTGCCGCCTGAATTTGCTGGGCGCAGCGACGATTACATCGAGCACGTTTGCCACGACATGCTGCCCGCCATCGCCCGCGAGGGGCTGGCCGACGCGGTGGATGCGTTCTGCGAAGGCATCGGGTTTTCCATCGACCAAACCCGCCGCGTGTTCGACGCCGCCAAGGCGCATGGACTGCGCGTGAAGCTGCATGCCGAACAGCTCAGCCACCTCGGCGGCGCCTCGCTGGCGGCGCAACACCACGCGCTGTCGGCCGATCATCTGGAGTGGATCGACGAAACCGACGTGCGCGCGATGGCTGCCGCCGGAACGGTGGCGGTGCTGCTGCCAGGCGCCTTCGTCTGCCTGCGCGAGACGAAACTGCCACCGATCGCATCGCTGCGTGCGCACGGGGTGGCGATGGCGGTCGCCACCGACTGCAACCCCGGCACCTCGCCGCTGCTGTCGCTGCGGCTGGCGATGGCGCTGGCCTGCGCGCAGTTCCGCCTGACGCCGGAAGAAGCCCTGCGCGGGGCCACCGTCAATGCCGCGCGGGCGCTGGGCTTGCAAGACCGCGGCCGGCTGGCCACCGGCCTGCGCGCCGATCTCGTCGTCTGGGAAACAGGCGAGCCGGCGGCGTTGTCCTACTGGCTGGGCGGCGCGCCAGCCCGTCGGGTCGTCGTCGCTGGCGCGGGTTGACGATGCCGTTTCCGGGCCTCGGCAGGCGACCACGGCAAGCATGAAAAACCCCGCTCGCGGCGGGGTTGTTCAGGAAGCCGAAAGAAGCCGGACGCACTTACTTCGCAGGCGGCGCAGCCTTCTTGATCACGGTCTTGGCCGGCGCCTTGGCGACGGCGGGCTTGGCGGCCGTCTTGGTCGCCTTGGCGGCCTTCGGCGCCGCTGCCACGACCTTCGTCGCCGACGGCTTGCGCGGCCGTGCGTTGCCGTGACTGCCGGCAAAACGCTTGCCCTTGGGAGTCTTCTTGTCGCCCTTGCCCATGTTCGGAACCCTGTGCTGCGTGGATGTGGGCGCACAGACTAGCAAAGACCGGCGGCCGCGAACAGGCGCGATGCGGGGGAATCGGGAATCGGGAATCGGGAATCGGGAAACGGGAATCGGGAATCTGGATTCGGGATTCGGGATTCGGGATTCGGGATTCGGGATTCGGGATTCGGGATTCGGGATCAGGGATTCGGGATTCGGGATCAGGGATTCGGGATTCGGGATTCGGGATCAGGGATTCGGGATCAGGGAAGGCGGGACTCGTGGCATCGACCGTCCCCCGCTTCCCGTTCGTGGTAAACCTGTCGAACCACGCTGCCCGCTCGTGGTGAGCCTGTCGAACCACGCTGCCCGCTCGTGGTGAGCCTGTCGAACCACGCAGCCCGTTCGTGGTGAGCCTGTCGAACCACGCTGCCCGTTCGTGGTGAGCCGGACCCGCTCGTGGTGAGCCTGTCGAACCACATCACCCGCTCGTGGTGAGCCGGACCCGTTCGTGGTGAGCCTGTCGAACCACATCACCCGCTCGTGGTGAGCCTGTCGAACCACATCACCCGTTCGTGGTGAGCCTGTCGAACCCCATCACCCGCTCGTGGTGAGCCTGTGGAACCACATCACCCGTTCGTGGTGAGCCGGACCCGTTCGTGGTGAGCCTGTCGAACCACGCTTCCCGCTCGTGGTGAGCCTGTCGAACCACGCTTCCCGTTCGTGGTGAGCGTGTCGAACCACATCACCCGTTCGTGGTGAGCCTGTCGAACCACGCTTCCCGCTCGTGGTGAGCCTGTCGAACCACGCTTCCCACTCGTGGTGAGCCTGTCGAACCACGCTTCCCGCTCGTGGTGAGCCTGTCGAACCACATCACCCGCTCGTGGTGAGCCTGTCGAACCCCATCACCCGTTCGTGGTAAGCCTGTCGAACCACGGACGGCCACCCTCCCCTCGCCGGCCGGGGCCCGGATGCCGCTACTGCGAACGGCAGATCCAGCCGCGACCCCGTGTTCGATTCGGAATTTTCCAACTCATGCTTCGCCAGCACACGCCAACGCGTCGCAAGCGCCGGCATGTCGCTTGCCGATGCGCAGATTCAGCCAATGCGCCGTCGCGACCAGACTGCCGCCGCAGGCCATCAGCAGTGCATGTGCGATCACCCTGTCGTGCGTACCTTCGACGGCCACGCCCAGACACAGCAAGACGATGCCCGGCAGCAGCAGCACCAGCGCGCGTGAATGGCGATGTCGACGGTATCCGAGCAGCAGGCTGGTCAAGCCGAGCAGGCTGGCGAAGGCAACGAAGCCGATTTCGAAATCATGGTTCGCCAGACCGACGCCGATCGCCGGCGCGATCGCCAGCAGCAGCGGCAGCGCCGCGCAGTGCACGGCGCACAATAGCGAGCCGGTGGCGCCGACGCGGTCGAGCGCGGCGCCATCAAGTTTGCGAGTGGGCCGATCCAGCATTGCAACAATATAACATAGGTCGCCACCCGAAACGGGACCGTGACCATCGGCCGTGACCATCGGCCATCATCGAGCCCTCATCGCCAGCCCGTCTCGCATGCGCGAGCGGACGTCGGCCGCACGCGCAGCCTCAGCCGGATTTGCCGGCACAACGAGCGCACAGCCCATGCACTTCCAGCGTCTGCGCCTGCGGCGTGAACCCCAACGCCCGCGCTCGCTGGTCGAGCTGGCTGCCGATCTTCTCGTCTTCCATCTCGATGGCCGAATGGCAACCATCACAGATCAGGAACGGCACGGTGTGGCGCACGCTGGGATGATGACAGGCGACGAAGGCGTTGATCGACTCGAGCTTGTGGATGAAGCCGTTGCCGAGCAGGAAATCCAGCGCCCGGTAGATCGTCGGCGGCGCCGATGCGGCCTTGGTTTCGCTGACCTTCGCCAGCAAGTCGTAGGCCTTGACCGGCTGTCCGGCATCGGCGACCAAGCGCAGCACTTCGGCGCGCAATGGCGTCAATCGCAGGCCACGTTCGGCGCAAGTGCGCTCGACCTCGCGCACGTACTCACTAGCATGGTGGACGTGGTGCTTGGGATCGGTGCAGGCGTCGACGTGCTTGGCGCTCATGGCGATTTCATCGTAGCAAATCGGCGGATTTTCAAGGCATGCCATGACGGCACGCACCCATGCCTCAGGCCGCACGTCGCGAGATCAGCGCCAACGCCGCGTCGATGCGCGCCAGCGCGCCGGCGCGGCTGGCGAGGTAGATCGTGTGCTCGATCGACGGCGACACCTGGGTGCCGGTGATCGCCACCCGCAGCGGCTGCGCGATCTTGCCCATGCCCAGCGCCAGCGACTGCGCGGTGTCGGCCAACACGTCGTGTACCGCTGCCGGCGTCCACTCGGCCTGCGCCACCAATCGTTCGCGTACGGCCGTGAGTGGAGCCACCGCCGCTGCCGTCAGATGCTTGCTGACCGCCGCTTCGTCGTAGTCGCGCAACGGCTCGAACCAGACCTTCGCGCGCTCGGCCATTTCCTTGAGCGTGTGCACGCGCTCGCGCAAGGCGATGACGACATCGACCGCCGAAGGGCCATTGCCGAGATCGTACCCAGCCTGCTCCAGATGCCATTGCAGATGCCGCGCGACCTCGGCCGGATCGTCGTTTTTCAGATACTGCTGGTTGAGCCAGCGCAGCTTCTCGGTGTCGAAACGCGCGGCGGCGTGATTGACGTCGGCGACGTCGAACAGTTCGATCATCTGCGCGACCGAGAAGATCTCCTGATCGCCGTGCGACCAGCCCAGCCGCACCAGATAATTCAACACCGCGTGCGGCAGATAGCCATCGTCGCGGTATTGCATCACGCCGACCGCGCCGTGGCGCTTGGACAGCTTCTGGCCATCGCCGCCGAGAATCATCGGCAGGTGCGCGAACACCGGCGGCGTTGCTCCGAGTGCGCGGTAGACGTTGATCTGCCGCGGCGTGTTGTTGACGTGATCGTCGCCGCGAATGACCTCGGTGATGCCCATGTCGATGTCGTCGACGACCACCGCGAAGTTGTAGGTCGGGAACCCGTCCGAGCGCACCAGCACGAAGTCGTCGAGCTCGGCGTTGGCCCACTCGATGCGGCCCTTGACCTTGTCCTCGAACACCACGCTGCCTGCGGCCGGGTTGCGAAAGCGGATCACCCGATTCGGATCGTCCCGCCACGGCAGTTTCGCATCGCGGGCGCGGCCGTCGTAGCGCGGCTTTTCCTGGCGGGCCATCGCCGCCGCACGCATCGCTTCGAGTTCTTCCTTCGTCTCGTAGGCGTAATAGGCATGCCCGGCGTCGAGCAATTGCTGCGCCACCTGCCGATAGCGATCCATGCGCGCGGTCTGGAAGATCGGGCCTTCGTCGGGATCCAGCCCGAGCCAGGTCATGCCGTCGAGGATGGCCTGCACCGCCGCGTCGGTTGAACGCTCGCGATCGGTGTCCTCGATGCGCAGGATGAAGGCGCCGCCTTGGTGGCGCGCCTCCAGCCAGCAATACAGCGCAGTGCGCGCGCCGCCGATGTGCAGGTAACCAGTCGGGCTTGGAGCGAAACGGGTGCGGCAGGTCATGGGTGATCGGCTGGGGGAAACCGCTATTTGTACCAGACATCGTCATC
The DNA here is from genome assembly GCA_018240435.1 of Pseudomonadota bacterium. Lineage (GTDB taxonomy): Bacteria > Pseudomonadota > Gammaproteobacteria > Xanthomonadales > Xanthomonadaceae > SZAS-103. Next base: position 29,971 of record JAFEFT010000036.1, read on the forward strand.
GCTGCGCAGGCGCGGATCCACGCACGAAAGCGTGCTCGATCTTCCGGGTTGTCGCACCGACGAATATCGTTCTCGGGTCAGGCGGGATTTCATCCTTGATCGCCAGCCGTTCTGCGGCGCTTCGCCTTGCTGGCCCGCTGCTCGACCTCGCGCACTTCGGACTTGCAGCGGTTCCGAGTCTCGCGTTCACGCTTTGAGACAGGCCGGGTCGCCAACTTGAAGCATTGCGACTTCCGCTCACTCGAAAGGCCGGCGACCAGCGCGAACAGCAAACACGGGATCGACCCGGTCTTTGGGTGATCGACGCACGCACCCGCCCGGCAACCGGCTACGACTACGCCGCATCATCGATGCGCGGGTGCTCGCGGGTGCCGAGCGGGTACCTGCCAGACGGCGAAAATGACTTCCCCAATAATCTTCCGGAAGCCTTTCAGGAAAAATGCCCGCAGCACCGGCGAAACTACGGCGAGCAGCGACCGTGCAGGGACCATGCTGAACAAGTGTCGCAGACGCCTTGCCCTGTATCGCTGCAAGTCCCTGAACATATTGGAGGCCGAGGTCGGAATTGAACCGGCGTACGCGGATTTGCAGTCCGCTGCATGACCACTCTGCCACCCGGCCGGGTGTTGATGCCTGAGGCGTTTTGCGCCCCTCGTGATGAGTCATACGCTCGCCATCACGATGCGAGCTTGCATTCTAACGCGGCTGCGTGGCCGCGAAGGGCGACGCCCTGAAACGCGAAACCCCGGCGAACCGGGGCTGCACGAAAGACTGGAGCGGGAAACGAGACTCGAACTCGCGACCCCGACCTTGGCAAGGTCGTGCTCTACCAACTGAGCTATTCCCGCGTGAACCCGCCATTTTACGGATCGAACCGGGAGTGTCAACCTCCTCCAGCCTCCGTCCTTCTCCCATCGGGAGAAGA
>JAFEFT010000036.1:31027-131488 GCA_018240435.1 Pseudomonadota bacterium
GGCGCGGAGCGCCGGATGAGGGGCTGTCGGCGCGTGGATGTGGCGGGTTCTGCGACCCCTCACCCCAACCCCTCTCCCGGTGGGAGAGGGGCTTTCGTTCCCCGCCTGCCGGAGAAAGAGGGATATGGACGCCGTCACCCCCCACTCACCAACAGTCCACTGTCCACCGACAACCTTCTGTCCTCTGTCCTCTGTCCTCTGTCCTCTGTCCTCTGTCCTCTGTCCTCTGTCCTCTGTCCTCTGTCCTCTGTCCTCTGTCTTCTGTCTTCTGTCTTCTGTCTTCTGTCTTCTGTCCTCTGTCCTCTGTCTTCTGTCTTCTGTCTTCTGTCCTCTGTCCTCTGTCCTCTGTCCTCTGTCCTCTGTCCTCTGTCCTCTGTCCTCTGTCCTCTGTCATCCGTCCTCTGTCCTCTGTCATCCGTCCTGCGTCGGCGGCCCGCCCTGCAACGCCGGCCAGGCGGCGCGCAGATAACCGTAGCCCGATGCCAGGGTCAGGGCGGCGGCGGCGCCCAACAGGATCTCGCCCACCAGCAACGTCGGCATGCCCAGCAGCGAATCGCCGTAGAGCAGCAGACTGATCGCGACCATCTGCACGATCGTCTTCATCTTGCCCAGCCATTTCACCTTGACCTTGCGTGCCTCGCCGACCGCGGCCATCCATTCGCGCAGGGCGGAAATGGCGATCTCGCGGCCGATGATGACGATCGCCATCACCGTCATCAGATGGGTGGGGTGCATCTCGACGATCAACAGCAGGGCGACGGTGACGGCGAGTTTGTCGGCGACCGGGTCGAGGAAGGCGCCGAACGCGGAGAACTGGTTGAAGCGGCGCGCGATCCAGCCATCGGCCCAGTCGGTGAGCGCGCCGACCACGAATACCAGCGCCGCCGCCAGATGCGACCAGCGATGCGGCGGCAGGTAGACGATCGCCACCAGCACCGGCACCAGCAGGATGCGGAACAAGGTGAGGATGGTGGCAAAGGTCATCTTCATCGCCGCGCCGCCTGCGCCGGGCCGCTTTCCGTGACGCCATGAAGGGCTGCGTAGATGCGGCCGGCAAGGGCGGCATCGATGCCGGCGACGCGGGCGATGTCCTCGACGGCGGCGTTCTTGATGCCGACCAGGCCACCGAAATGGCGCAGCAGGCTGGCGCGCCGGCGCGGGCCGATGCCGGGGATCTGCTCCAGCGTGCTGGTCTGCCGCACCTTCTGGCGGCGGCCGCGATGGCCGCTGATGGCAAAACGGTGCGATTCGTCGCGCAACTGCTGGATCAGCTGCAATGCCGGCGATTCGTTGCCGGGCCGCAGCGTGCGGCCATCGCGCAGCAGCAAGGTCTCCTCGCCCGGCCGGCGATCCTCGCCCTTGGCCACGCCCAGCAACTCCACGCCCTGCACCGCCAGATCGGTCAACACCTCGACGGCTTGGCGCAGCTGCCCTTGCCCGCCGTCGATCAGCAGCACGTCGGGCAACACGACATCGGCCGGACCGGCTTGCCGGAAGCGCCGTTCCAGCGCCTGCCGCATCGCCGCGAAATCGTCGCCGGGGGTGATGCCGGCGATGTTGAAGCGCCGATACTGCGCCCGCACCGGGCCGTCACCGTCGAACACCACGCACGAGGCCACGGTGGCCTCGCCCATGGTGTGGCTGATGTCGAAACATTCCATGCGTCGCGGCGGCGCCGCCAGGCCGAGCAACTGCTGCAACGATTGCAGCCGCGCCCGTTGGCTGGCGCTGCTGCCCAGCTGTTGCGCCAGCGCCAGTTCGGCATTGCGCCGGGCCAAATCGAGATAACGCGCACGATCGCCGCGCACCGCCAGCTTCAACTCGATGCGGTGGCCGGCTTGCTCCGACAGCGCCTCGACCAGCCATTCGGCATCGGCCGGCGCGTGACTGAGCACGATCTCGCGTGGTGGCGGCTGCTCGCCGTAATACTGGGCGAGGAAGGCTGCCAGCACTTCGTCTTCGGCGGTGGCGCCGTTGAGCTTGGGAAAGAACGAACGCGTGCCCTGATTCATGCCGTCGCGGAACGACAGCAACAGCACGCAGGCGACACCTTGCGCCAGCGCGCAGGCGAGCACGTCCATCGCGGCGATGTCGCCATCGACGTACTGCCGCGCCTGCACATGCCGGATCGCCGCCAGCAGGTCGCGCAGGCGCGCCGCCTCCTCGAACGCCAACGCCGCGCTGGCCTGCTCCATCTGCGCGGTCAGCTCGCCGGTGAGCACGTCGCTGCGGCCTTCGAGCAGCAAGGTCGCCTGCCGTACCGACTCGGCGTAGGCCGCCGCGTCGATCAAGCCCACGCACGGCGCGCTGCAACGCCCGATCTGGTACTGCAGGCAAGGCCGGCTGCGGTTGCGAAACACGCTGTCCTCGCAGGTACGCAGCTTGAACAGCTTGACCATCGCATCGATCGTTTCGCGCACCGCGCCGACGCTGGTGTACGGCCCGAAATGGCGCCCGCCCTCGCGGCGCGGGCCGCGATGCAGGCCCAGCCGCGGCGATGGCCCGCCGCCCAGCACGATGTACGGATAACTCTTGTCGTCGCGCAACAGCACGTTGTAACGCGGCTTGAGCGACTTGATGAGCTGGTTTTCCAGCAGCAACGCCTCGCCGGCGGTGCGGGTGGCAGTGACCTCGATGGCGGCGATCTGCGCCACCATCGCCGCGACCCGCGGCGGGTGTTCGCCCTGGTTGAAGTAGCTGGAAACGCGCGCCTTCAGCGAAGCGGCCTTGCCGACATACAGCAGCCCGCCGTCGGAGGCGAACATGCGATAGACGCCTGGGGCGGTGGTCAGGCGGCGGGCGAACTGCTTGCCGTCGAAGGGTGCGGGTGGCTCGTCGGGCGTCATTCGCCCACCGGCAGACGACGGGTGGCGCCGCTGGCGATGTCCACCCGCAGGATTTCATGGGCGTGGGTGTTGGCGATCCACAACGCGCCGCCATGGGCGGCGATGGCGGCCGGGCATTCGAGTTTGGCCGACACCTCCAGCCGCGACACCTCGCTGCCGCCGAGCTTGAGCTTGAGGATCTGGTTGTTGTAGCTGTCGACGACCCACAGGTTGGCCGTGTCCGGATCCTTGGCCACCGCCAGCGGATATTGCATCCTGGTATCCAGGCGGGTGCCGGCGGCGTTGCCGAATTCGAACAGGCCCTGCCCCAGCAGCGTTTGCACGCGCCCGGTACCGGTTTGCAGGCTGCGCAAGGCCGAAGCGCCCGAATCGACGACGTACAGCATCAATTGCGCCAGTGCCAGCCCCGCTGGTTGCGCGAACGCGGCCGCCTCACCATCGCCGTCGGTCAACGCCAGTTCGCCCGAACCGGCGACGAACGACAGCGTGTTGCGGCTGCGATCGTACATCCAGATCTGGTTGTTGCCGGCCAGCGCCACGTACACGCGATCGTCGCCGGCGGCCACCGTCCACGGCTGGCTCAGGCTGATCCGGCGACCCAGATCGAGGGCGCCGCCGGCCGGCTGCCCGGCGCGGCCGGTGCCGACGATGGTGAGCACGTCGCCGTCGACCACGCGCACCCGCCGCAGGGCATTGTTGCCGGTATCGGCGACGAACAGGATGTCGCGCGACAACGAGATGCCGCGCGGATTGCGGAATGCCGCCGAATGGATGGTGCCGTCGTTGAATTCGGCCGCGCCGGTGCCGATATGGCGCAGCACGCGGCCCTCGCGCGAGCATTCGAGGATCTGGTGATGGCCGCTGTCGGCGACGTACAGATAGTTGTCGTTGACCGCGATGCCGGCGGGGAACGCCAGCGCCATCTGCCGCTCGATCGGATTGAGCGCCGGCAGCAAGGATTCTTCCAGCGCCAGCCCGCCCTGCTCGACCAGTTGCGTGACATGGCCTTCGAGCTGGTCACGATGCAGGTCGCCGACGACCACCGCATGGGTGCGGCCATCGGGATCGACCACCACCGCCGTCGGCCACGCGCCGACGCCGTAATGCTGCCAGGTGACGAAATCCGGGTCGTGGACGACGCGCACGCCGGCGTCGATCTGCGCGCAGGTCTTGCGCACGAGGCGCGGATTGCGCTCGGCATCGAACTTCGGGCAATGCACGGCGATCACCTGCAATGCGCCGGCGTATTTTTTCTGCAGATAGCGCAAATCATCCATCAGGTTGCGGCAATACGCCGAACCGGCGCTCCAGAACGCGATGATGATGACGTAGCCGCGCAAGGCGTGCAGCGTGACCGGATCGCAGTTGATCCACTCGACGGCCTGGGTGAGTTCCGGGGCGGGGGTGTTGACCATGGCGTAGTCCGGGTCGCGAAGGGCCTGCGACGGCCATTATGCCGGTTGCCGGAGCTTTCCGAGCATCGCCTCGGTGGCCTTGTCGATCAGGCGGTAGACCTTGCCGAAATCCTCGTCGCTGCCACCGTAGGGGTCGGGGACCTCGGCCTTGGCGCCCTGCCCCGCCCAGGCCAGCACCAGCGCGATGCGCGGCCACACCGAGCGCGGCGCCAGTGCGTGCAGTGCCTTGAGGTTGGCACGGTCGGCGCAGAGGATCCAATCGAAGGTGGCGAAATCCTGCTGCGTCACCTGGCGGGCGCGCAGGTTTTGGATGTCGATGCCGTGCGCGGCACAGACGTCGATCGCCTCCGGCTCGGGCGGCTTGCCGACGTGCCATGGACCCAGCCCGGCCGAATCGATGCTGATGCGATCGCCCAGCCCGGCGGCGGCGAGCTTGTGCCGCAGCACGCCTTCGAGCATCGGCGAACGACAGATGTTGCCCATGCAGACGAACAGGATGCGGGTGCTCATGAATGGCTGGCCAGATGGGTCAAGGTGTGTTCGGCGCGCAGCAGGTCGGCTTCGGTATCGACGCCGGGCGGGAACGGCGCCGGCGTCAGCGCCACCGCGATGCGCAGGCCGGCTTCGAGCACGCGCAGCTGCTCCAGCGATTCGATCCGCTCCAGGCGTCCCGGCGGCATCGCCGCGAAGCGGCGCAGGAAGTCGGCACGATAGGCGTAGATGCCGATGTGCCGCAGCCAACCGTCGGCAAGGCCGCCGACCCGCTCGCGGGCGAAGCGGTCGCGATCCCAGGGCAACGGCGCCCGGCTGAAATAAAGGGCATCGCCACGGGCCGTGCGCACGATCTTCACCGCGTTGGGATCGAACAAGGTGGCGATGTCGGTGATGGGTTCGGCCAGCGTCGCCATCGCCGCCCCCGATGCGGCCAGCGTCGCGGCTACCGCGCGAATGCCATCGGGCGGCGCGAACGGCTCGTCGCCTTGCAGGTTGACGACGATGCGCGCGTCGTCCCAGCCGCACAGGGCGGCGCATTCGGCGAGCCGGTCGGTGCCCGAGGCGTGATCGGATCGCGTCATGCAGACGCGGACGCCGCGACCGGCCAGCGCCTCGGCGATGCGGGCATGATCGGTGGCGACCACCACCTCGTCGGCACCGGCGGCCTGCGCACGGCGCACCACATGCAGCAGCAACGGCTCGCCGCCGAGCTGGCGCAGCGGTTTGCCCGGCAATCGGCTGGCGCCCATCCGGGCCGGAATGGCGACGACGAAACGCAGCGGCGACTCGCTCATGCCCTGCCTCGATGTTGCTGCGCGTCGATTCGGGCCGGCACCAGATCGCGGCTGGCGAGCAAGGCATCGACGCGCGCCAGCAACGACGGCGTGCAGCGCGCCTGCACTGGCAGGTACCAGCTGTCGGCCGGCGCCAGGGCGGCGCATTTCACCCAATCCTTCTCGGTCATCACGATCGGCAAGCGTTCGGCAAAGTGCAGATTGTCGGCGACGTAGGCGTGATGGTCGGTGAACGGATGCTCGATCACTTCCAGCCCGGCCGCACGCAGTCGTTCGAAGAAACGCCTTGGATGGCCGATCCCGGCCAGCGCATGCACGCGCCGGCGGCGCCACGACGCCAGCGGTTCGCGCCGGCCGTCGGCAGCGTGCAGATCGTCGCCGGCCAGCACGAAGGCTGGCTCGTCATCGCCGCCGTCGCCAGCAACGGCGCTGCGGTGGAGCACGCGCAAATCGATGCCGGCGCGCGGCGGCTCGCGCAGCGGCCCGGCCGGCAGCAGCCGGCCATTGCCGTAACCACGCTGCGCATCGACCACTTCGATCTCCAGCTCGCGATGCAGGCGCGCGTGCTGCAGGCCGTCGTCGGCGATCACGATGTCGCAACCCAGCGCCACCGCGCGCCGCGCTGCCGCCACCCGGTCGGCGGCGACCACCACCAGCACGCCGGTACGACGCGCGATCAGCACCGGCTCGTCGCCGCCAGCGGCCGGCTCGGTGTCGACACCCACCTCGACCAGCCCGCGCGACCGTCGCCCGTAGCCGCGACTGACCACCCCCGGCGACCATCCGGCCTGCGCCAGATGTTCGACCAGCGCGATCACCAGCGGCGTCTTGCCGCTGCCACCGACGGTGAGATTGCCGACCACGAGCACCGGCGCGCCAACGCGCTCGCGGCGCAGCCAGCCACGGCGATAAGCGGCACGGCGCAGGCCGCTGACGCCGCCGTACAGCGCTGCCAGCGCGCGCAGGCCCAAACCGGGCGCGCGATCGCCATACCAGACCGCCGTCAACCACTGTGCCAGCGAACTCACGGCGTCGGCGATTCGCGAAATTGCATCCGATGCAGATGCGCGTACAACCCGCCTTGCGCCAGCAACTGCGCATGCGTGCCCTGCTCCACCAGCCGGCCTTCGTCGAGCACCAGCACCTGATCGGCATGCTCGATGGTCGACAGCCGATGCGCGATCACCAGCGTGGTGCGATCGGGGATCAGCCGTTCGAGCGCGTCCTGCACCAGCCGCTCGGACTCGTTGTCGAGCGCGGCGGTCGCCTCGTCGAGGATCAGGATCGGCGCATCCTTGAGGATGGCGCGCGCGATCGCCAGGCGCTGTCGCTGGCCGCCCGAAAGCAGACCGCCGTTCTCGCCGATGCCGCTGTCGAGCCCTTGCGGCAGTTTGTCGATGAACTCGCGGGCATTGGCGGCATCGGCCGCCCGGCCGATCGCCTCGCGGCTGGCGCCGGATTGATCGCCACAGGCGATGTTGGCGGCCACCGAGTCGTCGAACAGCATCACCCGTTGCCCGACCAGCGCGATCTGCCGGCGCAGATCGGCCAGCGGGTATTCGGCCAGCGGCACGCCATCGAGGGTGACGCGGCCGTTGTCGGGCTCGTAGAAGCGCGGAATCAGCCGCACCAGCGAAGTCTTGCCGCTGCCGGAGCGGCCGACGATGGCGGTGACGGTGCCAGGCCGGGCGGTGAAGCTGACATCACTCAGCGCGGCACTTGCCTGGCCCTCGTAACGCAGGCCGACATGGTCGAACACCAGTTCGCCACGGGCGCGCGCCAGCGGCTTGCGGCCCTCGTCGCGCTCCTCGGGCTGGTCGAGCAGGCCGAAGATGTGCTGGCTGGCGGCGATGCCGCGCTGGATCGCACTTTGCACATTGGTCATCCGCCGCAGCGACGGAATCAGCGCCATCATCGCCAGCATCAGCGAGACGAACTGGCCGGCATTCATGCGCCCGGCCAAGGCCTCGTGGCCGGCCAGGAACAGGATCAGTGCCAGCGCGATCGCGCCGACCATCTGCACCAGCGACGAGGAAATCCCGCGGGTCAGTTCGATCTTCACGTTCAGGCGCAGATTGCGATTGGCCAAACCGTCGTAATGCGCGATCTGGGTGGTGCGAGCGCCGTAGATGCGCACTTCCTGATGGCCGGCCAGGGTCTGCTCGGCCGACTGCGCCATCTGCGCCACACCATCTTGCACGCCGCGATTCAGGCGCCGATAGCGCTTGCTCACCACCCGCATGATGGTGGCGATCAGCGGCGCCATCACCAGCACGCCCAAGGTCACCAGCGCGCTGTTCCAGATCATCACCGCCAGCAACGAGATCGTGGTCAGGGTGTCGGTGACGATGATCTTGATCGCCTCGGTGCTGGCCTGCGCCACCTGTTCGGTGTCGTAGTTCAGTCGCGACACCAGATGCGGCACCGGAACCTGGTCGAAGGCGGTGCACGGCAAGCGCAGGTACTTGGCGAGCATCGCCTGGCGCAGGTCGCGGACGATGCTGCGGCCGGCACGCGCCATGCCGTAATCGGTGGACAAGGTGGCGAGGCCGCGCAGCAGGAACAGGCCGAGGATGGCCAGCGGCAGCAGCAGGCTCAGATGGCGGTCGCGATTGATGAAGGTCTCGTTCACCACCGGCTTCATCATCGCCGTGAAGGCGCCGGCGGCGGCGGCTTCGAGCACCATGCCGATACCGGCCATCGCCAGCAACGGCCAGTACGGGCGCGCGTAGCCCAGCAGCCGTCGGTAGGTCTGCCAGGGCGACGGCGCGGCGCCGGCGGCCTGGTTCACCGCTTCGTTTCCGGCGCGGTGGCGATGGAGAGCTTCTCGAAGCCGAGCTCGCCCAGCGCCTCCATCGCCGTCACCACCGCCTGATGCTGGGTACGGGCATCGACCGTGAGCACCACCGGCAAGTCGCGACGGCTGCCGGCAGCGCGGGTGATCGCCGCGCGCAGGCTGGCGAGGTCACGGCTGGCGATCTGCTGCTGGCCGACGTAGTAATGGCCCTCGGCGTCGATGGTGATGCTCACCTTCGCCACCTGCTGCGCGCTCTGCGGCGCATTGGCCTGCGGCAGTTGCAGCTTCAGGCCACTATGCCTGTTGAAACTCGTCGTGACGACGAGAAAGATGATCAGGCAGAACACCACGTCGACCAGCGAGACCAGGTTGATCTCGGGCTCGTCCAGCCCCGGGCCGCTGCCGCCGAACTTCACGACTGCACCCCGCGCACCGCCGCCGGCACCACGGCCGGTGCGACGGCAACATCGGACGCGTTCGCCTGCCGATTGGGCTCGGACAAGGTATCGAGCAGGGCCATCGCCTGCTGTTCCATCTCCACCACGTAATCGGCGATGCGCCCGCGCAGGTAACGGTGGAACAGCAGCGCCGGGATCGCCAGGCACAGGCCGCCGGCGGTGGAAATCAGCGCCTGGCCAATGCCGCCGGCGAGCTGGTTGGCATCACCGATGCCCTTTTCGAGGATCTCCAGAAACATCCGGATCATGCCCATCACGGTGCCGAGCAACCCCAGCAGCGGCCCGACCGAGGCGATCGAACCGAGCATGTTCATGAACCGCTCCATGCGATGCACGACGTGGCGGCCGACATCCTCGACGCGTTCCTTGATCTGCTCGCGCGGGCGATCGCGCACGTCCAGCGCCGCCGCCAGCAACTCGCCCAGCGGCGAGTTCTCGCGCAACGCCTCGATGTGCGCCGGATCGAGCTGGCGCGTCGCCGCCCACTCGCGCACGTCGCGACCCAGCCCCGGCGGCAGCACCGCCTTGCGGCGCAACGTCCAGAAGCGCTCGACGATGATCGCCAGGGCGACGATCGACAACACCACGATCGGCAGCATCACCCAGCCGCCGGCTTTCAGAAATTCCAGCACGCGCTCACCTCGGCTCCGCGCCGGCCCCCGAACCGGCTTCGATCGCTAGTCTAGCAGCGTGCCGGCTGCGACTTGGCGAACTCGCCGCACGCCGGCCGCCGCCGCGAGTCTCACGCCGCCCGCGCCGCCTCGATGAAATCCTGCGCGAAGCGCTGCAGCACACCACCGGCTTCGTAGATCGTCACTTCCTCGGCGGTGTCGAGGCGGCAGATCACCGGCACTTCCATGCGCTCGCCGTTGCGGCGGTGGACGATCAGGTGCAGCAGCGCGCCGGGGCTGCGCGCCCCGACCACGTCGTAGGTTTCCGTGCCGTCCAGCGCCAGCGTCTTGCGGTTCGTGCCGGGTTGGAACTCCAGCGGCAGCACGCCCATGCCGATCAGGTTGGTGCGATGGATGCGCTCGAAGCCTTCGGCGACGATGGCTTCCACGCCCGCCAGGCGCACGCCTTTGGCGGCCCAGTCGCGCGAGCTGCCCTGGCCGTAGTCGGCACCGGCAATGATGATCAGCGGCTGCTTGCGATCCATGTAAGTTTCGATTGCCTCCCACATGCGCACCACCTGCCCTTCCGGCTCGATGCGTGCCAGCGAGCCTTGCTTCACCGCGCCATCGACCACGGCCATTTCGTTGATGAGTTTCGGGTTGGCGAACGTGGCGCGCTGCGCGGTGAGGTGATCGCCGCGATGGGTGGCGTAGGAATTGAAGTCCTCTTCGGGCAGGCCCATCTTCGCCAGATATTCGCCGGCGGCGCTGGCGGCCATGATCGCGTTCGACGGCGACAGATGATCGGTGGTGATGTTGTCGCCCAGCAGCGCCAGCGGGCGCATCCCGCGCAACGTGCGTTCGCCGGCGAGCGCGCCTTCCCAGTACGGCGGGCAGCGGATGTAGGTGCTCTGCGCTCGCCATTCGTAAAGCGGTTTCGCGCGCGCGTGCTGCCCGCCGGTGCGCGCGAACATCGGATCGTAGATGCGACGGAACTGCTCGGGCTTCACGTGCGCCTTGAGCACCGCGTCGATCTGCGCATCATCCGGCCACAGATCGGCCAGCCGCACCTCATTGCCTTGCGCGTCAATGCCGAGCACGTCCTTTTCGATGTCGAAGCGCACCGTGCCGGCGATGGCATAGGCGATCACCAGCGGCGGCGAGGCGAGGAAGGCCTGCTTCGCGTACGGGTGGATGCGGCCATCGAAATTGCGATTGCCCGACAGCACCGCCGTCGCGTACAGATCGCGTTCGATGACTTCCTTCTGGATCGCCGGATCGAGCGCGCCGCTCATGCCGTTGCAGGTGGTGCAGGCGAAACCGACGATGCCGAAGCCGAGCGTTTCCAGTTCGGGCAGCAACCCGGATTCCTGCAGGTACAACTCGACCGCTTTCGATCCCGGTGCCAGCGAGGTTTTCACCCACGGCTTGCGCGTCAGCCCGCGCGCGTTGGCGTTGCGCGCGAGCAGGCCGGCGGCGATCACGTTGCGCGGGTTCGACGTATTGGTGCAACTGGTGATGGCGGCGATGATGACCGCGCCATCGGGCATCAAGCCTTGCGCCTGTTCGACGCGACCGGCTTGCAGCTTGGCTTCGTCGGCGATGCCCTTGGCAGCGAGCTCGTGGGCGGCAACGCGCTTGTGCGGATTCGACGGCCCGGCCATCGTGCGCACCACCGCCGACAAGTCAAACGACAACGTGCGCTCGTAGTTCGCGCCGCGCAGGCTGTCCGACCACAGCCCGAGCTGTTTGGCGTAGGTCTCGACCAGCCGCACCTGCGCCTCGTCACGACCGGTCAGGCGCAGATAGGTCAAGGTCTGTTCGTCGATCGAGAACAGCGCGGCGGTGGCACCGTATTCGGGCGTCATGTTCGAGATCGTGGCGCGATCGCCGAGCGTCAGCGCCGCCGCGCCTTCGCCGAAGAACTCGATGTAGGCACCGACCACCTTCTGGTTGCGCAAGAACTCCGTCAGCGACAGCACGATGTCGGTGGCGGTGATGCCCGGCTGCGGGCGTCCGCGCAGTTCGACGCCGACGATCTCCGGCAGCCGCATCCACGAGGCGCGGCCGAGCATCACGCTCTCGGCCTCCAGCCCGCCGACGCCCACCGCGATCACCCCCAGCGCATCGACGTGCGGCGTGTGGCTGTCGGTGCCGACGCAGGTATCGGGGAACGCCACGCCGTCCTGCACGTAGATCACCGGCGACATCTTCTCCAGATTGATCTGATGCATGATGCCGTTGCCGGCCGGAATCACGTCGACGTTGGCGAAGGCGAGCTTGCACCAGTCGATGAAATGGAAGCGATCGGCGTTGCGACGATCCTCGATCGCGCGATTCTTGGCGAAGGCGTCGCGATCGAAACCGGGCGCTTCCACCGCCAGCGAGTGATCGACGATCAACTGCGTCGGCACCACCGGATTGACCTGCGCCGGATCGCCGCCTTGCGCCGCGATCGCCTCGCGCAGCCCGGCCAGATCGACCAGCGCGGTCTGGCCGAGGATGTCGTGGCAGACCACCCGCGCCGGGAACCACGGAAAATCCAGATCGCGGCGGCGCTCGATCAACTGCGTGAGGTAGGCATCGCGCAGCAAGGGATCGGCGCGACGGACGATGTTCTCGGCGTGCACGCGCGAGGTGTAGGGCAGCCCGTCCCATGCGCCCGGGGCGATGGAATCGACCGCCGAACGGGCGTCGAAGTAGTCCAGATGGGTGCCGGGCAGCGGCTTGCGGAATGGGGTCGTCATGGCATCGAGGTCAAGGTGGAAGGCATCGGCGACGCGATCGGAATGCGATCGACGCCGGCAAGCGATCGCCCCGCCCCGCGACGCCGCCAAACCGGATCGAGCATCTTGCGCGCATCTGCCAGCGCCGACACGACCCGGACGCACCGAGCCAAACCCGCAGACGCGACCGCAACGAACAGCCCGGTATTTTGCCAGAACCGGCAACGGCACCAATGGCACCACGTCGGGACAAGAGCAAAGATGCACGACCGGCACGCACGGCACGCAAACGAACGTTGACGTCTGCGCACCTGGCATGGAAAATACGCGGTTCCTGCCGGCCGCCGAGCACCCGCCAACGGTGCAAGGCCAACCGCGCATCCGCCCGAGGCTCGAGGAGCCCTGCGCCGCCGGCCATCGCATCACCGGCGAATACACGAAATGGCTATGTAGCTCAGCCGGTTAGAGCGTGGCACTCATAATGCTGGAGTCGTAGGATCGGGGACACACAATTTGGCTATGTAGCTCAGCCGGTTAGAGCGTGGCACTCATAATGCCGAGGTCGGTGGTTCGAGTCCACCCATAGCCACCAAATATGTAAATTTATCAATGATATGCAACAAGAAGCCCGCCCAGAAGGCGGGCTTTTTTGTGCCCAAGTTCATCGCAGGAATTGAAAAAGGGGTCATGGCTTCGCCGCGAAGTTGCCGGCGACCAAGACGGGCTTGTGCCCAGCTCGTGCCCGGTTCGTGCCCGGTGATAGGCGCGCCGAAGTTCATCGGAACTGGGAAATGACCCTAGCATTGGTGTCCGGCCGACTCGGTTCCCTGCTGGGTGAAACGCGCCAGAAGTCCGGGCGAACGATCAGCCGGCGTTCGCTCGTGCAAGGGCTGGCAGGTCGTGATTACGGTGCCGGTCTCCACTGAGCGGCGCTCTGGAGTTGATCAGCGCGACCGTCACAAACGACCAAAGCCGACGTTCTCGAAAGGTCACTTGACCGATGTCGGACCCTATTGGATTGGTCTGATCGATTGACCAGCAACTGGTCAGCAACTATCGCTCGATTTGTTCACGGTGGGGCACCAGTAGCAGGCCGTCCGGGCCGAGGCGCTCATCCCATATCTAGGGGTATGGATAGCGGCCGAGCACAACATGGTGCGGGCAGCCTTGAATTCACTGCCTCTGCCCATAGTTCGGATCTTGGCCCAGTCTCGTCGTGTGCGACTGGGTGCAGGTATGGTCGATCCGTCCTGATGGGGGAATGGCGTGAAAGACGATCCGGCTCATTTCCAGGCGCTGGCACTGTCCGGGGGCGGGTTCCGGGGCTTGTACACGGCACAGTTGCTGGCCGACCTCGAGCAGCACCTCGGCGCGCCCGCCGCCAACTTCGACGAATACTTCGCGCAGGCCGAGGAATACCTCTGGCCGTCCGGCCACGACAATCGCCGGACGCCATGGAAGGACGTAGTCACGCGTGCCAGATGCTCGCCGATCTGGCCCTGGATGCCCGGTGCGGGTGGGCTGGATGCTCTCAAGACCGAAGCACTGAAACAGGGCCGCTGGCGCCTGGGCGAGGACGGTTACGTCGAAAAAGGTCCATTTCCCAAGGACAAGGCCACCATCAACGTCTCGGTCGTCAACGTCAAACCCGATACCGGTGAAACCATCCTGAGTCTTACCCCGCGCCATGCGGGGGAAAGCCCTGTCGTCCTCTGGTCCCCGAAGCCCGATGTGACTGAAAAGGGCCGGAAGGTGGAGGACCTCGACAACTTCAGTTCGACCCACGGCACGCTGTATTTCTGGGTGAAGGATCCTGCAGGGCAGTACGAAAGCGCCCCACCTACGCGCTGGCTCGCCGACCTAAAGATCCGCCATCAGGTGGAACCCGCCGCCGATAAACGCCGCGTCATCCTGGAAGCCACGCCGCGCGCCGATCTCTTCTATACCCTGGACGGCTCCAACCCCCGGGACGGCGCCCGCTACGAGGCCCCCTTCGAGATCGGTGCCACCGCCTGCCGCCTGCTCGTATTCGCACGCGCGGGTGAAGCCAGCCGGAGTGCCGACTTCCAGATTCCGGCCAGCGGCGACAAGACGGTGCACATCGTCGACACTCGGCCGGCCCGCCTGCACAACAAACGCATCGCCCTCGACACAACCGACCGCGTGTTCGCCGTCATCAATCGCTTCCGCGACCAACCCGGCACGCGTTTCAAGGGTGTGCGCATCGAGATCGGCGAAGGCGAGCACACCGTGACCATCCGCTTCCAGGAGCGCGAGGTCACGGCCGCCGTGATGGAAGGCATCGTGAACAGCGTGCGCGACGTGCTGGGCGAAACCGATGCCGCGATCAGCATCGCCATCGCCGACGGTATCCATTTTGAAACGGGCTTCGCGCTCAAGGAATTTGCGCGGATCGCCGGAATCGAACTGAAACCTGGCGAAGTTACCCAGGAGGAATGACGATGGCCACCGCCAGGCCCGCATTGGACACCGATTCTCCGGCGCAGCGTGCCCCGGTGCCGCACACGCTGGGCTTCGGCGTGCCTGCTACATCCGATCCCCACCATTTCAAGGTCGTAATCCCCAAGGGCAACACGGGCAAGGTCCGGATCAGCGAACACCTGGGCCTGCAGGCCGCCACCTCTGACAGCGCCGTGATCGATCGCGTTCTGCTCGATCGGTCGCGCTGGTCGGCCATCCGGGCAGAAGTGCAACGCGCCTTCAATGCCCGCCTGGCCGCGCACGGCCTCAAGCTCGGCGCATGGAAGCCCGGCGACAACGCTGTGGATCGGCTGCTCGGCAAGGAACTGTGCGTGCTGGCGTGGGCGGTCGAGCAGATGGATGCGGACAAGATGCCCGTCGCCGTCCGCAACTGGCTCGCCTTGCGGCCGGAGGAACGCTGGTGGCTGTTCGGGATGACTGCGATGAGCACCGGCGGTCCGCTGGATGCTGGCAAGGGATGGCGCGCCGCGTTGCAGCACGCTTTGGGTGACATTGCCCAAAGCGACCTGCTTTCCCCACGCGCGCGGCGCGACGTGCGAGGGCGCGCTGACGGCCGGCCCTCGCTCGATCTGTTCGGGGATGAGACGCCGTGAATACGAAATCCGCGCCGAAGGCCCTGTCGTCTTCTAATGCAATTGTGTCCCATTGAAGAACCTGACGATGCTTGCGGCCCTTCCAATACGAGCCGAGCCCCGTAAGCGTTTGACTTTGCACCGAGGTGCGTTCCTGCTGCGCCTCGAACGATACCTTCTGCGCCGGGAATACCGACTCGATGAGCGCAGGCGCGTCCTTGAGGGATAGCGGCGTGAGCAGAATGGTTGTGGGCTCGGCAAGCCGCTGATCCTCGTGCGCGCCATCGTGCTGGGCTGTCTCTTGCCGCCTACCGATGACGCGGAAGCGGACTTGGCAATCTTCGAGAAACTCATGGCGTTCGACGACGAGGGACTAGCCCGCCGGGCGCTCGCCGCCAATGTGTTTTCACCGGAAACCCTTCTGGAAGCAATTTCTGATCTCGAACCCGAGCGCTATTTCGGTGGCCGTGGCTGGCGGCGCGACGTCACCGTCGACGAGAAGCTCGAATTGTATCGCCGAGTCCTTGCAACCATGGCGAGCCATGAAGAAAAGGCTGGCCTCGGCAAGCGCCCGGAAGAAGTGGATCAGGACTGGCTTTACGCACCAGTGTGGGAGTGCGTCAATCGACACTATGCCCACTTGGGGATACGCGTGCGCTCGCTGCCAGAGCTCGTGGAACAGATCGGCATCTTGCGGTTCGGCCATCGTCCTCGCGTGGGGGATACCTTCTGCGGTGGCGGTTCGATTCCCTTCGAAGCGGCTCGCATCGGGTGCGAAGCATATGCCTCCGATCTCAATCCCTTGGCTTGCATGTTGACGTGGGGGAGCGCTGCAATTATTGGCGCGTCCAGCCATCGGCGGGCGGAAATCACAGACGCCCAATCGAACTTGGCCAGGAGCGTAGACGATCACATCACCGGACTGCGTATCGAGCACGATGCGAAGGGGAATCGGGCCAAGGCTTACCTGTGGTGCCTCGAAACGCGCTGCCCGCAATCCGGATGGATGGTGCCGTTGTCTTCCAGTTGGATCGTTTCCAAGTCTCGCAATGCCGTCGCCCGGTTGAGGCCCGACCCTCGCCACAAGCGGTTTCACATCGACATCGTGTCGGATGCGTCGGACGCTGACATGCGTGCGGCCGAGCATGGCACCGTTCGCGATGGCGACATGATCTACACCCTGGATGGCAGGACCTATCGCACTCCAATTAAGACGCTTCGAGGCGACTACCGGCTGGCGGACGGCACGACAGGCAACCGGCTGCGCCGCTGGGAAAAAGCCGACTTTATGCCACGTCCAGATGATGTGTTTCAGGAGCGGCTCTACGCCATCCAGTGGATCACCAAAGCGACGCTGCATGCTGGGCGCCAGTCGACGTATTTCGCTGCGCCAACCGAGGCGGATCTGAAACGCGAACGGCGCGTGGAGGAAATTGTCGCCGAGAACCTAGCTCACTGGCAGGCCGAAGGCCTAGTGCCAGACATGGCGATCGAACCGGGCGATAAGACGGACGAACCCATCCGAACTCGCGGCTGGACGCACTGGCACCATCTGTTCAATCCACGCCAGCTTTTGGTGGCGGCTTTGGTGCATGAACACATTTTGTCCATGCCAGCAGATGTGCAACCAGCGTTGAGCGTTTCATTAGCGAAGATGCTGGATTGGTCAAGCAAGCTGTGTCGTTACGGGATCTGATCGGCATTTTCTGGGCCGCCGGCCTGCAGGTCGCGGCCGCGTGGTACATCGCCACTGAAACGACATCGGAACTCAAGAAGGGCGGCTACGACGCGTTCGTCGGGCAGTTCGTCGATGAGCCGCTTCTTGAGGATTTCGTAGATTTCGTTGCCGGACAGCTGCACCGGCGTAATGGTCATGGCTTGCCGGCGCGTTTCCTGTTGCAGATTCGAGATCGCATCGGAAAGCGCCTTTGTTTGCGACTTGTAGCTGCCGGACAGGTTGGCAACGACAATGGCGCAATTCGGTAGCTCCAAGGCCGCGCTCATTAGGCTGCTCAGGCTATAGACCACCATGTTCGCCAAGGTGCCCTGCCCGAAGACTTGGGTGCTGGCGTTGTCGAGGTAGGGTGGCAATTCATCCAGAAGGATCAGCGTCGGCTGATCGCCAATGATCTCTTTCCACTTGCGCTGGTCGACCGCCTTGGGGCCGTTCGCCCAATGGGGCTTGATGGCGTCTTCGGCGCCGAGTTGCGTGGCGATTTCGCCCCAGATGTAGTTGTCCGGGTTATTCCGGCCATTGAATGCGGCGATGCGCGTGGAACCCAACGCCAGCCTGGAAACGAGGTCCGGCGCCAGCACCTGGGATCGTAGGTGCGGATGGCGCGCCAGTAGCCCGAGCGCAATCATCATGTGCGTCTTGCCGCCGCCCATGGCTTGACTGAGTTCGAACACGGCTTGGTCGGATTTGCCGGACAAGCGCAGCAGTCCTTCGCGGAACAGCTGCTCCATGCCGTGGGTCACGAAGTTGCGCGAGAAGAACTCTCGCCCGTCACCCTCGTCGTTGATGAGCTCCGCGAGATTCTCGATGCCTTGGCTCATCCGATAGTCACGGATGATCGAGTTGAAGCGGCAGGCCTGGCGAACGGTACGGATCATGGGCGGCTCTGGCATGAGGACTGTAAGGCCGAGTCCTTCTTGCAGGCGACATCAGGCCAATTTCATTCGGAGAGTGTCGCAGGAAGCGAGACGCTTACAACAGCCGCATCTTGGTTTCAGGTGCCGCTGTCGGCATACCACTCAAGACGATTGGTCAAATTGAGTCCGGTATGTGTTCGACCAGATCTTCAATTCGGCAACCAAAGTAGTTGCAGAGCCGATCCAGCGTGTCGGATCGGACATTCGTACCCCGGTTCAGCATCCGAGAAAGCGTAATCCGCCCAATGCCGGTGCTTTCGGCAACCTCGATCAGGGAGACGCGCCGCTTCTCGCGGAATTCCTTGTCCGCGATGCGCTCCTTTAGCTTGAACCTGAGCATGAGGCTGAACCCTCGCTGAATCATATATGATGCATATGTATGTTTCATATTGCGCTATGAATCATTTGTGATACAAAGACGGTGAATCAAATGTGATTCACACGCATCACAAACGGAGCAAAGGAGCGCACTTATGAGCCAGACGTACCTTACCACCGATCAGCTCGCGGAGCGGATCCATTACGACAGCCGGACCATCCGCACCCGCCTCAAGGACGCGGTGTTGCTGGAAGGAGTCCACTACATCCGGCCGTTCGGTGGCCGCAAGTTGCTCTTCATCTGGGAAGCGATCCAGCGCGACATTGGTGCCGCGTCGGCGGGTCGGGCACCGGTCGTGCCGATGGCCAACGGAGCGGTCGCCCATGGCTAGGGTTCGTGCCCGCGGGAACGGCGGACCGCTCTTCCTCGATTTCTACTATCGCGGCGTGCGCTGCCGCGAGCAGACCGCCCTGAACGACACGTCCGAAAACCGGAAGAAGGTGCAGGCGCTGCTCAACCGCATCGAGCGGGAGATCCGGCAGGGTAGCTTCAACTATGCCGCGACGTTCCCCGGCAGCGCCCGCGCGAAGCAGTTCGCCGCCGCCGAGTCCGCGCCGACCCCGTCGCGGGCGGCGAACCAGCCGGCGACGGCATCCGTGGCCGCGCCGGCGCCGACCTTCGGGGCGTTCTGGAAGATCTGGCGCGCCGAAATGGCCCCCCAGTGGCGTCGCCTGCACCGCGAAGGCGTCGATCAGATCTTCGACAAGCACCTGGTCCCGCACTTCGGCGCCAGGAGCCTGTCCGACCTCACGAAGGCCGACGTGCTGACGTTCCGCGCCGCCCTCGCCGAGTTGCCGGGGCGCAGCGGCAAGAAGCTGTCGGCCTCGCGTATCAACAAGGTCATGACGCTGCTGCGGCAGATGCTCACCGCGGCCTCGGAGCGCTACAACACGGCCGATGTCTGCCGGGGCATCAAGCGCCTGAAGGCGCGGCGGCCGGATGTGCATCCGTTCTCCCTCGAGGAGGTCGACCGCATCCGCGTTGCGATCCGCGAGGATTTCCGCCACTACGTCACCGTGCGCTTCTTCACTGGCATGCGCACCGGCGAGGTCAATGGGCTGAAGTGGAAGTACGTCGACTTCGAGCGGGGACTGATCGCCGTGCGCGAGGTCTTCTCCAGCGGCGAGGTCGAAGAGAACGCGAAGAACGAGACCTCGCTGCGCGACATCCCGATGCTGCCGATCGTGCGCGAGGCGCTCGAAGCGCAGCGTGCCGCGCGGCATCCGGAAAGCGAGTACGTGTTCTGCTCGCGGGACGGCACGCCGCTCGACGCCCACAACTTCACCACCCGCGTCTGGTACCCGCTGCTGCGCTACCTGGAGATCGAGAAGCGCCGGCCGTACCAGACCCGGCACACCACCGCGACCCTGATGCTGGCCTCGGGCGAGAACCCGGAGTGGATCGCCAGGCTCATGGGCCACGCGAACACGCAGATGCTGTTCACCGTGTACTCGCGCTTCGTGCCGAACCTCACCCGGCAGGATGGCCGCGCCATCACCGGCCTGCTCAACAGCCGTAACGGCGCTTCGCCCCCGGCAGCGGCGCCTTCGACTCCCGACCTTTCCAAGCTCAGCCGTGCCCAGCTCGAAGCCATGGTCCGGGCCATGGGCACCGCGTCCAGGGAGGACAGCCATGTCGCATGACCACGATCCGTGCCTGGAGGAACTGAAAGTCGACGGCGTGCTGCTCGGCACGCTGGACCAGTGGGACGCCGAAGACGTCTGCCGGCGCTGGACGATCGCCACCGGCGCGGGCTGCATGGACATCACGTTCACCACCACCGACCTCTCGCACGCGCTCGTCTCCGAACCGCTGCGGCCGTTCCGCTTCAGCGTCCTTCGCTGGATCGACGCGGACGGATCCTGCGATTCGCAGGTGTCGGGTGGTGGCACCTGGATTCCCGGTGCCCACGCCCTCGACTTCCTCCCGCCCGACGCGTGCCCGGTGACCGGCGTGCTCAGCCGGGCGAAGGAGCTGATCGCCGGCATCGTCGCCGCGCCGCTGCGCAATTTCGTCCGCGCTGTCCTCGCCGACCGCTACGTGCACCACCACTTCTGGACCATGCCGGCCTCGATGCGCCACCACCACGCCCGCCCGGGCGGGCTGGCCCTGCACAGCGTCGAGGTGGCCGAGGACATGGCCGCGCAGGGTGCGCTCACGACCACCGAGCACGACCTGGGCGTCGCCGCCGGACTCCTGCATGACATCGGCAAGGTCTGGAGCTACACGCGGGACATGTTCCCCAGCGCAGAAGGCTTGGCGATGGGCCACGAGCTGACCGGTCTGTGCCGGCTGGAACCGCACCTTCGCGAACTGGAGCACCACTGGAGCGACGGCGCCTTCGCCATGCGGGTGCTGCTCAGCGGCTGCGGCCGGGTGCGCGCGGAAGGGTCGATGCCGCTGGCCCTGCTGGCGCGCGTGCGCGCCTGCGACCAGCGCAGCTGCGAGCGCAGCGCGGGTTCCCCGAACCGACCCAGCCGCAGCTGGACGCCCGGGCCCTACGACCCACCGTTCTAGGCCGCGCAAAACCCTGCGCAACTCGGACCCCGTCGCGGCCCGTGCGACGGTTTCCGGGCATCAACGTCATCAACAATCCGAGGAGAAGCACATGACGACCGCAGTCGAGAGGACCCGGGCCCTGCTCTGGGGAGGCGCCTTCCTGATGGAAGTCGCAAGGGACAAGAGCCTTCCGCTGACCCTGCGCCGGCAGGCGGTGGTGATCGCCCGCCACTTCCCGACGATCGAGCAGATCGCGGCGATGGCGCGGTTGCGGCCCGTGGACTTCCACGGAACCGGGCTGGCTTCCCCCGATGAGATCCCGCCCGACACCGACATCGGCAAGTTCGGTCCGCTCAAGGCGTCCACCCGGCTGGCATGGCCGGAGGAAGGCTGACGGCTTCACGGCCGGTCCCACGTCCGGCCTTTCACGACACCACGTTTCCCACCCGTACAGGAGAAACAACATGACGACCGCAGTCGAGAGGACCCAGGCCCTGCTCTGGGGTGGCGCATTCCTGATCGAAGTGGCACGCAACAAGGACCTGCCCCTGGAGATCCGCCGTCAGGCCACGAACATCGCCCGGCACTTTCCGACGATCGAGGACATCGAGTCGATGGCCATGACGCAGAACAGCGATCCCTCCGGGCTCGAGATGGCTTCGCCCGAGGAGATGGGCCCTGACACCCGGATGGGCAAGTTCGGCCCGCTGAGGTGGAACACCCGACTGGGATGGCCGGAATAAGGCTGATCGGTGTCCGGAGCCGGTCGCGCCCGGGGTCGGCTGCACGGCAGTAGTCAGGCGGCCTTGGGACTCAGCGCGAGCCTTCCGCCTCGCGCAGCAGTTCCCACAGCGGTGTACGCAAGCCCTTGGCCACCTTCTGCATCGTGTCGAGCTGCAGGTTCTTCTCGCCCCGCTCGATCGCGCTGTAGTAGGTCCGGTGCATGCCGATGGCGTCGGCAAAGCTTTCCTGGCTGTGGTCGAGGGCCTCACGGCGCTTCCGGAAGGCGCGGCCGAGGCGCTCAAGGAGGGTGGCGTCCATAGACGACACCCTAGAAACAGACGACTTTAAGCTCTACAGAGTCATAGATAGACTACCTATAGGTTCCATCGCAGACCGCGGCCAGGGAGCGGATACCTCGCTCCCGGGGGGCTCTGCGACCCCACCCCATTTCTGAAGGAACAGGCCGAATGATCTTGATGCCACGCTTGATGGCGATCGCCTTGATAGCGGCGCTCAGTGCACCCGCTGTCGCCCAGACGACTGCGTCGGAACCCGCTCAACCTCAGGTGGCGCCTTCGACGGAAGCGGACATTCCGCCTTCGGCCGAAGAGCAACAGATGCTCGTGGCCGTGAGGAAGCAGTGGAAGGCGCAGGGCCTTGGGGCAATGACCCCGGAACAGGAAGCCGCGATGCTGCGCAAGTTTCGGCAGATGCGCGGCAACATTGCAGCGAACATGACGATGATGCGCATGGCGGCCGGTGCCGGGACGGCGCAGCCGGCCGCGCCTGCAGTCGCGGCGGCTCCGATTCCGCCGACCACGGTTGCCACGAAGCACGATTACGCCAGGCCCACGACCTTCAGCGATCCCTTCGCCGGTTTCCTGGTCAATGGCAGATCCTGGGTCGATCCAGCCGGTAATCCGTTTGCGTTCTCGGTGGGCGGTGGCCGTTATGCCTACCAGATGTTTGCGGGCAATCGCACCACCGGCGACATGACGTACATGATCAAGTCGGGCCAGCCCGGCCACTATCTGGTTCGGTCCGCGAACGCAAATTCGCCCGAGGCTCCCGTCACCATCGGGACCCTCGTACAAACGCCAGCCAATGGCTGGGAGTTCACGCCGCCGGAGGGTGGCACGGTGGCCGGCCAATCGGTCTTCATGCTGGATGATGGCCTTCTCATGGCAAGGGTCGATACGGTGTTCCGGTACCGCCCGGGCGCAGCTCTGCAGACCATTCCCTTGCCGCCGGGCTTTGCTCTGTTCGGAAACCAGCGAGGTGACGTTGGCTCGACCCACGTCGTGGCGATCTTCCGTGCTCACGGCGCCAATCACACGGTCTTCCACGAGTTCAAGTCCATCGCCGGCAAGAGCGAGGATTCGGACCTTGCGCTCTTCAACATCGACACCGGCCAGCTATTTCCCTTGAAGCGAACCGTCGACGACACGCTGACGAACAAGATGTTCGACGGTTACGGCAATCCCATTCCCAGCTTCTACCTGTGGTCGATCTACTGGTACGCGACGCCTGATGGCCCCATGGCCGTCGCATTCGAGCACGATGCCAATGAGGTCGTGGCGATCGACCTGACCAACGATCGCCGCGTCACGCTTTTCTCGCGATCGCTGGGGATCACAGAGTTTCACGCAACCCAGGGTCCGGACGGCCATGTATCCGTCGAGGCGAGCTGGATGTTCAAGAAGCACGAGGCGCCTGACGTGGGCGCCATTCTCGCCGGCAAGGCGCCGGTTCCGACTTACTGATCGCATAGCGATTTCTTCGGGTCGATAAACCCGGGCGGCCGGGGCGCGCCGTACACAGCGCGTCCAGTTGCCAAATGTCCTTTACTCAATCCAACCCGGAGAAGCGATGCGTACCTCACCATCTGTCATGTCTTCAGCGTTGTGCCTGCTTGTCGCTGCGTGCGCGCAGCAAGGATCCGGTTCAACTGCAACGGCGCCAAGCGCGTCCGCAACGACGGCTTCTGCGGCGGCGCCGGTCGATGGGCACCTCTGCCAAGTCAAGAATTGGCATTACGACGACGTTGCAGCTGCGTGCAAGCCCGGGCAAAAGGTCATCTTTGTGCCCGACAGTTTCGGCAATGAACAGCTGCCTGTCATCTTCGCAGCCGTCAATTGCGACCTGCGCTACTCGGTTGCGCTCACCACGGGCGCTGTCACGTGCATCTATCATCCGATCGTTCCAGACACAGCGGCGCCTGCCTCGGCGTCGAAGTCCTGACGAATCGATGCCGCGACACGTTCGTGCAGGCCGACGCCGCCGTGTCTCGTGACGCCAGATGCAACGATCAACCCCTCAGAGGCTGCCGTCATGAAGGACAAGCCCGATCTTCGCTTGGTGGTCAGTCAGGGTGGTCGCAAGGAACTGGGAAGGCAGATGATTCGCGCGCATCTGGAACACCGGCTCGAGGATGCCCGGGCTCTTGTCGACCGCATCGCGTACCGTGCCCCGCTAAAGTCTGTCGACCCGCGAGAACCGCCTGATTCGGACGCAACCGGGATGCCCACTGCGGACGATCCGACGAAGTGATGCAATGTCCGAGTTGAGCCGGCTTCGTTCCTGGGTAGCCGCCTCTGCCGACCCAGGTCCGACGCCGGACGGTTCAAGTGGACGGCGAAACTGCTCGAGGAACCAGGTTGGCAGCGAATGCCGGAACACCCGCGCAGAAAGAGCCAGGACAATTGTTTGGTTGCGATTGACGCAGGTGACGTCAGTTGAGGCGGCCGCTCCCGGCGGCAAGGCAACTGAAGCAGCCGCTTCGTCAGCACAGGTCGCTGCAAATGTGCGCAGTCCTCGTGAGACGCCGGGCAGGCCTTCCGATGGACGGGCAGCAATCTGGTCGATCTCGACCCTCGGGAACCAGCGCTCGAGCGTCCCCGGATGAACCATTGAACCCGCCACGAGGTCCATCCCCACATCGCCCCTTCCGCAGCTCCACACACCGTTTCTCTCACGAGGCTCTTGATGTCGAAGTCGATCGCACCGCTTGTCGCCGTCCTCTTGCTCGCGGCGCCGCCGTACAGCGATGCCATGCCGGCCCAAACCGGCTCGGCCGTCCACGCATCGAAGGAGGCGATGCCAGCATCGCCGGCCACCTCTGCGCCGGAAGCCAAGAGCCTGGATCCGATCGTGGTGACCGTCGCAAAGCCTTACATCTGGACGTTCCAGAAGGGCAATAGCAAGGTGCTGGTGCTCGGGACGGTGTATCCGGAACCCGAGGGACTTACCTTCATGCCCGGCGGCATCCGCAGCGCGCTCGCCCAGTCGGGCGCTGTCATCGGGTCGCCGTGGTTCCGCTTCGACGCCAAGGTCAGCCTCTTCAGCGCCCTGTCGGTCTGGCACGAAGCCAGCGGCGCCAAGTACCTGCCCGATGGCAAGCACCTGGCGGATGTCCTGTCGCCCGCGGACCTGCAGCAGTGGAACGAACTGAAGGCGCAGTACAAGCCGGCTGGCGACGTCGATCGCATGCGACCGATGTACGCAGGCTGGAAGCTGTACGAGGCCGTGCTCAGGCATTCCGGCGTGGCGGTCGACTCGTCCATCGCCGGCTTGATCAAGGCCGAGGCGGACAGGCGCGGCATCCCGATGGTCGACGCCATGTTCCACTGGACCATCAAGGATCCCAAGACCGCCGCGCGCGCCTTCGAGCCCAGCCCGGAGGCGGACCTGGCCTGCTTCGAGTCCATCCTCCACGGCATCCAGGGCGTACCGGATGCCTCGCGCACCATGGCCGCGGCGTGGGCCGTCGGCGACGTCGACACGATGAAGGCCTACCTGGGCACGCACACGCTCCCGCGCCCATGCTGGGCAACCGCCACCCAGGAAGCCGTCGCCGTGCAACAGGGACTGGACCGTGACGCGGAGGTCCGCAAGGCGTGGCTGACCGCCTTCGACGCGGCCGCGACCAAGTATCCGGTTGTCTTCACCACGGCATCTGTCCAGGACATCGTCCACCCGGCTCGCCAGGTCGAGTGGCTGATGCAGGAGGGTTACGTCGAGGTACCCTGAAGGCGAACTGCGCTGTCACCGTCCTTACGCATGCACGGGCGGCCGGGCTGCTGATTCGCATTGCGGCGACGAGAAATCATGACGGCGATCGTGCCGTCACTGACCGCAAAGGAGCAGGCATCGTGGCCAAGGTCGATCACCAACTGCGTGTCGTCGCGGGTGATGGCAAGGAATTGGGGCGGCAGATGCTCCGCGTGCACCTCGACCGCCGGTACGAGGAGGCACGTGCACTGGTCGACCGCATCGCGCACCGCGCGAGCCTCACGCTGATCGACCGACGGCAGCCGACCATCGCGGCGTCCGATGGCGAGGGCAAGAATCCCAAACCATAGCGGGACCCCGACACGCGCTCAGTACTGCAGGATCGAGGCGCATGCGGATCCGGTATCGCTCTCGATGCGCGCCGGACAGTGATTCTGTCACCCGCGACGTCATCGCAAGTTCGCCAATCGGCGATGTTCGGCCCCGATGCGCCGTTCGCGAGTGGCAGATCTGCAGTCCGGGACACAAAGAAAGAGGGCGATGCAGGCCCGCCAAGCGCCGGGCCTGCATCCATCCGCTAACCGATGGCAATTCCCATCACGCCTTGGCGCGCCTGCGAGTGACAAACCTGTCGGCCGCCATGCGCTTTGCCTCCTGAAAAAACGTGTCGGCAACGCTCCACTGGTCCGAGAAGCCGTGATTGCCATGGCCTTCGCCGTCGAATTCGCACAGGCAGTGCGAGCCGGTGCCGGGCGACGGGAACACGTTCACCTCCGAGGAGACAAAGTAGACCGGCTCGTGGGTCGAGTTATCGAACACACCCAGCAGGTAGGCGTACCGGATCGACCCGACCTGCTCGATCGTGTCCCACATCATCATGGTGTGGTTCTTGCCCAGGGGTCGGACGTCGACCCGGTTCATTCGCCCCACATGGGGCACGTGCTGCATGGTCATTTGGAACTCCGTGGATTGGAAGACAGGGCGGATTTCAGTGAACGGGTCCGCCCCAGGTGCGTGCAGGTGACCCGTTCACGCCGGGCATTTCGCCAGGCCACGGGTGTCATGGACCTCGTGACAGGGTGAAAGCCGGCAGTTGTCATTCCACAGGGTTTTGCAGCTCATCCTCACCGGAGCAGGTGCTATTTCGCACCTCTTATCAGGGGACAATCTGGGCCGGTCCGGGGTATGGCACCGGCTACCTGGCACCGAGGGATGGGCCTGATCAGGCGCTACGCAAGCTCACCGACTTGCTACCTTTCTGCCGGACAGTCGTGGCGTTCTACATTGCGGACTTCACCCGGTCCGCACGCACGGTCAGGCCCCTACTTCGTCCCTGATCGACTTCTGGGTCTCCCGGCCAACTAACACGGATGCGCAGGTCTCGGCGAGAAGCTGTCAGCGGCACCAGGTCAAGGCGTTCGTGCGATCGCCGGCACTCGCGCGGAAAGTCCAAAGCGACGGCGCGCCGGCGCGAGGCTCAAAGCGAACGCAGGAAATTCAGGATGTCCTGACGCTGCGCCGGCGTGAGCGCATTGAAGCGGCGAATGACCAGATCCGCTTCCGAACCCGGGCTCGCATGCGCCTGGATCGCGGCGAGGACGTCCGAGGTCCTGCCGTCATGCAGGAAGAACAGGCGCTGGCCCAGGCCCCAGAGCGGCGCGGTCCGGAACTCGCTGCCATCCGCGCTGCCCTGCGTGATGCCGTCCGCAAGACCCGTACCCATCTTGTGGACTTCGAAGTCGCTGTACGGGTGATAGGTCACGAAGCTCTGTGCGGTGTAGATCGATCGCGTGGTCTTGTGCGTTTGCGAATGGCAGGCCTCGCAGCCGACATCGACGAACAGTTGCTGGCCGCGCAGCGTGGAGGGCGTCGGCGTCGCCGGCGTGGGCGGCGTGGACAGGCGCATGAAGCCGGCGAAGTTCACCGTGGCCGACGACAGGTCGGAGGCCGTGCTGCCCGAATGGATCGTGTTCGTGAAGAACGTCGCGTCCTCCGGCTGCGCGGTGAACTGGCAGTCGGGGTGGGTCTCGCGCTCGTTCGGGAACAGCTCGTTGGTCACGCCCTGTTCGACGTTGTAGGCCTCGCCCGCGAACACCAGCAGGGACTTGTCCTGGGCCTTCCAGCCGAACCGCATGATCGTTCCGTCGTTCGCACTGCGGTTGAAATGGCCGGCGATCCCGAGCAGCGCCTTTTTGATCGCGTGCGCGCGATCGTCGGCGACCAGCGCGTCGTCCGGCGTGTTCTCCACGAGACCGAGCCCGAACACTCCGGTCGGGATGCGCAGCGCCACGTTGTGGGCGGCGACCTGCGCGGCGAAATCCGGCTGCGCGACGCGGCATCCGGCCGCGTCCCGGCGTCCGGTGATCGTGAACAGGTCGTGCACGCTGCCGTCCGGCGTGCCATCGGGATTGCGCACGAAGCGCGCCTCGCGCACGGGCCCGGTCGCGTAGATGAACCCGGGTGTGAGGTTCTTCGCGCCATCGAGGGTCGCGAGCGATACCTGGGGATTGGTCGGTGGACTCGATCCGCCGGCCGCCGGATATGCGTGGCACCCGGCGCAGAAGTTGCCGTTGAACCGCGGACTCAGCCCGCTACCGGTTTCGCCCGGCATGCTGCCGGTGACCGAATCGACGGTCATGAACTGGGCCAGGGCGCCCCTGAAGAATGCACGCTCGGCCGCCCCAAGGCCCGGCAAGGCTCCGCCGGCCGCCGGCGCGCCGCCGCGCGGTCCCGGATCGGCTACCGGCCCGGCGGGAGCTTGCGCCGCGACGGACGCGGTCGCGCCCAGCCCCGCGATCAGGAGAGCAAGGGATAGGGCCAGTCTGGACATGGGAAGTCTGCGAGAGCGATGCGGTGGTGCGCGACACTACCTCCGCATTGTTGCAAATGCAAGTCATTCGCATTTAAGACTGTCTCGCAAGAAGCCGGTACGACGGAGCTACATTTGTAGCAATAGCCCCAGCAGGCGGCGATGCCAGGACTTCCGCAATCAGCCTTCGGCAAGAAGGCTGCTGGTCGCGCCGGGGAAAGCGCATTCCATGGTCGCTCAACTCAGCCACCACCATGCTGCGCCGAGCCCGGCCATCGCGGGCCATAGCAAGACAGGTCGCAACAGTCGCCGCAGGATGGGCTGTAGCGGTTCGTAGCCCAACCCGTGCACAAAACCCCCGCAGATGGCGAGCAGCAGCGGTGTCAGCAGCCCGTGGCCGGCGGCCGTGAGATCACGGCCGCGCATGGCGGGCAGGAGCAGCAACCCGGCCGACAGCGCGAGGGCAACGAGAAGCGAGACCGCACGTGCCATCAGGGTTGCTGGAAGGGTTCGGCGCGCTTGTGCGCCTGGTCGGAATGCACCTCATACCAGATCGCGTTGAGGATGCCGAAGCTGCAGGCCAGCGCGACACCCAGGATCCACGAGAAGTACCACATCAGTAACCTCCTTTCGAATTCGCGACATGCTCGCGGGTCACCGTGCCGCGAAGCATCCGTATCGCCCAGGTCGTGTAGGCGAGCACGATCGGCAACAGGATGCAGGTGGCCAGCAGCATGATGCCGAGCGTCTTCTGGCTGGAAGAGGCATCCCATACCGTGAGTCCTTGCGAGGGGTTGCTGGACGAGGGCAGCAGGAACGGGAACAGCGCAAAGCCCGCCGTC
Organism: Pseudomonadota bacterium; assembly: GCA_018240435.1. Taxonomy (GTDB): domain Bacteria; phylum Pseudomonadota; class Gammaproteobacteria; order Xanthomonadales; family Xanthomonadaceae; genus SZAS-103. The sequence goes on from JAFEFT010000036.1 coordinate 60,159, forward strand.
AGGACAATGCAGGCCACCGACAGTCCGCTCGCGATGAAGGCCGTGCGGCGCCCAGGCAATGCGAGCACGCCAAGCAGCCCGAGACCGGCAAGCGCGGGCGCGGCGAACGTCCATGGATAGCGCCCCAGGTTCACCAGCCAGCCGCCAGCGACCAGGCCGACGTGCTTGGCAAGAGGATCGGATGGTCCGGTCGGATCGATTGCACCCAGGATCTGGTCGCCATTCATGGAGCGCAGCAGCAGACCGCAAACGGCGAATGCGAGCAGTGTCGCTGCCGCCGCGATGCGCGCGATGCGACGGGCGCGCGCACCGACCGGGTCTTCGACTTTCATGGCTGCGAAACTGGCGCCATGCATCACCAGCATCCCCAGGCTGACTACTCCCGCCAGCAGGGCGAACGGATGGAACAGGTCGAAGAAGCCGCCGTCGTAGATGGGCCGCAAGGTGGCGTCGTAGTGGAAGGGAACGCCGAGAAACAGGTTGCCGAATGCAACACCGAACACCAGCGGAGGCACCGCGCCGGCGATGGTGAGCGCCCAGTCCCACGCATTGCGCCATGCCGCCTGCGGCAGTTTGTTGCGGAAGGCAAAGCCGACCGGACGCAGGATCAGCGCGGCGAGCACCAGCAGCATCGCGAAGTAGAAGCCAGAGAACGATGCCGCGTACAACAGGGGCCACGCTGCGAACGCCGCACCGCCACCGAGCACGAACCAGACCTGGTGCCCCTCCCAGTGCGGTTCAATCGCTTCGATCGCCATGCGCCGTTCGATGTCGTCGCGTCCGATCACGCGCAGGATCGCTCCGATGCCGAGGTCGTAACCGTCGGTGAGGGCAAATCCGATCAGCAGCACGCCCAGCAGCAGCCACCAGATCTCCCGCAGCACACTGTAGTCGATCACGGCTGGGCTCCTGTACTGCCGGGTTGGGCGATGTCGGTCGGCGGCTGCAGAATCGGCCAGAAATTCAGGCCATCGGGTCCACCCTTGACCGTGCGAAGCATCAACAGCACATCGACTGCGGCCAGTCCCGTGTAGAGCAGCACGAAACCGATCAGGCTGGCCGTGACCTGTCCTGCGCTGGTACTCGACACGCCCATGAACGTCGGCAACACGCCGTCGATCGCCCATGGCTGGCGTCCGTATTCGGCAACGATCCAGCCGAGTTCGCTGGCTATCCAGGGTAGTGGCAGGCTCCACAGCGCAACGCGCAGGAATCGCGGCCGATCGAGCCGGCGCCTCGATGCGAGATAGAACGCATACGCGAACACGCCGATGAAGAACATGCCTAGCCCGACCATGACGCGGAACGCCCAGAAAAGTACCGGCACGTTCGGCACCGTGCTCCATGCCGCCTTGTCGACGATGGCTGCATCGGCCTTGGCTGGACTGTCGGTGTAACGCAGGGTCAACAGCCCGAACCCGAGGTCATCGCGCAGGGCAAGGAAATTCGCCCGCTTGGCCTGGTTCGCCGGATCGGCGCGGACCGCCTGCAGCGCGGCATAGGCCTGGATGCCGCGATTGATACGCAGCTTGTTCTTGTCGACCAGGTCGTTGATGCCCAACACCGGCTCGTCGATCGAACGGGTTGCGATCAGGCCCAGCATCCACGGAACCCGGACCGCGTAATCGGTGCGGTGTGTCTGCATGTCGGGCAGGCCAAAGGCGGTGAACGAGGCGGGAGCTGCCTGCGTCTCCCATTCGGACTCGATCGCAGCGACTTTCATCTTCTGGTTTTCCGAAGCGGTGTAACCGCTCTCGTCTCCCAATACGACGACCGAGAGCGCCGAAGCGAGCCCGAAGCTCGCGGCCACCGTCATCGACCGCCTGGCGAACTGCAGGTTGCGGCCGCGCAGCATGTAGAACGCGCTGATCGACAGCACGAACATCGCTCCGACCACATAGCCGGCGCTGACAGTGTGGACGAACTTCGCCTGGGCGACCGGGTTGAACAGCACGGCGGGGAAGTCGGTGACTTCCATGCGCATGGTGTGGAAGTTGAACTGCGCTCCGACCGGGTTCTGCATCCAGCCGTTGGCGATCAGGATCCACAGGGCCGACAGGTTGGCGCCGAGCGCGGTCAGCCACGTCACTGCCAGATGCTGGAGTTTGCCCAACCGGTCCCACCCGAAGAAGAACAGCCCGACGAACGTGCTCTCCAGGAAGAACGCCATCAGGCCTTCGATGGCCAGCGGCGCGCCAAAGATGTCTCCGACGTAGTGGGAGTAGTAGGCCCAGTTCGTGCCGAACTGGAACTCCATGGTGATGCCGGTGGCAACGCCCATCGCGAAGTTGATGCCGAACAGCACACCCCAGAACCGGGTCATCTGCTTCCAGATCTCGCGTCCGGTCATCACATAGACGCTCTCCATGATGGCCAGCATCAGTGCCAGGCCGAGCGTGAGCGGCACGAACAGGAAGTGATAGAGCGCGGTCAGCGCGAACTGCAGTCGCGAGAGATCGACAACATGAAGGTCAGGCATGCGATTTCATCCCGGCGAGAAGAAGCGACTGGCAACGGCACTGGCATCGACAGGCGGGCGTTGCGTGGAAGTGAAGAACAGGGCGTACAGCAGCACGAGCAGCACCAGCTTTGCGGCAATGGCAATGGCAAGTTGCACCCGCAGGCGCACGGCCCAACGGGCGGATCGTGAAGAGGGGACAGCGTGCTGGCTGCCTTCCCGCATCATCGCCAGCCTCCCGCTGAAGGCGAAAGCCAGAGGCCATGGACGGCCTGTCCGCGGTTGCCGGGATCAACATGCCGCGTGAATCCCAGGTGCTTCATCAGATCGGCGATGTCGGCATTCTCGACAGCATCAACCGAAAACATGTACAGGATGCCCCGTGCCTGCGCCACCTCGATCAGGTGCCTCATCAGCACGGTACCAAGTCCCTTGCCGCGCCACTCGTCCAGGACCGTGACGGCGCACTTGCAGCTCGCGCCATCGCTGCCGACGCTGTATCGGCCGATTCCGAGAAACGTGTCCGTTATGCCTTCGGCCATGACGGCGGCGAACGCTACCGTGTGTTCGTAGTCGACGTCCGTGAGCGGGCGATCCGGCGTGCTGTCTGTTTTCCCGACGCGTCCGAGCATGCAAGATTGCCAGGCGGATGGCGACAGGGCCTCGACAAATGCGCGCTCCGCCGCGGCGTCCTCCTTTCTGACGGGACGGATCACGACCCTGGTCTCGTCGCGCAGCGTGGCCGTCCAGCGCGGATGGTCCGGACCCATGCTCCAGCGCAGGATGGGCTCGAACGAACTCATGCGTCCGCCCTCCTGGAGACGGGGTAAGCAGCACCCATACGAGCCGACGGTCCGCGGGGAACCACGGCCGCCATTCGACCTGATCCCGACTTTCCACGAACAAACCTCTTCGCAACGACGACACCGGCGCACGCACCGCCACTGCATATGCGGGGCAACCCATTCGGACGCGTTGCCTTGCTGGTGCCACCCGTGTTCATTTCGCCTCATCGACCATCTGGATGGTCAGCGCCTCGACTTCCCGGGCGACCTGGACGATCTCTGGGTCCTGCGACAACGCGAGGAGCATCTCCACGGGCCTGATGAGACCGATCATGGTCCTGCCCTTCTCGGTGAATACCGAGATCCGGCATGGAAGCGCCATGTTCAGCCGCATGTCCGCCGCCAGGACCCTGGCAGCCTGTGTCGGATTGCAGACCTCGAAGATCCTGCAGTCCTCTTCGAAAGCGATGCCCTTGCTGCGAAGCGTCGCACCGAGGTCGTGCACATGAAGCACGCCGAAACCACGGCGCTTGACCGCTGCATCAAGGTCCGTGGACGCCTGGTCGAACGACTTGCCGGTCTCGACGATGTAATACATGCATCACCTCGCGTTGCTTCGTCGTTGCATGAGAACCCGTGGATCTCCCACGACCGCGATCCTGCTGCCAGGAAGCCTGGCGATGTGGCTGCATCCGTCCATCGTCACGACCGTTATAGAGGACGTTCCAACGCAGGTCTTGATCTGGAGCAACAACCCGTCGATGGCTGACTTCACCGACACGGATCCGGTTCACTTTTGAACACCGCAATACACGCTGTGGAGAACACCGATGACCCGCTGCGCGGGGCCTCTCGCCAGGGAATAGACCACGTTCTGCGCGTCGCGGCGCGTGTGCACAATGCCATCCTCACGAAGTACCGCCAGGTGCTGCGACAGGGCGGATTGACTCAGGTCGAGCTTGGCGTTGAGCTCGCCGACCGTGTGTTCACCGTCGGCGAGCAGGCACAGGATCATCAAACGCTTTTCGTTGGCCAGCGCCTTGAGCAACCGCGACGCGTCGGCGGCATGGGCACTCATCTGCTCGGCGGATGAGCGGGCGGAAGCGGTTCGTCGCGGCATCAGGGCCTTCCTTCAACGCACAGGGGTCGTGGCCGGAGCTCCGGCCTGCTTCGCTCCATGATGCCATCGCGCGGCGGGCATCCCATCACTCGACCTTCCGGTCACCCACGTCGGGAACCCGCGCAGCTGGACAAACCCGTCATCCGTGACATGAGTACCCCATGCGCCTGTAATATTAGTTGACGTTGATATTAGATGAGTCTAATCTACATTGCAACCGGACGTGCGCTACGGTTGATCGTCATCAATACCGCGCTCGAGCATCGACGGGACCATTGGGTGCCTGTCGTGGAGGACACCGTGATGGCCAGGATCGTGATCATCGGCGCCGGTCTTGCCGGCATGAGCGCTGCCTACGAGCTGCGCGAAACACTGGGCGCAGGCCATGCGATCACCGTGCTGGGCGACGGCGAGCGATTCAGTTTCACCCCGTCCAACCCCTGGCTCGCGGTGGGCTGGCGCAAGGCGGACGATTTCACCCTTCCGGCGGCCACCTGGCTGGGCAGGAAGGACATCGTCTTCGTCCCGCAACCGGCCGCTCGCATCGATCCGGCGAACAAGGCAGTGGAGATCATCGGCGGCCAGCGCTTCGATTACGACTACCTGCTGATCTGCACGGGGCCACGACTGGCCTTCGAGGAGGTCCCCGGCAGCGGACCGACCCACGGCAACACGCAATCGGTATGCACCACGCCCCATGCACAGCAGGCATGGACGGCGTACCAGCAATTCCTGGAGAACCCCGGCCCGATCCTGATCGGCGCAGTGCAGGGAGCCAGTTGCTTCGGCCCGGCCTACGAGTTCGCTCTGATCCTCGATGCCGACCTGCGCAAGCGCAAGCTGCGCGACCGGGTGCCGATGACCTTCGTGACCAGCGAACCCTATCTCGGTCATATGGGCCTGGGTGGTGTCGGTGATTCCAAGGGCTTGATGGAAGCCGAATTCCGCCAACGCCACATCAAGTGGATCGCCAATGCCAGGGTCGCCGAGGTGCGGGCAGGAGAGGCCAGCGTGGCCGAGCACGACGACGCGGGGCAGCCCAGGCGCGAACACGTGTTGCCGTTCAAGTACGCCATGCTGCTGCCGGCCTTCAAGGGCGTGGACGCGGTCGCGGCGGTCGAAGGCCTGTGCAACCCGCGCGGCTTCGTCCTCGTGGACAAGTGCCAGCGCAGCCCGAGGTACCCTCAAATATTCGCTGCCGGCGTGTGCGTGGCGATTCCGCCGGTGGAAGCCACGCCGATACCGACCGGTGCGCCCAAGACCGGTTTCATGATCGAGTCGATGGTGACCACGATCGTGCGCAACATCGCCGCGGAACTGAAGAACGAACCGACCGACTTCGAGAGCACGTGGAATGCAGTCTGCCTCGCCGACATGGGCGACAGCGGCGTGGCCTTCGTCGCGCTGCCGCAGATCCCGCCGCGCAATGTCACATGGGTGAAGAAAGGCAAGTGGGTGCATGTCGCCAAGGTCGCCTTCGAGAAGTACTTCCTGTTCAAGATGCGCCACGGCACCTCCGAGCCGATCTACGAGAAGTACGTGATGAAGGCGCTTGGCATCGAACGCCTCAAGACCGCCAGGCATTGAATGCTCCGCTTCCACCAAACCAGACCCGGGAGACACCCATGAACATCGATCGTGCCGTGATGGCCTTTGCCGGCGTGATGATCCTGATCAGCATCGCGCTGACCTTCTATCTGTCGCCGTGGTGGTGGCTGCTGACAGCCTTCGTCGGCCTCAACCTCCTACAGGCCAGCTTCACCGGTTTCTGCCCGGCCGCGATGATCTTCCGCAAGCTCGGCGTCGGCAGGGGCATGCCGGCCGGTTGCGGCTTCAAGTGATTCGCAGCCCGAGTCGCTGACGATGATCCAGACACGCGCCCTGCTCTTCGCCGGACTTCTGGTGCTGGCCGCATGCAACGGCGGCCAGAAAGCTCCCGGCGTGCCGGCACTGCCGCACCTCGACACGTTCACGGTGCGCGCAAGCGGCGTTGGCCAGGGACGCACCTGGGATGGCGTGGTCGAAGCGGTGCAGCAGGCCGACCTGTCGGCGCAGACCGCAGGTCGCGTGGTCGCTGTCGATGCCGACGTCAATGATCGCGTTGCCGCGGGCGCGGTGTTGCTGCGCCTGACCGCCGTCGAGCAGCAGGCGGGCGCCGACGTGGCGCGTGCGCAACTGCGAGCAGCCGAAGCCGCGGCGGCCGAAGCGCAGGCCACGTTCGCGCGGTATTCGGCACTGGCGGCCAGACAACTCGTCTCGCGCCTGCAGATCGACCAGTTGCGGGCGGCGCGCGACAGCGCCGTGGCCGCGCGCGATGCGGCCCGCGCGCAGTTGGCGCAGGCCGGGCAGCAGGCCGACTACACCGTCGTCCGCGCACCGTTCGCCGGCATCGTCAGTGCGCGCCGGGTCGAGCCCGGCGAGAGCCTCGCGCCCGGGCAGGCGCTGATGTCGCTGTATGCGCCCGGTGCGCTGCGGATCGAGGTGCAGGTGCCGCAGTCCGACGCGGATGCGATTCGCGCACACCCCCGGGCGAGCGTGCTGCTGGCCGACGGCCGCAGCGTCGATGCGGCGGGCGTCACAGTGTTTCCGTCCGCCGATCCGGCGACGCACAGCGTCAACGTCCGTGTCGTCCTGCCCGCGCTGAAAGAGCCGCTTCAACCGGGTGCCACCGCCAAGGTCATGTTCGCGAATTCCGGCAGCGCCGGCGCGTTGCAGGTTCCGCGTGCCGCGCTCGTGCAGCGCGGCGAGGTCAGCGGCGTGTACGTGCTGGAAGGCAACCGGCTGTCGCTGCGCCAGTTGCGTGTGGGTCAGCGTGCTGGCGATCAAGTGGAAGTGCTCGCGGGACTGAAGGACGGCGAGACGGTCGCGTCCGATCCGGTCGCAGCCCTGCAGGCACTGGCCGCACAACGCAAGGCAGCCGGACATGCCGGTGAATGAGTTCGGCTCCGTTGGCCGCATGGGTCTGTCGGGACGGCTCGCCGCCGCGTTCCAGTCCAACCCGCTGACGCCGATCCTCGCAATCCTCGGCCTGCTGTTGGGCCTGGTCGCGGTGATGATCACGCCGCGTGAGGAAGAGCCGCAGATCGACGTGACGATGGCGAACGTGTTCGTGCCGTTCCCGGGCGCCAGCGCGCGCGACGTCGAGCAGTTGGTCAGCACGCCGCTGGAGCAGAAGCTCTCCGAGATCGAGGGCGTCAAGCACGTCTACTCGACCAGTCGCCCGGGCATGGCGGTGCTCACCGTCGAATACACGGTCGGCGTGCAGCGCCAGCCGGCACTCGTGCGCCTGTACAACGAGGTGTTCTCGAACCAGGACTGGATGCCGGCCGGCGCCGGGGTCGGCCAGCCGCTGGTCAAGCCCAAGGGCATCGACGACGTGCCGGTGATGGCGCTGACGTTGTGGACGGACGATCCGCAACGCGGCGCCATCGAGCTGGCCGAAGTGGCGCACACGCTGGAAACCGAGATCAAGCGCATCCCCGGAACGCGCGACGTCTACACGATCGGCGCGCCGGATCGGGTGGTGCTGGCGACGCTGGATCCATCGAAGCTCGCCGCGTACAACCTGACCGTATCGGATCTCGCGCAGACGCTGCAGGCGGCCAATGCGGTGCGCCAGGCCGGCGAGCGCGTCGGCGGTGATCGCGCGGTACCCGTCACCGCGGGCACGTTCCTGGCCGACGCGGACGCGGTGTCCGGCCTGGTGATCGGCGTGAAGGACGGTCGCCCCCTGCACCTGTCCGACGTCGCCGAGGTGCAAGCCGGTGCCGATGTCGCCGCACGCTACGCCTGGCATGGCGCGCCGCCGGGGCGCGCGGGACCGGTGGGCGGACTCGCCCCCGCGGTGACGATCGCCATCGCCAAGAAGCCCGGCAGCAACGCCGCTGACATCACCAGCGCCGTCACCGGGCGCATGGACCAGATCAAGGGCGAACTGATTCCGCAGGGTGTCCATGTCACCGTCACTCGCGACTATGGACAGACAGCGACCGACAAGGCGGTAAAGCTGATCGAGAAGCTGGTGTTCGCGACCGCCTCGGTGATCCTGCTCGTGCTGTTCGCGCTCGGTTGGCGCGAGGCGATCGTGGTCGGCAGCGCGGTCGTGCTCACCTTGTCGGTCACGCTGTTCGCCTCGTGGGCCATGGGCTTCACGCTCAATCGCGTGTCGCTCTTCGCATTGATCTTTTCGATCGGCATCCTGGTCGACGATGCCATCGTGATCGTCGAGAACATCCACCGGCACATGACGCGCGATGGCAAGTCTCTGCGCGAGGCGATCCCGCCAGCCGTGGACGAGGTCGGCGGGCCGACGATCCTGGCCACTTTCACTGTGATCGCAGCTCTGATGCCGATGGCCTTCGTGTCCGGGCTGATGGGTCCCTACATGCGGCCGATTCCGATCAACGCTTCGGTCGGCATGCTGCTGTCGCTGGCCATCGCGCTGATCGTCACACCATGGCTGTCGCTGAAGCTGCTCTCGCGGCATGCGTCGAGGCAGGCCGACGACAGCCACGAACCGGCGACGCCGGAAGGCGGCAATCGCCTGCATCGGCTGTTCGGCACGATCATGCGGCCGTTCCTCGACCCCGCCACCGGTGGCCGTCGGCGCACGCTGTTCTTCGGCGGCATCGTCGTGCTGGTCGTGCTGGCGGCTTCGCTCGCGGTGATGCAGTTCGTGGTCCTGAAGATGCTGCCGTTCGACAACAAGTCCGAATTCCAGGTGGTCGTGGATACCCCGGAAGGGACCACGCTGGAGGAGACGAATGCATTGCTGGTCGAACTGGCCGCCGCCGTCGACCGCGTCCCCGAGGTGCTGGACTACCAGGGTTATGCAGGCACGTCGGCGCCGATGAATTTCAACGGACTGGTGCGCCAGTATTTCCTGCGCAGCGGCAGCAATGTCGGCGACCTTCAGGTCAACCTCGTCGACAAGCGCCTGCGCAAGCGCCAGAGCCACGAGATCGCCAGCGCGCTGCGCCCGGCACTGGCCGCGATCGGCATGCGCCACGGCGCTTCTGTCAAGGTGGTGGAAGTCCCTCCCGGTCCGCCGGTGCTGTCGCCGCTGGTGGCCGAGGTCTACGGCCCCGACTACGCGCGCAGCCGCACGCTGGCGCTGGCGCTGGAACAGCGCTTCCTGAGGACCCGGGACATCGTCGATGTCGATACCAGCGTCGAGAGCGACGCGCCGCGCGAAACCCTCGTCGTCGACCGCGCCCGCGCCGCGACCCTGGGAGTGCCGCAGTCAGCGATCGCCGATGCACTGGCCGCCGCCGTGTCGGGGCTGGACGCGACGTATCTGCACGACGGTGCGTCCAAGTACCCGCGGCCGATCCGCCTGCGATTGCCAGCTTCCGAACAGGCCACGATCGACCGCCTGCTCACCCTGCGCGTGCGCGGCGGCCAGGGTCAACTGGTGCCCTTGTCCGAGCTGGTCACCGTGCAGCGCGCGCCGTGGGACGGCGCGATCCTGCACAAGGACCTGCTGCCGGTCGTCTATGTCACCGGCGACGAGGCCGGTGGGCTGGACAGCCCGCTGTACGGCATGTTCGACCTCGTGAGCCAGTTGAATCGCAACACCGTGGAGGGTCAGAAGATCGCGCAGACCTTCATCGCCCAGCCGGCGGACACCAGCGATTTCGCGATCAAGTGGGACGGCGAATGGCAGATCACCTACGAGACCTTCCGCGACATGGGCATCGCCTACGCGGCCGGGATGGTCCTGATCTACCTGCTGGTGGTCGCCCAGTTCCGCAGCTACCTCGTGCCGCTGGTGATCATGGCGCCGATCCCGCTGACCGTGATCGGGGTGATGCCGGGCCACGCCCTGCTCGGCGCGCAATTCACCGCGACCTCGATGATCGGCATGATCGCGCTGGCCGGCATCATCGTGCGCAACTCGATCCTGCTGGTGGACTTCATCAACCAGTCCATCGCCGAAGGCCGCAGCCCCGAGGATGCCGTGGTTGAAGCCTGCGCGGTGCGCGCCAAGCCGATTGTGCTGACCGGCGTGGCGGCGATGATGGGCGCGTTCTTCATCGTCGACGACCCGATCTTCAACGGCCTGGCGGTCTCGCTGGTGTTCGGCATCCTGGTGTCCACCGTGTTGACGCTGGTGGTGATTCCGTTGCTGTATTACACCTTGCTCAAGCGCGTAAAGATCGCGCCAGCGTCCCCGCCCATCGTGGCCGGCCCCGAGCGAGCGTCATGAACGAATCCATCGTGATGGTCTGCCCGCATTGCCTCGCAGCCAACCGGGTGCCGTCCGCGCGGCTGGGCGACGCGCCAACCTGCGGGCGTTGCCACAAGCCCCTGTTCGACGCACATCCGTTGGTGCTCGATGGCGCCCGTTTCGACCTCCACGCGGCGCGGAGCGAACTGCCCCTGCTGGTGGACTTCTGGGCGCCGTGGTGCGGTCCGTGCCGGATCATGGCACCGCACTTCGAAGCGGCCGCCGCGCAACTCGAACCGCACATGCGGCTCGGCAAGGTCGATACCGAGGCCGAACCCGGGCTGGGCGCGCGCTTCAACATCCGCAGCATTCCGACCCTGGCGCTGTTCGTCGGCGGTCGCGAAGTGGCGCGCCAGGCCGGCGCGCTGTCGACCGCCGATATCGTGGCCTGGGCACGCGGGCAGTCGCGCCAGGCGAACGTGTCAGCGCGTGCCAGGAAATCGTGACGGGCGCGCCTGCCGGCGAAGTCAGTCGCCGCCGGCCAGCAGGTATTCGCGCACGAGTTCCCGCGCGCGATGCAGGCGGCTCTTGATGGCACCGGCGGGTTCGCCCAGGCGCTGCGCAATCTCGGCGATGGTGAGCTCCTCGAAGTCGCGCAGCAGCACGACCTCGAGGTAGTGGGCCGGCAGCGATTCGAGCGCGTGCGCCAGGTCCAGTCGCAGCGTGGCGTCGCTGCGCTGTTCCAGGCGCTGCTCGATCTGGTCCTCCGCGGTCGGTTCGTGACGGAACATCATCTGTTCCAGGCGCTTGCACTCGCGGCGGATCACCGTGAACAACCATGAGGAGAACGCCGCCGCGGCTTTCAGCGCGCGCACCTTGCGGGTGATGACCAGCAGCGACTCCTGGACCGCGTCGTCGACGTCGCTGGCGTGGCAATGCCGGCGCGCGTAGCGACGCGCGTCGGCCTGGCAGACCGTCAGCAGCCGTTCGACCGCCACCGCGTCGCCGGTCTGCGCCGCGTGGATCAGATCCGTTCGGTCGACGACGCCAGCGCTCACCGTGCGTGCCCCTTGTCGAGCTTGCGGCCGACCATAGCGCACATCGGGCAAAAGCCGAACAGGCCCGTCATCGCCAGCATCGCACCCATGACGCCCAGGCCCACCGCGAGCATGGAAGCGCCCCAGTTCATGCCGGCATAGGCCAGCCCGGCGATGCCCATCGCGATGCGCAGGACGCGTTCCCATTGCGGGACATTCTTGACGTAGAACATGTCGATCTCCTTTCTCGGTTGGGTTGAGGACGACCCTCATCCACCCAGAGGCGGCAACCTGCCCAAACGGTTCGCGGGAATTTTTTCCCGTTCGCGAACCGTTTGGCCCCTTCGCCGCCTCCTGTCCGATGAGGCCCAGCCTCTCGACGATCCAACCCCACCGACCGGAGATACCCGATGAAGACTTCCCTGAAGATGGCCTCGCTGGCCGCCCTGACCGCCGCTACCCTCGCGCTCCCCGCCGCGGCTGCCGGACGGCAGGACGCGCAGGGCTCCTGCCAACCCGCCGCGGGCATGAGCAAGTGCGGCACCGCATCCGCCACCCGCTGCGGCGCCACGCACGCCTCGATGTCCGGAGCCAGGTGCGCCAGCAAGTGCGGCGCGCATCGCCACCATCGTTCCCGGCACCACCGGAACGCATGCGCCGCCAAGTCAGGGGCAGCATCATGCGCGCCCAAATGCGCCGCCAGTCACTGAGGCGACCAGCCAGGCCGCGGAGCGGGCAGCGTTCCAGCTGCCCGCTCATCGCTGGGCATCGGTTGCTCGCGGTCTACGCCGGCCTGGCCGAACGCGGCGAGCACCTGCTCGATGGCTTGCTGCGAGGCGAGTCCCCGAAGCAGTGGATGCACTATCCCGCCGAAGACGCCATCGACGCCCAGAGCGGCTTCCAGTGGTTCTACCACTCGCATGCCCCCGGAGACCGAGCGGGGTCGGAAGAGCATGGGCATTTCCACGTGTTCGCCCGCCGCTCGCTGTGGTCGCGCCGGCTGCGATCGACGTCGGAGAAATCTTTCGCTGCGATGACCGGACACCCGGGCCAGCGGGTCCAGACCCGTCACCTGTTCGGTATCGGCATGAGCGCGAAGGGAGTTCCAGTCCAACTGTTCACGGTCAACAGTTGGGTCACCGGCGACTTGATGCTCAGCGCCCAGACGACAGACAACCTACTCGCGGGAATGACACTGGCGACCGGTCATCCGGACATCGATGCGGTCATCGAGAGCGTGGCGACACTGTGCCGGGACGAGATCCGCTGCCTGCTCGCCCTGCGTGACGCCAGGATCGCGACGGCGTCGCCGCAGCATGTACTGGACGAACCGCGCCTGGAGGTTCTGTCGGAAGTAGCGATCGACCTTGACCGGAAACTCGCAACGACCTGAAAGGAGAGCAACCCATGTTCTGCAGTGCCTCAATCACCGAACACCTGCTGCGCGGCGCGCTGGCATGCATCGCGATTGCGGCCGCATTCGCCGCGATGCCCCAGGTCTGGCCGACGTTTGTCCTTCTGCCCATCGCGCTGGTTCTCATGCGCGGATGGCTTGCACGATGACCTGTTCGGTTGTCAGCGTGGCGAAGTCGTCGGGTACTTTGCCCTCAATTCAGTCGCGTTCTGTACTACGCTGTATTGGGGAGCAATCCTTCGAACATTTCACGAGACCAACGTGCGTGATCCTCGATCAGCTGCACGTATGCCGCGTTTCTCCACACCACCAGATCAGCCACTATTTCTTCTATCGACAAGACATCGCCGAAACCGAAAGCTTCGGAGACCGCCGTTCGACCTGCCACCGAACAACGCCCCCAGATGAGGATCCCGCCGGCGATGGCGATCGGCTTTCGAGCCACCTGGACCTCGAAGTGAGATGGGTCTCGACACGAGCGCAGGAAGATGTCGAAGGCCGGTTTGTTGTGATGTGCCAGCTGCTGAGGGGATTCGAGCTCGAAGTACTTGAAGCCCTCGTATGCGATCTCGCACTTCATCTCGGCAACGAAGGCATGTCCCGTCGCGCGCGATCGCAAGGTGAAGTCGAGTGTGTGTGCCTTGCGTTGTCCAGGTTCGCGCAAGGAAGGACGTCCCAGGTTTTCGTACGGCGCCCGAGGATCGTCGGCCCAACACGCAACAATCTGTTCGCTGAAGATTCCGAACTGTCGGGAGAGAAAGTTGTCGCGAGCGCGCAACTGTGACTTGAACAGACGCTCGAACGAAGTCTCGGCTGCGATAGCCATCACTGCCCCATGGGTCGTCAGTTGCTGTTAATTGCCTCTTCCAGCACCCGCAGTCGCTCCATGACAGCATCGAAATCCGGTGGCTCTCCGTAGAACATCCCGCCGGCGATCATCGCCTTCAGATCCGCGCCGACCGCCTCGCGGAGTGCGTCGGTCGGAGCAAGTCGGAAGCCGCCTGCGAGGCACGCGTCATAGTTCGCGTAAGAAGTGCTGTAAAAGACCTTCTTGTGCTTTACGACGTCCGCGAGAAGATCGCGGTTCGCTATCGCGCGACTGCCGATCTCGTGATCGGCGAGCGATGCCAGATCGCACCAGTGCCTCGACATGCGATGAGCATCGGCCTTCAGTTCCTTGCGATGGCACTCCACATGGATCAGCGTGGCCTTCTCCCAGAACGTTCGTTCGGGAGCCAGCACGGTGGCCGTCGCGATCGGGAGTTCGAGGCCTGAGAGATGCTCAGCGATGTAGGGCCGGATGACGTGCCCTGCGTTGGGCTCCGTGATGTTCCTGCCGCCGAGTTCTATCAACACGCTTTCGGTCAGATAGCCGCCGCTCTTGTCCAGCGCGGACGGGTAGTAGATTCGAACCTCTTCACCGTTGTCACTGACTTCGACGTGCGCCTGACCGTCTGGGATTTCCTCTCGCAATCTCGTCTCGAGAAAGGGAACGATGACACCTCGGGAGTGGTCCCGCACGAAGCCTTTCAACTGATCGCTGAACTTCTTCAGCTTGGTTCCGGAGTGGGCCGGATCGAAGGGGTCCAGATCGTGTCCGAAGCCCCGATAGTCCAGGGTGACGTCGACATCTTCCGAGAAGCGATGGATCGCACCGTACACCTTGGAGAGCGACGTCCCGCCCTTAAATGCCATCGGCAGCCGCTCCGGCATGCCGAACAGCTGCTGCAACGCCCAGCAGACCCACACGTCCTTTTCCAGGACGAGCGGCAGGCGCCCGAGCTCGGGCGCCAGGCCGTTCAGGATTTCCGCTTGCTCGCTGAGGGGCAGGCGCACGAAGTGCTCAGCCATGAACTGCCGATTCCCGTTCGAAGCGTCGGAAAGTCTCGATCATCCAGCCGGGCATCGACTCCTTCGCCGAAGCCAAGGCTTCGAACTCCTCGGCCGACAGTTTTCGGCGAATCCTTGAGATGGCCTGAGGCGTGACCTGCTTGCGGCCGAGGTACCACAACGCCGACAGCGCCAGCCCCGCCGGCCGGCCAGCCAGCGCCAGCTTCCGGGGCGCAACGTGCTTGAGAACGACCTGCATCTTGCCCATTCGGAATCGCTTGCTCGCACCGGAAGTGCAATAGACGGGCTGTGTCGGTGTCTGGGTCGTGAGCTCGAAGCGTCGCGCCGCCTCGGCGCCATGCACCTGCACGGTGCCGCCCGAGGCCTTGGCAACGGACTCGGCCACCTTGCCTGGTTCGGGCAATACCTTGCCGAGATACCGATTTTCCGCGGGCCGCACAAAGACCCCTCGGGTCACGCGGGTGATGAAGCCGCTCTTGACCAGTCGGGAGAGTGCCTGATCCACCGACGCGCGCGAACCTGCGCCCAGAAGCGCAGCCGTGGTGAACGGCTCGCCGGCAGGCAGGCTCTGGACATGGGAACGGACGCGCTCGATCGTGTTCATGTCAGAAAATATATCAATGTTTCTGACAAATGGCAACTTGAGCGTTCAGCTGAAGGGACGGTTGGGTCACTGGAATGTGCCGAGAACCAGCAACAGGTCGGCGCCAGACAGATCCAAGGACATGTCGTGGTGATCGGTTTTCCGGTGAATGAAGGGCGTGCGGTCACGCTAGGCCATAGGGGCGAATTGCCCTAATCCAACCGGGAAGGAGGTCGTCGCCCGAGAACTGGGCCGATAGAGCCCGAAAGCGCTCGTTTTCGACCGACAGCCGCCACGAAGTGATCGGAGAACCCCCCTCACGACCACGCTTTACGACACCACGAAGCCTTCCCGCTCGGGCAGAGTTCCCCCGCCCGAGTTCGGCTGCACCGGCAAATCCGGCGGGTTCGGGCGAAAAAAACCGGAAGTGCGCCGGCTAATGCCCTCATTCAGGGGGGCGCAGACCCCGTTCTGGCCGCACGCTTCCCGTGAATCCACGGAGACCTGGCCATGACCCTCGATAGTCCCTCCCTCCAACCCGACATGAAACCCGAACACTCCACCGGAGAACGATCTCCGGGCTCCCTGCCTGCGCTGGGCCTCGACCACATCTGGATCGCGGAAGGTGTCCAGTCGCGCGAAGCGGGGGTCCGATACGATCGCCGCCGTCTCTTCCGATGGGAAATGGACGCCCATGCGGTCCATGTCCTGGCCAGCGTGTTGCTGCACCGAGGCATCGACCCTCAGCTGATCCTCCGCGCCGATGGCGTCTTCGTGCGTCTCGACCGCCAGGGATTGCTGTTCCAACCGAAGGATGGCGCCGCCAACCTCATCGCATTCGTCGAGCCACTGAACCTCTGGCTCCAGCATTGGGCGATGCAGGTACAGGAGCAGGTCGAACTCTCCCCCGAGGAGGAGGACGCCGCCGAAACGCGGTTCGGCGTGCCGCTCGGACGACTCCACGACGCGGTTTGTGAAATCGCCGTCTCGTGTGAGCGCCGGCTGACGCTCGGTTGTCCCTCCATGAAGACCGTCGAACTGGTCGTACCGCCGGTGTCGCAACTCCGTAAAAGGCGCGCAATGAGAGACGCAACGGAGCCGGACGATCGCACCATCGTGCTACGCATCGTGGAAAAGACCCATCTGATCAACGACGTCGGGCTGGTCTGCAGCGTGGATTCGGTGGCGGTCGACGCCAAGGTGCAGGAGGGCACGAAGGCTCACCTGAAGCAGACAAGCAAACACGCGACCCAGGAGTGGCGCTCGGCAACACGCGTCTCTCCGTTGGAAGAGAAATGATCAAGGAGAATCAGCATGACTGAGAGGAAGAACAGGCGACTTCGTCGCGCGCGAATCATCGGCGAGCTGCGTGTACAAGTCGCGGCTGTCGCCGCGTGCGGCGTGGCCTTGTTGGAGTTGGCGGAAGCCCAGCGGATACGTCACTGGCTGGCCCTTCTCGCAAGAATGTTGAAAAGCGAAGGCCCCTTCAGGATCGGTCGCTTTCTCGAAATCGAACCGGGGGTACTGAGCGTGCCGGTGCGCGATATCAGCGAATTGCAGGACGCCACGTTCGACCCCGACAAGCTCGTGGATCTGGCCCGTCATATCGACGAACGGCATCGGACGGGCGCGAGAGTGAAGCCGACCGATGCGCCTGGCAACAGTGACAGCCGTCCGGAAGGAGCCGATGCCAAGAATGCGGACACTGAAATCGAGATCATCTGCAAAATGATCGACGAAGGCGGCGGCGTGACGCTGCTCAGCCCCACAGGTCGTCCTGTGCAGATGGGGCCCGAGCGTCCGCCACGGCGCATCCGTGGCCATAGTCCGAACCCGGACATGCAGATGGATGTCGCATGCAGACGAGAGATGCGCCTGTTGATCACCAACAAGGGCTCCTACGTCGTCCGGCGAGACCGGAGCATCGGAGTGAAGGTCGGGGATGCTGTCGAGATCGTCGAGGAGGCCGATGGCGGCCTGATTCAATGCGTCCGCGCCAGAGCCGCCGTGAAGGCCGACAGTCAGCTGTCCCTGAAGTTGCTGTCCTGACCGTCCCTGCCATCAGGAAGGTCAGCAGCCGAGTGATTCGGTCCCTTGGATGCACTGGCTCGCACCGGAGTTGTCGACGCCGAATCCCCTTCGGACAAGCGCAGGCTGAGCCACACCATGCCCAGCACGCGCTTCAGGGCGATGCCAAGAAACTGATCGGCGGACTGGCCGCTCTCCCTGGCCGGGGACGCTTTACGCTCCCGCTGGATTCGGATCGTCTCGAGCCCCTCGCCGAGGTCGCCACGCTCGATGCAGTCGTGACTCACTCCGAACCCGTGCAGCACGGATACCAGGCGGGCGGCAGTGGCAGCAGGTAGCCGTATCCGGTCGGCATCTTTCGGCTGCATCCAGTCGTAGACCGAGCGAACAATCTGACTGATCTCGGCGACCATTTTCTCGTTGCTGCCGTCGAAGGATTTGCACAGCTCGCTCAGTGGCTCCGCCCCCCTGGTCTTGCGAGCCAGCCTTTTCGGGTGACCTGGCGAAGGATCGGCACCTCCGCCGATGAGCCGGCGTCCGAACCGCTGCTCGAAGGGCTTCGCAGCAAGCCGAATCCGCGCAGCATCATCGGGATTGCCGCCGAGTGCCTCGAGGGCCCGATCCAGAGTCCCCATACGATCCACATGGTTCAGCAGGACGTCCAGTTCCTGAGCAGTCCATTTTCGCTGGACAGCCGACACGGGAGACGACGTTCGACGCACCGGTTGTGGCAACGTTCTCACCGGCTTGACGCTGTCCATCCATGCCTGTGCACGCGGCGTGCTCCTGTCCTTCTGCGTGATCTCATCGACCCGTGGGAGCGCCACCCCCAGGACGGACGCCACGGTCCTGCGATGCAGGTACCTATCGCTGATCCTTGCCTGTGGCCGCGATAGCAGGAGCCAGGGAAGGTGGTGATAGCACGTCAGCGTCGTTCGCCAGTGCGTGTGGCCCATCGTGATGACTTCTGCCATGAGGTCCCTGGGAAGCGCCACGTGCTGGCAGGCATGGCCATTCACGTTGCCTAATGCCACGCCGGACATCCGGCAGGCATCCTCACGGCTCAGGAAATGGGGCGTCGTGCGGTCAAACGCGACCAGATGCCGCAGACGATGAAGGCGTTCGGTCGGCCGTCCCGTGGCGGCCGCCAGGAATTTCTGGCAGGTTGCAGCGATCTCTCCGCGACCATCGGCACTTCGCGGCGCGTTCAGCGGTGAAAACACGAAGGCGTGTTCGCTACGCGATTCCTGCAGGCGACGGCGATCGGTTTCGAGCCAGCGCGTGATGTGCTCGGTCACGCCGGCCGGAAGGCCATGGGCCACCTCCACGATCCTCCTGGCGGCGCGCGTCTTCAACCGCCGGGAATGATTGGCACGAACGCGCATGCGCGGGATGCCGCTGCGGACGGAGAAGTCTGCGAAGCGGGTGCCCAGGACCTCGCTGCGGCGTGCGCCGCCAAACGCATAAAGAGGAATGGCCGCGCCGGCCTGTCGCATCAGGCGACCCTGCCGCCTGGAATCAGCGTCCACACCCTCCGCCTGTCGGGCGCGCTCGATCAGGGAGGAGACCGCCGCCTGACGTTCGACCGGAAGGATCAAGTGTGCATCGACCGAACGTTGATCACTGCGTAGGAACGCCCGCACCTCACACAGGTCCAGTTCGGGCAAGCCGAACCTGCGCACGCAACAGTCGTGAAAGCTGAGGATTGCGGAAGCAGCGTCGTCGCAGGATTTATTCTCCACCTTGATGGCCGTGAGATAGGCGTCCTCGAGTTCCGCGCCGTCGACGTCGACCATGGACGAGTTCCCGAGCGCTTCCACCAACGCGGCTCCGATACGGGTCAAATATGTGCTGATCGTGATGTCGGCAGGATCTACCTTGGCTTGCGTGCCTTCCTCGAGCATCTCCAGCGTCCACCTCGCCAGCATCCGCACAATCGGCTGCAAGCAGCGCGCTGGCGCTTCCTGCGCGAGCGTTGCGCTGACCTCGGCGATGACTTTCGGGCGTGTTGCCGGGGCGAACAGATCGCTCGCCGGCACGTTGACTGCCGTCAACGGCAGCGCCAGATCCTTGCCCTTGTGCGGGAGTACGGCGCAAAGCGAGAGGTATTGTGTCCTTGCGCTGCTCTTGCTGGGCGGTGGCGTCCTTGCTTTCTCTCGCGCGGGCCCAGGGTCCACAGGCGCTTCCCAGTCCCGCACGAGGCTGCCGGGTGGATCGGCATCGATGAGCGCCAGTTGTTCGCGCATGTGGGCGCCGACCGAACCCTGCTCCGGATGCATGACCAGGCGCGCCGCCGGCGAGAGTTCGATGCGGTTACAGACCCCGACCGTCTCGCAGATCAGATCCAGCAGGTCGACAGTCTTCACGGACGAACCGATGGAATCGCCCTTGCCGCGCTTGGGCAGAGCCCATTCCGGCAGCATGACCGCCAGCGCGCCGTTGATCTCCTCGCGCGACGGCATCTCGTTGATCTTGTATTTCTTCGCAAGCTTGCCCAAGGCAAATGCCGCAAGGTCGCGCAAGGCGACCGGATCGGCGGCATCGTCGCGCCACGGCGCAAGCAACGTGTCGTCGAGGACGGCCGACCTGACGCATTGCGACCGGTGCTTCAGCACACCCAGAATGCGATCAGGCTCCTCGCAGAAACCGAACAGGGCGATCGCGAGTGCCGCCCGTGCGCAGGCCCGGGGGAAGTCACGCCAGTCGTCGGGGGTATCCTCGCCGCGTTGGACCATCCATTCACGCAGTCCCTGCACCTGCCGGTAGGCGCGCAGCATTTCCGGAAAGAAGGCATTGTCGACCTGGCGCCGCATGCCGATCAGACGTGCAGGTTCCTGCTTCTTGACGCCGGCGCGCTTGTTGACGGCCTTCAGGATGCGGTGCAGCGCCACCGAACGCGCAAGACCCAACGCCACATCATCGTCGGCCTGCTCGTAGAGTTCGTCCCGCAGAGCCTCGGCCTCCTGCTTGGACAACAGCCTCATCGGCTGGGCCTCCGACTGGAAGGCGGCTGCTATGCCTGCCTCGACGATCGCGGGATGTTGAAGGACATCTTCGGTAGCGCGCTTGCGGTAGTGCTTCATCCGCGAGAGCTGTTCCAGGCGGGAGGCTTTTTGCCGGTCCCGGATGGCCTGCTCATGCTTCGCGATCGTGCTCGCCCAGGATCGCAACGGCGTCAGGGGCAAGCCGACCTGCTCATCCGCGCAGGGAAGACCCTTTCGGACCTTCCAGCCCTGCTGACGGGCGACCTTTTCCAGAAAGGGTCCAGCAGCCTCGACAAATGCCAGCGGCTCCGTGGGGCTACCGTTCGAGAATGGATAGTCGACTGCTTCCAGATGTCCCAACTGGATGGATGCCCACTCAGGGGGAAGTCCCGCCTCGGTCCCCCGCGTCCGGATCCAGCTGCGGCCCCAATGGAGCGGAAGGGTGCGCCAGATCTCCGGAAGCGTCGGCTTCCACGATTCCATCGTCAGCGCGACGACCTGGCTTTCTGACGAGACATGGAACAACAAGGGCTCTCGACCCTGAAGCACCCTGCGCACGTGGCCGGCCAGGGCCGGAAGAACCGAAGCCAATCCCCGGAGGTGAGCAAGATACTGCGTCAGCTGATCCCGCAGGCAGCGCGGGAACGCGACCAGCCTCGGGTTGTGGGCTGGATCGAAGATCTTGTCCAGGAATAGTCCCAGGCCCGCGTCCGCATCGGCACCGCCCACCGTGATCCGGAACAGAGCGTCTACCGCGCGGTGACCGGCCAGGGCCAGCAGCATGCAAGCCAGATGATTGACGATCGCCTGGTGAACCAGCCAGGCATGGCCTTCCTTGATCAGCTGGCTTACTCCGGCTTGCAGCGGCGTGGACGGCGCGCTGGCCATCGCACGAACGGTGTCCTCGTTCAGGAGCAGATGACAGCCAACCCGAAGGTCCGGATCTTCGATGGCCGGCATGGCCTCGTCACTCGGAACCAGCGAGCGCAATGTCTTCCAGTAGGCGTTTGCCAGCGTGGATCGGGTGGGGGCGTAATAGTGAAGAGAGTTTGTGGACTGACCCAGCGAGTCCATGCAGATCAACTGCGTCAATGCGCTGTCACGGCAATGCTCGTACAGGTGGGCCGAGAAGGACCGGCGCACCTGGCCGGCAGACAGCCGCAGGCCGAGCCTCGAACTGACATGGCGGGCCGCGGCCCGAAGGCGTCCGTCAAGACCGTCCGCGGTTGTTCTGGACAACCTGTCGAGCAGGTCGCGTTGCCTTCGCAGGGCCTCGGCGATTCCCGACCCGAGTGGTAACAGGAAGGATTCCCCAACCGGTTCTAGAAGAGGGATCTGCTCGGGTGTGGGAAGGAAATAGCCCAGTGGCTTGTCGGGCTTCTTTTCCTCTTTCCAGAAGACCCCCAGTTGAAAGGTGCCCCGGGCCGGGCACAGTTCGAAGCGTCCGGCTTCCAGTTCCGAGGAGTGTCGCTCGACGACCTGGATGCTGCGCAGCGTCTTGCTGGTGCGACCGGTGATTCCCTGAAGGAGCAGGCATACCAGGCCCAGGTGCAGGTCCTGGTCTGCGGGGGCAGCTTGAAGGTCGGCCAGGATGAGACCCATGACCTCACGCAACTCACCAGCCGGCAGTACGTCCGGGTGATTCGTCAGCAGGAACCGGTTCTGCCCCCAGATCGCCTGACGGGCCTGATAAACGGAGAGGCGCCCGGCGTCCGGATTGGTCGACGCGCCAACGGGGCAAACGAACTCCGACGTGGAGACCTCTCCCGCCGGCTCACCTTCGGTCGGCTCGCCCTCCGGCCCCGCCACGCGGGCCGAAACGCGACGGATGGGGCGGACGATGGCATCGATCGCATCGTCTTCATCGAACACCTTCTTCCTGGATTTTTTCTGGCCTCCGCCCGAAGGTCCCGCTACGACCGGAGGTGGTATAGGGATCGGCTCCGGTCGCGGCATCCGGGCCAGGCTCATTAGCGTGCCTTCAACGTGGTTTGACCAGGCGTCCTCGATGCTGGCCTGCCCACACCCCTTCAAGACAGCGGCCCGGTCGATGAACCCGGGAAGGTCGGCAGCCCCACCGAGTTTCGTGACATGGCGGACAACCGGGTGCGCGTCCATCTCTTTGGGACCACGCACCAGCACGATGCTTCGGATGCTGGAGGCCAGGTCTCTCACTGCCGTCCAGCGCGGTCGGCCTTCGGCGAACCAGTTGGCATGGCACGTCCAGAGGGCTGCTCGCAGTGCCTCGGTTCCGCGTGCGGGTTCCTCGTCGGCACCCACCATGGCACCCGCGAGACCAAACTCCTTGCCGCTCATCTGGTGGGCCGCCACCTTCCGGCTTCCTTTCGGGAGGCCATCGATGCGCTCGATGACCCGCTCGAGCCGACCCATCAGGCTTTCGTTGGGTTCTGGCAATCCCGCCCAAGAAATTTCCCGGGCGACGCGGCGCAGGGAGTAGAAGAGCTGGGGGGCCTCCAGGATGCTCGGCACCTGGAACAAGTGGAGGGTGAACTGGACCCATTCCTCGTCGGGTCCGAAGCCGTTGACGCGCTTCGATAGCGAGCTGCCGACGCGCGTTGGTTCGAGCTTCGGAAGGGTCATAATCGGGGTGCCGGGCCCGGTGATGCTTGAGTCTACCGCCCCCTCTGTTGCCGTGCCAAGTTTTATGGTTTTCTTGTGGTCGGATTTACCTCAATCTACGTGAGGCGACGGAAGGGCGCCGACTGCAACTGCCTGAACCAAGTAATTTTAAGGCCTCTTAGAAAAAGTTATTGTTTTTCGGGTAGCGTTCGCGTGACGGACTCATAATGCCAACTTTATTTCAATGGATTCAAGACGTTGTGTTCGCCCCAAGGCGGGCGTAGTCGTTGGGCGCAGGCCTGTGACAGGTTCTGTGACAGGTTCTGTGACAGTCGCCACTGTCACAAGGCAGATCGCCCATGCTGTTTTGACCCCGGCACACTGTGGCGAACCGCCATGGCTGCGTAATGCGACCCATGCCGGTACGCGATTCCGGCCCAACTCGGGGGCCGGGCCTCAAGCCGAAAGGTGCAATTGCGCGGTCTGGCCGAGCAGCACCCTCAGTCTCCCCAGTGCAGCCTTGTGGACCTGGGAGATTCTTCCCTTCGTCAAGCCCAGCAGGGCGGCAATGTCCACGAATGCCATGTGCTGGTGATAGTGCAGCGTCACCACCAGCCTTTCCTGCCCGGACAGGCATGAGACGGCGGCTGCCAGGAGCTCATCCATCTCCTGCCTTTCCGCGTTCATGCTGGCGTCGAAGGGGGAAATGAACTGGTCTGCCGCCGCGTTCGAATCCAGCAGGAACCCCAGGCCTAGCCCAATCACGGACTCGACCACCTCTTCCAGAGGATTGTCGCGACCCGGGGCATCGAACGAACTCGCACGGTCCCTCCATCGATGCTGGCTGTCCCCGCCTTCGCGGGGATGACGAGCACTGGCTTCATGTCAGGGGATGACGATCGCCGCCTTCGTGAAACTCAGCCGTTGCGCCGCCATTGGGTCGCGAGTTCGAACGATCCGGTCGCTGCGCGCTACGGCACCAGCGCATCGATCGACGTCGCGTGGATGTCGGTTTGCAGCACTCACGCAAGGCCGCACCGGCGTCGCCCGCGATCACCCGTTGCGCTTGTACTGCCAGTGCCAGCAAATCCAGACGCAGCTCGCCGACGTGCCGGGCGCCATGCGCGCGGCGCGGCATCATTCGGATCCTTGAATCGGCATCAGCCCGACACTGGCATCTCCGACTCGCTGGAGGCGGCGGATTCGGCAGACAGCACACGCCACCGTCGCGACAGGACGTGGCACGCGGCGCTTCCATTGGGCGCGCAACCGGGACTCGCCGCGAACGCACCGTTGGCCTCACCCCGGAAGTGATGAGGCCTGGGTCGTGCCCGGCCACCGCCGGCCGTCAGCCGGTTCCGCCTGCCCTGCCCTCGCCGACCACCACGCGGTTGCGGCCGGATTGCTTGGCGCGATAAAGGGCGGCATCGGCGGCCTCGATCAAGGCCTGCGGGGTGCTTCCGTGCGCGGGGAAGATCGCCACGCCCAGCGAAGCGGTGACTCGATCGAGCTCCCGCTCGCCGTGGCTGAGCGCCAGCGTGCGGATGTTTTCGAGCAGGTCGTTGGCCAGCCGTTGGGCGGTGTCGAGTGCGGTGTCGGGCAGCAGCACGGTGAACTCCTCGCCGCCGAAGCGACAGGCAACGTCGCTGCGCCGGAAGCGCGCCTCGATCGTGCGCGCCACCTGCTGCAAGACCAGATCGCCCGCCTGGTGACCGAAGGTATCGTTGAATTTCTTGAAGTGATCCACGTCGATCATCAACACCGCGAACGACGCATGCGTACGCCGACTATGCGCGATCTCGCGCGCCAGCACTTCCTGCAGATAGCGGCGGTTGTACAGGCCGGTCAGCGGGTCGCGGATGGATTGCTGCAACAGCGCCTCGCGCAGTTGCACGTTGGCGATCGCCAGCGCCACCTGCTCGGCCATCGCCACCGCCAGCCCGTATCGACGCTCGGCCTCGGCGCGGCCTTGCTCGCGCAGGTGCTCGATGGTCAGCACGCCGAAGGTCTTGCCCTGCGCGGTCAGCGGCAGGCAGACATGAGGATGCACGGCCCCGCCATCCGTGGCCAGATGGGCGCAGACCAGTGCCTCGGATGGGCGATCGACGCGGTAGGGGCGGCTGCGGCGCAGGGCCCAGCAGTCGTCGTCGGAGAAATGCGCGGACACCGGCGCAGTACCGCCCCAGACCGCCTGCTGGCTCCAGGCCCTGCCTGCGGGGTCGCGCAGATACACCCTGCCGGCACTGCCAGCGAACAGGCGCGGGCCGAATTCGCTGATCCGGGCCAATGCCTCGACCGCGGTCGATGATGCTTGCAGGAAGCCGGTCAGCTCGCCCAGCTGGGTGATCTGCCGGTTGAGTTGCTCCACTTCCCGCAGGCCGCCCTCCAGTTGCTGCTTGGCCTCGAGCAGGGCAAGCTCGCTGCGCTTGCGCTCGCTGATGTCGGAGGCAACCCAGATCGAACCCTGTTCGACATGCGCCGGGTCGAGCGCCCGGCAACGATAGGATGCCCAGAAGCGCTCGCCGTTCTTGCGGCGCAGCTCGATCTCGCCCTCGGCGACGGCGCCGGCCTCGATCAGCGGGCGCACTGCCTACCCATGCGCCATCCACGCCGCATCGTCGAGCGCGTACACGCGCGTGGACTGCCCGATCAGCTCACCCGGCGCGTAGCCGAGCATTTCCTCCATCGTGCGGTTGCAGCGATGCACGGCGCGATCCTTGACGATGAAGATCGCCGCTGCCGCGTTCTCGTAGATCGCCTGCTGCTCGCGCAGCAGTGATTGCAGCGAGGCATCGGCATCGGCGAGGTGACGGTAGGCGCTGGCGTTGTCCAGCGCGATCGCGCCGTAAGCGCACAAGGTGCGGAACACCAGCCGTTCGCGGTCGCCGTAGGCGTGCCGGCGCGCGCACTGCACGGTCATCACGCCGAGCAGGCGATCGCCGGCCAGCAAGGGTGCGAACAACGCGCTCAAGGTGATCAGGGTACCGGCGACGTGGCTGGGGTCGGACTCGTCATCGGCCTGGTCGAGCGAAAGCTCGCAACGATCGCGCGCGCAGCGCGCGGCATGCTTGCTGGCATCGGCGATGGCGATACGCTCGATCGGCAGTTCGCGCCCGCCCTCGATCGACAGCACCGACGCCAGCGTGTCGCCGTCGAGGCGATAAAGGGTGAAGCTGTCGGTGGGCAGCAGCTCATGCACGTGCCGGTGCAAGGCGTCGCAGATCGCCGCCTCGTCGAGCTTGGCGGTCACCTCGCGGCCGATTTCGCCCAACACCGACAAGGTGGCATGCGATCGTTCGATGGCTTCCTTCTGCTGCACCACTTCGGCGGTGCGGCTGCGCACCTGGGCTTCCAGCTGCAGGCGCGCCCGCGTCGACCCGCGTTCGCGAATGCGGATGACCGCATACAGGCCGGCCAGCAGGGCGATGCCAGCCAGCATCCGAAACCACCACGTCGCCCAGTACGGCGGAGCGATGGTGATGACGAGACTGGCACCGGCATCGTTCCAGACGCCATCCTTGTTGGCTGCCTTCACCCGGAAGGTGTACTGGCCCGGATCGAGGTTGGTATAGGTCACGAACCGCCGCGCCGCGTCGGTGCTGATCCAGCCCTTGTCGAAACCGACCAGCTGGTAGGCGTAGCGGTTGCGCGCCGGATCGGCGTAATGCAGGGCCGCGAACTCGATCGAGAACACCGACTGCGCCGGCGCCAGCTTCAGGCTCCGGGCGGTTTCGATCGGGCCGTCGATCTGCACGCCGGGCGGCGGCTGCCAAGGGTCGACGTTGCGGTTGAACAATTGCAGGCCGGTGATCACCACCTGCGGCGGCACCGGATTGTCGTGGATGGCGTCGGCGCGGAAGGCGGTGAGCCCGGCATTGCCGCCGAAATAGAACGTGCCATCGGCACCGGCGAGCGCCGATCCGATGTAGTAGCTGCCGTCGATCAGGCCATCGCGGGCGCCGTAGTTGCGAAAGCGGCCGGAAGCCGGATCGAAGCGGCTGATGCCGGCGGTCGAACTGATCCACAGGCGGCCATCGCGATCTTCGACAATGGCGCCGATGGCGTCGGCCGGCAGGCCATCGGCCTGCGTGTAGCCGCGGAAATGCAAGCTGTCGCCGGCGACGTGGTCGAGACGATCCAGACCACCGGAAGTGCCAACCCACAAGTGCCCGGCGCGATCTTCATACAGGTAGGTGATACGGTCATGCACCAGGCTGTCGGCATTGCTAGGATCATGGCGAAAATGGGCGAAGCCGCGACCATCGGCCGCGAGCCGGTCCAGGCCGACATCGGTACCTACCCACAAGGTGCCGGATCGATCTTCCAGCAAGGCCCACGCGGTGTTCTGCGCAAGGCTGGCCGGGTCGCGCGGATCGTGGCGGTAGGCGCGGCTGGCGCCGGTCGCCGGATCGTAGCGATACACACCGGCCTCGGTGCCGATCCACAGCCCGCCGGCGCGACGCGGCACGATCTGGCGGATCTTGCGCGCCGCCGGATCGGCGTCATCGAGAGGACGGAGCACGAAACGATCGCTGCCCGGCTCCAGCGTGGCCAGGCCGGCATCGGTGCCCACCCATAACCGGCCATCGCCATCGACATGGACGGCGCGCACGAAATCGCTGGGCAGGCTGCCGGCATCGCCCGCGCGATGCCGGTAGCCGAGCACGGCATCGCTGCCGCGATCCATCCGCAGCAGGCCACCGCCGACGGTGCCCAGCCAGATGCGCCCGGCGCGATCGGCCGCGATCGCGTAGATCTTGTCACCGGCATTGCTGCCGCTTGCGCCACCGAGGCCGGCAAAGCGTTCGAAGCCGCCGCTGGCCAGATCGATGGTGCTGATGCCGGCGGTGTGGGTGCCGATCCACAAGGTTCCGGTGCGATCCTGGAACAGCGCGTCGATGTTGTCGTCGGCCAGGCTGTGACGATCGACGGCCTCGTGGCGATAGGTGAGAAAACGCCGATTGCGGTCGCTTCCGCGCAGCACCCCGGAGGCGGCCGTGCCCACCCACAGCACGCCATCGCGATCGGCGAGGATCGCCTTGACCAGATCGGCAGGCACACCCTCGGCGCCGGCGAAGACATGCACGCCGACACGATCACCGGCCAGCGTCCGCAAGCCGTCGGCGGCGCCGATCCACAACGTGTCGGCATCGTCGACATGCAGGGCGGTGACCGCCACCGGCGGCGCGGCGGCACCCGCGCTCGCCAGCGCGACATGTTCGAAACCGCGGCCATCGCTGCGCAGTCGATCCAGGCCGGATGCGGTGCCGACCCAGAGCACGCCGCGTCGATCCAGCGCCAGCGCCCGTACCGAATCGCTGGCCAGACTGGCGGCGTCGGCCGCGTCGTGATGCCATGCCGAAAACCGGCCGGTGCCGGTGTCGAGGCGCTCCAGGCCATCCTCGGTGGCGATCCACAGCACGCGGCTGTCGGCATCGGCGGCGAGGGTGGCGTGGATCTGCTGGTCGCCAAACCCCCGCCGCGCCGAATCCGGCGGTGCGTAGCGCCGAAACACGCCACGCCGGGTATTCAGGCGCAGCACGCCGCCACTGCGGGTGCCCACCCACAGCCCGCCGTCGGCAGCCTCGTGCAGGACGGTGACGTAATTGTCCGACAGCGACGAGGCATCATCGGGGCGGTTGCGATAGACCACCGAGCCGTAGCCGTCGAAGCGGGCCAGGCCGGCCTGCGAGCCGATCCAGACGAAGCCCTGGCGATCCTGCACGATGGCGGTGGCCGACTCCTGCGCCAGCCCCTGTTCGACCCCCAGATGCTCGAAGCGCAGCATCCGCGGTGGTGCGGCCATCGCGACCGCTCCGGCCAGAGCCAGCCAGATCGCCAGCAGCCACGCACCACTTCGGATTGCGCAACGCCACGCCATGCCGCCACCCTCCCCGACGCCAAGCTGCACTTCCCGCCGCGCATCCTCGCACGGCGGCGCCGGCGATGGCAGCGCCGGCGCGCGGCCGCCGCCGGCCCAACCCGGATCGCGCCGAAATCCCACCGCCCTTCACGTTTCGTCCATGTGGATTGCGCCATCCTGCGCGACGCCGCCGACGCCGCCAGCCTCCGCATGCAGGCCGACTCGTGGCATCCTCGCAGGTGCCCACGCGGCATGAAGGCCAGCCATGAACGACGCCGTTCCGTCCGACCGAACCGCCGAGCGCCTCGCCCGCCTCGAAGAAGTGCAGTCGGTGGTGCTCGACATCAGCCACCGCGCCGCCCGCTGCCACGACCTGCATGATTTCTTCACCGCCGTGCATGCGGCGCTGGCGCGCATCATGCGCGTGGACAATTTCTACATCGCCCTGTACGAAGCCGCCGCGCATGGCGTGCGCTACGTCTATTACGCCGACGAGAAGGATCCGCCACCCGACCCCTCCCGCCACTTTCCGCTGCGCAGCGAACACGATTCGGCCACCGCGATGGTGGTGATTCGCGGTGAGCCGCAAGTGTTCACCGCCGAACAATGGGCCAGCCGTCGCGCCAAGGGCGCGCGCTGGGGCGTCGGCACGCGGCCGCAGCACTGGGTCGGGATGCCGTTGATCGGCAACGACGGCGGCGTGTTCGGGGCGATGGTGATGCAAAGCTACGCGCGCGGCTTCCGCTACGGCGAAGAGGACATCGCCCTGTTCGGGCTGATGTCCGAACACGTCGCCGACGCCGTCGAGCGCGTGCAGTTTGCCGCCCGCCTGGAGCAGGCCATCGCCGAGCGCACGCGCAGCCTCGAACGCGAAGTCGCCGAGCGTCGCCGCGCCGAACAGATGCAGCGCACGCTGTACGAGATTTCCGCGCTGACGGTGAAGGACATCGATCTGGCGTCGTTCTACCCGGAGGTCCATCGCATCCTCGGCGGGCTGCTGTATGCCCGCGATTTCGCGGTGATGATCTATTGCAACGACGAGCACGACCTCGTCAGCTTCCCCTATTTCAGCGACGACTTCGCCAAGGATCTGCCGAAGAACCAGCGCCGTCCCGCCGGCCACGGCCTGACCGGCTTCGTGCTGCGCACCCGCATGCCGCAGCGCATCGATCAGCAGCGCTTCCAGGCGCTGCTCGAATCGGGCGTCGTCCATCACGTGCTCGGCCGCACCGACTTCACCTCGTGGATCGGCGCGCCGATGATCCATCAGGGCAAGGTACTGGGCGTGCTGATGCTCACCAGTTACGCCGCCGACATCCTCTACGACGACGACGACCTCGCCTTGCTGACCTTCGTCGCCGAGCACATCGCCGCGGCGCTGGCCCGACGCCAGGCCGACGACGCCCTGCGCGCCGCGCACGCCAACCTCGCCACCGGCAACCTGGCACTGCAGGAAAAAAATCGCGAGCTGGAAATGACCCTGATGCACCTGGGCATGGCGCAGAACGAACTGGTGCGGCAGGAAAAGCTGGCCTCGCTGGGCGCGCTGGTGGCCGGCATCGCCCACGAGGTGAACACGCCGCTGGGCATCTGCACGACCGCGGTGAGCCTGCTGATGGAAGAATCCCGGCGCCTGCGCGAATCGTTCACCGCCGAGCAGCTGGCCTGGCCGAACGTGCGCGCGTTCTTCGATTCGTGCGACGAGTTGCTGGCCGTGCTCAGCAGCAACACCTTGCGCGCCAGCGGACTGATCCGCAGCTTCAAGCAGGTCGCGGTCGACCAGTCCTCCGAGCAGGTGCGCGAGATCGCGATGGCCGAGTACATCGAGGACACCCTGCGTTCGATCCGCCCGAAGTTCAAGCGCACCGGCCATACCATCGAGGTGGACTGCGATCCGGCGCTGCGCCTGCGCAGCATTCCCGGCGCGCTCTCGCAGGTGCTCACCAACCTCGTGCTCAACTCGATCACCCACGCTTTCGAGCACACCGACCATGGCCGCATCACGATCGCCGTCGGCCGCGCCGGCGCCGACGTCACGATCGACTATCGCGACGACGGCATCGGCCTGTCGGCGCCGGCGCTGCGACGCTTGTTCGAACCCTTCTACACCACCAAGCGCGATCGCGGCGGCAGCGGGCTGGGCACCAACATCGTCTACAACCTCGTCACCGGCAAGCTCGGCGGCTCGATCAGCGTCCATTCGCAACCGGGCAAGGGGCTGCATTACGCCATCCGCCTGCCGGCCGAGCCGCCCGAGGCGAGCCACGCCTGACCATCCGCAATCCCGCCGCGATGGCGCGACCGGGAATTCGTCCCGGCGGCGTCCCGCGCGGCGACCGTTGCCCGCTACACTGTGCGTCCGCTCGCCGCAGGGCGACATCGAGTTCGCCATGAGCACCCCCATGCCGCCCGCGCCATTGCGATTTGCCGACCTTCACCTGCCCGAGCCTCTGCTGCGTGCGCTCGCCGACGTCGGCTATGAATCGCCCTCGCCGATCCAGAGCGCGACCTTGCCGCCGTTGCTCGCCGGTCGCGACCTGATCGGGCAGGCGCAAACCGGCACCGGCAAGACCGCGGCCTTCGCGCTGCCGATCCTTGCCCGCATCGCCAGTGAAGGGGTCGTCGCCAGCGCGCGCGAACGTGCGCGCGGCCCGCGTGCGCTGGTGCTGGCACCGACGCGCGAGCTCGCCATCCAGGTCGCCGAGGCCTTCGTCCGCTACGCCGCCCACCTGCCCGGCTTCCATGTGCTGCCGATCTACGGCGGGCAAGGCTACGCACCGCAGTTGTCATCGCTGCGGCGCGGTGTCGACGTGGTGGTCGGCACGCCCGGCCGCGTGATCGATCATCTCGAACGCGGCACCCTCGATCTGTCGGCATTGCAATGTCTGGTGCTCGACGAAGCCGACGAGATGTTGCGCATGGGCTTCATCGACGATGTCGAGACGGTGCTCAAGAAGATTCCCGAGCAGCGCCAGATCGCGTTGTTTTCGGCGACCATGCCGACGCAGATCAAACGCATCGCCCAGACTTATCTGCGCGATCCGGTCGAGATCGCGATCAAGGCGAAAACCACTACCGCCGCCGGCATCCGCCAGCGTTACTGGCTGGTCAGCGGCGTCAACAAACTCGACGCGCTCACCCGCATCCTCGAAGCCGAGCCGTTCGCGGCGATGCTGGTGTTCGCACGCACCAAGCAGGCTACCGAGGAGTTGGCCAACAAGCTCGCCGCACGCGGGTTTTCGGCAGCGGCGATCCACGGCGACATCGCCCAGCCGCAGCGCGAACGCGCCATCGCCCAGTTGCGTGACGGCCAGATCGACATCCTCGTTGCCACCGACGTCGCCGCCCGCGGGCTCGATGTCGAGCGCATCAGCCATGTGCTCAATTACGACATTCCCTACGACACCGAAAGCTACGTCCATCGCATCGGCCGCACCGGCCGCGCCGGCCGCACCGGCGAGGCGATCGTGTTCGTCGCCCCGCGCGAACGCGGCATGTTGCGCGCGATCGAGCGCGCCACCCGGCAAACGATCGAGGCGATGACGCTGCCCAGCGTCGAGGCCGTCAACGACCGCCGGGTGGCGAAGTTCCTCGCCCGCATCGACGCCGCGCTGGCCGGCGACGGGCTGGCACCGTTCCGCGCCCTGGTCGAGCGTTATGAGCGTGAGCATGGCGTGGCCGCGATCGAAATCGCGGCGGCGCTGGCCAAGCTGGTGCAGGGCAAGCAGGCGCTGTTTCTGGA
This sequence comes from Pseudomonadota bacterium, assembly GCA_018240435.1. GTDB lineage: Bacteria > Pseudomonadota > Gammaproteobacteria > Xanthomonadales > Xanthomonadaceae > SZAS-103. Next base: position 92,773 of record JAFEFT010000036.1, read on the forward strand.
TGCACCGGCGCAGGGCGCGCGGGCGGAATGGAAGAGCGCGATCGACGCCGGGGCGGCAGCGGCGGTCGCCGTCCGTGGTTCGACAGGCTCACCACGAACGGATTTCTCTGCGAACGCACCACGAATGGAGACTTCGGAACGGTCGTCTCGATCGGATTTTCCGACAACCTCGGCACACGCTGACGCGGCGGAGGTTCCAGCCCGCGCCAACGCCGACTCCTTCCCCCGCGCGCGGGGGAAGGATGGGATGGGGGCGTCGGGCGCAGATTCCCTTCATGGTTCGACAGGCTCACCACGAACGGATTTCTCGACAGGCTCACCACGAACGGATTTTGCGACAGGCTCACCACGAACAGCGGCGCCGGCAGGCTCGATGCGAACGGATCATTCGCGAGGCGCGACGCGCAAACCCGCGCGCCGCCGCGACGAGCCGGAAGCCGGCATGGAAACCTTCCGCATCGAAGTCGGCCACGCCCACGGCGTGCAGCCCGGCAACATCGTCGGCGCCATCGCCAACGAGGCGGATCTGGAAAGCCGCTACATCGGGCGCATCGACATACGCGACGGTTACAGTCTCGTTGATCTGCCGCAGGGGATGCCGCGCGAGCTGCTGGAGCTGCTCAAGCGTGTGCGCGTGGCCGGGCAGATGCTGCGCATGCGCCGCTGGGATGGGTCGACCGATTCCGACGGCGCGGCGGATGCCGGATTTCAGGCGCCCGATCGCGCGCGCAAACACCGCGCCGCGGCACGCGCGCCGACCAGGCCGCATCGCAAGGGGCCGCCGCGCCATCGCGGCTGAACACGATCAGTCCCGCGCATCGACGAAACTCAGCTCAGCAGGGCCGACAGCGAATCCGGATGGATGTGCCAACCCAGCAGGCCCGCCAGGCCCATGACGACGCCGAAGCCGGTGGGTAGCAGCGCGATCCAGAACAACCAGCGCTTGTGCGTCAAGGCGGTCATGGCCAGCATCGAAATGGCGATCGCGAGCAGCGCGTCGGACAGGTCGAACTGATCGTCGCGATAATTGAGCGCATCGTATTGCTGCGCGTCGGCCTGCGCCTGCGCGAGGATCTGCTTCTTCTTGCTGTTTTGTTCCTTCGCCAGTGCTTCGTACTTGCCGATCGTGGCGGCGATCGCCGCTTGCTGCGACGGCAGCGCCGCCGCTTGCTGCACACCCAGTTGTGCCAGCGTGGCGCGAGCGATTTCCTCACGCAGATTGCGCGCCTGGTAAAAACCCCAGTCGTCGATCCGGCTCGCCTGCGCCTGCTGCATCGCCTGGCAGATGTTGTCGTCCTTGATCTTGCAGACCGCCATGAAGGTCGCCAGCAAGGCGACCGTGATCGCCACCCATGCATTCAACCGAGCGACGGCAGCGCCATCGCCGCCGCCTGACTGCTCTTGCTGCGACTGCTCTACCGTCTGCATCGCGTCGATGTCCATCGCCGACTCCACTTGAGGAAAGCAGGCGATGCTAACGGCTGATCGTTATGGCCGGCTGCACACGCCCCGATCTTCGACCTGCCAGGCGCAGCGCCGCCGCCCGCGAACGGCGGCACGACCGAAAGATGCGGGCACCGGCGGCAACGCGCCGGCGCCCGTCTGGCCGTGGCTCGCCGGGCGATCGCAGCCTTCAGCTGCGCGGCATGATCATCGCGACATGCGCGCCCGCCCACGCCCGCAATGGCGAGCGCGGCGGCAACGGCGGCTCGCTGGCTGGCGCCGCGGCCTGCGTGGCGAGCACCGGCCACGGCCTGGCGGCCGCCACCCACGCCGGCGACGACAGCGCAGCCGGTTCGGCTGCCGCCGTCTTGACGCCCTTGGGCAGGAAGAAATAATCGCCGCTCTCGTGCCCGGCGAACTGGATCGGCGAATATCCGGGCGACTGCGGAATCGCCGAATCGACCACCGTAAGCGCCATCGAACTGGCGACCTGCCGATACAGCCGCTGCGCGTTGAGCAAACGCGTGTTGTCCTGCAAGGCATTGAGGAAAGCGCGCGTGAAATACGAGTGCTTGCCCGAGCCGGTATCGGCCACCGGTTGCACGCCGCCGGAGGTCAACGCCGTGCGCGACTTGCCGCCGACCATCTTGTCGACCCACGCCGTCCACTGGCTGGCACCCATCGCCGCAGGATCGAACACCGGCACCGCCGCGCGGGTCATCGTGCCCGAATAGCACGAGTCGGCAACGACCAGCACATGGCGCGACTTGATCGTGGTCAGGATGTCGCTGATGGCGGCGTTGGAAATCCACGTCGAGGCAACGCTGGCCTTGGCGTCGGTCGGAATCCAGTAGCCTTGGTTGCCCTTGAGCTCGCCGTGGCCGGCGAAATAGATCAACAGGCTGTCGTTGGGCCCGAGCTTTTCGCGCATCGCGTTGAGCGCGGTGAGGATTTCCAGCCGCGAGGCGTCGAGCAGCAAGGTGGTCTGATAGCCATAGCGGGCCTTGAGCACCTGCGACACCGCGGTGGCATCGCTGCGCGCGCTCTTGAGCGTGGTGTAGCCGCCATCCTGATAGTCGTCGTTGCCGATGATGACGGCATAGCCGTTGCCGAGGCGAAGGTTGGCCGGCACCTCGCCGATCACGCTCTCGGCGCTGGCCACGCTGCCGCTGCCGCCGCCGGCCTGGGCGATGACGTTGAAGTCCATGCCCATCTTGCCGCCGGCCTTGCCGGTGGCGACGATCTGCACGGCAGCACCGCCCGCCGGGACATTGACCTTGGCGGTGAAGGTGCCATTGGCGGTGAGTGGAATCGGCTGGTTGTTCACCGTCACGCTGGCGATCGCCTGCGGTTGGGTGATGCGGCCGACGAGGTCGTGCGGGCCCGGCGCGCCGCGCACCACCGCGGTGTTCTTGCCGCGGGTGGCGACCACCATCGGCGAGAGCATTTCCAGCGTCGGCGATCCGCCGGCGAGCACCGTCGCGCCCGAGCCGGCGCTGCCGATGCGCTGCTGCAACGAGGCGATGGCGCGGTTCTGCTGGCGCACCTGCGCCTGCTTGTCGACCAACTGGTTCTCCAGCAAACGCATCAGTTCGAAATCCTGCCGTGACTTGGCCGGCGCCCGCGCCTGCATCGACTTGATCTGCGCCTGGAACTGGGCGCGCTGGCTGGCCAATTGCGCCTTGAGCTGATCGACGCGCGCCGCGTCGGCGTCGTCGCCCTGCGCATCGGCCAGCGCGTCGGCGCGGGCCTGCAACTGCGCGCGCGCCTGCGCCACCTGTGCTGCCACTTGCGCGCCCACCGAGGCGCGCACCTTGTCCAGCCGCGCCTGGGTGTCATTCAACTGCGCACGGGAATCGTCCAGCGCCTTTTTCTTCTCGTCCAGTTGCGTCTGCAGATCCTTGACCTGCTGTTGCAGGTTCTGGATCTGGGTGTCCTTCTGCCGCAACTGGACTTCCACCGTCGAGGAGAACACGAGGTTGTCGCCGGTGATGCCCTGTGCTTCGCGATACAGGTTGAGCGCCTGCACTTCGTCCTTGGCCACGCCGAGGCCTTCCTCGTACATGTAACCGAGGTTGATCTTGGCGCGATTGTTGCCCTTGTCGGCGGCCTTCTTGAACCACGTCATCGCCAGCGCGTAGTCCGGCTCGGTGCCCAGGCCCTTGAGGTAGATCTCGCCGACGTAGTTCATCGCTTCCGGATCGCCGGCGTCGGCCGAATCGCGCCAGACCTTGAGCGCGGTCTGGTAGTTGGCGCGATCGAAGGCGACGTATTCGCCGCCACGGATCTGGCAATCGGCCTGGGTGGTGCGAATCGGCCGGCGCGCACTCATGAACGTGGCCTGCGAACCGAGCCGGCGAATCTGCCCGGGCAGCAGGCAGTCGACGACGAGCAGGTCCTCGGCGTTCTGGATGGTGGCGGCGCGGGCGACGGGTACCGACGACCCGGTGCCGACGATCAGGCCGATCGCGGCGGCCAAAACGGCGGTTCGGAGGAATACCGGACAAGCAGTCTGTGCGTTCATGGTAGCGAAGCTCCCGAGGGGAAATTCGCGGCCCGCGCCGACCCTTGCAGCGGCGCGCGAGCCGCTATACTGGGTGCCGCGAGTATAAGCATGCTTCGGGGAGAAATGCGATGCGCTCACTCCGTTCGGTCACGCCGTTCATCCGTCATTCCATGCACGCGAACCGCGCGCAGCGATCGCGTTCGTTGTTCTCCAGGATGATGCTACTGCTGCTGATGCTGATCGGCGGTGGATGGAGCCATCAGGCGTTGGCCGCGCGCGCGATCTGCAATCTCGCCAACGCGAGCCCCACGAGTCAGACGGGTGCGGTCAATTCCGCATTGTCGTACTCGTTCGATGTCGTCGACGTTTTCGCCTGTGGTGCCGCGAGCGGCACGGTCACCATCGCTTCCGACACCACCGGCGGCGCATCGATTTCCTCGGGCGGCACCTTCAACGACACCGGTGTCCCGCCCTTCGCCAACAGCTTCGTTCTGCAGCTCGGCCCGTACCCGGGGGCGGTCAGCATCACGATCACCTGCACCAGCATCGAATGCGCAGGCGCGACGCTCACCTACACCGCCACCGCCGTCACGCCGACCTGGACGGTGGTCGCCAGCCTGGCTTCCTATCGCGACAACGACGGCTCGGGCAGCGTCACTCCTGGCGACTCACTGGACTACACCACGGTCGTCACCAACACCAGCGGCGGCGGCCTGTCGCTGACCAACGTCAGCATCACCGATTCGCTCGGCGGCACGCTCGCCTGCGGCACCCTGGCCGATGGCGCCAGTTGCACGCTGTCGAGCAGCTACGCGGTCACCACGGCCGATGTCGGCAATACGCTCACCTATCAGGGGCGTGCGCGCTCGTTCGAACTGGGCGGTCGCCTCGGCACGCTCAGCAATCAGGTCACGACCCCGGTGGTCGCGGCCACGCCCGGGCTGTCCGTGGTCAAGTCCCAGCCCAGCTACGTCGATGCCGACTATTCGGGCAACATCACCGCCGGCGACACCCTCACCTATCAGGTGGTGGCCACCAACACCGGCAACATCACGCTCAACAGCGTGAGCATCAACGACCCGACCGTTCCCAACCTCGCTCTGAATTGCCCCAACCTCGCGCGCAGCGGCCAGCCCGGCGATTCGTGCACGGCCACCGGCACCTATGTGGTGACCGCCGCCGATGCCACCGCCGGCGTCATCGTCAACACCGCCCAGGGCATTTCCAAGCAGACCGGCGCGATCGCCAGCAATACCGTGCGCACCGCCGTGGCGGCCAGCCCGGCGATGACCGTGACCAAATCGCTGCAAAGCAGCACCGATCCGGACCAGTCGGGCAACGTCACCGTCGGTGACGTGCTCACCTACCAGATCGCCGTCGAAAACATCGGCGGCGGCACCTTGACCAACGTCACCGTCACCGACCCGAACGCGACCCTCGGCGCGACCACCTGCGCCACCTTGCTGGTCGGCAACACCTGCATCTGGAGCGCCACGCACACGGTGGATGCCGCCGACCTTCGCAGCGGCCAGGCCAGCAACCAGGCATCGGCCACGTCCGCCCAGATCACCACCGCGGTGCCCAGCAACATCGTCAATACCCCCGTGTTCGCCAGCCCGGCGATGACGGTGGTGAAGTCGCTGGCCAACAACGCCGACGGCGACGGCTCGGGCACCGTCACCGAGGGTGACGTGCTCACCTACACCGTCACCGCCACCAACAACGGCGGCGGCGCGCTCACCAATGTCGTCGTCAGCGATCCGTTGACGACACCCGGCAGCATCACCTGCGCATCGGTTGCGATCGCCGGCAGCTGCGTGCTGTCCGGCACCTACACCGTCACCCGCGCCGACGTGAACGCCGGCGCCATCATCAACACCGGCACCGCGACCGCCAGGCAATTCCCGGCCGGCATGAGCAGCCGGCTGAACACCCCCGTGTTCACCAGCCCGGCCGCCACCGTCACCAAGGTGCTCGCGCACAATCAGGATGGCGACCATTCCGGCACCGTCACCGTCGGCGACATACTCACCTACACCGTCACCGCCACCAACAGCGGCAACGTCGCACTGGCCAGCATGACCGTCGACGATCCGCTGACGACGCCGAGCACGATCACCTGCAACAACGTGCCGATCGGCGGCACTTGCGTGCTCAACGGCATTTACACGGTCACCGCCGCCGACCTGAACGCCGGCTCGATCAGCAATACCGGCACGGCCAGTTCGCCGCAGTTGCGCGCGCCGGTCACGGCGCGACTGGTGACACCGGTGCTGGCCACGCCGGCGATGACCATCAGCAAGGCGCTCACCGCCAATGCCGACGGCGATCACTCCGGCACCGTCACCGTCGGTGACGTGCTCACCTACACCGTCACCGCCACCAACAGCGGCAACGCGACGCTCACCAATGTCACCGTCGACGATCCGCTGACCACGCCCGCCACCGTTACCTGCGCCAGCGTCGCCGTTGGCGCGACCTGCGTGCTCACCGGCACCTACACCGTCACCGCCGCCGATGCCAGCAACGGCACCATCCGCAACACCGGCTCGGCCACCGCGCGCCAGCTCACCGGCGCAGTGACGGCCAGCCTGATCACCGCCGTCGCCCGAACCGCGCCGGCGATGACGCTGGCCAAGGTGCTGACCGGCATCACCGGCGGTGATGCCGGCGGCAACGCCATCCAGGGCTCGGTGCTGGCTTATTCCGTCACCGCGACCAACAGCGGCTCGACCATCCTCGGCAACGTCCAGATCAGTGACCCGCTGACCACGCCTGGCACCGCCACCTGCGCGAGCTTGCAGCCTGGCCAGACCTGCGTGCTCGACGGCAGCCACACCGTGACCGCCGCCGACGTCGCCCGCGGCAATGTCGCCAACACCGCGACCGCGACCGCCAACCAGTTGACCGGCAGCGTCACCAGCAACACCGTCACCACGCCGGTGCTGACCACCGCATCGATGTCGGTGAGCAAGCAGCTCACCGCCAATGCCGACGGCGACCACTCCGGTACCGTCACCCCCGGCGACGTGCTCACCTACACGGTCACCGCCACGAATACCGGCAATGTCACCCTGGCCACCGTCAGCGTCAGCGATCCGTTGACGACGCCGTCATCGGCCACCTGCAGCAACGTCGCCCCCGGTGCCACCTGCGCGCTGGCCGGCACCTACACGGTGACGGCGGCCGACGCCAGCAACGGCTCGATCAGCAATACCGGCTCGGCTACCGCTGGCGCGCAGATCACCACTCCGGTCACGCAGACGATCAACACCCCGGTGACCACGCTCACCCGCACGATCGCCATCGTCTCCGGCGATGGCCAGACCGGCACCACCAACACCGCGCTGGCCGATCCGCTGGTCGTCTCGGTGCTCGATGGCGGCAACCCGGCGACTGGCGTGGTGGTGAACTGGGCGGTCACCTCCGGTGCCGCCACCCTTGCCAGTGCCACCTCGACGGTGGCAGCCAATGGCCAGGCCAGCAATACCATCACCCTGGGTGCGACCGCCGGGCCGGTGACGATCACCGCCACCCGCGCCGACGACAACAGCAAGTCGGTCACCTTCCACGCCACCGTCGCGGCGCCGACGCTGACGATCGTCTCGGGCGACAACCAGCTCGGCGTGGTGGGTGCGGCAGCCGTGCATCCGCTGGTCGTGATCTTGCGTGATGGCAATGGTCAGCCCTATGCCAGCCAGACCGTCAACTGGCAGGTGGTGAGCGGCCCGGCCACGGTGGCTGCGGCCAGTTCGCTCACCGATGCCAGCGGCAATGCGCAGGTGAACTTCAGCTACGGCGCCAGCACCGGCGCGATCGTGATCCGTGCCAGCGCGGGCGGCGCCAGCGTGGATTTCCATGCCACCGCCGCGTCCTACCAGATCACCATCACCGGCGGCAACGGCCAGAGCGCCGGCCCCGGCCAATCGCTGCCACAGGCCTTCGGCGTGCAGGTTTCCTACCCTGCCGGCATGACCACCCTCGCCCATCCGCTGGCAGCACAGCCACAGGCCACGGCGCCCTCGCTGGCCGGGGTGGTGGTGCAATGGAGCGTGCTGGCCGGCGGCGGCAGTCTGGCGCAGGGCACCAGCACGACCACCGATGCCAGCGGCTACACCAGCAACCATTACACGCTCGGCCCCGGCACCGGCCTGAATCAGGTCCAGGTCATGGTGCCAGGTGGCAACACGACGACCTTCACCGCCAATTCGGCGATCGTCAATGCGACTTTGAAGATCGTCTCCGGCGCCAACCAGAACCTGGCACCGGGAACGGCTTCGCAACCGCTGGTGGTGGAGCTGACCGACAGCAGCGGCACCCCGCTGTCGGGCGTCACCGTCAACTGGACGGCCAACCACGCCACCGTGGCCAATGCCAGCTCGGTGACCGGCAGCGACGGCCGGGCCAGCAACACGGCCCAGGTCAGCCAGATCGGCGCGGCCACGGTGACGGCCTCCACCAGTTCGCCCTCGGCCGGGCCGGTGGTGTTCGGCCTCAATGGCGGCCTGTCCTTCATCGCCGGCCTGACGCCGCTGCAAGGGCAGATCACCGGCGCCCTCGACAATGCCTGCTCGGCATTGGCGGCCATGGGTTCGCTCACCGCCGCCCAGCAGGATCTGCTCAACCAGTGCAATGCGCTGGCCGGCTCGGCCGGGCAGAATCCGGGGCAGACGGTGGCGGCGATCAACCAGATGTTCGCCGATGAGGCGTATCTGGAAACGAGCGCGGCGATGCTGATCTCGACCACCCAGTTCGACAACATCAAGGCCCGCATCGCCGCCCTGCGCAGCGGTACCGGCGGCGACCACTTCGGCGGCCTGGCGTTCACCTCGCCCAATGGCAGCCTGCCGGTCGGTTCGCTGGGCATGTCGGCCCTGACTGCCACCGACAAGGACAAGGGCGAGGCCGGCGCCGGCTTCGATCGCTGGGGCTTCTTCGTCTCCGGCACCTTCAGCCACGGCTCGGTCGACCCGCGCCAGTCGCTGCCCGGCTACGGCTTCAACACCAACGGCATCACCGGCGGCATCGACTACCGCTTCAACGACCACTTCATCCTCGGTGTCAGCGCCGGCTATGCCAAGTACAGTTCGGCACTCGATGCCGGCATCGGCCGGATGGACACCAGCGGCTGGACGTTGTCGGCCTACTCCACCTTCTTCCAGAAGGACAACTGGTACCTCGATGGCGTGCTCAGCTGGGGCAAGAACAGCTACGACCTGTCGCGCAAGATCACCTACACCCTGACCGGCCCGGGCGGCACCACGACGGTCAGCCAGATCGCCGATGGCAACGATGGCGGCAACACCTTCGCCGCCGCCTTCACCTTCGGTCGCGACTTCAACAAGGGGCCGTGGTCGTTCGGGCCGTATTTCCGCGGCACCTGGACGCGGGTGAGCTTCGACGGCTATCAGGAAGTCATGCAGGCCGGGCCCGGCAGCGGCCTCGGATTGGCAGTGCAAACGCACCCGCTGACCTCGACCGCGACCGTGCTCGGCGCCAAGATCAACTATGCGTCCAGCCAGAGCTGGGGCGTGTTCATGCCGCACGCCGAGGTCGAATGGCAGCACGAGTTCAAGGACAACCCGGATACCGTCACCGCCTACTTCCTGCAGGATCCGACCAAGACGCCGATCAACGTCAACGGCTTCCCGGTGGACAACAACTTCTTCCGCCTCGGCCTCGGCGCTTCGTTCGTGTTCCCGATGGGCCGTTCGGGCTTCATCTACTACGAGAAGACGCTGGGTCGTTCGGGCGTGACCCAGGACAACATCGCGATCGGCCTGCGGATCGAGTTCTGATCGGCGGCGAGTTTTTCAGCCTCGAAGGCCGGCCACGGAAGGCCGGCATGTTTCCACGGCAAGTGGAGGGTCACTTGCTCCGCGCGACACCCCCGCGCAACGCTTGCGATGGGCGGGGATTTGGAATAAATCGTGGGCGTGGGATGACGCCTGCTGCGTGGGGTCGACGGGAGGTCGACGACCGATGAGCAAACCGTCTGCGGTTGCCTCATCGTGACGGTGCCAACGGCAGCATCCGGACGCCTCCGGCTGCCGCCATCGCTACTCTCCGGGGAGATCGAGATGAACATCCGACACGGTTCCAGCCACCCGATGCAATCGCGTTTGGCCGGGTTGGCACGCACATGGCGGCAGACGCTCGCCGGGCTGGCGATCGTCGGTGCGATGGGCATCACCATGGTCGCTGCTGCCGCCACCGCCGATCCGGCGGCGACGTTGGTGCGCGTACACGCCGATACCGGCGCCCTGAGCGTGGATCAAGGCAGGGAACTGCGCCTGCAGGTGGTCAAGCAGATCGACGGCCACGGCCTGGCGGGTCAGCCGGTGACGTGGACGGTCGCCGGTCCCGGCAAGGCGGAATTGTCGGCCACCCGCAGCCTGACCGCGACGGCGACGAAAGATACCCAGGCCGGCAGCGCCAGCACGGTGTTCCATGCCAGTGTTCCGGGCGACTACACGATCACCGCCACCACCCAGAAGAATCCCGGCTGCGGCACACCCGGCTGCGCCACCTGGGTCAGCACCCGTTTTGCGGTGAGCGTTGCCGCGACGGGCAGTGAAGCGGCCGGCGGCGCGGTCGAAGATCATCACGGCGCCGTTCTGGCGGCGACCGCAGCGGCGCTGGTGGGCGGCTTGGCGATCGCGGCCGGCACCTCGCACGGCAGCGATCACAACGTTGCTCCGCTCTCGCGCGACCTCGTTCTGGTATCGGGCGACGGGCAGGCGGCCGGCGCCAACGCGGCGCTGGCGGTACCGCTGCGCGTGCGCGCGATCAGCGGCGGCTCGCCCTCGGCGGGCGTGGTCGTGCAATGGAGCGCCACCGGCGGTGCGGTGCTGTCGGGTTCGAGCAGCACCACCGATGGCGGCGGCGTCGCCAGCATCAATGTCACCAGCATCGGCCCCGGCCCGGCGCCGGTGACGATCACCGCGACGCGCAGCGACTATCCCAACGCCAAGGTGACCTTCTCGGCGAGCGTGCTGCAGCCGGCGCTGAACATGGTTTCCGGTGATGGCCAGTCGGCCTTCCCCGGCAATGCGATCGCGCAGCCGTTGGTCGTGCAGGCCGTACTCGGCCCCAATCCGCAATCCGGGGTGCCGATAAGCTGGGTCGTCACCAGCGGTGATGCCACGGTTTCCGCCGTATCCAATGGCGGCCTGACCAACCCATCCGGCACCAGCAGCGCCCGCATCCAGTTGGGCCCGAGCGCCGGCCCGGTGGTGGTCACCGCCACCCGAACCGATGTCGGCCTCAGCCAGAGCTTCAATCTGTCTTCGGCGGTCAGCAACGCGTTGACGATCGCCACCGGCAACGGCCAGCTCGCTTGCCCGAACCTGCCGCTGCCGCAGAACCTGGTGGTACGCGCGCTCACCAACAACCGGCCGGTCGCCGGCGTCACCGTGAATTGGTCGGCCAGCGGCACGGTCGTGCTGAACAACGCCAGCAGCATCACCGATGGCAACGGCTTCGCCCGCGCCCATGTCACCAACATCGGCCCTGATTACCAACCGGGCGCGTCGTACGTCTCGGTGCTGGCCAGCCGCAGCGACGACCCGACGGCCACCGCCACGTTCACCGCTTCCGTCGCGGCCTCGACCATGACGGTCAGCAGCGGCAACGGCCAATCCGGCGCCATCGGCAGCACTTCCAGTCCGATGGTGGTGGCGCTGGTCGATGGTTGTGGCCACGCCATCGTCAACCAGCCCGTCGCCTGGACGGTCATCTCCGGCTCGGCGACGGTGTCGGCCAGTACGACACAGACCAACGGCAGCGGCCAGGCGCAGGTCACCGTCACTTATGGCAGCGTGCCCGGCAACGTCGTCATCCAGGCCAGTGCCCTGGGCGGCGGCTTGATCTCCAACTTCAACGCGACCGCGACCACGGGCGGCGTGAACATCGGCATCGGCAACAATCAGACCGGCAACCCGGGCACGATCTTGCCGCAGCCGCTCACGGTGCACGTGGTGCCGGCGATCGCCGGCGTGCCGGTGAGTTTCACGGTCATCAGCGGCAGCGCCACCGTGTTGACGCCGTCCACGTTCACGGACGGCGCGGGCATGGCCTCGACCCAGCTCCAGCTCGGCCTGACGCCAGGTCCGGTGCAGGTGCTGGCGCAAGCCGGCAACTCCACTGCCACCTTCTCGGCGACCGTGGCCGGCACCATCGTCGGCAGCAGCCTGACCATCGTTTCCGGCAACAACCAGATCGTCGCCCCCAACACCGCATCGCAACCGATGGTGGTGCAGCTTCAGTCCGGCGGGTCGCCCCTGTCGGCCATGACGATCCAGTGGAGCGCCAGTGGCGGCGCCTTGTCGGCCAGCAGCACCACCACCGGTGCCAACGGCCAGACCAGCGTCACCCTGACGCCCTCGGGCAGCGGCCCGGTCACGGTGACGGCAACCTTCCTGCCGTATGCGCAGTACACCGGCGCCCAGGTCAGTTTCGCGCAGAACACCACGCTGGCGAGCGTATCCGGGCAATCGGCCAACGACGAGTCGATCGCACACGCCCTCGACAGCGCCTGCGCGGTATTGATCAACACCGGCAACCGCACCCCGCAGCAGCAGGACATGCTCAACCAGTGCCTGGCCTTGGGTGAGGCCAGCAGCCAGTCGCCCGGCGCCGTCGCTGCGGCCATCAACCAGATGGCACCGGCCGTCGCCGAAACCCAGAGCGCCACCGCCACCACCGCCATCACCACCCAGTTCAACAACCTCGCCGGGCGCATGCAGGCCCTGCGTGGCGGTGCGCAAGGGGTGTCGTTCGCCGGCCTGGCGTTCAACAATGACACCGGCAGCTTGCCGATCGGCGATCTCGGTGCGGCCATGCTGTCGGCCAACGACCAGAAAAACGACGCCTCGTCGAGCTTCTCGCGCTGGGGTTTCTTCGGCTCCGGCCAGATCCAGCGCCAGAACGGCAGCGCCCAGGCCGCCACCCCCGGCTACCGCTTCGGCAGCAATGGCCTGACCTTCGGCGCCGATTACCGCGTCAGCGACAGCTTCGTCCTCGGCGGCGCCCTGGGTTACACGCACCAGTCGACCACTCTGGACCTCGCCCAGGGCGACATGTCGATGCGCGGCTGGAGCCTGTCGGCCTACGCCACCTGGTACGACAAGAGCGATTGGTACGTCGACAGCTCGATCACCTGGTCGAACAACAGCTTCGATGCCAGCCGCCACATTGCCTACGCCCTGCCGGTACCGGGCGGCGTGACGATCGTCGACCAGATCGCGCGCTCGTCGTCGGGCGGCAACGATTTCGCCGGCTCGGTGACCTTCGGCCGCGATTTCCACTTCCAGGCGGTCGCCTACGGTCTGTACGGCAAGTTGCAATACGACCACAGCAGTTTCGACGGCTTCTCCGAGTACCTCACCGCCGGCCTGCCCGGCAGCGGCCTGGGCCTGCGCGTGAATGCCCGCTCGACCACGTCGATCGCCTCCGTGCTCGGCGCCAAGGTCGATTACAACGCCAGCATGAAGTGGGGCGTGATGGTGCCGCACGCAGAGGTCGAATGGCAGCACGAGTTCCGCACCGACCCGAACACCTTCATTGCCTATTTCATCGACGATCCGACCAACACGCCGATCCTGATCCGCGGCGACCAGACCGACTCCGACTTCTTCCGCTTCGGTGCGGGCATGTCGTTCGTGTTCCCGCAAGGCCGCTCGGCGTTCCTGCTGTACAACCGCACCGTCGGCCGGCAAGGCATCAGCGCGTACAATCTGAGCCTCGGCTTCCGCCTGGAGTTCTGATGGGTGACATGGACGTCCTCGTGAACCCTCCCGCGCGCCGCGCCACTCGAGGCTCGGCGCGCGGGCCCTGTCACATGAGCGCGTCGTGCCTGCCCTCGCCAGCCGACGCGGCGACGTCGGCGCTATCCACGCCCTCCCACCCGACCTGCCGGCGCGCACCATGATCGAATTCGGCCACCTCAGCCACGTCGGCCTGCGCCGCGAGCTCAACGAGGACACCTATTACGGCAACGCCGAAATGGGTCTGTGGCTCGTCGCCGACGGCATGGGCGGCCACGAATTCGGCGAAGTCGCCAGCGCCGTGGCGCGCGAGGCAATCGTCGAGGCCATCCGCAAGGGCAAGTCGCTGATCGAAGCGATCCGCATCGCCGACGAGGAAATCATCCGCCATTCGAAGCTGCGCACCGAGGGACTGCCGATGGGCACGACGGTGGCAGCGGCGCGCCTGACCGGCAACAAGTACGAGGTCGCCTGGGTCGGCGACAGCCGCGTCTACTTGTGGAACGGGCAATTGCGCCAGCTCTCGCAGGATCACTCCTACGTGCAGGAGCTGATCGACCAGGGCGCGATCACCGCCGAGCAAGCGCGCAGCCACCCGCATCGCAACGTCGTCACCCAGGCGCTGGGGGTGACCGACCCGGCGCATCTGAAGGTCGAGTCGATCACCGGCGAGCTCAAGCCGGGCATGCAGCTGCTGCTTTGCAGCGACGGCCTGACCGAGGAAGTGGACAATGCCGCGATCGGCCGCATCCTCAACCAGAGCCAGTTCACCGCGCAAGAATGCGTCGACCACCTGATCGCGGCGGCGCTCGACGGCGGCGGCACCGACAACGTCACCGTGCTGCTGGTGCGGCAACTGTAAAGCGGCGAGCACGCCGCAGGCCATCATCAATCGCGATGGTAGGGATGCCCGGCGAGGATGCTCGCCGCACGGTACAACTGCTCGGCGACCAGCAAGCGCACCAGCATGTGCGGCAAGGTCGCCGGCCCCAGCGACCACGTCTCGTGCGCGGCGGCGCGCACCGCCGGCGCGTGGCCCTCGGGGCCGCCGATAACGAACGCCAGATCGCGCCCCTGCCCGCGCCAATGCGCCAGCCGCCGCGCCAGCGCCGGCGAATCGTGCATGCGGCCCTTGTCGTCGAGCAGCACCACCTGCGCGCCTTTGGGTATTGCCGCCAGCACACGCACGCCTTCGTCGGCGGCGGCACGCGCAACATCGCGGTTCTTGCCGCGCAAGCCGGGCGGGATTTCGATCAGCTCCAGCGGCAGCCAGTGCGAGAGGCGTTTGCCGTAATCGGCGAAGCCGGTGGTCAGCCATTCGGGCGCGCGTTCACCAACGGCGATCAGGCAGGCTTTCATGCCATGCGACAGGGTCGTTCATGGTTCGACAAGCTCACCACGAACGGGAATCGCGACAAGCTCACCACGAACGGGAATCGCGACAAGCTCACCACGAACGGGAATCGCGCCAAGCTCGCCACGAACGGATTCACGGGCCGGTTCACCACGAATGGAAGTCGTGGCAGGCGCACCACGAACGAAATCGTCAAAAATTTCGCCACGCCCTCTTCCTGTCATTCCTCCGGCGGCTGGTCGCCGACCGTCCACAGCCGCTCGATGGCGTAGAACTCGCGCACCCGCGGCAGCATGACGTGGACGATCACGTCGGCCAGATCCACCAGCACCCATTCGGCTTCGCGCTCGCCTTCCACACCCAGCGGCATCACGCCGACCTTCTTGGCGAACTTCACCACCTCGTCGGCGATCGACTTGACGTGCCGGGTCGAGGTGCCGGAGGCCACCACCATGAAATCGGCGATGCCGGTCTTGCCGCGGATGTCGATTTCGACGGCATCCTTGGCCTTGATCTCCTCCAGCGCGGCGCGCACCTGCGCCAGCAGGGCTTCGGCCGATGGCGGCGGTGCCGGCATGCGGGTCTTGATGACGACGGCTTGGCTGGTCAAGTGGGCGAATCCTCGTTACGGGCGGATGTCGATGAGTATAGATCAAGGTTTCGGCGGTGGCGCTGGCCTGCATCCGTACAGACGTTGCGCGCCGATCCAGGCGGCCACTGCCGGCGGCAGGTCCTCCTGCCAGCGCGCCCCCCGCGCAAGCCGGTCGCGCACGTCGCTGGCCGCCTCGGGGCGCAGCGGAAGGTCGAGACGAAACAGGCAGCCGGCGGCGGTGCGTGCCAGTTGCGCCGGATCGTCGCGCCAGCGCCCGGCCGTCGCCGCCCGCAGCGCCGCATCGGTGCCATCGCTCGCATGCCCCGGCCGCACCGCGACGATCAGATGCGCCAGCGCAAACATCTCGCACCAGCGATGCCAACGCGGCAAGCCGGCGAAAGCATCGGCACCGAGCAACCAGGCCAAGGGCGCGTCATCGCCGATTTCGGCACGAATCGCGAGCAACGTATCGACCGTGTACGACGGCCCTGCCCGCTGCAATTCGCGCCGATCCACATGCAGATGCGGATGGCCGACGATGGCCAGATCGAGCATGGCCGCGCGCTGGGTGGCGCTGGCGCCCGGTGGCGCACGAAGCGGTGGATCGGCCGAAGGCAGCATGAAGACATCGGACGCAAGACGCGCCGCAGCGGCATCGGCCACCGCCAGGTGGCCGTTGTGCACGGGGTCGAAGGTGCCGCCGTAGAGGATGCGCATGGCCGGCGGGCGCGGCTCAGGCCACCAGCAGGCGGCGTCCGCGCGGATCGGCGATCGCCACCAGCAAGCGCTCCAGCGCCAACCACGGATCGCCGTCGGCGCGCCCCTTGGCCATCCGGTCGATGCCGCCCAGCGTGATTGCGAAGCTTTCCCACGTCGCTGCATCGTGGCGTTCGAGCGCGCGCCGGAACTGCGCCTGCCGCGCATCCCAGATGCGCTGCGCGGTCATCGCCGCGCGCAGGTCGCCACCGCGCGCGGCCACGCTGGCCAGCGTCGCCAATTGCAGCAACTGCGGCGCGATCGCACCGACCAGTGCCGGCACCTGCTCACCCTCGCCGCGCAGGCCGCGGACGATGCGCAAGCTGCGGGCCGCATCGCCGGCGAGGGCGGCATCGACCAGCTTGAACACATCCAGCCGCGACGAATCGGCGACCAATTGCTGCATCCGTGCCAGATCGACCCGCTGCTTGCCATCGGCGAGCAAGGCCAGTTTGTCCACTTCCTGCGCCGCCGCCAGCAAATTGCCCTCGACCCGCTCGGCCAGCAATTCGGCGGCATCGTGGCTGGCGTCGATGCCGCGCGCACGCAGGCGCGCCAGCAGCCAATCGGGCAGCTTGTGGCGCGGCAGCGCCCACATCGCCAGCACCTGCCCGCCCTTGCCGATCGCCTTCACCCATGCCGACTCGGCCAGCCGCTTGCTCCACTCCATGCAGGTCAGCAGCAAGGTGATGCCGGGCGGCGGATTCTTGCAGAAATCGGCGATGACATCGCTGCCTTCCTTGCCCAGCTTGCCCTCCGGCGCACGCACGTCGAGCAGACGGGCGCTGGCGAACAGGCTCATCGCGGAAAAGTCGGCGACCAGATCATCCCAGTCGAAGCGGCCGTCGACATCGTGGATGGAGCGTTCGCAGCCTTGCTCGCGCGCTTTCGCACGCACCGCATCGGCCGCTTCGATCACGCGCAGTTCCTCGACGCCGGCGATCAGGATCACCGATGGCAGTGGCGCCTTGGCCAGTTGCCGCAGGAACGTCGCCTCATCGTCGAATTGCATTGCCCGATCCGGTCAGTGCAGCTTGCGCAGGATGATGTCGAGCTGGCGCATGATCGCCGCCGCCATGTCGCGCTGCATTTCCTCGCGAATGGTTTGCTGCTCCTGCGCCGAACCCAGTGCATTGCTCGCGTTGTAACTGAAATTGCGCTCGATGCGCACCTCGCGCACAGGCGCGATGGGTTTGCCGTCGGCGGCGGTGAACTCGTACTTGACCACATAGGTGACGTCATATTCGGTCGCCTGCGCATGCACGTCGATCGACAGCGGTTGCTGGTTCCAGGCTTCGCTGACGATGTGCAGGCTGGCGGCCCCGGCGCCCGCATCGCTCGCATCGGCCGGCGCCGCGTGCGCACGCGTGAGTGCGCGCGACAAGGCCAGCGCCAGCGGGCTGTACGGGTCGCCGCTGACGATGCGGACCGGGCCGATGTCCGCCGGCACCCGCAGCTCGCCGCGCGGGTGGAAGCCGCAGCCGGCCAGGACCAGCAGGCACAGGCAGGCGAAGGCGATCGAACGGGGGCGATGGTTCATGCACTTGCTCCTGAACGCGGGCGACAGCCGTCTGCGTCGAATCCGGTTGGATGGCATTGCCACTGGAGCGGCCGTGGCAGGCACGTTCGATGACGGCCAGCGACCGCATCGGCCGTCGCCATCACGCCGCAGCGACGATGTTGACGATCTTGCCCGGTACCACGATGACCTTGCGCACCTGCAGGCCGTCGAGAAACCGGGCGACGTTCGGCTCGCCCAGCGCCGACTGTTCGATCACCTCGCGGGCGGCATCGGCGGCGACCTCGATGGTGCCGCGCAGCTTGCCATTGACCTGCACCGCCAGCTTGACCACGAACCGGTGCAGTGCCGCCGGATCGACCTTCGGCCAGGACAGATCCTCGATCAGCTGTTCGGGATTGCCCAACCGCTGCCAGAGCGCGTGCGCCAGATGCGGCGTCATCGGGTCAAGGATGCGCAGCAGCTTGGAATAACCTTCGTACTGCACCGCCAGGCGGTCATCGGCCTCCCCATCGCCGCCCTCCAGCGGCAGCGCCTCGAGCGCACGCAGCATCTTCATCGCCGCCGAGACCACGGTATTGAACTGCATCCGCCGCATGTCGTGGTCGGCCTGGGCGACGTGCAGATGGATTTCACGCCGTGCCCGCCGCAGGCCATCGCCCAGCCGCTGCGCGGCGACCGCCTGCGGCCGCCCACGCAAGATCACCTGCGCCGCCAGCCTTTCGCCCCAGGCCCACACCCGGCGCAGGAAGCGCGCGCAGCCCTCGACGCCGGCCTCGTTCCATTCCAGCGACTGCTCGGGTGGCGAGGCGAACATCGAAAACAGGCGCACCGTGTCGGCACCGTACTTGCCGACCATCTCCTGCGGGTCGACGCCGTTGTTCTTCGATTTCGACATCTTCTCGATGCCGCCGATCTTCACCGGCTGGCCGTCGGCCTTGAGCACCGCACCGACCACATGCCCGCGCGCATCGCGCTGCATCTCGACATCGGCCGGATTGATCCAGTCTTTCGCGCCGTGCGCGTCCTCGCGGTAGAAGGTTTCAGCGATCACCATGCCCTGACAGAGCAGGCTCGTCGCCGGCTCGTCGGAATCGACCAGGCCTTCATCGCGCAGCAGCTTGTGGAAGAAGCGGAAATACAGCAGGTGCAAGATCGCGTGCTCGATGCCGCCGATGTACTGATCGACCGGCAGCCAATGGCGCGCGCGCGCATCGACCATGTCCTGCGCACCCGGCGAGGTGTACCGCGCGTAGTACCAACTCGACTCCATGAAGGTGTCGAAAGTGTCGGTCTCGCGCTCGGCGGCGCCACCGCATTGCGGGCAGTTCGTCTTGCGCCACTGCGGATCGGCCTTGATCGGCGAACCGGTGCCCATGAACGCCACGTCCTCGGGCAGCCGCACCGGCAGGTGCTCCTCCGGCACCGGCACCGCGCCGCAGGCGTCGCAGTAGATGATCGGAATCGGACAGCCCCAGTAGCGCTGCCGGCTCACGCCCCAGTCGCGCAGGCGGAAGTTGACCCGGCGCCGGCCGCTGCCCTCGCGTTCGAGCCGTTCGGCGAGCGCCGCGAACGCCTCGTCGAAATCCATGCCGTCCAGCGCGCCCGAGTTCACGCAAGTGCCGTATTCGGTGTAGGCACCGTCGGTGATGATCGCCTGCTCGAACGCCGACACCATGTCGACCGCGCCAGCTGCTTCGTACACGTCCAGCGGCCGATCCTGGCCCAGCGCCGCGCTCATCGGATCGGCGTTGCGCTGCGCATCGCGGCCCAGTTCGAGGATGGCGTCACGCACCGGATCGCTGACGATCACCATCTTGATCAGCAGGTCGTACTTGCTGGCGAACTCCCAGTCGCGCTGGTCGTGCCCGGGCACGCCCATCACCGCGCCGGTGCCGTAACCCATCAGCACGAAGTTGGCGATCCACACCGGCAGCCGCTCGCCGCTGATCGGATGGATGGCGTGCAGGCCGGTTTCGATGCCTTTCTTTTCCTGGGTCTCGATCTGCGCGGTGGCGGTGCCGCCGTGCCGGCATTCGGCAATGAAGGCGGCGATCGCCGGATTGCCGGCAGCGGCCTGCAGCGCCAGCGGGTGTTCGGCGGCGATCGAGATGAACGTCACCCCCATCAGGGTGTCGGGCCGGGTGGTGAACACCGTCAGCGGATCGCGCACGCCATCGACGGCGAAGTCCACCTCCAGGCCTTCGCTGCGGCCGATCCAGTTGCGCTGCATGGTCTTGACCGAATCCGGCCAGCCCGGCAACGCATCCAGGCCGTCGAGCAGTTCCTGCGCGTAGTCGGTGATCTTCAGGAACCACTGCGGGATTTCGCGCTTTTCGACGATCGCGCCGGTACGCCAGCCACGGCCGTCGATGACCTGTTCGTTGGCCAGAACGGTGTGGTCGACCGGATCCCAGTTCACCACCGATTGCTTGCGATACGCCAGGCCCTTCTTGAACAGACGCACGAACATGCGCTGCTCATGGACGTAGTAGTCGGGCTTGCAGGTGGCAAATTCGCGCGTCCAGTCGATCGCGTAGCCCATCGTTTCGAGCTGCGTGCGCATGTGCTCGATGTTGGCGTAGGTCCACTTCGCCGGCGCGGTCTTGTGCTTGATGGCCGCATTTTCCGCGGGCAGGCCGAAGGCATCCCAACCCATCGGCTGCAGCACGTTGCGGCCGTTCATCCGCTGGAAGCGGCTGATCACGTCGCCGATGGTGTAGTTGAGCACATGCCCCATGTGCAGCGCACCCGAAGGGTAGGGCAGCATCGACAGGCAGTAGAACTTGGGCCGCGGGTCGGCCTCGTTCACCTCGAAGGCGCGGGTACGCGTCCAGAACGCCTGCGCGGCCGCTTCGATCGCTTTCGGATCGTAGGCGGCCGATGCCGCGCCGGCGCCGGGTTCGGCTTGAGGACTGTCGGGGCCTGCTGGGGTGGACATGGACGACGGCAACCGGGCCAAGGCATTGGATTGTGCAGGTTATCGCAGTGCAGCATGAGGCGAAAGACGTTTTTTTCACATCTTTTGCCGCCGCCATGCGTGAAACATATGGGCATCGGCGCGCGCAGCCGCTACATTGCCTGTCTTCCCATCGCCCGTGGATCGCCCCATGCGCCTGCCTCGCCTGCCGCTCGTGCTCGCCCTGCTGACCGCCCTGCCCGCCGCCATCGCCCAGGATGCGCCGTCGACGCCGACACCGGCGACGACCATCGTCCATTGCGGCCATCTGTTCGATTCGGTGAACGGCAGGATGCTCGGCGAAACCAGCATCACCGTCGTCGGCGAGCGCATCCGCGCCGTCACCCCGGGTGCGCCGGCGCCTGGCGCCACCGTGATCGAGCTGGGCAACGCCACCTGCCTGCCGGGCCTGATCGACACCCATACCCATCTCACCGACCAGACCAGCCCGACCGGCTACAGCGACCAGTTCCGCTGGAACATCGCCGACTACGCCATCCGCAGCACCGTCTACGCGCGGCGCACCCTGCTGGCCGGCTTCACCACCGTGCGCAACCTCGGCGACCACGATTACGATTCGGTGGCGCTGCGCAATGCCATCGACGCCGGCGCCATCATCGGGCCGCGCATCTTCACCGCCGGCACCGCGATCGGCTCGACCGGCGGCCATGCCGACGACAGCGACGGTTACCGCCACGACCTGCAAGGCGACCCGGGCGCCAAGGACGGCATCATCAACTCGCCCGAGGATGCCTGGAAAGCGGTGCGCCAGCATTACAAGGAAGGCGTCGATCTGATCAAGATCATGCCCTCAGGCGGCGTGCTCGACGAGTCCAGCAGCGTCGACAACGCCCAGCTCACCTTGCCGGAAATCCAGGCCGTGGTCGCTGCCGCGCACGACTACGGCTTCACCGTCGCCGCCCACGCGCATGGCGCCGAGGCGATCCGCCGCGCCGTTCTGGCCGGCGTGGATTCGATCGAACACGGCACCTTCATGAACGACGAGGACATGAAGCTGATGGTCGCCCACGGCACCTGGTACGTGCCGACCATCATCGCCGGCAAGTTCGTCGGCGAGAAAGCGAAGATTCCCGGCTACTACCCGCCGCAGGTGGCGCGCAAGGCGGCGATGGTCGGCCCGGCAATCCAGGCCACCGCCGGCAAGGCCTGGCGCGCCGGCGTCAAGATCGCCTTCGGCACCGATGCGGCGGTGTATCCGCACGGGCAGAACGCGAAGGAATTCGAATATCTGGTGCAGGCCGGCATCCCCGCCGCCTACGCCATCCAGGCGGCGACCACGCACGCCGCGCAACTGCTGCATCAGGAGCAGAACATCGGCAGCGTCAGTCCCGGCAAATACGCCGACATCGTCGCCGTGCAGGGCGATCCGCTGGCCGACATCACCCGCCTGCAGCACATGGCCTTCGTGATGAAGGCCGGCGTCGTCTACGAGCGCGACGGCGCGCTGCTGCCGTCGGCGGCGGCGTCCGCTGCGGCAACGTCGACCTCCGCGATCGCGGCGCAGGGCCCCTGACCCCGGCCGCTTGCATCGGCCGCCGCCGCCCGCAGATCAGCCGCATCTTCCGCCACCGCCGCCCACCACCATGACTGCCACCGCCCAGGTTTTCGACGCCACCGTCAGCACCTTCGAAACCGAGGTGCTGCAAGGTTCGCTGCAAACGCCCGTGCTGCTCGATTTCTGGGCCGCTTGGTGCGGCCCCTGCAAGACACTCGGGCCGATCCTCGAAAAACTCGCCGCCGAGTTCAATGGCGCCTTCCGCCTGGCCAAGGTCGATGTCGACAAGGAACAGGAGCTCGGCGCGGCATTCCAGATCCGCTCGATTCCGACCGTCATTCTCGTCAAGGATGGCCAGCCCATCGACGGCTTTCAGGGTGCGCTGCCGGAAGGGCAGGTGCGGCAGTTCCTGCAACGGCACGGCATCGTGCCGGCGGCGGCCGAACCCCAACCCGAACCCGAACCGGCAGCCGTGGCCGTCGATCCGCACGCCGACGTGGTGCGTCTGCGCGCGGCCGTCGCCGCCGAGCCGGGCAAGGACGAGCTCAAGCTCGATCTGGCGCTGGCGCTGCTTGCCACCGGCGCCACCGCCGAGGCCAGTTCGCTGCTCGATGCCCTGCCCGCCAATCTCGCCACCGACGATCGCAGCCTGCGCGCGCGTGCGCATCTGGGCTTTGCCGCCCTGCTCGTCGGAGCGCCACCGGCTGGCGCGCTGGCAGCGGCCATCGCCGCCAATCCCGACGACCTGCGCGCCCGCCACCTGCTCGGCGCCCGGCAATTGCTGGAAGGCCAGGCCGGCGCCGGCCTCGAACAATTCATCGAGATGCTGCGTCGCAATCGCGGCTACGAGGATGGCCTGCCCAAACGCGCCCTGATCGATGCCTTCCGCGTCGTCGCCGATCCCGACTTGGTCGGCGTGTATCGCCGCAAGATGTCCTCGCTGCTGTTCTGACCTGCACGGCAAGCTGAACGCACGCCGTCCGGCGTGTTCAGTCGCGGTCAACCGCAGCCGACCGGCCTTCGTTGCCGCGGCCAGGCCGGTGGCGCCGGGGTGGTTTTCGCGCTATCGGCCGGCGCCCCGCTGCCGTATGCTGCCTGAAGCCCGATCATGGATCGCCAACCGCCCGTCGTGCCGCCGACCAACCCGTCCGATCCGCGTGCCACCGCCGTGCATGTCACCGGCGACAACGCGGTGTTGCCCGAGATTCCCGGTTACCGGGTGATCCGCAAGCTCGGCCGCGGCGGCATGGCCGAGGTGTATCTGGCCAACCAGCTCGCGCTCGACCGCGAGGTCAGCGTCAAGGTGATGGAACGCGGCGCGCTGGCCGACGAAACCAGCATGCAGCGCTTCGAGAACGAGGCGCGCACGATCGCCAGGCTCAGCCATCCCAACATCGTGGCGATCCACGAGATCGGCCGCACCGCCGACGGCCGGCTGTATTACACGATGCCGTTCCTGCCCAACGGCGATCTGGCGCAGCGCGATCTCGGGCACGACGACACGCGCATCATCCACATCCTGCGCACCTTGTTGTCGGCGCTGGACTACGCCCATCAGCGCGGCATCGTGCATCGCGATGTCAAGCTCGAAAACGTGCTGTTCGACGCCGACGACCGGCCACTGCTGGCCGATTTCGGCATCGCCCTGTCGCGCCACGAGGACGTGCGCATCACCACCGCCGGTTTCGCCGTCGGCAGCGCCGGCTACATGGCGCCCGAGCAGGCGCGCGGCGACGCCGTCGATGCCCGTGCCGACCTGTACAGCGTCGGCGTGCTCACCTGGGAGCTGCTGACCGGCGAGTTGCCGTTCCGCTCCACCGATCCGCTGGCGCTGGCGCTGATGCACGCACAGAAGGACATCCCGCGCCTGCCGGCGGCGAAAAAACACTGGCAGGGCTTCATCGATACAGCGATGGCCAAGGATCCGGCGCAGCGCTTCGGCAACGCCCGCCAGATGCTGGACACACTCGATCGCATCGGCCGCCGCAGTGGCCCGCTGCGCCTGCGCCCGATGCCGGTGCGCAACGCCAGCGCGGCGCCCTCGCCCGCACGGCGGCTGGCGTTGATCGGCGCGATCGCGGCGCTGGCCGTCGCCGGTGGCGGCTACGCCCTGCGCGATCGCCTGCCGTGGCACAGTCCGGCGCCTCCCGTGGCCAGCGCTGCCGTCACCGGCGCGTCGGTGCCAGCCCCCGCAGCACCCGCCAGCGGCGCGCGTGCCGATACCACCATGCCGGCGCCGGCATCGCCTCCGGTGCTGGCCGCACCCAGCGCACCGCCGCCGGCAGCGGCGACCGCCAGCGCCGAAGCCGTTGCCGCCGACCGCGCGCACGCGCGGCTGGCGCACGACGAGCTGATCGATCCGGCCGGCAGCAGCGCCGTCGACATGGCCCTGGCGGCATGGGAACTGGCGCCGGCGACGCCCGCCAACAAGGCGCTGGCAAACGACCTGCTGCAGGCGCTGGGCCGCGCCGGATCGCGCGCCATCGCCGCCGGCAACGATAGCCGCCTGCACGCCATCGACGACAAGGCGACGATGTTCGCCAATGCCACGGTCGGCACCCAGGCGTCGGGCTGGAAGGTCTACCGCACGATGCTCGGCCGCGCCCTGGCCGCGCGCGCGGCCGGGGCATCGGGCACGCCGGACGCACTGGCACGCACGCAGGCGTTGGCGGCGCAACTGGGTCTGGCCTCGGCCTTGCCGGCCACCATCGCGCCGGCATCTCCCGGCCCGGCCAACCGACCGCCACCGGCGATCGCGATGGCAGCGCCGAAACCGACCCCGGCATCGGCGCCGCCGGCGCCGCCCAAGCCCGATGGCAGCGACGAGCTGCCGGTCGATCGCGGGTTCGTCAAGCTGCACGGGCCGATCGGCATTTTCCCCGCAGCGGCGGTCGCGACCACCGAGGTCACCCGCAACCAGTTCGCGCAGTTCATGACCGATTCCGGCCGGCCTGCCAGCGCCTGTCACGAAGGCAAGCCCAAGCCGTGGCAGGCGCCGGTGGCGGCGCCACGACGGCCGCACGCGCCGTGGCGACGCGCCTTCGAACGCCGCTACGCCCCGGCCGCGACCGCTGCGGCCACCGCCGATCACAGCTGGAACAACCCCGGATTCGCGCAGGCGGGCGATCATCCGGTGGTCTGCGTGAGCTGGGCCGACGCCGATGCCTATGCGCGCTGGCGGGGCCAGCTCGATCACCGGCGTTATCGCCTGCTCTCGACCGCCGAATGGCAGATGCTCGCCACCCACGGCCTGGGTGGCGTGGAAATCCAGCACGGCACGGCGCCGGCACGGTCCGGAGCGCCCAATGCGATCGGCGTGTACGGGCTCGACGGCAACGTCAGTGAATGGCTGGCCGATTGCGGCAGCGGCGGTTGCGGCCATCGCAGGGTGGCCGGACGTTCGTGGAAGGGGCGCGGCAACGATGCCGATCCCGGCCAGCGCCCGGCCGACGCCGCCTACGATGATCTCGGCTTCCGTCTGGTCGAAATCCTTGGCCGCCGCACGGCGGCGAACTAGCCCGGCGACGCTTTCCGGGCGCCCTCTGCCTGCCGTATGCTGCCGACAACACCAGCTCCGGCTGCTGCCCCAAGGCCCATGCCTCGCCCTGCCACGCCACCTGCCGATTCAGCCGCATCCGCGGACGCCACGGCCGTGGGGTTCCCGCAGATTCCCGGCTATCGCGTGCGCAAACGCCTGGGCGAGGGCGGCATGGCCGCGGTGTATCTGGCGACGCAGGAATCGTTGGATCGGCCGGTGGCGATCAAGGTCATGGAAAGCGCCGGCCTGAAAGACGAGGTCAGCAAGCAGCGCTTCGAGAACGAGGCGCGCACCATCGCCCAACTCAGCCATCCGTGCATTGTGGCGATCTACGAGGTCGGTCGCACCCGCGACGGGCGGATGTACTACATCATGCCGTTTCTCGCCAACGGCGATCTCGGCCAGCGCGACCTGCGCAACGACGAAACCGCGATCATCCGCGTGTTGCGCGCCTTGCTGTCGGCGCTCGACTACGCGCACCAGCGCGGCATTGTCCATCGCGACGTCAAGGCCGCCAACGTGCTCTACGACATCGCCGACCGCCCGCTGCTCACCGATTTCGGCATCGCCACCAGCCGCCGCGACACCAGCCGCATCACCACCGCCGGATTGGCCGTGGGCAGCTCTGGCTACATGGCACCCGAACAGGCCCGTGGCGATGTCGTCGATGGCCGTGCCGACCTGTACGGCGTCGGTGTGCTCACCTACGAATTGCTGACCGGACACCTGCCGTATCAGGCGCCCGATGCGCTGGCACTGGCATTGCTGCATGCGCAAAGCCCCATCCCGTCGTTGCCGGCCAGCAAGCGCCATTGGCAGTTTTTCATCGACAAGGCGATGGCCAAATCGCCCGACCAGCGCTACCGCGATGCAAGGCAGATGCTGGAGGCGACCAATCGCATCGAGCGCCGTACCCGTCGCCGGTTTTTCGGGCGGCTCTGGCGCGGTCACGCCGCGGCTGCCAGCGACAGCGGCCATAGCCATCGCAGCCTGATCGCAGCGGCGATCGTGGCGGTCGTGGCAATCGGGCTGTATGCCGCGCGCGATCATCTGCCGTGGGCAGGCGGCCGCGACGGCGATCATGCGCAGGTCGCGACCGATCGCATGCCATCCGGCGCTGCCACCAGTCATCGCCCGGCGCCGCCGCTCGCCAGCGCCTCAGGGGCGCCGCCGTCGACAGTTGCCCCTCCGGT
Organism: Pseudomonadota bacterium; assembly: GCA_018240435.1. Taxonomy (GTDB): domain Bacteria; phylum Pseudomonadota; class Gammaproteobacteria; order Xanthomonadales; family Xanthomonadaceae; genus SZAS-103. Next base: position 119,916 of record JAFEFT010000036.1, read on the forward strand.
GCCGAGGCCCGCCGCGGCGGTCACGCCGCCCGCCAGCGGCGCCTCCGATTCGCCCGACGCCACCATGCTCGCCGCCGCCCGGCAAGCCCTGCGCAAGGGCGATCTGACCAGCCCGGCCGACGCCAATGCCGTCGATCTGGCGCGCATGGTCTGGAAGCTCTCCCCCGGCAGCGACGGCAGCCGCGTGCTGGTTGGCGACGTGCTCAAGGCGCTAGCGGCGCGCGAAGCGCAGGCGATCGTCGAACACCACGATCCGCGCGTGCTCGACGATCGCCTCAAGTCGCTGCAACTGGCCGATGCCACCATCGGCCGTGACGCGCCGGTATGGCGGGAAGTCCGGGCGATCCTGTCCGGGGCGATCGATCGTCGCGTACAGGCCGAACGCTCGATCACCGACAAGCTCGCGCTCAAACGCACCGAATCGCTGAGCCGGCAAATCGATCTGACCGATGTCTATCGCCATGCGCTGGCCGCCAACCAGCAGGCCTCCGCCGAAGCGGCCAACGCGGCGGCCAGTGCCGCCTTGCTCAATTCGCTGGCTGCCGGCTACGTCGTGCTGCCCAAAGCCTCGCCGCGGGCGCCGCAGGTGGCGGTCGCGCGCGCCCCGGTGACCCGTCACGAATACGCCGAATTCGTCAACGCCACCCGGCGCCCGGCCTCGGCCTGCGTCGGCGGCAAACCGGCACCGGCAACCGGTCGCAAGACCTGGAGCGATCCGGGTTTCAGCGTGACCAGCGAGCAGCCGGTGGTCTGCGTGAGCTGGAACGATGCCAACGCCTACACGCAATGGCTGGGCACGCACACCGGCAACCACTACCGGCTGGCGACCGCCGCCGACTTGCAGGCGGCCCGCAGCCAAGGCGGCATCACCGGCGGCGGCGGCGAATGGTTGCTGGATCGCACCATTGCCGGGCACGGCGGCAGCCACGATGCCAGCCAAGGCAACGACGACGTCGGCTTCCGCGTCGTGCGCGTGATCGACCCACGCCGTTGACGATGCCGACCGCGCCCGATCGGCCACCGCCCGAATCGCCCCTGACCATCGTGCGCGGGCTGTTCGTCACCGGCCTGTTGACGCTGCTGCCGCTGTGGCTGACGTGGGTGGTGTTCACCTTCGTGTTCGGGCTGCTCTCGGACCTCAGCCGGCCCTGGGTCGGGCCATTGCTGGTCGAATTCGCCCGCGCCCATCCCGATGCCGGCTGGCTGGCCCAGCCGTGGGCGCTGACCGCGATCGGCGTGATCGCCACCGTGCTGCTGATCCTCGCCGTCGGCCTGTTGACTCGCCGCGTCGCCGGGCAGCGCCTGCTGGCCTGGTTCGAAGCGGCGATCCGCCGCATCCCGCTGGCCAAGACGGTATATGGCAGTTCGCGGCAACTGCTGGACATGATGTCCTCGCCCTCCGGCAGCGGCCAGCGGGTGGTGCTGGTGCCGTTTCCGCATCCGGGCGCGAAAACCGTCGGCTTCGTCACCCGCACCCTGCGCGAGGATGCAACCAGTCGCCAACTCGCCGCCGTGTTCGTGCCGACCACGCCCAACCCGACCGGCGGCTACCTGCTGGTGGTACCGGTCGAGGACCTGATCACCACCGACTGGACCGTCGACCAGGCGATGACCTTCATCATCTCCGGCGGCGCGGTGACCCCGCCGTCGATGCCGGGCGCAACAGGGACGCAGGCCTGACAGAGCGCAAATCGGAGCCCGCATTCGGATTCCAGGCTTCCGGCTTCCGGCTTCCGGCTTCCGGCTTCCGGCTTCCGGCTTCCGGCTTCCGGCTTTCGGCTTCCGGCTTTCTGTCCTCTGCCCTCTGTCCTCTGTCCTCTGTCCTCTGTCCTCTGTCCTCTGTCCTCTGTCCCCTGTCCTCCGGCAACGCGCGGGCGGCCTTCGTCGCGGCGCGGATCGGTGATCCGCGAGCGCCGCTCCTCAGCCCCTCGATGCGAGCTGGGACAGGCGCTGGACGGCCACCGAGGCCGTCGGGTAATCGAGGGTCTTCTGCGCCGCCAGTTCGGCCAGCATCGACAGCGTGAAGCGCAGCGAGGCATCGTCGCGTTCGACCCAGGCCTTGACCTTGCCATCGGCCTGCGCACCCGGCATCGCCAGCGCCTGCTCCACCAGCACGCGCTGGTGGTGCGCCAGTTCGTCGCGCAGCACGCCGCGGGCGACGGCATGCCAGCGGCCGTCGACCTTCAGGCCGTCGATCTGCCCGCTCAGCCACGGCAGGTTGAGCACGTCGCCGAGGCGGAAATACACCCGCGCCACGTCCACCACCTTGAGCTTGCGCTCGCGCGCGATTTCGATGATGTCGCTGCACGGGCCCAGATACGGCAATGCCGCGATCTGCCCGGCCAAGTCGTCGGGCAGGCCCTTGTCCTTCCAGTCGCGGATCGATGCGACATAGGCCGGGCGCTGCGAATCGGGCAGGATGCCGGCACCGGCGCGGATGTCGCGGAAGCCGTCGTGGTAGCGCTCGACCGCGGTGGCGATGTCCGGAATCGCCCCGGGCCGCGCCAGCAACCAGCGCGTGAAAGTCCGTTGCAGATTCCAGATCACCTGCAGGGCGTCGATCTGCACCGACTCGGGCAGCTTGCCGTCGAGGGCGTCGATCTGCGCCCACAGATGGCGCGCATCGAGCGTTTCGCGGGTGATGGTGAACGCCTTGGCGACCTCGCCCGGAGAACGGCCGGTATCTTCCTGCATGCGCAGCATGAAGGTGGCGCCGGCGCGGTTGACGATCGAGTTGGTGACGACGGTGGTGATGATCTCACGGCGCAGGCGATGGCGATGCATGTGCGCCTTGTACTTCTCGTGCAGCGGCTCGGGGAAGTAGCGCACCAGTTCGCGCGACAGGAAGTCGTCCTCGGGCACGTCCGAATCGAGCAACTGCTGGAAGATCACGATCTTCGCGTACGACAGCAGGATCGCCAGCTCCGGCCGCGTCAGCCCCTGCCCCAGCGCCTTGCGATCGGCGATCTCGGCATCGGACGGCAGGAACTCGATCTGGCGATCGAGCAGGCCCTGCTTTTCCAGGGTGCGGATGAAGTGCTGCTTGGAGCCCAACCGGGCCACGCTCATCCGCTCCATCAGGCTCAGCGTCTGGTTCTGCCGGTAGTTGTCCATCAGCACCAGCTGCCCGACTTCGTCGGTCATCTTCGCCAGCAGCGCGTTGCGCCTGGCTTCGGTCAGTTCACCTCGGCGCACCGCATCGTTGAGCAGGATCTTGATGTTGACTTCGTGGTCGGAGGTATCCACGCCAGCCGAGTTGTCGATGAAGTCGGTGTTGAGCAGCACCCCGACCTGCGCCGCCTCGATGCGGCCGCGCTGGGTGCAGCCGAGATTGCCGCCCTCGCCGACCATCTTGCAGCGCAGCTCGCCACCGTTGACGCGCAAGGCGTTGTTGGCGCGGTCGCCGACGTCGGCATGGCTTTCGGCCGACGATTTGACGTAGGTGCCGATGCCGCCATTCCACAGCAGGTCGACCGGCGCCTTGAGGATCGCCGACATCAGTTCGGCCGGAGTGAGCTGCTCGACGCCCTCGGCGATGTCGAGCGCGGCGCGCACCTGCGGGGTGATGCGGATCGCCTTGGCGCTGCGCGGATGCACGCCGCCACCTTCGCTGATCAGCGACTTGTCGTAGTCGGCCCACGACGAGCGCGGCAGCTTGAACATGCGCTCGCGCTCGACGAACGATCGCTCGGCATCCGGATTCGGGTCGAGGAAGATGTGGCGGTGGTCGAACGCCGCCAGCAGTCGCGTATGGCGTGAGAGCAGCATGCCGTTGCCGAACACGTCGCCGGACATGTCGCCGATGCCCACGCAAGTGAAATCCTGGCTCTGGCAATCGCGACCGAGCGCACGGAAGTGCCGCTTGACCGATTCCCACGCACCGCGCGCGGTGATGCCCATGCCCTTGTGGTCGTAGCCGACCGAACCGCCGGAGGCGAAGGCATCGCCGAGCCAGAAGTGGTGCGCGGCGCTGACCGAGTTGGCGATGTCCGAGAAGCTGGCAGTGCCCTTGTCGGCGGCGACGACGAGGTAGGGATCGTCGCCGTCGTGGCGAACCACCGCATGCGGCGGCACCGTCTTGCCGTCGATGATGTTGTCGGTGATGTCGAGCAGGCCGTTGATGAACAGCTTGTAGCAGGCGATGCCCTCGGCCAGTTGGGCGTCGCGGTCGCCGCCGACCGGCGGGCGCTTGACGAAGAAACCGCCCTTGGAACCGACCGGCACGATCACCGTGTTCTTCACCATCTGCGCCTTGACCAGGCCCAGCACCTCGGTGCGGAAATCTTCGCGCCGATCCGACCAGCGCAGACCACCACGCGCGACCGGCCCGAAGCGCAGGTGCACGCCCTCCACGCGCGGGGCGTACACGAAGATCTCGCGGTACGGGCGCGGCTTGGGCAAGTCGGGCACCTTGGCGCAATCGAACTTGTAGCTGATGTATTCGCGCGCGGCGCCGTCGTGGAGCTGGTAGTAACTGGTGCGCAAGGTGGCGTTGATCACGCCCAGATAACTGCGCACGATGCGATCCTCGTCGAGGCTGGCGACGTTCTCCAGCATCAGCGCCAGCGCATCGGTGCAAGCGTCGATCTGGGCGTCGCGATCGAGCGCGCGGGCGTAGGCGACTTCCTCGGTGAGGGTGGCGGCCGCCTGGCGCAGCGCCGGCGGCGTGATCGCCTCCAGTTCGGCGCGCAAACTCTCGCGCATCGCCTCGTCGTGGCTGCCACGGCCGTCCTTGCCGGCGCTGTGCGCCGGGTCGAAGCGCGATTCGAACAACTCCACCAGCAGGCGGGCGATCAACGGATAGCGGTTGAGCGTGGCCTCGACATAGGCCTGCGAGAACGGCACCCCGGTCTGCAGCAGGTATTTGCAATAGCCGCGCAGCATCGCCACCTGCCGCCAGCTCAGGCGCGCGCCCAGCAGCAGGCGGTTGAAGCCGTCGCTTTCGGCCGCTCCCGACCAGATGTGCTCGAACGCCTCTTCGAACGTGCGCCCGACCGCCTCGATGTCGACCGGCATCGCGCTTTGCACTTCGAAATCCTGGATGTGCAAGGTGCGCCCGTCGCCCAGTTCGATCTCGTAGGGATGCTCGGAGAGCACGCGCAGGCCCATGTTCTCCATCATCGGCAGCGCGTCGGACAGGTGGATGGTGTCGCCGATGCGCATCAACTTGAAACGCAGCGCATTGGCATCGCCCGGATCGCGGTACAGACGCTGCTCCAGATCGTTCGGGCCTTGCAGGCGCTCGATCTGGCGCAGGTCGGCGATCACGCCGGCCGGCGTCACCGCGTCGACGTAAGCGACCGGCAGCAGCGGAATCCACCGCGTCGCCAGCCGCGCGCCTTCGTCTTCGCCGTGCGCGGCCAGCAGCCGTTCGCGCAACTCGTCGCGCCAGTCGCGCACGATCTTCGCCACCTCGGCATCGAGCAAGGCGGTATCGACCTGGCGCAACTCCGCCGTGCGCGGGCGCACGATCATGTGGATCTGCGCCAGCGAGGATTCGCCGACCAGCAGATTGGTGTCGACGCGCTCGCCATCGAGCGCGTCGATCAACAGCGCTTCGATGCGTTCGCGGACATAGGTATTGAAACGATCGCGCGGAATGTAGGCCAGCGCCGAAAAGAGGCGCCCGTAGCGATCGCGGCGCAGGAACAGACGGCTGCGGCCGCGATCGAGCAGGGCGAGGATGCCCATGCTGGTGGCCAGCAATTGGTCGGCACCGGCCTGGAACAACTCGTCACGCGGCAGGTTTTCGAGGATGTGCCGCAGCGCCTTGCCGTTGTGGCTGCTCGGCCCGAAACCGGAGCGGTTCATCACCCGCTCGTAGCGATCGCGCACCACCGGAATGTCCCACGGCCGGCGGCTGTAGGCGCTGGAGGTGTACAGGCCGATGAAGCGCTGCTCGACCACCGCCTTGCCCTTGTCGTCGTAGGCCAGCACGCTGATGTAATCCATGTAGCCATCGCGGTGGACGGTTGCGCGCGCATTGGTCTTGGTCAGGATCAGCGGATGGCCGGCGCCGCCGGGCTGGTTGGCGGCCAACGCACCGGCCGGCCGCGAACGCGCCGGGCGCATGTCGTCGCGCAGCACGCCCAGTCCGCTGCCTTCGACGGCGACGAGCATGTCTTCCTTGCCCTGCTTGACGACGCGATATTCGCGGTAGCCGAGGAAAGTGAAATGGTCCTCGGCCGCCCAGCGCAGGAAGGCGCGGATTTCGCTGCGCCGATGTTCGTCGACCGGCAACGCCCGCATCGGCAGTTCATCGGCGATCTGCACCATGCGATTGCGCATCGCCGACCAATCCTCGACGCTGGCACGCACGTCGGCCAGCACCGCCAGCACCTTGGCCTGCATCGCCTTGAGCGCCGCCGCATCGGGCAGCCGCTCGACCTCCAGGTGGATGATCGACTCGGGCTTGCCCTCGCCCACCGCCAGCAACTTGCCGCGCGCATCGCGCGTCACCGCCGGCACCGGATGCATCAGCATCGATACGCTCAGACCGGCGCGCGTCATCGCCAGCGACACGCTGTCGACGAGGAAAGGCATGTCGTCGTTGACGATCTCGATGGCGGTGTGCGGGCTCGACCAGCCATCCTTCTTCAGCTCCGGATTGAACACGCGCACCACCGGCGTGCGTGGCTTGCGGGCCTGCATCAATTCGAACAGGCCGGCACCGATCGCCAACCAGTCCGCCGGCGCCCGCGCGGCAAGATCATCGCGGGCGACGCGATCGAACAGGCGCTCGCAGAACCGCAGGTAGCCGGCATCCTTGCCGGAACGCCCACGCTGCACGGCGGCCAGCAAATCGGCCGGATTGGCGCCGGCGACGGCCGTCGAAGCCGCCGCCCGCGCTGGCGCCGGCGCGGATTTCACGATGGCTTTGGACGCCGGCCGGGTTGCGGATTTCGCGGCGGCCGACTTGGCAGCGGCCGACTGGGCGGCGGCCGGCTTGCTGGTTGCAGCGGCGCGGGTGTCAGCGGTGCCAGCCTTCTTCACGGTCTTGTTCACGCGGTGCCTTCAGGTTCGGGCCAAGCGCGCATTTTACGGCCGCGGCACCAGCGCGACCAGCACGACACGACGATTCGACTGAACCGGCATTCATCGCCACACCGGCACACGCGTGATCGGCTCGCAGCGGCGCGGGCACTCGTGCCGCCAGCGTCAGCGATCAGCGTCTGGATCGATCATCGCGCGATCGCGCCAGTGCCGGTCATTCGTGGCCAGCCTTGGCGGCAGAAAGGCGCACCGCCGCTCAGCCGCTGCGCGGGTCGAACGTGAATGCCGTGGCCATCTGCCGATACAGATCCTTCTGCGCGGCGGTTTCCGCCTTCGGCACATGGATCTCGATCTCCACCAGCTGATCGCCAGCGGCGGGCTTGCCGGGCAGGCCTCGACCTTTCAGGCGCAAGCGTCGGCCGCTGTCGCTGCCCGGCGGAATCTTCAACTCCACCGCGCCGCCGAGCGTGGGCACGCTCACGCTCGCGCCCAGCGCCGCTTCCCACGGCGCCAGCGGCAAGGTGTAGACGACGTTGCTGCCATCGACCTCGAACTGCGCGTGCGGTGCGTATTCGACCTCCAGCAGCAGATCGCCGGCGCCGCCGCGACGACGTGCGCCCTGCCCGGCCAGGCGGATCGATTGCCCCGGCTTGATGCCGGCGGGAATCTTCACATCCAGCACGCGATCGTCGATCTGGATGCGATGACTGCCGCCGGCGAACACCGTCTCCAGCGGCACCAGCAGCTTGGCGCGCACGGCCTGCCCGGCATCGGCCTCGGCATCGGATGCAAAGCCGGCCCCGGCCGGCCGACCACGACCGCGCCCGCCGAACAGTGACTCGAAGAAATCGCTGAAGCCGCCACCGCGACCGCCACCGTCGCCGCCGAAATCGAAACGGAATTCGCGTCCGCCATGCGCGCCTTGCCAGTCGCCGAAATCCGGCGGCGCCCGGAAATCATCGCCGGGCTTGTAGCCGCGTGCACGCAACTGGTCGTAGGCGGCGCGCTTTTGCGCATCGCGCAGCACCTCGTAGGCCTCGTTGATCGCCTTGAACTTGTCCTCGGCGCCGGCTTCCCTGCTCACGTCCGGATGATACTTGCGCGCCAGCCGGCGATACGCCGCCTTGATTTCGGCGTCGCCGGCACCCGCCTCCAGGCCGAGGATCTTGTAGTAATCCTTGAACTCCATCGTTCCCCCTCGAAAATTTGCCGCCGACGCCAAGCGCCGGCCGCGCCGCGCCCGCAAACGACGACGGCCCGCGAACGCAGGCGCGGGCCGTCATGGTGCCGCATTTCACGCCGCGCGTGCCGATCGACGCCGGGCGCGGCGCCGATCGCGTCGCCGCGAACGGCGTTGCCGTCAGCTCACCTGGATGCGCCGCGGCGTGGTTTCCGGCTTCTTCGGAATGCTCACTTCCAGCACGCCGTTCTTTCCGGTCGCGGCAATGCCGTCGGCGTTGGCACTGTCCGGCAGCGCGAAGCGGCGGTAGAAGCTGCCGTGCACGCGCTCGGCGCGCGAGTAGCGGTCGGATTCCTTGCGGCTTTCGGCAGTGCGCTCACCCTTGATGGTGAGCAAGCCCTTGTCCATGTGGATTTCGATGTCCTTGGGCTCGACGCCGGGGATGTCGGCGAAGATGACGAAGCGATCGGCTTCTTCGCGGATGTCCACAGGCGGCGCCCACTGACTGGTGACGACGTTCGACTCGCCATCGGCCTCGCCGAAGAACTTGTCGAACACCTGCTTCATCTCGTCGCTGAAGCCCACGCCATTCCAGTTGCGCAGTGAGGGTGCAAAACGATGTGCATTCATGGCCAACTCCTGATCGGGTGATGGCGGCGGCGCCGCCTTGCACACCATCTGCGGACGCGCGCACGCGCTTTCAAGTCGCCGGTTCAGCCAGCGTTGCCCTGGTCGTGCCGAATAAACAAAACCCGCCATGGCGGCGGGTTGCAAGTGCTGCATGAAGCATTGTGTGGTGCCCAAGAGAGGACTCGAACCTCCACGACCGAAGTCGCTACCACCTCAAGGTAGTGCGTCTACCAATTCCGCCACCTGGGCAATTCATGACCCGTGCCGACGGCGCGGGCTGCGTATCTTATCCTCGTTCGTCCCGTTTGCCGAGCCTTACTTGCCGCTGCCGGCCGGCTGCGCTGGCGAGGCCACCGGCTGCGGCGCGGGAATGGCCGGGGTCGCCGACGATGCGTTCGGCTGCGCCGGCGAGGCCGGCAAGGTTGGCGCGGGTATCGCCGGCGTGGCGCCGGCAGGCGACGCGGCAGGCGACGGCGCGGGAGCGGACGGCGTTGCGCTGGCGGGCGAGGCCGGCGAAGCGACTTGCGTGGCCATGCCCATGATGCCCAGATCGCTCGACGAGGTGGCCTTGCCGCCGGCGTGATTGGCGTACCACGCAAGGCCGAGGCTGACCGAGAAGAACACCACCGCCAGCCATTTGGTGGCCTTGGACAGGAAGTTGGCCGAACCACGGGCACCGAACACCGTCGCCGAGGCGCCGCCGCCGAAACCCGAGCCGGCCGCCGCACCGGAGCCTTGCTGGAGCAGGATCAGCACGGTCATGGCGACCGCGCTGAGGACGAAAATCACGTTGACGATGATCAGAAGCATGCCGTCGATTCTGGATTGGAAACCACAGGGGCGCCGCCCGCACCGGCACCCGCGATCGGCGCCGGAACGCTTGCGCGCTCGAAAAAACCGTCAGACGTGACGCATCGAGCGCACCGTCTTGTCGGAACCGCCGCCGGACCGGGCCGCGGCGGCGATGATGGCGAGGAATTCCTTCGCCGTCAGCGACGCACCGCCGATCAAGCCGCCATCGACATCCGCCTGCGCGAACAGCTCGGCGGCGTTGGCAGCCTTCACGCTGCCGCCATAGAGGATCGGCAGCCAGCTGGCAATACTAGCATTTCCGGCGGCCACCTCGCCACGGATGAAGGCGTGCACTTCCTGCGCCTGCTGCGGCGTCGCGGTGCGACCGGTACCGATCGCCCACACCGGTTCGTAGGCGATCACTGCCGCACCCAGCGCATCGGGCCCGGCCAGTTCGCGCACCGCCTCGATCTGGCGGCCGATGACCCATTCGGTCTGGCCGGCTTCGCGCTGCTGCAAGGTCTCGCCCACGCACAGGATCGGCGTCAGCCCGGCCTTGTGCGCGGCGACGAACTTCTCGGCGACGAGGCGATTGTCTTCCTGGTGATATTCGCGGCGCTCGGAATGGCCGACGAGGGTGTAGCGACAGGCGACGTCGTGCACCATCCGCGCCGAGATCTCGCCGGTGAAGGCGCCCGACTCGTTCGCACTCACGTCCTGGGCGCCAAAACCCAGCCCGAAGCGGGAATAACGGGCGATCAATTCGCCGATGTACAGGGCCGGCGGCAGGATCACCACCTCGACACCCGGCGGCCTCCGGCTCGCTGCCACTTCGTCCAGCAAGGCTTGGGCGAAGGCGCGATCGCCATTCATTTTCCAATTGCCGGCGACGATACGACGACGCATGGCGGTCTCCCTGGATCGCGGATAATCGCCTAGGATATCGGGTCGAGCGAAGCATCGGCAATGCACGCACGCTCGACACGCGCGCACGCCCGACCCGCACACACGACGGCTCGCCGCCGCACCGTCGCTTCCGCCACGCCATCCTCAGGAGGCCGCGATGCCCTCAGCCGAGATCCCACCCGTGACCGCGGCCGGCCACGCCCTCGTCACCGGTGCTTCGAGCGGCATCGGTGCCGAGATTGCGCGTGAATATGCGCGGCGCGGCAAACCGCTGATCCTCACCGCCCGCCGCGAAGACCGCCTGCTGGCGCTCGCCGACGAGTTGCAGGCGCGCGTGCCCTGCACCGTGCTCGCCGCCGACCTCGCCGACCCCGCCGTGCCGGAAGCGCTGTTCGCGCAGGTGCAGGCGCTGGGCCTGCATGTCGACACCTTGGTCAACAATGCCGGCTACGGCGTGCCCGGACAATTCCTCACGCCGACGTGGAGCACCCACGCGGACTTCCTGCACGTGTTGCTGACGGCGCCGTGCGAGCTGACGTATCGCTTCCTGCCGGCGATGCAGCAGCGCCGGCATGGCCGCATCCTCAATGTCGCCTCGCTGGCCGGGCTGGTGCCCGGTTCGGCCGGGCACACGATGTACGGTGCCAGCAAAGCCTTCCTGATCAAGTTCTCGCAATCGCTGGCACTGGAGAACGAGACCACCGGGGTACACGTGTGTGCGCTGTGCCCGGGGTTCACGTATTCCGAATTCCATGACGTCACCGGCACTCGCCAGCGGGTGTCGAAGATGCCGCCGCGGATGTGGATGCAGGCCGATGTGGTAGCGAAGATCGGCGTGGACGCCGTCGAACGCGGCCAGATCGTGTGCGTGCCGGGACGGCTCAACCGAACCATCGCGCGATTGCTCAAATACCTTCCCGACGGCGTGGCGCTGCGCATGATGGCCAGGCGATCCAGAGACTTCCGCAACCCGGAGTGATGGGGCGGGCATTGGCTTTTCCTTTTTCTGGCTTGCCCTTCTCCCAGCGGGAGAAGAGCCTGCCCCAAAGAAGGCGGAGGTGGCGCGGAGCGC